>CAJTSR010000087.1 GCA_910579035.1 uncultured Muribaculaceae bacterium | reverse complement strand
CAGAATCGTAGGCCTCGGCGAGCCCTCCGGAGGCCTCCTGCACCGCGCGGAAGTTTTCCTCGGCGGTCTCGAGGGCGGAGTTGGTGGACCTGAGGGCGTCTCCGGTCTCGGTCAGGGCGTCGTAGTACGCCTTGCCGTCCCAGTTTTTCCAATTCTCGAAGAACCTGTCCCAGGCCTCCCCGGTGAACCCCGTGAACTCCTTCCGGCTCTCGATCGCGTCGTTGAGGTCCTTCTGGGCCTTGGTGTAGGCCTCGATGTCCTTGGCCTTCTGCTCGTTGAGCGAGGAGACCTGGGACTCGTACTGCTCCAGCTCTATCTGCCTGAGCCGCTGGTCGATGTTGTCCTTGATGGCCTCGGTGCTGTCCTGGATGACGCCGCTCTGGTCGGCGATCTTGCCGTTGGCGGCGTCGACCACGCTGTACTGGGTGCCGCAGGCCTCGTTGACCCGGTCCACGGCGTCCTTGAGGCGCTGCTGGTCCTCGGCGCCGAGGCCGCTTCTG
>CAJTSR010000086.1 GCA_910579035.1 uncultured Muribaculaceae bacterium | reverse complement strand
AAGAACGGGAAATATGCATTGAACCTGGATGGGGCGGAAGCTATCATCGAAGCGACAGATGTAGAAATCATCAGCGAGGATATTCCTGGATGGCTGGTGGCCAACGAAGGCAAGCTGACTGTGGCGCTTGAAGTGACTGTTACCGAGGAGTTGCGTCGTGAGGGTATTGCCCGCGAACTGGTGAACCGTATTCAAAATATACGTAAATCGAGCGGTTTCGAGATTACAGACAAAATAAAAATAACAATCTCGAAAAATACGCAAACAGATGATGCGGTAAAAGAATATAATACTTATATTTGTAACCAGGTTTTAGGCACATCTTTGGAACTTGTTGATGAAGTGGAAAACGGTACAGAGCTTAACTTTGACGATTTCTCACTGTTCGTGAATGTGATAAAAAACTAATACTATCATTGATTAACATTTTTAAATTGTGAGATTATGGCAGAAAAGACTAGATACTCGGATGCGGAACTCGAAGAATTCCGTGCCATCATT
>CAJTSR010000085.1 GCA_910579035.1 uncultured Muribaculaceae bacterium | reverse complement strand
CGTCTATGTGCAGGCGGACTTGGATGTGTACGAGTTTTTCAAGAGCCAGGGGACGGTGCTTGTCAATGACGCCGCCGACTTCACGGGCATGAACGGGTGTTATCTCTATCAAGGCCGGGATGTGAAGCCGGGCAAGGCCCAAAGCCTGAAAGACCAAATGCTGGTGCTTGCGCCCCATGAGGGGATTGTCCCCTCGGATATATGGCTGACCTGCCGCAAGAAGCTGATGAACAACATGAAAATCCAGTCCGCCCGGAAAGCCACCCACACATGGCTGGCGGGGAAAATCAAGTGCGGGAACTGCGGGTATGCCCTTATGAGTATCTTCAATCCCTCCGGCAGACAGTACCTCCGCTGTACGAAACGGCTGGACAACAAAAGCTGTCCCGGCTGTGGGAAAATCATCACGGCGGAACTGGAAGCGGTGGTGTATCGGCAGATGGTGAAAAAGCTGGACAGCTACAAGACACTGACGGGCAGGAAGAAAGCGGCAAAGGCCAATC
>CAJTSR010000084.1 GCA_910579035.1 uncultured Muribaculaceae bacterium | reverse complement strand
CGCGACGAGGCGGTGCTGGCCGGCCGGGAGGCCCTGAAGGCCGCTATGCGTGGGGAAGGCGGCAAAATGGTGGGCTTTATCCGGGAGGAGACTTTGGATGGCAGTTATCAGATCTCGGTGCGGATGATTCCGATTGAGGAGGTCATGCTTTACGAGCGGGTGGTTCCCGAGGAGTATATCAATGAACGGGGCAATGATGTGAACGAGGCGTTTGTGGAGTGGTGTAAGCCCCTGACGGGAGCGGAGGTTATGGAGTATATTGATTTCCAGGATTTGTATCAGGAGAAACGGGAAAGAGAAGGAGGGAAACGATGAAACATATTTTTTTGAATTTGAAGCGTTTTGATATCCCTAGGGAGCTTGGCGGGGTCAATGCCATTGCTTCCATCGGGCAGTGGGGGAGTTATATTGTGGAGCAAACGCAGGAACAGTTAAAGAAATATGGCAAAGACGAGGTGGAGTTTGCCATGTATTTCCCGGAGGCGCATCTGATTCCGGCTGTATC
>CAJTSR010000083.1 GCA_910579035.1 uncultured Muribaculaceae bacterium | reverse complement strand
ATTTCACCGTCCAACGCCTGCCTGCATACTGACGGAAACGCACGTCGAAACAGTCATAATCGCGTTTCATGCCCAAAAGTGTAGGCCGCAGGCCGCTGCCCTCGATGGCGTTCTTGTGGCCTGTTTCCGCACCGAAATTCAGCAGGTATTGTTCGCGGCTTAACGGCAGGCGGCGTTCCGCGGGCAGGTTCTCCATAAGTTTGCGGAACTGTTCTACCTTGCGTTGGCGTTCCATCTGCATGATGCGGTCTATCTGTTCACGCACACCCGCTTCGTCGGGGAAACTGTGCCGCAGCATGTTCAGGGCTTCACTGTTTGGCTGCTTGCTGGGGTCGGTGGTTATGCCAAAGCCCGACCAGTTGTTGAACAGCTTGCAGTATGTCTTATTCAGGTAGCCGAAATAAGGCTCTACCACTTTGGCCTTTGCATTCTTTACGCGGGCAGGCGTCAGTTTGTCGCCCATCACGTTGTAAAGCGGGGTCATGGCCTTAATGCTGTAGTGGTCGCA
>CAJTSR010000082.1 GCA_910579035.1 uncultured Muribaculaceae bacterium | reverse complement strand
ACCCACACACAGACCCTCGACAAGATTCAGGCGCGTGAGAATCAAATCGGCCAGCAGATTGTGGCGGCGCAACAGGAAATTAACAAGGCAATAGCCCAGAGGGAAGCCGACGGACACGAGCAGCGACTTGCGGCACAACAAGCCTTCTACGACACTCAGGAACAGAGGTTGCGCCATGCCGTAATGTCTGAAGAAGTTACGGAGGGGCAAGCAAATATTTATTTGCTCCAGCAGAAACAGCAGCTTCACAATTCACAGTTAAAGGAACTTCAGGACTATTATACAAAGGTCCAGAACGCGGATTATCTCGGCGCGGAAGATAAACGCCTGATACTTGGAAAATTGGAGGTGGATATTAGGCGTATGCAGTCGCAGACGCTCACCGACACGGGGAAGTGGGCCGAACTTCTGCGCGATATGATGACCGATACCACCAGTTACGCCGGTATCACCGACACCTACGACCTTCAGAAACGTAATATTGAGGCGACATATAACACCATGATTCA
>CAJTSR010000081.1 GCA_910579035.1 uncultured Muribaculaceae bacterium | reverse complement strand
ATGTAGACGGCCCTAAAGCATCGCTAAAACCACCGCCGGGCCTCCGACGCCACGAGTTCCGGCGGTGTCGCTTGTCAGTTCGCACCCTCAATAACTGTAGAAAAACGGAGTTTCGATACAAGCTTTCATATCATCTCAAAAATTAGTACAACTCGCGCTCGAGCATAACACTGTAATATCCAGGCGATTAAAAATTATAGAGTAAAAAACTTCAAAAAAAGATGCAAAAAAATTTGGTCAATCCAAAAAACCTCCTTAACTTTGCAACGCAAAAAGGGAAACACCCCATGCAAAAGGTGCCATAGCTCAGTTGGTAGAGCAAAGGACTGAAAATCCTTGTGTCCCCGGTTCGATTCCTGGTGGCACCACCAGATTGATGAAACTCAGTTTACACTGTACACTAAGTGTTTACTGGGTTTCTCTTTTTATAGCTGATTATCTTGGAGTTAGCCCACTCTAAGTTCTGTCAATACCCTGTACACTTTGGGGTATTTTTGCAGTGTTGTGGCTTAGGT
>CAJTSR010000080.1 GCA_910579035.1 uncultured Muribaculaceae bacterium | reverse complement strand
ACTTTGCCGACAGCTACTGCTCATGGCAGAAAGGAGCGGTCGAAAACATCAACAAACTCATCCGTCAATACATCCCCAAAAAGTCAAATTTCAATGATTTCACTGACCTATACATCAAGAATGTCGCAAAGAAACTAAACCTCAGACCACGGAAAAAACTCGGTTTTTCAAACCCGAAAACCGAGTTCTTCAAACAAATCGCTAATTTTGCACTTGCCAGTTGAACCTGCGTAGTTTTAAAAGCATGTTTTGCGACATAATTTTCTTGTCAAAAAATTTGGAGGTAATATGGAAAGTGTCTAACTTTGCACTCGCTTTTGAGAAACACCCCACGGGTGAACGACTCAAGGCCGTCCGGCAGAGGCCGGGGTGAGGCAGACGCCAAGAAATAAAAACAAAAATTTCTTCGAAAAAGTTTGGAAGTTAAGAAAGAAAGTTATTAACTTTGCAACACTTTTCGCTTCCGGTCTTCCGGGCCGCAAGGGAGCGTCTGACAAGAACATTGAAAGCATTTA
>CAJTSR010000079.1 GCA_910579035.1 uncultured Muribaculaceae bacterium | reverse complement strand
ACTGACGCATGAAATGTTCAATTTACGGAATGACCTGAAGATGAGGGAACTTGCCCGGTTTTATCCCGACACCCCCATGACTTACCTGACCGTGGATTCACCGGAACATAAAATTGACATGATGCGCGCCGTGGCCTATGCGGAAGGGTGCAATCTGTCTGATGTGATATTTGTGGATGACCAGATGGGCACTGTCAACAAAGCGATAAGGGCCGGCATTGACGGGAAACACCTGTCAGATATCGCAGTCCTGTATGAATCCCAGATCATGCCGCAGGAACAGGCAATCCTGATAAAGCCGAAAGAACCTGGAAAATTCCAGGCAGAAGAAGCGCCGGAAAAAGGCCTGCAGGCAGCAGGTGTGGAATTTACGGAAGAAGACCTTGAGGAGACCATGCGCCAGTGCAGGCTCCTTGCAAAGATGAATGAAAACAATAAGGGCGGGGACATGCCGTTTTGACCGGCGTGCCGTGTGCGGGTTATGATGCGGGAAAATACATAGAAAGGAAGTGTCACGAT
>CAJTSR010000078.1 GCA_910579035.1 uncultured Muribaculaceae bacterium | reverse complement strand
CGGCACGCAAAATATCTGCGCCATCTGCGGGAAACTCTTCTCTACGAATTCTCTCGCAGATAACGCAGATGCCGCAGACTTCCCATATATAAGTATTACCCATCTAATGGTATCCTCCCCCCCGCACGCACAATCTGCGCCATCTGCGCTATCTGCGAGCGATATTATACACCCATATGTATATCCTTTCGCGTGCAGGCTAACAGCCTGGAAAGAGGAGGACTAATTGCAAAAATTGAAAAGCCGCAAAAAAAGGCCGATGTGCGGAAACGCACACCGGCCTTGCTTTTTAGTCGGGGTGACTAGACTCGAACTAGCGACCTCACGCCCCCCAGACGCGTACTCTAACCAACTGAGCTACACCCCGAAAACATCAGACATCCTGATTGCGGTCTTCCTGCGGAATCAAACGCCCTCAAGCGTTTCATCACAACCGACTTGTCCTTAAAAGCGATGCAAAGGTAGCCACTTTTTTTAAACCTGCCAAATATTTCATACACTTTTTTCAAACATTTTTGCCAATCCCCG
>CAJTSR010000077.1 GCA_910579035.1 uncultured Muribaculaceae bacterium | reverse complement strand
TCCGAAGTCGCAATCCCCATGGAAAACCTGCGGTGCATTGGAGAGGACAGCACGTTGTGCCACCATTTTATTCCCTTGAAACAATGAAAACATCAGATAAGGCCGGGCGACCCAAGTCGTCCAACCCCTGCACGCATTGCGTCATGGTGAGGTTCGATGACCTCGAATATGACGCATTGCAGCGCATGATGGAGAGAGCCGGCGAGACCGTAAAGGCTACTTTCATCAAGCAGGTCATAGCAGACAAGCCATTCAAAGTGCTTGTCACAGACAAAACCCTCGCACTCTATACTGCGAAACTGGGCGAATTTTTCTCCCAGTTCCGCACGTTAGGTGTGAATTATAACATAGTGGTAAGAGAACTTCGAGCAGGATTCACAGAGAAGAAAGCTATGAGCCTTCTTTATAATCTGGAAAAAACTACCCGTGACATGATAGCAATCATGGGCGAAGTCAAGGAACTTACCGAAAAATTCGATGAGCAATGGTCGCAAAAATCAGTATAGGATCATCTCTCTACGGAGCACTTGC
>CAJTSR010000076.1 GCA_910579035.1 uncultured Muribaculaceae bacterium | reverse complement strand
TTTGAAAGAAAAGCATCTCGGACTTCTCAAAACCCGCCGCGCCTTGAAACGCATCGTTGCGGCTCTTACCAACATTATCAAAACATTTACTTGGGATTGACCCACTCTACAATATGAGCGAAGAACTTCAACAGCAACTCCGTGCGCAACTCTGGAATGTCGCCAACACCCTGCGAGGCAATATGTCGGCAGGTGATTTTATGTATTTCTCTCTCGGCTTCATTTTCTACAAATACCTTTCTGAGAAAATAGAGAAGGCGGTTGACACCGCCCTTATCGACGACGGCATTACTTTCAAGGAACTTTGGCAGTCTACCGATGAAGATGCCGAGGAACTGAAAGCCGAGGTGCGCAATCAGTGTATGGATTCTATCGGCTACTTCATTGAGCCGGAGTTCTTGTTTTCCTCAATCATTGCGTCAATCAAGATTGGCGAGAATATTCTCCCCAAACTTGAACGCTCGCTCAAACAGATTGAGGATAGTACGCTCGGACACGACAGCGAGGAAGATTTTGGCGGTCTGTTCTCCGA
>CAJTSR010000075.1 GCA_910579035.1 uncultured Muribaculaceae bacterium | reverse complement strand
GTCAATCCCGTCAGTGCGTGCCGCAAGGTCGTGGACTTTTGAGACACCATGAGACGCTGTGAGACGCGATGAGACACTTTCGGCGAAATAACTGGCGAAATAACCACCAATAAAAGCGAATATGAGCAGTAATATTGAAATCATCAAAAAATGTAAGTGGTGTGGCAAAGAATTTGTCGCACGAAAGACTACCACGGAATACTGTAGCCACAGATGTTCCGGGCTCGCCTATAAGGAGAGAAAACGGCAAGCGAAACTCAGCGAGTTCAAGGCGGAATACTCAACCCAGATTGAAGGTAAGATAGAAATTGAGAAACTTGAGTTCCTTTCCCCCACTCAGGCATGCCGATTGCTTGGAGTCAGCCGCGCTACTATCTATAGATACTTTGCCGACAACGCTATCGCAACAGTTCAGTTCAAAGGAAAGACACTGGTACGAAGACAGGACATTGACAAATTATTTGAGACAGGTCATAAGTATCTCAAACGAGAAAAACCTACACAAGAGCCCATCACTGAATTCTACACATCGAA
>CAJTSR010000074.1 GCA_910579035.1 uncultured Muribaculaceae bacterium | reverse complement strand
ACTATTTTGTACGGATTTTGTACGACAGCGACTCATTTCACCCCAAGCGTCAGCAAGGTGGTGGAGGTTTGCGGACGTAGACGGACGTCAACGGACGCGCACGAACAAACTAAGGCGAAATAAACACCAAGAAATGAGTAGCAACATTAAAATTGAAAGAATCTGTGAGTGGTGTGGCAACCGTTTTATGGCTCAGACAACGGTTACACGTTTCTGCTCGAAGCGATGCGCGGAACATTCCTACAAGGAGCGCATGAGGCAAAAGAAGATGGCTCTCTCCAATCAGGAGACCAGCCAATGCAATCCCGACCGAAAAAGCCGTGATAAGGATCAGAAGAAATGTGATGCCGCCAACTCAATCACCCTCAAATAAACTTTAACATGCGTAAACAATATATTTGTAGGACAAACATACGCCAAGAGCGTAAGCTGCAATATCATTGTTGAGTGTTTGACTCGAACAGGGCATACCAAGTTGATTAGAAAGTACAACCGTCCGCGATAGCAGGTAAGCCATAAAAAGAAAGCCGTCCGG
>CAJTSR010000073.1 GCA_910579035.1 uncultured Muribaculaceae bacterium | reverse complement strand
AACCTGATTGGTGAAAAATCAGAAGAACTGACCGATAATTTCAGACGTTCCAGAGATACATCAACCGAGTTTGAACAAAAAATGACACCCTGGACAAGAGGGTTGAATATATTGTATGCCTTTGGAATCGCTGGTATTTTTGCGCTCTCTGTCTGGCTTGAACAAAGCGGCTCCCTCTCTTTGCCTTATCTGCTTGGCGTACTGCTTTTTGTCTTTGATCTGTTCGGGCCATTAAAGGCATTATATGGCGAAGCTTCCCGCCTTACTGTTATGAATGCAGCTTTAGACCGGATTGAAGAAGTCCTAAATGAAACGGAATTGCCGGATAAGGGTACACAGCATATTTCTAAAATCAATCTTGATTGCCCGGAGGTTTGTTTTGACCATGTGGCTTTTGCTTACGAAGGTGGAGCAGCGGGCGGTCTGGACAGTCAGGACAAAGAAGTGCTGCATAATATCAATTTTTCCATGAGGAAAAATACAATGACTGCCCTTGTGGGGCCATCTGGCGGTGGAAAATCCACGATTGCGAATCTG
>CAJTSR010000072.1 GCA_910579035.1 uncultured Muribaculaceae bacterium | reverse complement strand
GTGTCATAACCCTTGTTGTGCTTGTCTGTTTGGGCCTCGCGGATTATTTTTCTGATTGTTTGACGGGGTAACTGGGCGATTGTTTGTGCGAAAAGTGTTATATTTGCCATAGGAAGTAGTTGAGTTGGTCGCTCACTACTAAGGTAGTCATTTTTTGCCTTAGTAACTACTTCCTATTTTTATTTTTGCCCAAAACGTTTAGGACAATATTGGATTATCTGCTGTTTTTTCTTGAAAAGTTTGCAGGATTGGAATAAAAGCACTACCTTTGCATCGACAATTTCCGCCACGCCTCTTTTCAATGCGTACCAGGGCGGAACTTTTGCTTTTTATACATTTATGGATTATACCAAACAACCGCTGAATTATCCCCAGATTCTTCAGATGCTGAAAGACCGGGGCCTAATCATCAGAAATGACAATGATGCTGTAGCACAGTTAAAAATCATGAGTTATTTCCGTCTGGCGAACTACCTTCGTCCTATGGAACAAGATAAGACAACTCATGTGTTCAAACCAAACAGCCATTTCGACAATGCCATCA
>CAJTSR010000071.1 GCA_910579035.1 uncultured Muribaculaceae bacterium | reverse complement strand
ATGATCTTCCAGGGCAGCTGCCCGCACTGCTTTGCATGCTCATAGGCCTCTGTCCTTGTGAGGAACTGCCCGGTGTGGTCAATAAATCCATGTTCTATTTCCTCATATCCAAAATGCGGGCCAAATCCCAGCGCCTCCAGCTGGTCGAAAACGTTCCCGTGCCGTGCGCCGCATAAGACCACGTATTTTCCTGTCTTTTCTATCCTGTATTTGATGGCCGCTGCCAGAATCATAACAAAACCTCCTATGTAAGCCCCGCCTGTATGCGGGACCATTATTATTCCATCAGTTCGAGAATCCGGTCGACGGACAGCCCGGTAAGTTCAGAGACAAAAGAAAGAACTGTCTCATTTGCGGCATCGCTGCCGCCGTCAAACTTCTTACAGGCTTCGATCACGTCTTTTATGCTGATGGTATTCATTTCATATTCACTCATCTCATCCTCTTATTCATCAACGCTTATGCACATGTCCTGACAGGCGGCCCTGTTCGCGGCCTGCAGAAAATACATAAGCGAAGCTGCTTTCTGTTCATCTATGGCCAGACGCGCCATC
>CAJTSR010000070.1 GCA_910579035.1 uncultured Muribaculaceae bacterium | reverse complement strand
AGTATCGGTTGGGAAAAAGACAACATGGATGCAATTCTCGAGGCATGGTATCCTGGCGAACAAGGCGGCAATGCCGTTGCCGATATTCTCTTCGGAAAAGTGAACCCGTCGGGACGCCTCAACGCCACATTCCCTCAGTCGGTCGGACATATCCCCGTGGCATACGACCACAAACCCTCGGCCAAGGGCATCAACCGCGAGCCCGGAAGTCCCGAGAAACCCGGTCGCGACTATGTGTTCTCGTCGCCCGACCCCGTTTTCCCCTTCGGTCACGGTTTGTCGTACACAAACTTTGAGTACAGCGACATGCAGACATCGGCCGACACCTTCGGCAGCGAAGGCATAACAGTGTCTGTAAATGTGAAAAACACCGGCAAGCGTGCCGGCAAGGAAGTGGTGCAGCTCTACGTGAACGACAAGATAAGCTCGGTAACTACACCCGTGAAAGCGCTTAAGGCCTTCAGCAAAATAGCCCTTGAGCCCGGCGAAAGCCGTCGTGTGTCGTTCACCATAGCTCCGTCGGAGCTCGGTCTCTGGAACCGCGACATGAAATATGTCACCGAACCCG
>CAJTSR010000069.1 GCA_910579035.1 uncultured Muribaculaceae bacterium | reverse complement strand
CCTGACAGAGCAGACTTCTTCGAGGACGCAGCGGAAGTCCTCCCCTTTGTTGGATGAGAAGGCACCGGGGACATTCTCCCACACGATGAACCTTGGATATTTTCCATCTGTCGCACACCTCATTTCCTTTATGATCCTGATTGCCTCGTAGAACAGGCTGGACTGCTTCCCGCCAAGCCCCGCCCGCTTTCCCGCCACCGACATGTCGGTGCAGGGCGAGCCGAAGGTGATGATGTCCACCGGCTCTATCTCATCCCCATGTATGCCGTTGATGTCGCCCAGGTGCTTCACAAACGGCAGCCGCTTCGTGGTCACCCGGATGGGGAACGGCTCTATTTCTGAAGCCCAGACCGGGCGTATCCCCGCCAGCAGGCCGGCGAGCGGAAAACCCCCGGAGCCGTCAAACAGGCTTCCGAGGGGCAGCTTCTTTTCTGTATTCACATTATCCATCCGCACCGCCTCCATCTTCCAGATCATCATAGGAGATGCCAGTCAACTCCGTCAGCACATCCTCACAGGACGCCACCGCCGCGTCCCATCCCCGGTCAAACTGCTCCGAGGCGTCACAGCCGCCAAG
>CAJTSR010000068.1 GCA_910579035.1 uncultured Muribaculaceae bacterium | reverse complement strand
CAGGTGGCGGAATGGTAGACGCGCTCGTTTCAGGTGCGAGTGCTGCGAGGCGTGCAGGTTCGAGTCCTGTTCTGGGCACCGATTAATCCCGTAACTCATTGAAAATCAAGAGTTGCGGGATTTCTCTTTTAATTTTTGTCCTCCTTTTGTCCTCCTATTTCAATTCTACGGAATTTTCGTCCTCAGCGCAGCCTTGATTTTCCCTCAAAAAGTCGTTCCGGCATCCTCGATTTTACATCGGAGGAGACATGAATGAAGTTAATGAGTGTTAAAGTTTGGCTACTTTATAGGCACTCCTTGTCATCTTCAAGCATACCCTTTCATTATTATTCAGGTAGGTTCAAGTCCGAACATCGTTACATGGTCGGGCAACCGATTCTTATGCTCGCTTGCCTTGCATCTGCTTCTGCGTTTGGTATCGCGTTTAGGTCTGCATTTGGGTAGGCATTTGATTTCACATCATGTCACGCATAATCATTTGCGCCGACTGTTGCCTCCTGAACGACCTGCTACCCCACATTCAGCAAAGCTCTCACCGCAGGGAACAGACTCACTATTCATGCCACGTCAAAATCCTGTCAACAACCCAC
>CAJTSR010000067.1 GCA_910579035.1 uncultured Muribaculaceae bacterium | reverse complement strand
CCGTGGGCAATCCTGATTTGAAAGCACAATCAGCCGACATAGTAATGGCTGGATTATCTCTGCTCCGAAACAAGATAAATCTTACAGCTCTTTACGCACATTCGCATAATCGAATCTATTGGCAGACATTCCGTAGCGAGGAAACGCCCGATGTGTTCTATACAAAGCCTATGAATATCAATGGACAAGGCGTCTGGGGCTTTGGAGCGGAATGGATGGAAGCACCAACTAAATGGTGGCGTTTCAAACTTTCAGGACGAATTGAGATCACACCAGAGAATACAAAGCTTGACGGAATACATTATAACAAGACACGCTTCAAGGAATATTTCTATTTCAACAATAATTTCCGATTCGGTCACGGCTGGGGCGGTATGCTAAACGTCAACTTCGAGCCAACCTATCGCACTCTCGACCGCACATACCATGCTGTTTACAATGTGAACGGGCAGATTTACAAGACATTTCTTGGCGATAATCTTCAAGTCGCATTGGACTTTACCCCATTAGGCAACCGTCGCAAGCTCGACCGACAAGCCGGAGCGAACAAGGTGTCATATAAGTACACCTCTCCCGTACAGTATGTCGGA
>CAJTSR010000066.1 GCA_910579035.1 uncultured Muribaculaceae bacterium | reverse complement strand
CGTATTTTACTGGAGTATGGCATTAACGTAAATGGTTGTCAAAGTCCATACGATACCTACAAAGTATATCCGATTATGGAAGCCATTGCCAATAATAACATCGAACTGGTGAAGTTGCTTTTAGAATATCATGCAGACCTTGATATAAAAGATAGTAACGGCAGCACCCCTCTTGCTTTGGCTAAGGAAACAGGTGCAAAAGAGATTGAAAATTTACTTTTGCAATGGGTAAAACAACAAAAAAATAATGCTAACAACGCAGGATAACGGACAAGCCGTTCCCTGCTAACCATTACCAATAACAGTGCGATAAGGTAAGCCAAAGATTTTATCATCATCAAAATTAAATACAATGGAGAAAAGTAGAGATTTTCAGTTTTTTATGACTCAAAATGATGAGCAGCAATTTTGTGAGGAATTACGAGGGTACAATCCTAATATATTCTTTTTAGATATTTCTCCTTCTTCGGAAGCTGACATTAGCAAAAGACTATATACGTCTGTTGTAAATTCATCAAGTTCTTTCTTCTCTATCGTAAATTTTGATTTGATGACAATGGAAGAATTAAAAACGAGATACAAAAAATATGGCGAA
>CAJTSR010000065.1 GCA_910579035.1 uncultured Muribaculaceae bacterium | reverse complement strand
AAAGAGGCGCGACGAGCTCTTCCGGCAGAGCGAACTCCATAAAGAACTCGATCTGCTCGAAGCCAAAATCGGCTCCGTGTCCGAACGACTCAAGCAGTTGGTGCTGTCGTCATCATCCATAGAGACCATATACTATGAATCCAAGACATACGGAAAATCAGGACGCATAGATTACATCGCAGATCTGTTGCTCAACCCATTATACAACAGCAAGAAATATTTGAACCCCGCCAAGAAAAAGGAATGTATCTGCGTGCTATACGCCACACCAGAGCATCCCTGCACCACAGCCGAGCAAAACCGAATCATTGAAATTCTCGGCAAATACTTCGGCTCGACGCCATGGCAGCTTTTCACCCGCCAGTGTAAAGGCCTTGACAATGAGGTCGAATTAGATATTACAGATATCACTCAATAATTTCAAAAGTATATCGTACAATGTTTTATAAGCCTGAATGTATTGATGACTTCTATAAAGACCTACATAGAATTCGTGCCGAACTTACATCAATTCAGTCTGGAGAAAAGAACTGGATTACTTCTACGCAGGTTCAACTGGCAAGTGCAAAATTAGCGATTTGTTTGAAGGACTCGGTTTTCG
>CAJTSR010000064.1 GCA_910579035.1 uncultured Muribaculaceae bacterium | reverse complement strand
AAGAGGTATTTTCCTCCGGGTATGAGTCGTGACCGGGCTGTCCGAGGACTTGTGTCGGGCGCTTTTTTTTGTTTTTTGAACTGAATAAACCGCTTATTGCTGCAACTATCAGAAAAACAATATAGATCCAATCGCCTACGTTATCCATAACTTTGATTATTTTTGCACTCCAAATGTACGAAGAATTATTGAATAGTGAAAGAGGTAAGAATTATAAAGGGTATAAAAGTAAATAAGGGTAACTTCACAGCCACCCTTATTCGATTTAACCAAAACCTTAACTATGAAAAAATCTAATGTTTCTTTCATTGCACAAATGTGAAAAATAAATTTAAATTTGCCAAGTATGTCACCGGAAAATGTTTATTCTCTTAACATAAATTACAACTTGACATGCTAAACCATAAGTTTTTGCGTTATTTTTGTGCCAATTCGCCACTTATTGAAAGCGAAGCCGTATCTTTGCAGCCGAATCTTTAATTTATAATTTGAATATGAACGAATTAACGGGAGCGGACTTTAAATCCGCAACTGAAACGACCGATGACAACAAGAAGTTGTTTATCGAAACCTACGGCTGCCAGATGAACGTGGCCGACAGCGAGGTGATTGCCTCAGTGATG
>CAJTSR010000063.1 GCA_910579035.1 uncultured Muribaculaceae bacterium | reverse complement strand
CAACATCGCTTCGGGTGTCGCATCTGAAATCAGGAACCGTTTGCATACAGGGGCGACGGGATGCGGCTCTGAGCGTTCCTTTATCGGTAACTCGCGCTGACGCTCGTATTCCTCACACGCCTTGACATAGGCGCGTGTCGCCACACCGTCCAGCTCTGTGAACGGTCTGATGGCAAAATTCAGCGGATGTGACTTGCAGGCTCCCGGTCTTCCGACAAGAGCCATGAAAAGTATGGCACTCTCGTCCCATTTCCCTTTGAGCCGTGCGAAATGGGTATTTCCTATACCAAGTCCTATAGCCACGAGCATAGCCCCGGCAAGATAATCCACCGGATAGCCGTAACAGTCGTGCGCTTCCATGACGATTCTCTGAATCTTAATCGGCAACGCGCCCAGAGGGAAATCCCCGCCACGGATTTTCACGCTCATATCAACGGCTTTGCCGAGAACGAGCATCGGGTCAACTGATTTCTGGTTAGATGTGTTCTTTTCCATACTTATCGAGAATAGTGTTAATGGCCGATGTCCTATAGAAGACTTTGCCGCCGACAAGGGTGGCTTCAAGATATTTACTCCTGCGCCAATTTCGGAGAGTATTGGAGCAGACTCCAAGGATTCTCATCACCTCCA
>CAJTSR010000062.1 GCA_910579035.1 uncultured Muribaculaceae bacterium | reverse complement strand
ACTTTCCCATGACAGGACGTTTCTCGTAAAGCACATAAAAACCGCGTTCATAATGAAGTATCTTCACAACCTTACGGTTCCTGGACATGAACATATAGACGTTGGAGGCATCGCTCGGGTCAAGTGACATCTCTTCCCTTATACTCTCACACAGACGGAAAATACCTTTCCGCAAATCCACATTACCGTTGAACAGATAATAGTTCAGGTTAGTACTCAGTCCAAGCATATCATCCTATCATTTTATTAAGCAACAAGCTCAAATCAAGAACTGTGGTGTTTCTCAGGAACAGCGTTGCGCCTGATGCCAATTGTAATTTTACCCATCTTATCGGAGCTTCACCTTCGGGCTGTCTCACTTCCATTTTCACGGTTGGACTGTTGCAGGGATTGCCGGTTATCTGCACCTTGGCAACCTTGGGTTGATCAACCTGGACTGTCTTGCCTAACTTCTCACTCCATAGCTGGTGGCGCTGCCAGTTCATGAACTTGTCGTAATTCACTCCATAATCCGCACAGAACTCGCGAAGGTCTTTGGTTTCGCAGCACAGCTGATAGAGGTCGTACACCTCCTGGTAGTTTACTTTTTCTTTTGCCATAATCTTTGTTAGTAATTGGTTATGCCGCAAAGATATGCTGGGTTGCGATGCGTGTCAAGGCGGA
>CAJTSR010000061.1 GCA_910579035.1 uncultured Muribaculaceae bacterium | reverse complement strand
GACCAGGCCGCCAGGATGTTGTAGACGTTGTAGATGCTCTTGAAGGCCAGGGAGATGTCCGTCTCCCCGTTGATGGTGAGCCTGCCCGCCTTCAGATCCAGGGCGGTGACGGCGAAATCCGCACTGTGCCTCCGGTGCCCGCAGGCGGGGCAGGCGTAGTGCCCGATGTGGGCGTAGTGATAGCAGGCGTACTCCATCCGGCCCCGGCACACCGGGCACCGCGCGCCGTCGTGGTACACGCCCCGGTGCTCCCTGGTGCTCACCGGGCACTGGTCCAGCCCGAACCACTTCACCCTCGCCTGATCGTGATCCCTGGCGAAGCAGGACACCAGGGGGTCGTCGGCGTTGAGGACCAGGGTGGTGTCCGGGTGGACGGCGGGGAGGATGGCGTCATAGACCCACTCCGGGTGGCCGTTGCGGGTGAGCTGGTCCCGGTAGAGGTTGGTGATGACGAAGTGGGTGGGGTGGAACCACTTGAAGGACAGGCGGGCATAGCGCTCGTCGCTCTCCAGCAGCAGCACGTCCCCCCGCATTTTCCCGGTGAAGGTGCTGCTGCAGAGAATCAGGGTCGTGACGCCCTCGATCTGGTTGGAGCCCTCGGCGTTGTAGACCACCTCTTGCCCGCTCTCCCGCAGGATGGCGGCGATCATCTCCACGGTGGAGGTCTTGCCGTTG
>CAJTSR010000060.1 GCA_910579035.1 uncultured Muribaculaceae bacterium | reverse complement strand
AGAAGAAACCATCTGCCCTGCGAAACAGCAGGCGAAAACCGGACAATCCGGAAGAAAACCTGACGGAGCGCATCACGTTCCGTCTCACCTCCACTGAAAAGAATCAGCTCACCATGAAAGCTAAAGAGCGTGGCATCAAGCTGAGCTTGCTCTGCCGCCTTATAGTCATGCGGCGCAGAATCCCTGACCGCTCACCGCAGACGCTCCAATGGTTCCGCGACCTTGTGGGCATGAAGAACAATCTCAACCAGATTGCACACCACCTCAACACTACAAAAGAGCCTGACCGATGGGCTATTGAGGCTATACGCTTCATAGCCTCAGAAATAGACAAAGCAAAAAACACTTTAACCGACAGCAGCCATGAGTAATCCATTTGAAAACGTGCCGGCTTCGGCAGATGTGCCCGACACCATCGACAAGAAAACCGTCTCTGCATTGTCAGGCATTGCCGACCGCTTCGAGAAAGCAGCCTCAAGAAACGAGGCGATTGTCAAAAACGAGGAGGAACTTGCAGGAGTGATATTCGACCTGCTCCTTGATGACGACGGCTCGGTCAAGGACTTCGGTCATGCAGCAGAGATACGGGGTCTGATTGACGAAGCCTGGAAGCAACAGGAGCGAGGCATCGCCAACCTTGGCGAGATAATCAGATCCATTCCCACAAGCGTCAGGG
>CAJTSR010000059.1 GCA_910579035.1 uncultured Muribaculaceae bacterium | reverse complement strand
ATGTATGCCAACTGTTCGACCACGGCGCAGCGCGGAGCCATCGACTGGATGACTCCATTCCATGACGCTATTAAGCCGGTTATGGAACGTCTCTATAACAGTGTCGCCGAGGGCATAGAGGCGCAGATTGCAATAGATGCCAATTCTAAATCCGATTACCGCGAAGGCCTTGAAAAAGAACTGCAGGCTCTCCACGACAGCGAACTCTGGCGCACCGCCGAAACAGTGCGAAAGCTCCGTCCCGAGGGCTGCTGAAAGCACTCAATGAACCCGATAATCCGGAGAGACTGCCTGCCGCGGTCTCTCCGGACTGCTGTGACAATTACTAACAGTTTATCGTATCATAGACCGGAGCAGACACTTAAAGCATTACAATTTCGGCTCGCTGGCGGCTATGCTTTTTGAGTTTTTTACCAACTTGCAATGCCGGAAAGAAAAAAGTTTTGTGAAATAAAAAAAAAGTCGTACCTTTGCGGCACCGATTATGTCCAACACTTTGAAGGCTGTCGCGCGGCAAACTTTTGGCCAAGTGAACCTCAACGCGGCGGTCGAGTTATGTAACAATTAATCAAGAAATTAGAAAGTGGATACTATTAGCTACCGCACAGAGTTCCCCAATGCGCAGGAAGTACAGCGCGACTGGGTGCTCATCGATGCCACCGACCAGCACCTCGGTC
>CAJTSR010000058.1 GCA_910579035.1 uncultured Muribaculaceae bacterium | reverse complement strand
AGCCGACGGTCGGATTCGGAGGCTTCAACGATTAAAACTTTGTTCATATTAAAAAGATTGTATGAATAACCGGGCACTATGGATGATAATTAAAAATCAAACCTTCATGCCCGGGTATGACATATACCGGATTTACATTCATGTAGCTATTACCTTTTCTTCCAAAGTTTTGTCATGTCTTCAAGCGATTTCCCCTTGGTCTCCGGTACGAGCTTATAAACAAATATCGCGGCAATAATACAGATAGCACTATACATGGCATATACAAAACAATGTCCGAATTTATCACCCATATCGCCCATACTCATGTTGTAGAGGGGCACGAAGGTTGAAGAAACAATGAAGTTGAATATCCACTGGAAAGCTACCGCTATTGCTACAGCTGCAGAACGAATGGTATTTGGAAAAATTTCGGATATAAGCACCCAGCATATAGGCCCCCACGAGAACATGAATGATGCCGAATACACCATAATGGATATTACCGGTAGAAGCGGTGATACTGAATAAATATTGGACAGAGCCACACCGATTGCACCAATAGCCATTCCGAGCGAACCCCATATCAGAAGTGGTTTTCTTCCGAGGCGCTCTACTGTAAACACAGCTACAAGAGTAAATGCAATGTTCACTATACCCATGATAACCGTCTGTACCATCGGGTTTCCCATACCCATC
>CAJTSR010000057.1 GCA_910579035.1 uncultured Muribaculaceae bacterium | reverse complement strand
AACCTCTCTCAGTTCCACAGTCTTTTCTTCTACCGTTATATCATATGTGCCGGAGCGATTCGGCACTGTGATCTGGGTGGGGGCAATATCAACGCTCGACGCTTTGAGGATTAGGCTGTCGCAGTCGCTGTTCAAGGTTAACGCAAAGCGGCCGCTTTCATCTGTAAATGCAGATGCGAGAATTGTTTTCTGGGACAGAGATGGCGCGGCTATGACGTTGGCAAAATCCACGCAGCGGCCATTGGATGTCTTTACAACTCCCAATACAGTGGTTTGTGCCATACCTGTAGGAATGACTGAAATACATATGAGGAATATGATAAGCATTTGTTGCATACGCTTTGCCGAAGATTCTTTGGCAAAGTTAGATGTAAAAAATCACATTGCTCTCAACATATGTTGAAAAGCGTTGTTTTCCTCAGTTGTTTTTGCGAATACGGCTCAGATGGGTCGGGGTTATGTTGAGAATAGAGGCTATGTCTTTGAGCGAGAACAGCTCGAACAGATCAGGGTCGAGTTTTAGGAGCTCTTCATAACGTTCCAGTGGCGTCTTGGTGTGAAGGCTGGTGTAACGGTCGTAAACTGTTGCTAGAATCTCACGGGTAGTGTTCTCGACAATTTCTTTAAGGTGAGCATCAGTATGCAGTCGGTCTGCCACCCACGATGAGGGGAGGCAATGGATTTCGCAG
>CAJTSR010000056.1 GCA_910579035.1 uncultured Muribaculaceae bacterium | reverse complement strand
GATGCCATATTTGTTGGTAAAGAGATTGCTCTTAATAATTAGGAATAGAAATCTTTGGCTAATACTTAAAAAAATATTGGTAACAAGCCGGGATAACGGACTAACGCCGTTCCCCGCCAAGCCATTAATGGTAATAAGGTATATGATAGACTATTTATATTATAGGTTTTATAGATTATGGCTTCATTCTTCTGTATCGGAAGGAGCCACATTTTTGGCAATGCTTTTGTTTTCGGTCATGTTAAGTACAAATGTATTAACCGCATGGGGTATATTAACCCAATACGGAATCATTGATTATCCGTCCGATACTCAATACTATATCATTGAAGGCAGTTTAATAGCATTGCTGTGTGGCAGATTTTTCTTCAAGAAAAGGTACAGAAGAATTATAACCAAGTATGAGGATGAAAACTCTGTGCAACGTAAAGTTGGAGTGTGGGCACTTACTGTATATATAGTGGCAACCTTTATTTGCTTTTTCATAGAGGCATTGCACAGACAAGGAAAAATATAATTTACCATTAACGAAGCAGGATAACGGACAAGCCGTTCCCTGCTGAACCATTACCAATAACAGTGCGATAAGGTAAGCCAAAGATTTTATCATCATCAAAATTAAATACAATGGAGAAAAGTAGAGATTTTCAGTTTTTTATGACTCAAAATGATGAGCAGCAATTTTGTGA
>CAJTSR010000055.1 GCA_910579035.1 uncultured Muribaculaceae bacterium | reverse complement strand
ATATGACACTCATATATGAGCAATGGCGCTGTATCGGGCACGAAGTCGGCATCACTCCACTTAAATGTTGTTCTGGGCGCCCACACTCTTGCAGAGAAAATGTGTGTGTCGGGGTCTTGCACCACATGTGTGGCATAGGCCGGTATGCGCTCGCCATGCCCTCCGGGCCACTTCACGAGCATCTTGTAAAACTGTCCGTGTTTGATTGCATCGGCCGGCAGCTTCACCTCCCAGACACCGGGCATACTCCCTTCTACAGGGTGGAGTGTGAACTGCGGCAACTCTTTCCAGTCCGAAAAGTCGCCAATCAGGCATATAGAGCTTGCATTCGGAGCCCATTCGCGAAATACCCACCCACCACGCACGCGGTGTAGACCGAAATATTTGTGGGCGTTGGCAAAGTCGCTGAGCGAGCAGCTTTCACCGGTCAGCTCACGCTCTCTGCGGAGCACATTGTTATGGCGGCCTTCGATAGCCGCAGCAAAAGGAGCGAGCCACGGGTCGTTTTTGAGGATATTGAGTTTTCGTGCCATGTTTGTGCAATATAGAGGTTTTGAGGTTTATAGTTTAAAGAAGCCTATTTACGGCCGAAGTCAGCAGGGATTTCTCCCCAGATCTCGGTTTTCCATTTCAGTATCGGGTTCCTGACCGGGCCGTTTGCGGCGAGCCATGCATCGGCGCGCCTGAGCAACTCG
>CAJTSR010000054.1 GCA_910579035.1 uncultured Muribaculaceae bacterium | reverse complement strand
CCCTAAAAAATCCAATTTCGATGACTTCTCCGATAAACGAATAATGGAGATACAGAAGAAATTAAACCGTCGTCCTCGCGAGAAAATCAACTTTGACTCTCCAAAACAGCGCTTTTTCGCAAATGTCGGTTAACTTTGCATTTGCTGTTGGACTCTACAGAAATAAGAATCATGTAACATAGTTTGAAATTGTGGTTTAATGGTTACATAAATATAATCATTTTCGCCCAATTTCACAACAGGCAAGAGCAAGGAAATCAACGCCGTATCGCAAATCCGGTGAACACTTCCGTGAACAGGCAGAAACTTCCGGAGTTTGTTCACGAATTATTGTTCGACAATTTTACGATAATTCTCCGTTCTGCCACCTTGTTCACGATTGAACACAATCCCAAACTCGGCTGAACAGAGATAAAAGAGTTAAAAACAAGGCTAAATTAACTGTCACATAGTTAAAAAAACTTCAATTGATGTTAAATTTCGCCCGAAATCAACTCATCATTCCCGAAAAGTGGGGTTTTGAACCCGGCGGAGAGTATGCGAACCCCACTTTCAAGTTGACGAATCGCAGAAAAACGCAGAAGATTAGGATGTTATGCTCATCGGTGTTGTCTTCGTGAACAAACTGTTCACGATTTTAGCTGTTCACGAATTGTACACCGCCATACCTCACAATGTTCACGATTCTGCCGGATAG
>CAJTSR010000053.1 GCA_910579035.1 uncultured Muribaculaceae bacterium | reverse complement strand
ATTTGCCTCGCTCGACGAAGCCAAATGGCGTCGCCGCACCGGCCTATTTCCGGCCGAAGGCACAAAATGCGTTCTCGAACTTGCCGCGGTCTTCCGTCCCCGTTCAGTCTATGCCACCGAAGAGTGGATTGCCGAGCACGGCGCCGCCATTGAAGGCGTAGAAGTGTGCAGGGTACAGGCACGCGACCTGCGCGAGCTTACACGACTTTCATCGACACCTCCGGTAATAGCAGCTTTCGAATTACCCGAAGCTCCGCAGCTCCCCGACCGAAGCTATTTCAGCGAAAATCTCACACTTATGCTCGACCGCGTGCAAGATCCCGGCAACCTCGGCACCATTCTGCGCACATGCGACTGGATGGGCGTACGGAATATCATTGCCTCCGAAGACACTGTCGATTGCTTCAACCCAAAAGTAGTACAGGCCACCATGGGCGGCCTCGCCCGTACTAAAGTGGTATATACCAACCTGCCGGCATTGCTCGATACTCTCGACAAATCAGTTGCCGTATGCGGCACCTTCCTCGACGGCGAGAATATCTATACCGCTGCCCTGCCCGACTCCGGTGTGCTCATCATGGGCAACGAAGGCAAAGGCATAAGCGACGAAGTGGCCAACGCTGTGAACCGGAGGTTGCTTATTCCGTCATATCCCGGCACAGACAAAGTGGAAAGCCTCAATGTGGCTGTAGCGACAGCAATCGCGCTGTCGCAATTCCGCATGCGTCTTTTCGGACAATAAATTACGAATATAAA
>CAJTSR010000052.1 GCA_910579035.1 uncultured Muribaculaceae bacterium | reverse complement strand
ATGGCAGTACGAAACTGGTACTTTCCAATGGTGTGAAGGTATATGTGAAGCCGACAGATTTCAAAGCCGACCAGATTATCATGAAAGGTGTAAGCTTCGGTGGTACAAGCGTATTCCCGAACGAAGAAATCATCAATATCTCCCAGTTGAACGGTGTAGCCCTGGTAGGTGGAATCGGCAATTTCAGCAAAGTAGACTTGGGCAAGGCTCTTGCCGGCAAACGTGCGTCAGTAGGTTCAGGCATCAGCAATGCTACCGAAACTATTTCCGGTAGCTGTTCTCCGAAAGATTTCGAGACAATGATGCAACTTACTTACCTGACATTCACTTCTCCGCGTAAGGACAATGAAGCATTCGAATCTTATAAGAACCGCCTGAAAGCGCAACTTCAAAATGCAGATGCCAACCCGATGACTGCGTTCAGCGATACAGTGACACGTGCTTTATACGGCAACCACCCACGTGCTGTCAAGATGAGAGAAAGCATGGTAGACCAAATCGACTATGACCGTATCATTGAAATGTACAAAGACCGTTTCAAGGATGCAAGCGACTTTACCTTCTATCTGGTAGGAAACGTAAATCTGGAACAGATGAAACCGATGATTGCCAAATACTTGGGCGCTCTGCCGTCTATCAACCGCAAAGAGACTTTCAAGGATAACAAGATGGATATCCGCAAGGGACAATACAAGAATGAATTTGCCAAGAAACAGGAAACTCCGATGGCTACCATCATGTTCCTTTACAGCGGCACTTGCAAAT
>CAJTSR010000051.1 GCA_910579035.1 uncultured Muribaculaceae bacterium | reverse complement strand
CACTGCTGGAGCCAAAAAAGATATTGTATTTCAGCAATCTCGACCAAAACGATATCCTCGCCATCGACACGCTCTACCGCCGGTACGGCACTAAAGAAGCCTCCGTAACAATAGTACACATACCTAAAAAACGGCGTTTCAGCGACCGCTCGGCCGACAAAGCACTGCTGCGCCTCAGCAACTATTGCCGCGATAACTTCAGCCACTACCACTTTGTGAGCGTTCCAGTACGTCAGAGCGAAGGCGACAAAGAATTTGCCAAGCTCAACGAAGAGCACCACTTCGACCTGATTGTCATTCCCAACAGACGCCGCAACGCATTCAGCCGCCTCTTCAACCCCGGCCTCGCACACAAAATACTTTTCCAGACAGATATCCCCATGCTCGTTATTCCTGTATAAAGACAATTTTTTATTTAACTGGGTGCCACGACATTTATGGCATAATCAGCACTGCCTGCAAGAGCCATTTGCAATTTTCTTCAAAAAAAAGTGCAAGAAAAATTTTGCAGAATAAAAAAAAGTGCCTAACTTTGCACTCGCAAACGGCGGGATAGCTCAGTTGGTTAGAGCGTCGGATTCATAACCCGGAGGTCACGAGTTCAATTCTCGTTCCCGCCACAAAACAAAACCGGTCATCACAAAGCAAAGCCGAAGCCGCAACGCTTCGGCTTTTTTCTTTTCTATGAAATACCAACTCAACCTACAAGTCCAACGAGTGAATCATCTTTCCAACGGATTGATTCACATGGAACTCGTGCCGGCAAATGGCGAAAAACTGCCACCGATGCAGCCGGGCCAGTTCGTGGAAGTGG
>CAJTSR010000050.1 GCA_910579035.1 uncultured Muribaculaceae bacterium | reverse complement strand
CTCAATTCCAAAACCAACAACAAAAATTCCAGAAAATGACAGCATTCAACAACCTCATTTCGCGTGTAAAAAACATCTTCGGCCGCAAGGCTACACCCGCTACCAACGCTGCAACAAGCGCAGAACCGCCCACCGACATATCGGTCGTAAGCGACCCTCGACTGAAAGCAGCACTCGCCGACATCGAGAAATATCTCGCCGACAACTTCGGCACTCCGACCGCGAAGCTGCAATATAAGGAGTACACCAACGGGGCCAATCTGACCTCCGAAGATGCGACCTTTGCCGTGTCGCTCGTAATACTGACGGCGACGGAAGGTGCCGCTCATCTACCCGACAACGTGATGATACTCGGAGGAGTCACTTCAACCAACGATGACGATTGGCTCACCGATGAACTCAGCAAATTCATCGTGTTACTCAAAAAACTCGGTCGGACACACCGCATCCAGCACCTCGCCCTCGCCTTCTCCAAAGAAAAGCCCGACCACCCGGCCACCGTCAAAGAAGCCGACGTCACTTGCATCCGCCTCTACTAAGCCCCAATCCCACCCATCGCCCCGACAAGAAAACCGCTTTTGTCGGGGCAATTATGTTATAACCACAAAAGAATGCATAAGCCAATAAGACAAATATGGAAATTTTTCCATCCCATTGCAACTGTTCGTATTGCTATACACTCTAGTATTCAGCGTATTAATCCTATTAGAGCCAGCACGGTTAAAATAGTTTGGAAAATTTTCCAAACATTATTTGCATATATAAACAAATATTAGTAATTTTGCGACATGGAAAATTTCATACCGAACATATCTGATGT
>CAJTSR010000049.1 GCA_910579035.1 uncultured Muribaculaceae bacterium | reverse complement strand
AGTCACATAGCCACCGCTATGCTCCTTCGGTTCAGTGATAAATCCATCTCAAACTTTTTGGCCTGTGCTTTAACAGATATTATGAAACACCCTCTAAAGCTCGGATTGCCCTGCATAAATAGCGAAAGGCCGAGTTTCTGCTCGGCCTTTCGTAGAGGTGGTGGAGATTCAGCGGTTGAAGCGCTCTTCGTTTTTGTAAAGGAGTATGCCGAATATCCACAGCACAAGGGCCGAGGCGAATATGGCTGCCATCACTGAAATGAGGAAGAGCTGCACGGGGGTGTCGCCGATGAAGTTTGTGCTGAGTATTCCGGCGAGTATCGCTGACACTATGCCGATAACGACGTCGATAAATACTACTCTGCGTCTTCCGAGCACACGGGAGGCAACAAGGCCCTCGAAAAGTCCTATCAGACCCCATACGGCCCATATGAGTATGCCGGCGTGGCCGGGCGATATTGTTGCTATTGCGTCCATTCTTTATAAGGAGGTTAAGGGGTTGGATATTATGAGGGAGTGTTGACTATGTAGGGAGCGAGGAAGGCCGCCACGTCGGTATTGCCGGTGAGGTCGGCGAAAGTAAGCCAGATTATCAGCAGTATGATAAGGAAAATGGCGCCGATGGCCACCCAGATGGGGGTGCGGCTTTTGCGGTTTGCGGAAGAGCGAGGCATAATACTTGATTTTGGATACTTAAAGTAGTTGATTCGTTTCGTTTAATGTTTAAACACTAAGCCCGCTGCGAGGGTTCGTCCTTGCGCTTATTTTTGACGGAAGATTGTAACAATGATTCGGTAAAATTTGAGGTTGTTCAGCCTTGGCTAAGCCGCTAACTGAGCCAACCGATGATTTATTTTCTGAATTATTTTGAGATGCGGAGATTTTCCGCAAGTCGAAATAATTGTTGA
>CAJTSR010000048.1 GCA_910579035.1 uncultured Muribaculaceae bacterium | reverse complement strand
CGCATCTCAAAATAATTCAGAAAATAAATCATCGGTTGGCTCAGTTAGCGGCTTAGCCAAGGCTGAACAACCTCAAATTTTACCGAATCATTGTTACACAAAGCCTGTGAATATTTCCGGACAGGGTACATACGGATTCGGTATGGAATGGATGGAGGTTCCGACTAAATGGTGGCGTTTCAAACTGTCCGGACGAGTTGAAATAACGCCTGAGAACCTTGTCCTCGGAGGTGTTCATTATGGAAAGACTCGTTTCAAGGAATATTTCTATTTCAACAATAATTTCACATTCTCGCATGGGTGGGGCGGTATGCTTAATGCTAATTTTGAACCAACCTATCGTTGCTATGACCGCACTTATCATTCTGTGTATAACGTTGGAGGACGTATTTACAAGGACTTTATGGGCGACAAGCTACAGGTTGCGGTAGATTTCACTGCTCTTGGCAATCGTCGCAAACTCGATCGTAGTACAGGGCCGAACACTATTTCATATCGATACACTACACCCGTCCAATATGTCGGACTCTCGCTTGTCTGGAATTTCTCAGGAGGGAAACAGGTAGATGTGAATGTGATCGACGGCACGCAGGAATATCGTGAAACTAAAGACAACCGATGATTTGAAGTCCCCAAAAAGTTTTTTCCTAACTTTTTGGGGACAATTTATAAGGTGTGCGCCTATAAGAAGCCCATGGCTGTGGCTGCCATTATTGCTTCCATAGAGTTGCCTACGCTTAATTTTTCGAGTATGTTCTGTCTGTGCCGGTTCACAGTGTGTATGCTTATACTGAGTGTGTCTGCTATCTGTTTGCTCGGTTTTCCCTCCTTAATTAATAATAGGATTTCTTTTTCCCGGGCGGTTAATATATGATTCTTTTTGTCTGAGAAAGATAGACTGGTTATTTCTCCTGTGTGGTTGTTCTTTATGTGCGCGTTTATGTCTGTCTGGAACTCTTGTATGGGGGAGAGGTCGTAGCAGCATAGGATTAGCCATATCTTGCCATTGGGCGAAGTTTTGAGTATCTGGGTACTGTTGTCAAGTACGCGGTAGCGGCCTTCTCGGTCTTTGATGCGTATGCGGCATATGGCTTTGTGGCGAACTTTGTCTTCAGCCGGCAAGGAATCGACGAATTTGAAGTATTCGTATTCCAACATTCTTTTTTCGACGAGATCTTCCGGGTGGAGCCTGTTGTAAATCACGTCTTCGTCGCTTGAGCAGATTTCCGCATAAAGGCGTGGAGCGTCGCCAATTCCAAGCAGAGATGCCAGTTCGCCACCAAAAAGGTAGCAATAATCGCGGGCAGCATCGGTTAGCACGCAGCAGGCATTGGTGGCGGACGCTATGCTGCCTGCGATAACCTTGCATTCTTCAATATGCTCTCTGTCAAGAATTTCGTTGCCGAGGTTTTGGGACGAATAAATATAGTTGAGCTCTTTTCGCAGTATATCCATAGTTTTATGGTTATTTTTCAGTATTTCAGGAGTGCGTTCTTATATTTAACTTTGCAAAGTTAATCAAATAAACCAATTAATATATAGCGATATGGGAAAGAGAATAGTATTTCTTGACTATATGCGTGTGATAGCCTGCTTTATGGTTATTATGGTGCATTCGTGTGAGTTTTTCTTTATTGACGGAGCCAATATAGGCATACGGACACCGGGCGACGGTTTCTGGGTGAGCGTCATCGACAGTGCGTTTCGTTGTTCCGTTCCACTGTTTGTTATTATTTCGGCATATCTTCTTGTGCCGATAAGTGGGGCGGTGTCAGAATTTTTCAAGAAGCGCTTTGTCAGAGTGCTTGTGCCCTTTATTGTATGGTCGGTGTTGTATGCAACCTTGCCGGCTTTATGGGGGGCTATGGATAGTGCTGATGTCGTGGCTTCGTTAATGCGTCTGGCATATAATTTTAATGATGCAAGCGGGCATATGTGGTTCATCTACATGCTTATTGGCCTGTATTTGTTTATGCCCGTGATATCTCCGTGGCTTGAGAAGGCCGGCAAAAGAGCAGAGCAATTGTTCCTGTGCCTATGGTTCGCATCTTCGTTCTTCCCGTATATGCGTGTTTTTGTTGGGAATGTGTATGGTGAATGCTATTGGAACGAATTTAACCTCTTGTGGTATTTTTCCGGTTTTCTCGGATATGTTGTCCTCGCTCATTATGTTCGGAACTACTTGAAGCTTAGCCGTAAAGCGCAGATTTACATTGGTTTGTTCCTTTATGCTGTGGGTTATATGGTTACGGCTACCATATGGTATGGTCGAGTGCCGACAGCGTTAACACTTCAGGAGCTTGAACTGAGCTGGCGTTTCTGCACGCCAAATGTCATTTTTGAAAGCGTCGGGGCATTTATGGTAATACAGTCGCTTTTTGCCGAGGTAAAAAAGGGTAATAAGCTTATTGGTGAAATATCCAATTTGAGTTACGGCGTGTATTTGATGCACATTTTCATTCTTGGCGCGGTATTCAGCGTTGTTCAGCCTATGGCGATTGGCACACCGCTTACTATAATTAGTACGGGGGCTATTACATTTGTTATTTGCTGCATTTTGTCGAAGTTAATATCCCTGTTGCCATACAGCAAATATATAATCGGTTAGTTTTAAGGTTATGTGTACTATAGACTGTCTGTCTGTTTTTTCAGGCGGACAGTCTGTATTATTTATATTAATGTAACGGTAGAGGTTTCCACGATTTTAATAGGAGGTGGCATAGTGCGCTTCTATCTTTGGGGAGTTTGAGGAGGCGGGTTGGTCGGGGCGGGGGATTTGTTACGGAATGTTAAAGGGTTGGGCGGGGAGTGTCGGGGCGGCCGGAGTTTTTTTCGGGGTGGCGGATTTTTTTTCGGAGGGGATGATGGGTGTGCGGTGTTTTTTTGCCGCGGGGGCGGCGTTTTGGCGGGGTTGGCGGGTTTTGTGGTTTATGTTGCGTGATATCAGTGTGTTGGGTGCCTGAGGAGGACTTTCCGTGCGGTGTACGATTTGTAAACGAATGTTAAAAATGTGTTTTATGGCATATTTTCTTGCCGAAAAATTTGGCGGGTTCGGAATAAGGGCGTAACTTTGCACTCGCTTTCGGGAAGCAAGCCCGGGC
>CAJTSR010000047.1 GCA_910579035.1 uncultured Muribaculaceae bacterium | reverse complement strand
CCTCAACAATTATTTCGACTTGCGGAAAATCTCCGCATCTCAAAATAATTCAGAAAATAAATCATCGGTTGGCTCAGTTAGCGGCTTAGCCAAGGCTGAACAACCTCAAATTTTACCGAATCATTGTAAACTAAAACTATTATGAACAAAAAACATCTCATGCTTAGTCTTGCGAGCCTCGTCGGCGCTCTGTTCGCCACGGCCCAGACTACCGACAACCCACTGCCCGACTGGGCTTTAGGCGGCTTTGTCCGTCCCGAGGGAGCGAATCCCATAATCTCACCTACCGACAACACCTCATTCTACTGCCCAATGAAAGGAGCCGACGTCAACTGGGAATGTGCCGACACCTTCAATCCTGCAGCCGTGGTAAAGGATGGCAAAATATATGTACTCTACCGCGCCGAAGATGATCCCAACGTAGGTATCGGCAGCCGTACCTCGCGTATCGGTCTCGCTGAAATGAACGAGGATGGCACCACTGTCAGCTACCGATTCACCGAACCTGTGTTCTATCCCACCGATACGGAAATCTCAAAGAATTACGAGTGGGATGGCGGCTGCGAAGACCCTCGCGTAGTTGCCGCTGACATCGACGGCAAGACGGTGTATGTGATGACCTACACCGCATGGAGCCGCGGCCACGACGGTATTCCCCGCCTGTCGATTGCAATGTCCGACGACCTGCTCCACTGGGAAACCAAAGGCCCTGCCTTCCTCACAGCCCACGACGGCCGGTTCAGGAACAACATGACCAAGAGCGGTTCCATCGTCACAAAGATTGTCGACGGTGTACAGAAGGCCGTGAAGGTCAACTTCAAGGGCGAAGACAAATACCTCATGTACTGGGGCGAGGACGCCGTATTCCTGGCTACCTCCGACGACCTTATCAACTGGACGCCGTATGTCGACGACGACATGCACCTGATACGTCTGATCGTGCCCCGACCTCACCACTTCGACAGCCAGCTCACCGAGTGCGGCCCTCCCGCTGTCATCACCGACAAGGGCATATTGCTGCTTTACAACGGCAAGAACAAGTCGGACTATTCTACCGACCCCAACTATCCTTCCGGCACTTACGCAGCCGGCCAGGTACTGTTCAGCCTCGACGATCCTACCGCAGTCGTTGGCCGACTCGGCAATGCCTTCTTCCGCCCCATGGCTGAATTCGAGAAGACCGGCCAATATCACGACGGCACAGTGTTCATCGAGGGCCTGGTGTTCAACAACGGTAAATGGTATCTCTACTACGGTTGTGCCGACTCGAAAGTAGGCGTAGCCGTCTACGACCCCGCCACCTCACCGGCCTACGGCGACCCCGTGGAAGGACAGTATGAATCTGAAAAAATCGACCCCCGAATCATCAACGCAGTATCCAAGAGTATGTGCGGCAAGGTTCGTTGCCGTATTTACGACAAAAGCGGCCAGACTCACGACGGCGAGAGTGCCCTTTTTCTCAATCTGGGCCATATATTCAATGACAAAAAGTGGTGCGAAAACCAGACAGAGACACCCTGGGTGATCTGGGAATTTTTCGACTATTATAAATTCGATGGTTTTGCCTTCGACGATGCCGTAGGTCATGAAAACTCGCAGAACTCGCCCGAATATTGGGTCGAAGTAAGTATGGACGGCAACGAGTGGACCGAGGTACTCCATAAAGAAAATGTCGGCGACCAGGATTATAAGGAAGAATATTTCGAGCCTGTCGAAGGCCGCTTTGTTAAAGCTACTTTCAAACGCGCAGATGGTGCCGCCCGTATCTACGGTGCCGATATCTACGGCGAATACAGCCGCCCCTACGAGCGCACCGACGGAAATATAAGCATCGGCAAGACCATCCTGGCCACATACGACCAGGCCAATGAAAAAGAAGGTGCGCATAACCTGCTGACCGGGAACTACAACCTCGGCGAAAGCAAATGGTGCTCCTATGCCGCCGATCCTACAAAAGATCCTATAAAATATGTAGTGATTGACCTCGAGGACGATTTCGACATTTCAAGTTTCAAGATCAACGACTGCAAGCTTCATGAGGGCGGTAGTCCCAATACCAATCACTACAAGATTTCGGTATCGTCAGAGGCTCCCGACCTTTCTCTG
This sequence comes from uncultured Muribaculaceae bacterium, assembly GCA_910579035.1. Classification (GTDB taxonomy): domain Bacteria; phylum Bacteroidota; class Bacteroidia; order Bacteroidales; family Muribaculaceae; genus CAG-873. The sequence goes on along the minus strand of CAJTSR010000047.1, from coordinate 1,659 downwards.
ATTAGTCCTATCGGCGACTCGAACACCTGCTGGACAACAGTAGTGGAAAAATACGACACCGAAGACAAAACAATCAAGGAAGACGTACTCGAAGCTCCCGTTATGGGCCGCTATGTGAAGCTCGAGCTGCCTCGCGTGAAGAAGGACGGCAAGGAGTACAACACCGATATACACCGCATCTATACCTTTGACGTATTTGGCCAGAAGAGAAACACAGCCGGTGTTGCCAACGTTACTTCTGACGACGATACCGAAGCCCCGGTACTTTACTACGATCTGCAGGGACGCCCCGTAAAAGAGCCCAAAGCCGGCTTCTATATCCGCACCCAGGGTTCGAAAGTATCGAAAGTCCTTGTTAAATAATCTATCTACGATCGTATACCGTTAATGAAAACCATCGCTGAGACCTTGCGACCGCTTGCAGTCGGACTGTTCGTTTTCGCCATACCGATCTTTGCCCCAGCCGGCATTGCTGCCAAATCACCGGTCAACTATGTCAACCCCTATATCGGCAACGTCAGCCACCTGCTGGTGCCCACGTTTCCGACGGTACACCTGCCCAACAGCATGCTGCTGGTGTATCCGCAGCGGTCGGCATTCAACATCTCGCCCACAAGCGGGGCCCCGGCCTCACCGGTGGCAAAGTACAACTATGACAACGAGCATATAGCGCCCTACTGCTACTCTGTCGAACTCGGCGACAACAGCATCCGCGCCGACTATGCACCCTCGCACCAGTCGGCGGTCTATGCACTGCACTTCAACGACGGCAACCCGTATATAGCCATAAGCACGCCGCGCGGCCGGCTTTCGGCCGAAGGCAATCATGTATCGGGCTACCAGCAACTCAGCGGCAACACCCGTATATATCTCTATCTCGAAACTGAGCAGGAGCCCCAAGCCGTCAGCACGCTTGAGAACGGACGCGACGGCGATTGCCTTGTGATGCAATTCGTGCCATCCATAAGACGTGAAGCTGCGCTACGGCATATCGCTCATCAGCGAGGAGCAAGCCGAAAAGAACCTGCGCCGCGAAATCGCCGGCTACGACCCGACAAGGTTGCGCAGGCAGGCCGACGGGCCTGGAACGAGGCGCTTGGCTCCATCATGGTCGATGACGACGCCGACGATATGACTACCTTCTATACGTCGCTGTACCGCACCTTCGAGCGCCCGATATGCTCAGCGAGGACAATCGCTATTTCAGCGCCTTCGACGGCCTGGTACACAGCGACAACGGCATCCCGTTCTATACCGACGACTGGATATGGGACACCTACCGCGCCGCTCATCCGCTTCGTATCCTCATCAACAGCGATCGCGAAGAAGCCATACTGCACTCCTTCCTCGAGATGGCCAATCAGATGGGCAACGGCTGGATGCCTACCTTCCCCGAACTTACAGGCGTAAATTGTTCCCTCGTGGTCTGCGACAGTTGAGGCACGAAACTTTATTTTTATCGAAGCCATATACTTATGTGGAAAACCCAGGGTCGGATGACCCCTTGAGCCAGGCTGATTTGCCCCCTTTGGCCAAAATTGCACTGACCCTTTTGCCCAGAATAAAAATGACCCCTGTCGACGAAATGTCAGCAGGGGATTTTATATGTATCTTTGAATTCCGTTTTGGCCGACGGGGGATATAATTCAAAGAAACATG
>CAJTSR010000046.1 GCA_910579035.1 uncultured Muribaculaceae bacterium | reverse complement strand
GGCAGAAAGGAGCGGTCGAAAACATCAACAAACTCATCCGCCAATACATCCCCAAAAAGTCAAATTTCAATGATTTCACTGACCTATACATCAAGAATGTCGCAAAGAAACTAAACCTCAGGCCACGGAAAAAACTCGGTTTCTCAAACCCGAAAACCGAGTTCTTCAAACAAATCGCTAATTTTGCACTTGCCAGTTGAACCTGCGTTATTATAAAAATTATAAAAACATTATAAAAATATGGGTGATAAATTGTGAAGAATCACAAAAAAACTCGTAACTTTGCACCTGCATAACACACACACACACGCACACGTAAACTAAAAATCAATTATTACATTTATGACCAGAACTATTACCCGTGTCGCTGTTGCAGCAATGGGCGTAAGTGTTGCTATGGGCCTTGGCTCATGCATCGATGAAGATTACGACCTGAGCAAAGACATCGATATGACAGTGCAGATTGGTAGTGAGGGATTCACACTTCCCGCAAGTGATACCGAACCATATACACTGTCGCAAATTCTTGACCTTGACGAAACCAGTAGTATCAAATGTGTAAAAGCCGGGCAGTACGGTCTGGCCGAAGGCGACTATGTGTTGGTCCAGTCCGGTGAGTCGGAACCTTCCACAGTGGAAATTGAAAAAATTGCTCTCGACGGCCTTGAAGGCAGTACCACTGAAACACCCCTCGATGAGTTTCGCTTCTTCGGCGATGGACGCGTGACAGTAGATGTCGACGGAGCTCCCACCCAGATTAAAATCGAGGAAGACAATGTAACCCGCGAACTTGTAAGCCTCAAAAGCGCCGAAACGGCAGTATACATCGAGTTCGAAATCGGCTTCCGTTCCAACGACTACAGCGGCAACGTTATCATAGAACAGGGCTTTAAAGCTTTGTTCGACCCTTCGTGGACACTTGAGGTACGCGATGCAGCTACAGCATCGTTCTTGCGGATGGAAAACGGCAATACGGCAGTGTTTACCCGCGAAATGGCTGTAAATACCGCCTCTACCATAACAGTGCGGCTGCTCCTGACCAATGTCGACCTGGCCAAGGCGCCGGGCCAGGGCCTTATTGAACCGGGCCACTTCCGTCTGGAGTGCGACGTAAAAACCATAGGTCAGGTGTCGATCGACGGTACCGGCATGCAGCCCGGACAGACGGCCAACCTCGACCTTGTGACCACCACCCGTCCTACCGATGCCGAACTTTTGGCCATAACCGGTGTGGTTGACCCCAAAATCGATATAGAACCAACCATAATCCACATAAACGACATTCCCGACTTCCTTGCATCGGAAGAGAATGTACTCGACGTGGAGAATCCGCGCATCAGCTTTAGCGTCTACAACAGTTCGCCGGTGAGCATCAATCTCAACGCGGTGCTCCGTGCTGTCGACAAAAACGGCAGCTCGCGTATAATCGGGCTGGGCAATGAGAACAGCACCGACCCCATTGTGATTGCCGCCGACCGCACCACCGACTTTGTAATATCGCGCAAACCTATTGCCCTGAATGGAGCCGAAAACATAGTAGTGCCCGACCTTGGCGAACTAATAAAGACCATACCCGACCAGATATATTTCGAAGACATAAAGGCCAAGGCTCTGCCGCAGGAAGTGACTATGGTGCTGGGTACCGCCTTCGATTACGAATGCAACTACGAGGCCGTAATACCTCTGGCTTTCGGTGCCGACCTCAAACTCCACTATACACACGAAGAACTCGACTGGGATGAAGATCTGCACAAGTACAACTTCAACCAGGTGCTCATTACAGTAGATGTAATCAATACGCTGCCGGTAAACCTTGCGCCCTCGGTGTTGGCGCTCGACCGCAACGGCAATGAAATCACCAACATCATAGCCGAAGTAGAGGGCATGGCGGCCGCAGGTACTGTAGACTCGCCTGCTGTGTCGCCGCTGAAGATAACCCTGCGCAGCGAAGCTGCCAACCTTGGAGAACTCGACGGCGTACGCCTGGTGTTCGATGGCACCACCGACGCAGCTCACGTGGGTGAGAACCTCAACAAGGCCCAGTCTGTAGAGTTCGACAACGTACTTGTAAAGATTATTGGCGGTGTGACCATAGACCTTAATGACTAAACCCAGGATCTTGAACTTATGAAAGCTATCAGAACACTCATCATAGCCGTGGCAGGTGCCGCGGCCATCGGTGCCACAGCCCAGGAGGCACCCCGCACCGCATACTTCCTCGACGGCTACAGCTACCGTCACGAACTCAACCCCGCATTCGGCAGCGATCACAACTACATATCAATTCCAGCCTTAGGCAACATAGGCATAGGCGCAGCTTCTAACGTCGGTCTGAATACATTTCTGTACAAGACTGCACCAGGCAGCAAGTACGACCTCACTACCTTTATGAGCCCGACCGTCGATGCCAATACATTCTTGAACAAACTCGGCAACTACAGCCGCATTACCACAAATGTCGACTTTACCATATTGTCGGCAGGTTTCAAGGCCTTTAAAGGCTACAATACACTTACGATAGGATTGCGCACCGACGTAGGCGCAAGCATCCCCAAGGACCTCTTCCGCTTTATGAAGCTTGGTCAGACCGGAGCCGATACCCGCTACAGCTTCAAAAATCTGCGCTTGAGCGCCGATGCCATGGCTGAAGTGGCGCTCGGACACAGCCGCGAGATTATCCCCGGCCTCAATGCCGGTGCAAAGCTGAAGGTGCTGCTGGGTATAGCCGGCGTATCGGCCAATATCGACCGCATGGACATACGCATGAGCGGCGAGCAGTGGATGATAAACGCCAATGGCTCAATCGACATTGCCGCAGGTTCGGGCCTGTATGTGCCTACCAAGCAGGAGGCCGGCAAGGAATACGGCAACCCTGATGAGGCCGACCAGATAGAGTGGGGCGACATCGAATACAACAACTTCGGTCTATCGGGCTTTGGCCTGGCAGTCGACCTCGGTGCTACCTACGACTTGCCCGTATTGCCCGGTATGCAGCTCTCGGCTGCAGTCACCGACCTCGGATTTGTAAGCTACAGCCACGCTGTAAGGGGTAAAACCTCCGATGTGTCGTGGTCATTCGACGGCTTCAAAAACGTGGCTGTAGACTCCAGTCAGCCTGGCTATGAAGATAACAAAATAGGCACGCAGATTGACAATATGTGGGACGACCTGAAAGACGTGGTGAACTTCCACCGCACCGAAAGCGACGCCTCGTTTACCCGTGCCATTGGTGCCACTCTGAGGCTGGGCGCCGAGTACAAGATGCCATTTTACAGCAAGCTTACCGGAGCATTCCTGTTCTCGACCCGTATAGCAGGCGTACAATCCTGGTCCGAAGGACGTTTCTATGCCAATGTAAAGCCTACCCGCTGGTTCGACGCCACAGTCAACTACGGAGCCGGCACATTCGGTTCGTCGTTCGGCTGGATGCTGAACTTTCATCCGCGCGGATTTAATTTCTTCATAGGCAGCGACCATCAGGTATTCACTGTTTCCAAACAATATCTGCCTGTAGGACGCGCCAGCGCCCAGCTCAACATTGGTTTCAATATCAGTTATTAGTGTAAGTATTCTGAAATATTTGCGAGATACACAAATAATTACTAACTTTGTACGCTTATTGACTTGTAGCTATGGCTGCACAGTCGGTAAGCGTGCATAATTTAGACCCCTGTTTGAAATATAAATGTTGTTGTCGGGAGGACGTGTAAGCGATACCGGGCAAAACATTATTAGCAACGCAATATTCATAATTATTCATAGAATGAAGGTTTATAAAATAACGGTGGCAATTGCGGGAGTGATGTGCATGTGCGCATGCTCATCACCCAAAAAAGTACCTTATATGGTGGATGCAGACCTCCTCCCGGCCGAGGTTCTTCAACTATCTACGGCAGTGCCCGATCCTGTACTTGCTCCGGGCGACCTCCTCAATATCGAGGTTTCAGGCACTATGCCTACAGCACTGGCTCCATTCAACAAAGGGCAGTACGTGACACCCGAAGGCAACATCAGCAAGATGAACAACACCAGCAGCACCCAGTCCGGTGCCGAAACAAACACACAGTACTATCTGGTAGACAATCAAGGCAACATCGACTTTCCGGTAATAGGCGAGATTCATGTGGGAGGACTTACCAAGACTCAGCTTATCGAAACCATTACCAACGATATATATCCCAAATACGTGACCGAACGTCCGTCTGTCGACGTGCGACTGATGAACTTCCGTGTGACAGTACTCGGAGCCGTTCGTTCGCCGGGGGTAATCCAGAGTAAAAACGAGCGCATGAACTTTCTGGAGGCCATAGCACAGGCCGGCGACCTTGATATCAAGGGCGAGCGTGAGAACATAATGCTCGTGCGTACTAACGCTGACGGAAGCCGCGAAGTACACCGAGTAAACGTACACGACAAAAATCTGCTGCTGTCGCCATACTTCAATCTGCAGCAGAACGATGTGATTTACGTCGAACCCAACCCCTCGATGCGGCAGAACGCATGGCAGCTGAACAGCGCCGTAGGTGCTACCTCGGCTATCGTGGGTACAATTTCTTCCGTGGCCGGTCTGGTCATCGGTATTATTAACCTTGCTGACAAAAAATGACAATGTCGAACCAAGACGATATCAACAACAGCGAAGAACAGAAACTCGACGCCGGTTTCGATATTACCGGTCTGTTGCTGGACTATGCCTCACACTGGAAGTGGTTTCTGCTGAGTGTGGCTGTAGTGCTGGCCGGAGCTTATTATTATATCGCAACAATAGTTCCGACCTATCAGGTGTCGGCCTCGATTTATCTCAACGACGAAAGCGCTGAGGCCAAATACAACGCCTTGTCGTTCGATGATCCGCTTCTGTCAGCCAAAAGCTTTATTGATGAAACTGAGATTGAGGTTCTGAAATCGCGCAACAATCTGGTTAATATCGTCGACAGCCTTGGACTGGCATACTCGTATTACACCGTTGGCCGCATGCGCAACATTCCGCTGTACAACAACGCCACAGTAATCATGACCGTCGACTCGGCATCGCTGCGCTCGCTCACAGCGCCGATTGAAGCTGACATCACTTCCGCCGGCAACGAAAAATACAATATCAAGGTAAAGACATCATTCAAAGGCAATAACGAGGAGAAAGAGCTCAATGGCGTTGCGCTGCCTGCCCGGGTGCACTCCTCACCGTTGTACCTGTCTTTATGCAGGACGATGCTGCCACGTTGTTTTAGTATCTTATCCATAATTTCCCGGCTATAGATTCCATGACCCCAAAATTAGCGAAATAATCCGAAAAACAAACCGATTGGTTTGTTTTTAACACATAAAAAAGCGGCTGAAAACACAAAACCGCTCGAATTTTAACATTTCAGGCTTTTAACAGCGAATAGACGAAGCGCAGTTCCCTTGCAAGCCGTTGTATGTCAAGCCC
>CAJTSR010000045.1 GCA_910579035.1 uncultured Muribaculaceae bacterium | reverse complement strand
GAACTTGTACATCGTGAAGAGCCTGCCTCCGCGCCCCACGCGCCTCTGCCTGAAAATCACCGGGCCTCCCGGCATCCTCACCTTTATCAGCACGGCCACCACGGCCAGCACCGGCCACAGCGCCAGCAGCCCCGCCGCCGCCATCACCCTGTCAAAAATCCACTTCAGCATTTTCCTCGAGCTATTTCTTCAAAATTGAGTATGTGTCTTATTTTTTTAATCGGGATAAGGTTTCTGAAAGGGTAGAGCAGTTTCACTATCAGGCCTAACCATAGCGCATATTGCAGATTCATTCGGCAATAGGCTTTTCTGAAAAGAAAATTTTTCTCAAGGAACGGCTGAATATTGGAATGCTCGGTTACTGAGCGAAAACCATCGCTGACATAGTTGAAGCGGCGTTCTTCAAGGTAGTGCCGGTTCATTTCAAACAATAATCCAAAGTATGGATAATGCTTGTTCATCATAGAAGGTATGGCCTTTAGAGTATTGTAGCCCACGCTCTTGTCTTTGACGGTATTAATCGCGAATGCTATCAACCGGCTATCTTCGCGTGTGAATACGCCCCAGAACTCGCTCGTGTCATTCTCTAAAATGCTTCTTTCCCAGTCTTCCCGCCTTGCGATATTTACAGAAACATCCTTGTAGCGTTTGAATGCTTCTGCGAACACGGTGTATCCGTCGGATTCTACTAATTCAGAATTTTCTAAGCGTCTTATTTCACAATCCCGGAAGCACCGTCTTATCTGGTTTCGTGTTTTTGACGGTAATTCCTCAATTTTTCTGGGAGTGTCGTTTATCAACTCCCAGAAATTTGTGGGTCTGCCATAATCCCAGTCATAGATATTCCTTATCATCCATGCTGATGACGATTTCAGCAAATATTTTCTTTGTTCAGCTGTCAGTTCCCGCTCAAGCCTTGTTTCTCCGTCCCATATGAGGCATTTCTTGTATTCTGAATACCCCCCCCGTTAATGCTCTGATAGTCATTATGTTATTGATTGAGGATGACTTTGGCTAACCCGCACAGCGACCCCAGTCCGTATGAGAGATGAAGTACGGCGAACGATGATACGAGATAAAAGAAATTCAAATGACATCTGATAGCTATTTTCGCGCTTATGGCAGAAACAGCAACAAGATATGCGGCCAGCGATGCTGCCGAAAGCCATAATGCGGGCGTCCAGAAAATACCTGCGATCAACGGTATGATTAGTGACAAAACGAATGCCAACGGTATGAAATGACGGGGACTCAGAGAGTCGAACTGCCTTGTGTATTTGACCGTCAGGATATTCCACTTGCCATTGCCGAAATTATTTTTTGCAAGTTTTGCAAATGTTTCGCGCGCGTAATAGGTGCTGTGGGTTTCCGGAATAATCACAATTCGTCCGCCGCCGCGCTTTATCCGCTTGTTGAACTCGATATCCTGATTGCGGACAAGCCTTTCATCGAAATATCCGTATTTTTCAAAAACGTCGCGTTTCCAACAACCGAAAGGCACGGTATCCACCTCTCCCGCACTGTCAATCCCGGTGCGGAAGGCAGAATTGCCAACTCCGAGTGGGTGGGCCAGCACCTCCTTTATTGCCAATGATTTTGGCGTCTTTACAAGTACGTCGGTACGGCATACCGCGCCTACATTGTCCGCATCATAGTGTTTTAAAGCTGAGGCCAAAGCTGAAAAATAGTTGGACGGGTAGGAGGCGTGTGCGTCGATGCGTATTATTACATCTCCTCTCGAAGCCTTTACCGCCGCGTTCAGTGCAGGAGGAACTATCTTGCGAGGATTATCCACAAGGCGTATCCAATTGTACCGTTCGGCGTATTGCGCAACTATCTTCCGGGTTTGGTCGCTGCTCATACCGTCGGCGAATATCACTTCGATGTCGTCCTTGGGATAATCCTGGGCGATAATCGAATCGATGCACCCGGCGATATACTTCTCCTCGTTATATATAGGACAGATTACAGACAGCATCAGAGTCTTGCGTCGGCGGTTTCGCGTGGGAGTATGCCTTTGACGTCGTACACGACACCTTCCTCAGGATTGTTCAGCAAGGAGCGAATGTCGATGTCGGCAAACTGGTTGTGGGCTACTCCGAGAATAACAGCGTCGAACCGTCCGCGTAGATTTTCGGGATTTCCTGTATCGATTTTTATGCCGTATTCGTGTTCTACAGCCCCAGGCGAAGCCCACGGGTCGTATACCGTTATATCTGAGGTGTATTCGCGCAGAGTGTGGTAGATATCTACAATCTTAGTGTTGCGTATGTCGGGGCAGTTTTCCTTGAAAGTAATGCCGAGAATAAGGATTTTAGCATCTTTCACTTTTACGCCTTTGAGATTCATCGCTTTTATGGTCTGGTTGGCCACGTAAGCACCCATGCCGTCGTTCAGTCTTCGGGCGGAGAACATTATTCGGGGCAGCACACCGTATACCTGGGCTTTCTGAATGAGGTAGTAAGGATCGACTGATATGCAGTGACCGCCGACAAGTCCCGGCGATAGCTTTATGAAGTTCCACTTCGAGGCAGCAGCTTCGATCACGTCGTGCGTGTCAATGCCCATGGCGTTGAATATCTTTGCCAGTTCGTTCATAAAGGCAATATTGACGTCGCGCTGCGAGTTTTCGATTATTTTTGAAGCTTCCGCAACCTTTATCGACGGGGCTTTGTGCGTGCCGTTTACAAGTACAGAGTTGTACACTCCGTCCACGATGTCGGCTATTTCAGGAGTCGAGCCTGAGGTTACTTTCTTGATTTTTTCAACGGTATGCAGCTTGTCGCCCGGATTGATGCGTTCAGGCGAATAGCCTGCAAAGAAGTCCTCGTTGAATTTCAGACCGCTCACACGTTCTACCACAGGCAGACATTCTTCCTCTGTCACGCCGGGGTACACCGTGGATTCATACACCACGATGTCGCCCTTTGCTATGACCTTGCCCACGGTTTCCGAAGCGCCCCAGAGCGGGCGCAGATCCGGGCGGTTGTTGTCATCGACCGGCGTCGGAACAGCCACCACGTAGAAATTGCAGTCGCGTATCTGTTCGATGTCGGTAGTGCATCGGAAGCCGTGATTGTCTATTGCATCTTTCAGTAGCTCGTCGCTGACTTCGAGAGTGGCGTCGTGACCGCTGTTGAGGGCATCGACACGGCTCTGGTTCATATCGAATCCTACAGTGGGGTATTTGGTTGAGAAAAGTCGTGCCAAAGGCAGACCGACGTAACCGAGGCCGATTACGCAAATCTTGATGCTGTCCATAATGTTAATAGAAAGACTATTATTAAAGGTGTGTTTTGGTTATATTTTCGTTTGATTGCTTGTTGCGAATGGTATCGTTATAGATATTCAAATACTCCGATGCAATTTTGTCCCAATTGAACGATGCTTGGAGATTTAATTGAGAGATATTGTGTGTCAGTTTAGTATAGTTTGCAATGACTGATTCGATGGCGTTTGCGATGTCGGAAATGTCAAATGCCTCAGCGTGGTATCCTACCACGCCTTCGTCAAAATATCCGTCAAAACCTTGCCCTTTGCCATATATTATAGGAAGACCTTGCGTCAGTGCTTCTACATACACGAGGCCGAATGTTTCAGGCTTTGACGGCATTATGAAAATATCAGAATTGCGATATCGTTCGGCAAGTTCTATTTTAGGAATGTATTTGCTCAGTGTAAGCCAATTATATTTTTTGCCAAGCTCATATATTTCTTTTGCATATTTTGGCGATGTTTTTCTAAAAGGTAATCCGTCGCCAACGGCATCTAACACTAAGTCGAGCTTCGTCCGTTCCCTTACTATCGCAATAGCTTCTATAATCTCTCTCAATGACTTCCCCTTTGAATAAGATGCTGCAAAAATCAGGCGTATTTTATCAGTGAGCGATTTTTGAGTCGCGGGGGAGTTCTCAAAATAGTAATTATCAATGCCGTTCGGAATCACAATGGAGTTCTCTGAATCCTGCTTGTGGTAGCGGGTGTGCATAAACTCCCTGTGCTTCGGGCTAAGGAATATACAGCGTGAAGCATTGTCAAGCACTCTGTTGAAGTATTTCCTGCGCCAGAAAAAGTATTTGTAGTATGCGAATAAATCTGTGTTCCTTACAGCGGATATATATGGGATATTGAATTGCTTTTTTATTTCGTAGGCTACACCTCCGTCGGCACATAGGTTGGCACAATGTATTAAGTCGATCTCATCAAGATTGACACATTTTTTGACCTCGGATAGTATCTTCTTGATTTTTAATCCATATAGCGCGCGATGGTGCTGGCTTAAAATAGTAGAATATATTATTTTAGAGCCTTGAGTTTTAAAATCGACCGGGTTGTTGCCTATATGATGGTGGTTTGCAGCATTTAACGGGACAAATACAGTCTGTCTTATTCCGAGCCTGTCTATAGCGGAGTATAAGCTTTTATAAACTTCAGAGCCGCCGTACGCTCCCGCCAGATGAAGTATGTGCATATCAAAAAACTTCTAATCTTTGGGTTCAAGCCGCGAACGTATCAGCTTGGATGGATTGCCTCCAATAATGGAATACGGTGGGAAATTCTTGGTCAACAGGGTTCTCGCGCCTATGATTGAACCGTCTGCAATTATTTTAGAACCTAAAATCATTACATCGCGCCCTATTCACACGTCGTTGCCGATTATAACTTGGCTTCTGTCTGCATATTTCTTTTTGCCTTGCGCTATCATTGTGATGTCGGTTCTTGCAAAATTATGCGTCGTATTGTCAAGCATATAAGTATTAGGCCCCATCATAACATCATCTCCGATAATGGTGTTGTTTTGTATATGAGAGTTGACACCAATGCTGCTATTTTTGCCTATCTCAACCCATGTGCCTTTTCCGAAATAAGCGCCACGTTCGATATTGGCATTATGCCCTGTCTTGGCAAAGATATTTTTGCATAGGTAATATCGGATCTTCTTTGATATTTTCCCAAATGGCTTTGAATAGCTTACAGGCAGATATCTTGCAAAGCCATAATATGATGCTAAACAGACAAATTGAAGAAGTTTCATTTGTGAGCTATAGTATATTTAGCGATTATTTGTTCAGTGCTTTAGTGTATGCGTTGATATACTCGTTAGCGCAGTTGCTTATGTCGTATCTATCAAATGATTTGAGGACGTTGGTTCGTATTTCCGTTCGTTCGTCATCAGTTAGATAATACCAGCGCCGCAAAGCCGATTTATAGTCTTCTTCGGAAGTGCTTTCCGACAGAATACCATTGAAGTTGTCTTGAACAATGTCCGGGATTCCTCCTACAGGTGTACAGATTGGGATGCAACCGGCTGCGAAACTTTCCAAGAGAACTACTGGTAGTCCTTCCCAGAGAGAGGACAGGCACAATCCATCGGCATGCTGCATTAATTGCGGAATGTCTTTGCGCTCGCCGAGGTAGATAATACGGCCTTCTTCAAAATACCTTTTAAGTTCGGCAAATATGCCTTCGTCTTGTTGTCCGCCGGCCATAAGCAAAATGATATCCAATCCTTCCTTTTGTAGAGAAGATACGGCGCGGCATAGCATTACTTGGTTTTTTTGCTTTGTTATTCGGCCGGGGTGCAGAAGAATTTTTGTGTTTGCGTCTAAATGTAATGACGGGATATAGCTGTCGCTGCCGGATGATGACGATGAAAAGCGTCCTATGCCATTATATATTAATGTGTTTGGGCTGTTGTACAACTGTACAAACGATTTTTGGGAAGTATTGGAAATAGTGACAGCCATCATCCACCCTTTTTGAAAGCAATAGCGCTTCAGCTGGAGCATTTTCTTCTCCCAATATGTGTTTTCCCGGTCGGCGTCGTTATGGACTGTATAGAATATTTTTGTCCTTGTGTGGTTTAATATTACTGAAAGAAAATGATAGTGGAAGAAACCATGAAAATGAACAATGTCAAAAGAGTTCTTGCGAACAAACGAAGCAATCTTAAAGATATGTTTGATAGAGAATCCCGGTTTGGTCTTGCCGAGAGATATCACTTTTATTCGTTTGTCAAGCTTATTGAGGAATATGTCTTTTTCGTCAGGCTTATAAATAAGTAGTAAGGTAACATCATTGTGTTTCACCATTTCATTTGTGAGCCCGGCAACCATAGCCTGAATCCCGCCGCCGGTCATTTTTGTATGGATATGTAGTATTTTCATATTGACAATGATTCGGTAAAATTTGAGGTTGTTCAGCCTTGGCTAAGCCGCTAACTGAGCCAACCGATGATTTATTTTCTGAATTATTTTGAGATGCGGAGAT
>CAJTSR010000044.1 GCA_910579035.1 uncultured Muribaculaceae bacterium | reverse complement strand
AAAAATCCTACTACACCAAATATCGTTTCGACAGTTCAACCGAGCTTGATTTCTCGTTCATACTCGAAACCAACAACGAAGTCCTCAAATGGATTCGCCCCGTGCCAAATCAGTTCAATATATACTGGTCAAATGGAGCGAAGAAATACGAGCCGGACTTCATTGTGGAAACCGCAGACGCAATCTATATGTGCGAAACCAAAGCCGAGAAAGATGTCAACGACCCGGACGTGCAAGCCAAGGCAGAAGCCGCCCGCGAATTCTGCCGCCTCGCTTCCGAATTCACAGCCCAAAATAGTGGTAAACCTTGGCATTACGTCCTCATTTCGCACACACTCGTTGACCGCGCCTACTCATTCAACTATATTCTCCAACAAGCAAAACTAAAATAAGAGGTTGTTTGATTTGTTTCCGGGCATATTGGCTTAAGTGGCTATTTACAAGCAACGAGAGGCTGTATCCTTGGGGGATTGACAGCCTCTCGTCTGTATTGTATGCTGGTGTGGGATTATTGCTCGGAGGGGGCGGCGTGGTCTTCTTGGTAAGCCTCGTCGGGGTGCATGCTGCTGCCGTCGAAGCAGTGTGTGCATATCTGGCACTTGGGCAGGCCTATGCTTTCCACCAGATCTTCTATCTTTGAGAATTTCAGTGTGGTGAGACCAAGGCGGCGGCCTATTTCTGTTACCATTCGCTCATATTCGGGTGTGCCCGTGGTGGCATAGCGCTCGAGGTTGGTATTTGGGTCGCCTTCAAAATCGCCTATTATACGACGGGCTATCAGCTCGAGGTCGCTTTTCGACGATGTGAAGCCGACAAACGGGCAGCCATATACCAGCGGCGGACACGATATGCGGGCATGCACGCTGCGGGCTCCGCATTCAAAGAATGTCTGCACGTTGTCGCGCAACTGGGTGCCGCGCACTATGGAGTCGTCGCAGAAAACCACGCTTTTGCCATTGAGTATGGCACGGTTGGGTATCAGCTTCATTCTTGCCACGAGGTCGCGGCGCGACTGGCTGCCGGGGGTGAAGCTGCGCGGCCATGTGGGAGTGTATTTGAGCACGGCGCGACGGTATGGTATGCCGTGGCCTTCGGCGTAGCCCAGCGCGTGGCCGACTCCCGAGTCGGGTATGCCGCACACACAGTCGGCATCGGTATCGTCTTCTCGGCCCATGGCGCGTCCGGCAGCCTCGCGCACGTCCTCCACGTTTATGCCCTCGTACTCGCTTGCGGGGAAACCGTAGTACACCCACAGGAAAGAGCATATCTGCATTCGCTTGGCCGGAGCCTGAAGCACTTCGCAGCTGTCGGGCCGCAGGCGCACTATCTCGCCCGGCCCGATGTCGCGCACACGGTCGTAGCCGAGGTTGGGAAATGCCGAACTCTCGCTTGCGGCTGCATAGGCGTCTTCCTTACGGCCTATCACTATAGGCGTGCGGCCAAGGTAGTCGCGGGCTGCGATTATGCCGTCCTCGGTAAGGACGAGCATAGAGCACGAGCCTTTTATCTTTTTGTATACCAGATTTATACCATCAACAAAATCGCGTCCCATATTGATAAGCAGGGCCACAAGCTCTGTCTGGTTGATATTGTTGGCCGACAATTCGCTGAAGTGCATGCCCTTCTCGAGTAGCTCGGCCGCAATCTGTCGCTGGTTGTTGATTTTAGCCACAGTCACTACCGCATACCGCCCCAGATGCGAATTGACTATTATAGGCTGGGGGTCGGTATCGCTTATCACGCCGAGGCCTTGACAGCCGACAAACTTGTCGAGTTCGTCTTCAAACTTTGAGCGAAAATAGTCGCGTTCAAGACTGTGAATAGAGCGGTTGAAGCCCTCTTCGGGGTCGAATGTTACCATACCGGCGCGCTTTGTGCCGAGGTGTGAATTGTAGTCGGTGCCGTAGAAGAGGTCGGAGGCACAGGGTTTCTTGGATATTGTTCCGAAAAATCCTCCCATATTGGAGTCCTTTTAAATTTAGATAATGTGCGATTGGAAACGCGCCGCAAAGGTACATAAAAACCACGATTTTTTATGTACCTTCGGAAAAAAATTCCGAGCCGATGTCACCTTTGCCTTCCTCGGTGTGTCTATCATACGAGATCTCAAAGAAACAATATTTACCAACAAATAAAAAAACTAAAACGATATGACTGGCATCTTAGTCCCCATCTTCATCTGCGTTGTTCTCCCTGTTGCAATAGTCCTTATTGTGTTCCTGTACAATATGAACAGCGACAACAAACGCGCCCAGGTACTCATCAAGGCAATCGAAGCCAACAAAGACATCGACACCGACAAACTCGCCGAAGCTTTCAGCAAACCCCGCCGTAGCCCGCGCGAAATTCTCAACCTGCGCCTTCTCCGAGGCAGTATCTTCACACTATGCGGACTCGGATTTGTAATCTTCGGCTTAGTGGGGCTGGCAAACGACTTCACGATCCGAATGGAGCCTGTGATGATTCCGATGATATGCGGAGCCTCCTGCCTGGCAGTAGGTATCAGCTACCTGATAGTATACTTCGTAACCCGCAAGCAGCTCGCCGACGAAGACAAGAAATAAACCGATGGAGCGCGAGCTATTCATAAACCATATAAAGAGCACACAGAGAGCGTTCAGACGCTTTCTGGTGGCTCTTTGCTGTGGTGACTCGCAATTGGCCGACGATATTGCGCAAGAATCGTATATCAAGGCATACCTCGCGTGCGACACCTGCTGCGACCACGACAAATTCGGCGCCTGGTTGTACCGCATAGGCTACACAACCTTTCTCAACCACAAACGCTCCGAGAAGATAACCGCAGGATATGACGAAGCCCGGCACATCGCCTCGGCCGATTCGACCGACTCCGCTTTCCGCTATCAGGAGCTATACTCGGCCCTTGAGAATCTTCCCGCCAAAGAACGTACAGCCATACTGCTGTTTTACCTCGAAGGTTACAGCGTGAAAGAAGTCGCAGATATAGTGGACGCGTCGCAAGTGGCCGTAAGACAACAGCTTTCGCGAGGCCGCGAGCATCTCCGCAAACTTCTCGAAACAACAAAGATTTGACATTTATGGAAGACGACAAAATAAGGGATTTATTCCGAAAATTCGACCCGGAGCTTTCTTCCGATTTCTCGTTTATCAACAAGCTTCAACACAGCCTCGACGCTGTAGAATCAATCAAGGCAGAGAATGCCGAGCTTAAGCGCCGAAGCAAGAAAGCCATCGCGATTGCCGCCGCAGCCGGCTTCGCCGTAGGGGCGTTGTTCTCATCAGCCCTGCCATACATAGGAAGCGCGGTGCACGACATGGCGCTCACTTCCGGCGCCGCCGTACAGATGTTAGCCGACAATTACCTCGTACCGGCGTGGACAATAATCGGCGGAACAGCCGTACTAACGGCCTTGAACACCTACGAACTGTCCTTGTCGCTTATGAAAAGACGATAACCGTCACTCTGCCATCTTCTCCTTAGGGAGCTTCTTAGCAAGCCAGCCGAATATATACTTATAAAGCGGCTCTCTCACCCCTGGTGCAGAAAGCACAAGGTCGTGCAGTCCTCCGAAAACTCTCACACAGGTTACGTCCGGCCCGAGCCGGCTGCCATAGCGGCGGATATCCTCCACGTCAAGCACGGCGTCGCCGCTGTTGAAATCCTTGTTCCAACTGTCGCCATACACGCTATGGTCGGAATACATCAATAGCACAGGCACTCCTATATCCGCTTTTCCGTCGCGGAGGGCTTTCTGCGCTTTGTCGATTGCCCGAATCCAGCCGGCATCTACATCAGGACTGCGGCGGAACTTCCAGTCGGTATCAAAGTCCCACTCTCCATAGTCGGACGCAAGCAGGCTTTCGGCATAAGCTTCCGAATCGCCCTGCGGAATCCTCATATCCGGAAAAAACTTACCCATTAAGGATATCGCAGGCACAAGATGCTCTTTCCACCCAAGGTTCCAGTCGAGGAAAGGACTGTTCAGCAGCAGTGCCTTTATATCAGGCCGAGGATTGCGCGACAGATAGTACGACGCAATCAATCCTCCGGTGGAATGCCCGTCGAGCACTATCTCCCTGATTCCGTCCTGCCGCATGGCAACAATCGCCGAATCAATATCGGGAAAATACTCGTCAAGGCTTCGTACCTCGAAAGGTTTCTGCCCCGGCATCAGCGAACGTCCGTATTTCCTGAGGTCAACGGCATAAAAAGCATATCCCTTGTCCACAAATCGATTGCCCATATCGGACTGAAAAAAATAATCGTTGAATCCGTGGATATACAACACTCCTTTGGCTGCCGGCTCTTTGGGTAATTTACGCACTATCGACGAACGCACAGCCCCGCTGTAATCCGAATCCTGCTCGCAGTACCGCATCTCATAACCATCGCCGAGCACGTCGTCGCGCCAGCCGCCCCCCTCAGCCGAAAACACGGCCGACACGAGCAATATAGCAAAAATAGAAAGTATCTGTTTTGATTTCATAATATGGTAACGCCCAAAGTGCCTGATTTGACACATCTGCTTCCAATTTTTTTTGCATAACCGTCCAACTTCGCACCGCCGTAAAACATTATAGTATTATGATACCTCAAATATTATGACATCTCAGCAGAATAATCCGACGGGCATCTCCGTCAATTACATATACCTCGTAATATATCTGGCTGCGCTAAGCGCTTTCGGCTCCTTTGTCAACGATATGTACCTGCCATCGCTGCCGGAGATGACAGAGTTTTTCAAATGCTCCGTGCCGATGGTACAGCTCGGTCTTACCACCGGCATGGCCGGTCTGGGGTTAGGACAGATATTCCTCGGTCCGCTGAGCGACAAATACGGACGCAAGCCGGTGCTTATGATTTCGCTTGCGGTATTCTGCGCGGCGGCAGTAGTAAGCATTTACTCCCCTACCATACACTTCTTCCTCATATGCCGCTTCTTCCAAGGCCTCGGCGCGTCAGGAGGATACTTTCTTGCTCGCACCATTCCGGCAGACATTTACGGAGGCCGCACCCTTGCCAAGGTAATGGCTGTGATAGGAGCTATCAACGGATTTGCCCCTGCCTGCGCCCCGGTACTGGGCGGATTCGTGTCCGAACATTTTCAATGGAAAGGTGTGTTTGTGTTCCTGAGCATATTTTCGGTAGCGCTCGTTGCGTCGAGCAAGGGACTTAAAGAAACCCTCCCGCCTGAACGACGCCTGCAGGGAAAGCTCTCCCACGCCTTCAGCGACTACAAAGGGCTGCTATCCAACCGCAGCTTTATGACCCACGTATTATTTAAAGGTTCGGCGCTCGGACTCCTTTTTGCCTATATTTCATCGGCTCCGTTCATAATGCAGACCCACTTCGGATACAGCCAGACGGAATTTGGCCTGATTATGGGATTCAATGCCTTATTCTTAGGCGCCGGCTCTATGACAGCATTGAAATTCAAGATTCTAAAGCGGGCTGCATTTATCGGTGGCATCATATTGTCGGCCTCCATAGCCGCTGAAGTGGCGGTGCTGTTCCTTCTTGACAATTTTATGGCTTACGAACTTCTGCTCATACCCGCAATGTACGGCATGGGAATGATTTTCACCGTAAGCAACACGCTTGCCATGAATGAAGGCCGCAATAACGCAGGAGCAGCCTCCGCCGTGCTCGGCACTGCCGGCTATGTGTTCGGCGCAATAGTGTCGCCGCTGGTAGGTTACGGCAATATTATGCACTCCACCGCGCTGGTGTTCGGCATCGTGACCTGCATCGTACTGATATCGGCGTTTATGGCCCGCGCACTCCCGGCCGACATTGACTCCTGATAATCGTACGGCAAAAAATCGGCAAAATTTGCTTTTGCGCTCGACTTATTCGTATTTTTGACATTCGTCTTAAATACTCACGCTCGGCAAAATCAAATTAATTTGCTTTTGCGCTCGACTTATTCGTATTTTTGCATAAACTTAACAGATATGGCAAAACAAGAATATATCGACAAGAATCGACGCTGGCTCGCCGAAAAAGCGAACGAGCCGGGCGTGCAACCGCTCGACAAAGGCATATACTACAAAATATTGAAACGCGGAAACGGCCCCTCGCCCAACCGCAACAGCGTGGTAACCGTGCATTACACCGGGCGCACTATCAATGGCAAGGCTTTCGACAGCAGCCGAGGAGGCGTGGCTCCGGCATTCCGTCTGCGCGACCTGATACCGGGCTGGATAATAGCCCTTCAACAAATGAAAGTAGGCGACAAATGGGAGGTATACATACCGTTCGAACAGGCTTACGGAAAAATAAGCCAGCCGGGAATACCGGGCGGCTCCACCCTCATATTTGAAATCGAACTGATAGCCATCGGCTAAGAGTATGTTTACTTTTGGCTTATGTTAAGATTTAGACTGATTTTTTTCGAGTATGTTTTGAGATTGAATGAAGGAGTTATGGGGTTTCATAACGACTGAATGAAAGCTTGAAACAGGCCGAAAAAGCTTCTATAGATTTCATAGAGTTAAAAGTAAAAACATACTCTAATGATTATTTTCTTTAAGAGGGTGTTTAATAATATCTGTTAAAGCACAGGTTGGTGTATTTTTGTTTAAACTGTTCATTATGAAGAGGGAGCATAGCGGTGGCTATGTGACCGATGAGTAATGGACAGGTTAACAAA
>CAJTSR010000043.1 GCA_910579035.1 uncultured Muribaculaceae bacterium | reverse complement strand
TGGTGTATTTTTGTTTAAACTGTTCATTATGAAGAGGGAGCATAGCGGTGGCTATGTGACCGATGAGTAATGGGCAGGTTAACAAAAAGACGCCAAGAACGCACTATTGTTAAATACTCTCTCAAACGACATCATCGTATAATACCTGCCGGGGCGGCATCAAAGGCTTCGCCTCCAAATATTTTGAGTGTCTTTATCCCTTCGCCTCAGTCACATAGCAACCGCTATGCTCCTTCGCCTCAGTGATAAATCCATCTCAAACTTTTTGGCCTGTGCTTTAATAGATATTATGAAACACCCTCTAAAAAACGAAGGCAATGCCGGCGGCCACCTGCGCGGAGGGGTAGTGCCGCATCAGGGTGTAGCGTGCTTCGAGGCTCAGTTTGAGCGACTGCTTCACGCGGTATTCGATGCCGGCGCCGGCGTTGAGCCCTATGCAGTTTGTATGGGAGGTGACATCGTTGGCGTCGTCCGGGCTCACGCCGTGGAGCCCCCACGATGTGAAGTTGATGCCGGCCACGGGGTAGAAAGCCGCGCGCCCCTTGCTGTCAATGCTTATCGGGAAGTGGGTGTTGAAGGATATTCCGAAGCCGTCCATGTCGCGGTTGCGGAAAATAAGGTCGATCTCGGGAGCAATCCGCACATGCCTGCTGAAGGAGTACTGGAAGGCGAGTCCGGCAAGAGCTGTGCTGTTGCGCGACACATAGCCCACGCGGGGGCCGAACGACTTCTCGCCGCGCGAGGTCTGCGCCGCGGCGGGAGCGCAGGCGAATGCGGCGGCCAGTGCCGTACATATTATAATAAGAGGGTGTTTCATAATATCTGTAAAAGCACAGGTTGGTGTATTTTTGTTTAAACTGTTCATTAAGAAGAGGGAGCATAGCGGTTGCTATGTGACCGATGAGTAATGGGCAGGTTAACAAAAAGACGCCAAGACGGCACCATTGTTAAATTTGCCCTACATCGAATCATCAGACAATATCTGTCAGGGCGGCATCAAAGGCTTCGCCTCCAAAAAATTTTGAGTGTCTTTATCCCTTCGCCTCAGTCACATAGCAACCGCTATGCTCCTTCGCCTCAGTGATAAATCCATCTCAAACTTTTTGGCCTGTGTTTTAACAGATATTATGAAACACCCTCTGAGTAGATGCTTCATCGCGGTAGGTGGCGTACCTGAGAGGTAACGCGTGGCAAAATTACACAAAAAATCGGAACAGCGCCTATTACGGCTTGCCAAAAGGATATTATGAAGCACCCTCTTGCACACCGGGCTTTTTCATGTTTCGCTATTATCTTAAAATATCTTAATTCATACTTTAAATTCAAAAAATTAACGTAAATTTGTCCTCGTTAATTTTGGAAGAATACTGCATATTTATACAAAGTTAACTAAACGCGTGATTTGTTGCTTGTTAGTGATTCCGAATTTAACAATTGTCTGAAACAGCCCCCAATGGTTGAGGGCTGCTTTACTGAAATGATTATCATAAAACACTACTACCTTTTTTTTAATACAACAACCAACCAATATAATCCAATTCTTCAAAAATCTCTATGAGAAAGCATCTATTCGCTGTAATGCTTCTGTTGGCAGGGATTCCCGCGGTCAGCTTCACGGCAGCCGCCGACCCTGTGCCTCAGCAGCAAAGCGAGGCCGCTACCACAATCACCGGTACGGTACTCGACGAAAACAACGAGCCCGTAATCGGTGCTTCCGTTGTTCAGAAAGGTGTTAAGACAAACGCCGTGGCTACCGACGCATTCGGTAACTTCAAACTGCGTGTGCCCGCCGGCGCACAGCTCGAATTCAGCTATGTGGGATATAAGACCATGTACGTGGCTGCAGCCCCGGATATGACCGTCTACCTCCAGCCCACCACCGAGCAGCTCAACGAACTCGTGGCCATCGGCTACGGCTCGCAGAAAAAAGCAAACCTCACCGGCGCCGTCGCCACCGTCGACGTTGCCCGCGTGATGGACAGCCGTCCTGTACAGGACGTCACCAAGGCACTGCAGGGTGCAGTACCCGGCCTCACTATCACTACCGGAAACGGCGGCATCAACAGTGATGCTTCGATCCGTATCCGCGGTGTCGGCTCGCTCACCAACGGCCGTACATCGTCGCCGCTTATCGTGGTAGACGGAGTGCCTGTAGACAACCTCAACTTCATCGACCCCGATGACATTCAGGACATCAGCGTGCTCAAGGACGCTGCTTCGAGTGCTGTGTACGGCGCACGTGCTTCTTTCGGTGTGATTCTTATCACAACAAAAGGCGCCGCCAATCGCGACAAAGTGAGTGTAAACTACAGCGCTAACTTCGCATGGAGCAATGTTACGACGCTTCCTGAGTTCGTAAGCACCATAGACGAAGTGCCGGCAGCACTACAGCCCTACTATCGCGGACTTGCAGGTGTAAACGGCAACAAGAGCGTTGTGGGCGATATGTACTACACCGAGATGCTGCCCTACTTCGAGAAATGGTACGAGCAGCATGGCAAAAAATATGAAGGCATAGTGGCTCTGCAGCCTTATGTGGACGAGGACAACGTGGGTGACTACCGCATCGTTGACGGAAAGTTCATCAGATATGCCGACTGGGATTTGGCCAAAACCGTATATAAGGCAGCTCCTTCGCAGAAACACAACGTAAGCCTCGAAGGCACAAGCGGAAAAACACAGTACCGCCTTTCTTTCGGCTACGACAGCAAGGAGAATATGATGCGTTACAACCCTGAAAAGTTGTCGCGTTATATGGCCAATGCCAACATTTCTACCGAAATCACCAAATGGTTGAAGGCCGGTACCCGAATCAGCTTCACACAGCGCGTTTACACCGAGCCCAACACACCGAACAACACCCTCCAGTACGCCATGCGTTGGTCGCCCTTCATCTCCAACTGGGGTACAATGGTTGATCCCTCGACCGGACAGGAAAGATATTATAGGAACACTCTGAGCGAACGTCTGCTTGCTCCTACCGACAAATACACCACTCGCCAGACCCGACTTCAGGCATGGATGCAGGCTGAAATCATCAAGGGGCTCACGCTTCAGGCTGATTTCACTTACGACGTGAACAGCTATAAGCAGCAGGCTTCCTGGATCGTACAGGAAACATGGGACTGGGGCAGCGTGCCTTTCGCAGTTTACACATGGCCCGGTACAGGTGCGGCAGGTACTCTTGTTCGCGCTCGTAAGAACGATTTTGACCGTTGGACCACCAACGTGTTCGCTACTTACGCCAAGACTTTTGCGCAGGACCACAACATGAAGATTATGGCAGGCTTCTCCGCTGAGCGTTACACATACGATAATCTGTACGCGCAGCACAAAGGCCGTTACGATATGCTGCTTCCTGATCTCGACCTTACTTACGGACCCGAGGCCTCGGATTACACCATCTCCGGCGGAGCAGGCCACCGCGCCACAGCCGGTTTCTTCGGCCGTGCCAATTATGACTACAAAGGCCGTTATCTTGCAGAAGCCAACCTCCGCTATGACGGTTCTACACGTTTCCCCGCGCACAAGCAGTGGGCGCTCTTCCCCTCTTTCTCTGCAGGCTGGCGTTTCTCCGAAGAAGACTTCTTCGAACCCGTCAACACATGGTGGAGCAACGGTAAACTCCGCGCTTCGTACGGTCATCTCGGCAACGAAAACGTTGGTTCCAATGTCTTCCTGTCGGTCATCACTCCCGGCAACAAGAATGTAGGCTGGCTCAATTCCAGCGGTAATCCCCTTAACGGTGCCACAATGCCAACTCTTGTGAACAACACCCTCACATGGGAACGCGTGATCACCACCGACGTTGGTCTTGACCTCGGATTCCTGAATAACTCGCTGACAGCTTCGTTCGACTGGTTCAACCGTGAAACCCGCGATATGCTCGCTCCCGGTATGCCTCTGCCGTCAACACTCGGCGCGGCAGCTCCGACTGAAAATGCCGGTAACCTCCAGACACGTGGTTGGGAACTTTCTGTAAGCTACAACCACTCGTTCGGAGATTGGGACGTATGGGCTACTGCTACCCTCGGCGATGCTCGCTCGAAGGTGACCAAGTGGGCAAGCAATGAAAACAAGACCCTATACTCTTACTACTATGATGAATCCGGATACCGCTTCTATGAAGGACAGTACTACGGCGACATCTGGGGCTTCGAGTATGATCGTTTCTTCGAGAAAGGCGACTTCGATGGCCAGAATGAAGACGGAACGTGGATATATGGTCCCGGCGTAGCAAATCAGGGATACCTCGAAACAGGCAACTTCCATTTCGGCCCCGGCGACGTTAAGTTTGTGGATCGCAACGGCGACGGCAAGATCAACGACGGTATTCAGGGCATGTATATGCTCGATGGTAAGATTTACATACCTCGTAGCTCTCTTGGGGCTGATTTCCCTGCAAATCAGAAAACTTTCGGCAATTATATCGTCCTTGACGAAGAAGAGCATGATGCCGTTGCAAACAATGCAAAATCCAAGGCAATTCCTGCAGGAACACTCGCAAACCATGGCGACCTTAAGATTATAGGCAACGCCCTGCCGCGCTACGAATACGGCCTTCGTCTTGGTGCGGGATGGAAAGGATTTGATATCGACTTCTTCTTCCAGGGTGTGGGAAAACGTAGCATGTGGGTTGTCAGCAACTACGTTCAGCCCTTTGCCCAGAGCAACTCGGGTCTGTTTGAACACCAGATGGATTATAACAAATATGTGATAGAGGACGGTAAAATCGTTGATTACATCGTTGACCAGAACAACTGGTACCCTAACCTCACCACCGGCGACATGGGATATAATAAGAATATGAGGAACACATGTAATCAGGGTTACAACAACTATACCAACAACGACCGTTACCTTGTCAATATGGCGTATCTTCGTATGAAGAATATTACCTTCGGCTACACCATACCCGCTCAGCTCACCACAAAGGCTTATATCCAGAAGGCTCGCGTATACTTCAGCGCCGAGAATCCCTTCTTCATTTACAACGGAGCCGGCAAATACAAGATTGACCCCGAAGTAGAAGGCGGTGTAAGCGAGGGACTCTATGGTTTCGGCCGAAATCACCCCCAGATGAAGACCTTCTCTTTCGGCCTTCAGGTAACATTCTAATCTATAACTGAACCTAAAAATGAAAAAACAGATAATATACGGTCTTATCGCTGGCGCTGCCGTTCTTTCGAGCTGCAACGACTTCCTCGACGATAATCGCTATCCTTTGGACAAGCAGACCGACAATCCTGCCTACTGGACTAGCAAGGTGAATGTTCAGTCGCAGATAAATATGCTATATGAGAACTTTACCGGCTACGGCTCCGGCGCATCGTGGGTCAACGACTTCTACTATCGTTCACTCAGCGACGACCAGTGCACTCACATAGAATCGGGTGCGGTGATGGCTTTCGCCCGTTGGACTTACCAGACAGCCGAAAGCACCAACAGTGTGTGGGATGCCAGCTACGTGCAGATCCGTCGTTGCAACTACATCATCAACAACACCAATCTGTCTGACGAGGTAGATAACAACGACCTGATAGGCCAGGCACGCCTCATTCGTGCTATGCAGTACTACGAGCTCGTTCGCGCCCTTGGCGACGTGCCTTTGGTGACAACGGTTCTGAATCCTGATTCGCCCGAAGTTTACGGCGAGCGCACTCCCCGCAACACTGTGATGGACTTCGTTCTCGAAGACCTTAATTTCGCGGTTAAGAACATCGCTACCCAGAGCAGCAAGGTAGAATTCAGCGTCGACCTTGCCAATGCGATGAAGTCGGAGATCTGTCTTTATGAGGCCGCATACTCTAAGTATCATAAGAACGATACTGAGCGTGCAAACAAATTCTATGCCGAAGTAGTGAATGCTTGCAAGGCTATTATGGAGCAGAAATACTCTATCTGTGATGACTATCGCTCGATATACAACTCCAATACGGCTCTTGCAGACGGTTCGCCCCTTGGCAACATCAGCAACCCCGAAATCATCTTTATGAAAGGTTACAAGGCAGGTACCCTTGGACACTCCGCTGCAGCCTTCCTCAGCACGGAAACAGCTATTCCCGGTATGACCAAGGACGCCTTCGACGCCTATCTTTTCAGAGATGCAAAACCCCTTGCCACAACTTCGCTTGACAAGAGCGACAAGCCGGTGATTACCGAAGATGGTGCTTTCGACATCAGCGCGGCACTCGGGGTTCGCGACGGCCGTCTGGCTCAGACGCTCGACCCGCAGCTCGCTTTCGGAACGGTTACATTCAAGCGTGCGAACTCCAACTACCTTACTTCCACCACAGGTTACACCATCTGTAAGTACGTGAACCCCGAAGCTCCGTACCAGCAGACAACCACAGCCGGACAGAACTCTACAACCGCTCCGATCTACTGGCTGGCCTACACATATTGCGATTATCTCGAAGCTCGTGCCGAACTCGGCCAGCTTGATGATAACGACGTGACAATGTGTGTGAAACCATTGTGGGAACGCGCTGACATCGACACCAGCAAGCTCAGCAAGGCTTATCTTGAGTCAATGGGTGACTCGGCTAACAATATGGACGTAAGCAGCCTTATCTGGGAAATCCGTCGTCTTCGTCGTTGCGAACTTATGTTCGACCGCAATCACCGCTACTGGGATCTCGTTCGCTGGCACAAGCTCGACCTGCTCGATACCACCAAGTATCCCAACATTGTCCTCGGCGCCAATGTTAGCGGTGCTTCGGCAGCCCAGCTCAAAGACGTTGTGACAGTATATGGATATATCAACGGCGCGCACTTCGGTACCACTACCCAGTCGCGTATCTTCACCGAACGCGAGTACCTGCAGCCGCTCGGTACAAACATCATCAGCCTCTACAACTCTAAAGGCCTCGAACTTCCCCAGAACCCCGGATGGTAAATAACTTCTAAGGACCATCATCATATAACGGAAGTGCCGCATATTTTTGTGCGGCACTTCTTTTTTTGTGAATTAGAGATAAATTAGCCTGTTTATATAATTTTTACAAGCGCAGGCGTTTTAATTCTACAATTATCTCGTCAAACAAACCAACTATTGTAAGATAAACTGCAAAATTTGGCTTGAAATGCTCCCATAGCCTTTAGTGTGTAAAAATACACTCTAAAAATTGAGCAATTATTAATTGTTAAAAACTCTAAATAAATCGAATTAATTAAAAAAGATTGTCTAAATTTGGGCATCGATAAAAGGGCAAAGGCTTGCCCCTATAAACACAACTTAACTAAATCCATGAAATAAACTGATATATTAAGCACAATCTAAGCCAAATAGCCCGATTCGCTCCCAAGGCAGGAGCCTACGGCGAGAGTAGTAACTGACCGCGGCCCCCCCCCGGGGCCCTCCTTAAAAAAACAACAATCCAATCCAATCTTCAGAACCTCTATGAGAAAGCATCTAATCGCGACCGCGCTTCTGATGGCCGGCCTGCCG
>CAJTSR010000042.1 GCA_910579035.1 uncultured Muribaculaceae bacterium | reverse complement strand
TACCGCGACCTGCTTCCCGACCGCTGGAAACACTCACAAAAATAGCCGCCCAAAATCCGGACGGCTTTCTTTTTATGGCTTACCTGCTATCGCGGACGGTTGTACGAGTTATGAGTGACGAAGTATTACTCGTCGTCCTCCATATCAAGGAGATTTCGGTGTGCGTTCTCGATAGCGAGCGGCGACCCTACCTGTGCAAGCATCATTTCCTGGGAATGGAGCTTGACTTTTGATGCAGCCTTGCCGCGTCGGTAGGCTTTCGACACCTCGGTTGTGCGGTCGGCTATATCGGAACGCAGCACATCAGCCGGAATATCGAGTATTACGGCCATATCGGATATTTTGAGGTAGATAGACGCAAATTTTTCAATCTGCTGCAAGTCGTTCTGCGAATAGGTCATGGAGCGGTACGGAGTGATTGGTTATTAAATCGTTGACTTGGTCGTAGAGATTTGCGAAAATCTCCGGCGAAGTCGAGATAAAGGCCGACTCGTGGCGGTTGCCGCGAGTGAGGTTTTGCGAGGTTATTACCGATACGGTTTCTCCGGCCTCGGAGCGAACCAACAAAATCTTGCTGTGATTATCGGCAAGATATGTACGTTCTATAACTTGGGTGATGAACGCCCAAAGTTTGAGCGTTTTGTTGGTGGCCTTATGGTCGAGCACAAGGTTGATGCGCGACACTTTATTTGCACGGCAGATAAAGAAAAGTCGGCGCAAAAATTCCTCGGAAATGGAGAAAGAAGTTTGCCAAACCTCGGCGGTGCCGACTTGGCTTAAAATCCATTCGAGAATGTCGGCCACCTGCACGGCATTAGAAAGATATGCCTGAAATGGCGTATCTTTCAGTGGGCGGAGGATTTGGTCGATGTCGGCAGTGCGTTTCACTACGTTTAGGTTTTAAGTTTAAGTTATGAGTGACGAGGTGATTTTTTGCGTGAGGTCGTCTTACCTTTTACCTTGTCACTCTGCCCTATGACGTATGTATCGTATGCCTCCCAGTTGGCGTGCAGCTTCTTGTCGAGCGATATAAGTTCTTTGAGGAACGGGTAACGCTCGGAGTCGGGGCAAGTGGCGCTGTCGAGCGAAAGCGAGCGGAGGCGCAGATGCAGCTCGCGCATCCGTTGGAGAATTGAGAGATTTTCAACGTATTTCGCCTTGATGTCGTCGGGGAGTGCGTCGTGGTCGGCACGTTTGCCTTTTGGCTGCTCGTCGGCTTTGGCTGCGAGCGGTATGTGTTCGGCCACGATAGCCTCGACCTGCTGCTCCATTTCCACGACCTGCGCACGGGTGAGGTCGGCGACGCGGAAGTTGTAATACTTTTGAAGTTGGTAGTCCACGAAGTCGTGGCGGCGGTCAATCTGCGAGATTATGTTGTGGTACATAATCTGATTGCCCGACAGCTTCAAAAGGTAGAGAGCGCCGACGGCATAGTCGCGCTCCGCTTCCGGCGTTTCGAGCCATTGCTTGATTTGTTCGGTAAATTTGTGGTCCATTATGCGTTAGCTTTTGGTTGCCACAAAATTAGTCAGGCCATTATAGCGGCTAAAAGACGAAAAATGCGTAACTTTGCGATAAAAGCAAGATTACGAAATGAAAAAATATATAGCACTTTTCTCTATATTGGCCGTTTCAATATTGGCTTATGCAAATATTGAACGATATTATATCGAAAAAATAGAGGTATCTCGACAGGAGTATTTGGGAGTTGACACTACTTTAATCCGTGAGCGCGAGGTTTGGTCTTCGGGTGACACAACAACATATGTAATTACCCCTGGGATTTATGCTCGGATAGATAGTATTACACAGCCTGGGAAAATCATGGTAACGAAAAAATCTGATATGGAGATTGCCTACATTGACTCTATAATGTCGGCACATTATAGAACACAGGTGTCTAAAATAAAAGTTGGAGATAGGTTGCCAACTTTTAACTTTGAAAAATACATTATATCGAGTGACAGCATATTGAGTTATAATGACGCATTAAAAGGGAAAGTTTTATTGTTGAATTTTTGGGCTACGTGGTGTGGCCCGTGTATTGAGGAATTGAAACCAGCACATCTGCAATCTATTATCAACGATTTATCTAACGATGAAACATTTGTTTTCATACCAATTTGTATAAACCACAGTAAAGAAGAAATTGATAATTTCTTC
The DNA here is from genome assembly GCA_910579035.1 of uncultured Muribaculaceae bacterium. Taxonomy (GTDB): domain Bacteria; phylum Bacteroidota; class Bacteroidia; order Bacteroidales; family Muribaculaceae; genus CAG-873. The sequence goes on along the minus strand of CAJTSR010000042.1, from coordinate 5,661 downwards.
GACACTCCTCTTGGTAAAGAGTTGGAATGGTTAAAGTATGAAATAGCTTGGGATAAAAATGGTGAATTTGCCGAAATGTTATCTGTCGGTGGAATACCTTTAACTATCCTTGTAGATAAAAACGGTATAGTTCGTCTAAACGAGGCAGCAGCATTTTTAAAAGAAGATGATTTAATGCGGCTTAAAACTGAAATAAGCAAACTTTTGAATTAAAGTTTATTATTTATACCTGTGAAGAAAATGAGGTTATAACCGAGCGGTTGGAGCAGGTCGCGCATAGAGATCATCGTTGCGCCGGTGGTGACAAAATCGTCGAATACGATTATGTTGCGCTCGGTTGGTGGCTCTTTAACGAGGGTAAAGACAGCCCCGACACGATGTTTCGAGTGACACTCGGCGAGATCTTCGTAAAAGTTCACGCCCAGGAGTGTTGCGAGCCTTGCGGAAATCAGCGATGCAAAATTGCGTTCCTTGTGGCGACGCTTCGGCGAGGTGACGATGCACCAGTCGCCGGTGGCGAGCGAGTTGCCGAGTATCTGCCGGATAAGGGTATTCATACCCACGGCGAATTTCCCGACCATATCGGGGTCGCTTTTGATGTCGGTGAGAGTCCGGCCATAAAGCGACTTTTTCCAAAGGGAGATAATGCCAAAAGCCGGGTTGCGGTAGGAAATGCGCACCTTATTAGGGGCGAAGTCGCAGCGAGCCTCGGCCTGTTGCACATCTTTCCACGCGGCACGGCTCTTTTCGGCGAAAAGGTCTTTGGTACGGGAGGGAGTAAAAGATGCGTCGAGGTCGGGAACATCAAGCGAAGGCACTTCGATGTCTTTCAACACTTCGTCCAACGCTATCGCTCCCTCCCTGACGCATCGTTTGGGGAGTGGAAATTGGAGATTGGGAATTGGTTTGTCAATCATACAATTACCAATAACCTGTTACCTTTCAGGCGGCTTTCTTGCACTCGATGTCGCCGTCCTCGGTTTCGAGAGTGCCGACATAGAACGGCGCAGGTACCTCGTCGGTAGCCTCGACGTTGATAGTGGTAGAGGTGGTGCCGGTGGCACCCTGTCCGAGGTCTTGTGCGACGGTGGCCTTTGTGCTCCATTTGTCGTTGCCGAGGACGCGGAAGTTGCCTTTCATATCCTCGATTACGAAAACATTGTCGGTGTTGTTGATGTAGGCAGCGGCGGCGGAAGCGTCCGCGCCCACACCGGGGTGAACGGCGACAAGTTTGTTGAGCTGCGTTTGGCTCGGAAGCTCGCCCTGCGCCTCGGAGGTCAGCTGCGACTTGTCGGGGAGTATGTCGATATATCGCCATTTGGCATCGGCGGCGAGAGTGAAAGAGCCGTCGAGGATAGCCGACGTGGGGCGACCGAGTTCATCACGGGGAAGCTGCGGAAAGGCCACAATCAGGCTCTTGGCGAGATAGTAGATGCGGCGTTTCACACCGGGCAGCTCGGGGGTGCCCTGACACCACCCGAGCGACTTTTGGATTGAGGTACATTTTGTAGCCATAGCGGTTTGATGAGTTGTTGAGTGATGTGTCTATGAGGGTCACACGGCGATTTCCACGGTTTTGAAACGTCGCTTGTCGAGGGTTTCAAACTGCACACCGAAGAACATCGTGGCGATGTATGAGAGGATAAAGGGTGCGTATTCCTTTACCATTACATTCTCCACGTCGCCCATTTGGTCGTAACCGACGAGCATATTTGCCTTGGTGGTGACGTGCATAAACTTCGACCCGGCCTTGTTGTAGAGGGGGCAGAATTTGAGCTTGCCGTTTGACCCCTCGACGGCACCCTGTCCGTACTGGTTGTTGTAGGGTATGCCGCCGTGCGTGAGCAGATAGCCCTCGTTGTATTTGTCGACGAAGTCCTGCGAGCAGTATAGGTAGAGGTCTTGGCTGCGGAGTCGGGGGTCGAGGGAGAACAGGATAGACTTGGCGACGTCGACGGCGTTTGCCGCAGTGATTTCATCGTCGATTTTCATATAGTTGCCCTCGGCCTCGGCGATAGCCCCGGCGGCGATTTCCTTTTCGGTGATAGTGTCGAAGCCGTCGAACAGGTCGGCGGTGGTGTCACCGGCGGCGTTGCGCACACCGTTCCATATAGCATCGTTAAGATGCTCGGATAGGTTCTTGGCAATGAGGGCGAGGACGTGGCGAGCGGTGGGGGTTGTCATCTGGCCGTCGCCCTTTGTCGCGCCGGAGCCGAGCAGTGTTGAGATAGCGGTGTTGGGCTCGAAGTTGGCGACTACGGAGCCAAAGTGCGTTTCGAGGTCGCGGAAGTCGATGCCGAGGTTGTAGTCGACGGCACGTTTGGGATTGTAGGGCGCGAACTGCGCATCGCCCGTGAGGGAGCCTACGCGCTCCTTGTATCGGATACCGGGGCGCCCCGTCATATATTGGAGGGTGTCGCCGATGCCGATAATGGGGAGCATAAGGAGGTCGGAACGGTACTTGACCGCGGCCTCCTGGTACTCTTTGAGTGTAAACTGGAATTTGCCTGCCATAGTGGGGAGTTTAGAGTTGAGTGGTTAGGGTTTAGGGAGGTGTCAGACCTCGTTAAAGAGCTGACGGGCGGAGTTGCAGGTGTCGACGAAAGCCTCGACCTCGTTCTTGGGTGCAGGGTCGCCGGCAGGTTTGGAGTCCTCGACAACCTGCTTCGACGGCTCCGCCGGAGTCTTGGCGAGCTTTGCTTCGAGTTGGGCGATGCGGCTGTCGCGTTCCTCGATAGTCTTCTTCTGCGAGTCGGCAAGGGCGGTGGCCTCGGTGAGCCGGGCATTGAGGGCGTTGTACTCCGCCTCGGTGTAGGTCTTGGGCGTGGGGTTCTCGGTTGGCATTGGGATATTGTTGGATTGGTTCTTGAAAAGCGATGACAGGGCTGTGATGAACTTGCCGAAAGCGCTCTCGCGCTCGGCTTCGGAGATTGGAATATCGGGAATAGGCATACCTGCGTCGGCCATTGCCGAGGCAAGGGCATCGGTGAGCCGTGGGGCGGCATCTTCGGCAAGGTCGGTGATTTCATCGACGAAGCCCCAGTCGAGGGCTTCCTGCGGAGAGAGCCAGCCTCCGGCTTTCATCAGGGCGAGCAGATCCTCGGGCTTGCGCTTGCAACGCGCGGCATATAGCCGTGCCACGTTTTGGTCGAGCTTGTCGAGGTCGGCCTTGATTTTCTCGCAGTCGGCTATGAGGGTGGCGAACTGGTCGCTGTTGAGCGAACCCCATTCAAAGAAAGCCATTGAGCATTTATGCACGAGGTACATCGCGCCGGTGTCTATGGAGATATGCGCCGCGCCGAGCGATGCTATTGTAGCTGCGGAGGCGTTCAGCCCGACGAAATGCACGTTGACGTTGCCGTGGTTGCGAAAAGCAGCGGAAATTGAAAGGCCGGTGGCAAGTGAGCCACCGAGGGAGTCGATGAGCACGTTGACCTGCTTGCCGTCGTGACGTGCAAGCTCGCGGTCAACGGTCGAGCGGTCGAAGTCGGAGCCTCCGACATAGCCTTTGAGCGAGATATTGTAAGTGGTCTTTGCCATTGAGCGGTGATGTTTTACACCGCAAAGCTACCGCTGTATATAAGTGGTGGAAAAGACACTGAAATTCCGAAAAAATGCGTAACTTTGTATTTGGAAATAAAGACCGTATGACCGTAGAAGAACTATTACATAGACTGAACGGAGTCGAATGGAACGACTTTGAAGCAAAAGAAGCCAAAACCGATGTGCCAAAGAGCGCATGGGAAACAGTCAGTGCGTTTTCCAACTCCTACGGAGGTTGGATTGTTTTTGGTATCAAGGAACGAAAAGCCGGTGGCGTGTCTACCTTTGAGATACAAGGCGTGGATAATGCAGAAAAGGTTGAACAGGATTTTATTGGTGTCCTACGGTCAAATGGAAAGTTCAATCAGCGCATATCAGTTCAACCTGCCAAATATGAAATAGACGGAAAAATAGTATTGGCTTTTTACATTCCTATGGCAGAATTTAAGCCTATATACATTGGAGTTCCTACCAATACATATATCCGCGTTGGGAGTGGCGACCAAAGAGCCACCGAATACGAGATAAGAGCGATGATGCGCGACCAGGCTTTTGGCAAAAAGTCAAATGAAGCCGTATTTGGTTCAAGTTATGCTGATATAAACCAAACATCATTTCAGGATTATAGGGCATTTTTGCGCACATATAATCCGCTGTTGCAGTACAACACATTATCGGATACTGACTTTGCCGTAAAAACCGGCATAATGTTTAATGGGTTGCTGTCAATCGGCGGCTTATTGATGTTTGGAAATATTGATGCCATATTACGTTATAATCCCGATTTTCTTGTAGATTATATGGAAATACCGGGCACGTCCATACACGATGCGATTACGAGGTATACTTACCGTATGCCTGAACAAGAAAACCTTTGGGAATATTACAAGGCGATACTCCAACGATTAAGGTTGAGGTTGGATAACCCCTATTCACCCAATCCCGACGGCTTCGCGCCAGACGATAACAGCCAGTTATATTGTGTGCGTGAGGCTTTGTGTAATTTTATCGCCCACGCGGATTATTTCAGCGAGATACATTCCACGATAAGAATGTACGACAACAGCCTTTCGCTGCAAAATCCCGGCAGTTTTCCTGTAAACCTTGATATTGTAGGAAGAACGATTGTATCACAGCCCCGTAACCCGAACCTGTTAAGATTTTTCAAATTGGCAAAAATATCGGAAAACGGAGGTTACGGAATAGATAAAATTTTGAATTGGAAAAATCTCACGAATTGTGAGGTGTCAATCAACAGCGACATAACAAAATCCGAGGTGATATTTGAATTACCGATTAACGCCAATCAACGCCAATCAACGCCAAATGGCGTTAATGACGTTGAAAAAACGCTCGAAGAACAAATTTTGGCGTTAATTGGCGCTAATAATAAAATATCAATAGCCGCCCTTGCTGCCGCCACCAACCAATCCAAACGTAGTATCGACCGAGTAATAGAGGATTTGAAGAAAAACAATAAGTTGTCAAGGATTGGCAGTGCCCGTAGTGGCAAATGGCAAATTCTTGAATAATAACGCAAAAAAAGAGCCGCCTCTTGCGGAGCAGCCCAAAGAGGGAGAGAGGGAGGTCAGGGGTCAGACCGGGCGGAAAACGTGGCCGTTTGCGCCCATAGTGTAGTCGTACATGAACAGCTCGCGTCCGAAGGCTTCGTAGTCGAAGTATCGGGCGAGGTCGCCCATAGTTTTTTCGAGGTTGTAGCATTCCTCAACGATGTGCCGGGCGAAGTCTTCCTCGCTGTCCCATTCTCCGCAGTAGGCTTCCTCGAAGTCGTCGAGATCATCGTGGAACTCCAAATAGTCGTCGACAGCCTCGGCGGAGTGTTTCTCACACATTTCAGTGTATTCTTTGATGTGGTCGAAGTCTTCCTCGGATATGAACCCCTCGTTGTACCATTGACGGGGGAAGCACTCGAAGTCCTGTGCCATAAGCTCGGGGTCTTCCTCGTCGGCGTGTATCGCCTGGCAGAAGTTTATAAGTATCTGTCTCCGCGTGACACATCCACGATAATAAAGCAAAGGCTCCCGTGAAGGAGCCTTTGTTATTAATCAGCAGTTTCCGACCTTTTCCAGCGGTCGGGCAGTAGATTTCTGTACTGTT
>CAJTSR010000041.1 GCA_910579035.1 uncultured Muribaculaceae bacterium | reverse complement strand
TTTTTCGAGTATGTTTTGAGATTGAATGATGGAGTTATGGGGTTCCATAACGACTGAATGAAAGCTTGAAACAGGCCGAAAAAGCTTCTAAAGATTTCATAGAGTTAAAAGTAAACATACTCTAAGGGATTATCAGGTTTTGTCCGGCTCTGATTGCGTCGGATTTCAGGTTGTTGGCACGTTTCAGCTGGTTGACAGTCACACCGTATCGTTTGGCTATTCTCGACAGGCTTTCTCCGCGGGCAATCTTATGTGTGCGTGGTTTGGAAGCATGGGTATTCTTCTTTTTGGACGTCGAAGTCTTTTTAGCTACAGGCTGTTCGGGAGCCTTTGCCGGTTCTTCTTTCACAGTGTCGGAGGTAGCGTGTGAGGTAAAGGCTGCCGCAACCTGAGTGGCAGTACTGTCGGTGGCCGGAGCTTGTGTGGCCGGCGTTTCCTGTGACTGTGTGGTGTTTTCGGCTATCGCCTTGGTTTCTTCGGTCTTAGGCTTGTATGTGCGCTGTGTTGTCACTATTTTGAGCTTTTGCCCGGCTTTGACGCTTTTCTTCACACGGTTGTGCTTGCGTATGTCGGCAATAGTGATACCGTATTTATTGGCTATTTTCGTCAAGGTTTCGCCTTTGCGCACGGTGTGCCATTTGGTGACTTGTTCATCGTAATATTCGCCGCGGGCATCTCGGCCCACGCTTGCTCCCGACGACGGTTCTACGACGCCTCTGCGGGCGTACCGTGTCGCATTGTGGTTCAGTATTGAGTCTTCGTTGGCAATGTATGCGTACACCTGCAAGGACGGCAGCACAAGTGAATATGGTTTGATGTCGCCCGGAATAAGGTCGGTTCTGAACTGGGGGTTGAGTGCGCGAATCTCTTCGACAGGAATATCCATAACCTGCGAAATCTGGTCGAAGTGCACTCTCTTCGTTATGTGGATAGTGTCGGTGATAAGCGGGCGTTTGGCAAGGGCGGGCGATATGTTATGGCATTTATGGTATGTCATTATATAATTGGCCGCTATGAATGCCGGCACATATCCTCGGGTTTCGGTGGGCAGGAATGGGTATATTTCCCAGAAATCGTGCTTGCCCTCGCCTGCGCGGCGCAGAGCCTTGTTCACATTGCCAGGGCCGCAGTTGTAGGCGGCTATGGCGAGCGACCAGTCGCCGTATGTGTGATGCAGCTGTTTGAGGTAGCGCGCTGCCGCGTCGGAGGCGAGGTAGGGGTCGCGTCGTTGGTCGACAAGAGAGTTTATCTCAAGGCCGAGCCCTGTTGCTGTAGGCGGCATAAACTGCCAAAGACCGCCTGCTCCGGCGCGGGAAACGGCGGTAGGTATCAGCGCCGATTCTATGACAGGCAGATATTTGAGCTCGAGAGGCATCTTGTGGCGTTCGAGTGCTTCCTCGAAGATGGGCATGTAGTAGAGGCTGAGGCCAAGCAGGTTCTCCACCAACTGCGGGCGGTTCGCATAATGCCTGATGGCGCCTTTCACAACATTGTTGAACGGCATCTCTATCACAGTCGGGAGCTTTGAGAGTCGTTCTATAATGACTGCGTCCGACAAATCTCCGGCTGATTTTTTGTCTGCTTCATAGTCGAGGGCCGCATAATTTTTCAGATACCATTCTTCGAGCATGGCCTTGGTGTCGGTTTCGACACTGCGCGGCATTATGAGTGTCGATTCGAGCGAGGAGTCGCTGACACTTAGCACAGAGCTTGCCGCAGAGGCTTGCAATGCCGCTAAGGCGAATGCGGGTAATAATATTTTGCGAGCGAACTTCATCGTTTAATTATAATGGGTATGATTGGTGGTTCATATTAAAAGGTCAAGGCCCACGTCATTCCGAAGGCCGGTTTGTGTCCGCGGGCTTCTTTGAAAACCGACGGTGTGACGTCCATGCTTAATTCCGGTGATATGTCGAAGTGCGACAGCGATGCGTCGACATATGCGTCGACCATGGCAAGCAGATAAACGCCCACCATGGCTATGATGCACAGGTCGCGGTTGCGCCGGTAATAATTCTTACGAGATTGAAGCACGTTTTTAAGCCATGTTTCATCGAGATCGGATTCCTGCGTGTTAGGCGGGAAGAAATTCATATATGAGTTCGTGGACGGGTCGGTGTCCATGATGTCGCGGTAGGCGCGGGTATAATCGTCGAGCATGCCGTTGTTCCATGACGTGGCATATACAAGGCCCATATATCCTCCCACGATTATTGGCAGCTTCCAGTAGCGTCGGTTGTATATCTGTCCGAGTCCGGGAAAGAGTGCAGACATCCATACCGCTCTTGTTGGGTCGGGGTTGAACTCTGTTTCGCGTTCTTCCCAGCGGTCGTAGGGCGATTCTGCCACGATTGCGGCTATGCTGTCTACGGCGAGCGAGTCGGCGGCAGTAGGTTGTATCCCTGCTTCTCCGAGGATTATGGCGGTGCTGTCGGGGCGCGTCGATATGCTGTCGACGGCTTCGTGGCTGTGCTGCCTTTTTACCGGCAGTCGTTTGTCCTGGGCGAATATGGCGGGAGCCAGACACACCATTGCCAGTAAGACAAGCGCTCGTATTATTGAGATGGCTCTGCTATTCATCTTGCTTCTGCAACGAGTCAAAGAGCGTGATGAGTCGTTCGAGCTCGGATTCGTCTTTGAATGGAAATGTTATACGGCCTCGTCCCTGTTTATCGCACGAAAACTGCACAGGAGTGCGGAATACGGACGAAAGATGCTTTTTTAGCACGTCATAATCTGCCGACTGCAGCTTTTTTTGGTCGGGGTTCTTGCGGTCGGCATTCTCGGCGGCATTCTGATAGGCTTTCGCAAGTTCTTCCACTCGGCGCACGGACAGTCCTTGCTTGAGGATTTCGTTGTATAATTTCAACTGCAGAGCCGGGTCTGTTATGGTGAGCAATGCGCGAGCGTGGCCCATATCAACGCGTTTGTCGCGCAGTCCGAGCTGTACTTCTGCAGGCAATTTCAGCAGGCGGAGGAAGTTGGCCACGGTGGCGCGTTTTTTGCCTATACGTTCGCTGAGGCGTTCCTGCGTCAACTGGTATTGGTCGATCAGTTTTTTGAATGTCAGGGCTATTTCTATGGCATTCAGATCCTCTCGCTGAATGTTCTCGATCAGAGCCATCTCGGTTAGCTCGGCTTCGTTTGCAGTGCGGATATACGCCGGCACAGTTTCGAGTCCGGCCATAATGGCGGCGCGGTAGCGTCGTTCTCCGGCTATGATCTGATATGTTTCCGGCCCTGTTTTTCTCAGAGAGAGCGGCTGGATTATGCCGAGCTGGCTTATAGATGCAGCGAGTTCTTCGAGAGCCTCGTTGTCGAAGTTGGTTCGGGGCTGGTCGGGATTGGGCGATATTGCAGCCAGAGATACTTCGTTGATAGCCGAAGAACCTCTGGCAGGGGTGTCGTCCATTGATATGAGCGAGTCGAGGCCGCGGCCGAGAGCGTTGCGTTTGACAGACACTTGTTTTTACGTAAGGTTAGAGAGTTGGAAGTTTCGGATTTGTTTTTAAGGAGGGAGGAGATTGCGCTTATGCGTGCTTGCGTCTGGAGTTTTTGGCTATTAGTTCCTTTGCAAGAAGTATATGGCTTGTCGCGCCTCTGCTTTCGCCGTCGTAGAGCAGGGCAGGGAGCCCGTGGCTCGGAGCCTCGCTCAGGCGTATGTTGCGGGGTATCACGGTGTTGAACACCATCTCTGCAAAATGGCCTTTCAGCTCTTCGTATATCTGGTTGGCGAGCCTCAGGCGGGCGTCGTACATAGTGAGCAGGAATCCCTCGATTTCCAGTTCGGGGTTTAGCTTGCTTTTAATGATGCGTATGGTGTTGAGGAGCTTGCTGATGCCTTCGAGAGCGAAATACTCTGCCTGCACCGGGATTATCACCGAGTCGGCTGCCGTGAGGGCGTTGACTGTTATAAGGCCAAGCGACGGCGAGCAGTCGATAATTATAAAGTCGTATTTGTCTTTTACGCCCGCAAGCAAGGTGCGAAGCACTCTTTCGCGGTCTTGTTTGCTGATGAGCTCTATCTCAGCTCCGGCGAGGTCTATGCGGGAGCCGACCAGAAACAGCCCGTCCATGCAGGTAGGCACTTCGGAGCCGTCGAGAGGGTAGCCGTCGACCATACATTCGTATATCGAAGAAGACATCGAGCGCGGGTCGATTCCGTACCCCGATGTGGCATTGGCCTGCGGGTCGGCATCGATAATCAGTACTTTCTTGCCTTCAGCAGCAAGCGAGGCTGCAAGATTTATAGTAGTGGTAGTCTTGCCCACTCCGCCTTTCTGATTGGCAATTGCTATGATTTTTCCCATATTTTTATAGATGTGAGGATTCGGCTGCAAAGTAAACAATTATTCGTGAAACAGAAAAACTTTGTTCCACGAAAAAGGGGCCTTGTGTAGATAAGTCGGCTGAAAATCCGTAAAATCCTGCGGAAATAGCTAACTTTGCGGAAGTTTCGATTGTTTATAATGTGAAGAATGCTCTGTGATGAGGTGTTCGTTCACATTAGTAATATAGTATAATTCACCACAGTTATGGAAATATCACGACCACTGATTATGATAACAAATGACGATAGCGTGGAGGCTCCCGGAATACACCACTTGGTAGAGTGTGTGCGAGAGTTTGGCGATGTGTACGTCGTGGCGCCGGCGCATCCTCATTCGGGGCAGTCTTCTGCCCTCACGGTTGGCGCCCCGCTCCGTATCCGCGAGTTGCCGTCAAAGGAAGAAGGCGTGCGCTATTTTACAGTCAACGGAACACCCGTAGACTGTGTTAAGCTCGGACTCCACGCAATCGTGCCTCGCAAGCCCGATGTTCTTTTCTCGGGCATTAACCACGGCTCCAATTCCGGAACTGCGATAACCTACTCCGGCACTATGGGGGCAGTTCTTGAAGGCTGCATGGAGGGAATCACATCGGTGGGATTTTCATTGCTGCATCATTCTATGAAGGCGGATTTCAGTCTGTCGACGAAATATGTAAAGGAAATCGCCGCAAAGGTGCTCGAACGTAAGTTGCCTCATTGGGTCTGCCTCAATGTGAATATTCCGGCGAAGGTAGAGCCGGAGGGGGTGCGTGTGTGCCGTGCCGCGCGTGGCCATTGGAGCGAGGAGTACCGCCGATATCTTGATCCGTCGGGCGCACCCTTCTATTGGCTTACCGGCCGTTTCGTGAATGGCGAGCCGGAATCTTCCGATACGGACGAATACTGGCTAAACCGCAGGTATGTAAGTGTTGTTCCGGTGACTCCCGACCAGTCGAGTGTTGCATCTGTGAAGGGTATGGCCGAGCTGTTTAATTCGTAATGGCAACATGATGGAAATCGTTTTGCAAAAAAATGTTGAAATTTTTTGCAAGATTCGACGCATTGTTATTATCTTCGCATCGTAATAACGAAAAGGCGCGTCCGCGCCGTCAAACAACGAATTTAACAACTACGGCATTATGATATTTACTTTTCGCATTGTATCCGACGAAGTCGACAATTTCAAGCGTGAGATAAAAATCGACGCTACCGCAACTTTCTTGGATTTGAAAAACGCCATATGCGAGAGCGTAGGCTACGACAAAACGCAGATGAGTTCTTTCTTTCTTTGCGACAGGAATTGGGAGAAAGAGAAGGAGATTACTTACGAAGATATGGGTAGCGACGCCGATCAGGAAATATGGCTTATGGACGAAAGCGTGCTGAGCGACTTTATCGACGACGAAGGCCAGAAACTGCTGTATGTGTTCGACTATATGACAGACCGTGCCTTCTTTATCGAAATGACCGATATCGTTACAGGCCGTTCGCTGAAAGACCCGTTCTGCTCGTTATCGTTGGGCCAGGCTCCGTCGGAATTTGTCGATCTCGACGAATTCGACTCCAAGGTGGAGGCCAAGCAGGCTGCGGTAGCTGCCGTTACAGATCTCGATGAAGACTTCTATGGCGACGAGAGCTATAGCGCCGACGAATTCGACAGCGAAGGCTTCGACGAAATGACTTTCGACAATTAGGTCCGGCGCATATGTCGTACGAAAACCCCGGCGTTTGTGTCTTGGCGTGCGGGGTATACTTATATTAAACACTCTCTTAAATGTTCGATACCATAGCATCACTTGTTAACTCCGAATGGCTTTACACGGCTTTTGCGGCTGTGGCTCTCGGCTCTACCATAGTGATTGTTGTGGTGATTCTTTCGGAGAACCGTAATCCTGTGAAATCTCTCGCGTGGGTAACGGTTCTGTTGCTTCTCCCTGTTGTCGGGCTTGTGCTGTATTTGTTCTTTGGCCGCAATATAAAGAACAAGCGGATGATATCGCGCCGCAATCGCCGCAAACTGCGGCGCAGGGAGAAAAAGACCAAGGCCAGCCCGGCGGATTATGATCTGTCGCCCGAATCAATAGCGCAGCTTAATCTTGGCCGTTCGCTTTCAGGGGCGCAGTTCTATGCGCCGAACACGGTCGAGGTGTTTGCCTCCGGCGCTGCCAAAATCGATGCTCTTGAGGCTGATATACGAGCCGCGCGACACTCTGTGAATCTCGAATACTATATTTTTGAGGCCGATGGCACGGGGCGTCGTATAGCCGAAGCTCTGATGGAGCGCGCGCGTGCCGGGGTGAAGGTTCGGCTCATATACGACCATGTGGGTTCGTTCAGCGTCCGTTCTCGTTTCTTTAAGGAACTTAGAAAGAGCGGGATTGAGGCCTATCCTTTTTTCAAAGTTTCGTTTCCGCAGCTCGCAACCCGTGTCAACTGGCGCAACCATCGTAAGATATGCGTCATTGACGGGCGCATAGGCTATCTTGGCGGAATGAATATAGCCGATCGTTATGTCGACGGCGGAAAGTTCGATTGTTGGCGCGACACCCATGTGCGGGTGACAGGCCCCATAGTCGATGCGATGCAGTACTCCTTTGCTGTCGATTGGAATTTTATGGGGCGCGGACTTATTGAACTTGACGTTCCTTCCGATGACATGCCTGATGTTTCTTTTGGTCCGTCGGCTGTTTCGGGAGTGGGAGTGCAGATGCTTAGCTCGGGTCCTATGGCCGAATGGTCGAATATTGCGCTGGCGTTCCAAAAAGCAATTGCCAATGCCCGCAAGCGTGTGTACATACAGACGCCTTACTTCTTGCCGACGGAGGGGCTGCTGAAGTCCTTGCAGGCTGCGGCGCTTTCCCATGTGGACGTGCGCATAATGGCTCCTATAAAAAGCGATTCGGCCATGCTTACTCATGCGTCGGCATCTTATGTAGCTGAATGCCTTAAAGCCGGAATCAAGATATACCTATATAAGAAAGGTATGCTTCATTCCAAGATGATGATTGTGGATGACGAAATGGTTACCATTGGCTCGACAAATTTCGATTTCCGCAGCTTTGACTATAATTTTGAGGCGAACCTCTTTTTTTACAGCAAAGAGTTTAACGGGCGTATGCTGGCATTGTTCAGAAGCGACCTTGCCGACTGTCTGCGCGTAGTTCCCGATAAATGGAAGCGCAGGCCGTTCGGAGTGAAGGTCGCGGAATCGGTGCTGAGGCTTTTGAGCCCGGTTCTGTAAACATTACATTAATTATATGACAGAAAACAAACAGCGATTTTGCGAGCTGCTTAGGGCTACCTCGCGCGAGAATATAGAGTATGTGATAGAAGACCTCGAAGATTTCGGGTTCTTTGAATCACCGGCTTCGGCACAGGGTCACGGAGCATATCCCGGCGGATTGCTTGAGCATTCGCTCAATGTGTACGATGCCGCGATGGCCTCGCGTGAGGCTATGGTTCGCATAAGGCCGGACATAGAGGGCGAGCTCGACCCCGATTCGATAGCTATAGCAGCTTTGCTCCACGATGTGTGCAAGACAGATTTCTACAAGCGGGTGAAAAGAAAGAAACGTAACGAAATCGGCATATACGAAGAAGTGGAGGTGTACGAGATTCACGATGAAAATTTCCCGGTAGGGCATGGCGAAAAGTCCGTGATTATGCTTCTGCGCTCGGGACTCGATTTGCACGATGACGAAATTTATGCCATTCGTTGGCATATGGGGCCGTGGAACCTGTCGCGTGACGACGAAAAATTTTATCGGCAGGCCGGAAAAAGATCAGCACTCCAAAGCCTGATTCATGTGGCCGACACACTTGCATCGGCTATTATCGAACGGCCGGGTGCAAAAATGTAGATTCATAAAAAATTGGTTTGCAGAGAGATGTAAAAGCGGGCTGAAATTTATTGAAAAAAGCTGTCGAAAAATTTGGTCAGTATCGCAAGAATGTCTAACTTTGCATCGCAAAAGCAAAAAAGCCAACGCGAAAATAGCTCAGTTGGTAGAGCACGACCTTGCCAAGGTCGGGGTCGCGGGTTCGAGTCCCGTTTTTCGCTCAAAGGAAAAAGAGAACATTAAAATTTTGGCTGACATACTTTTATGTCTTGAATAAAGAGCAGTAAGCCTGTTGTAGTATGCGAAAATAGCTCAGTTGGTAGAGCACGACCTTGCCAAGGTCGGGGTCGCGGGTTCGAGTCCCGTTTTTCGCTCAAAGCTTTTAGCTTCCGGCTGCCGCTCTCAAGGCGAAAAGTGGTCAGCATATGTCCGGGTGGTGGAATTGGTAGACACGCTACTTTGAGGGGGTAGTGGCCGTTCGGCTGTGTGAGTTCGAATCTCATCTCGGACACTTTAAAATCCGCAAGTGATTGATTGTTCAATCCTTGCGGATTTTTTTCGTTTTTCGGCCTCTTTCATTCCCGACCCATAATAATCAACATATGTTGACGCCGCAATGATTTGTTTTGCCTATATTTGCACAGGTTTAGATGTAAAATTTGGCAATATGGTAATTGATTTGAGAAAATTCGTTGCAGCGCATATATGTTTGTGCTTTGGGGTTTTTGCCTCGGCTGAAGAGGTGGCAGATTCAGTCAGGACGGACGAACTTAAAGAGGTGGTAGTAGAAGCAAGGATGCAAGAAGCATCTCCCACCTTCACAACATATACTCCCACAGCCAAACAAAAGACTGCCTCGCAGAACGCTCTGGATCTCCTGCGGCAACTTGCTATCCCGCAGATACAAATCAATCCTATAGAAAATGCCGTAACGGATAATGCCGGAGAAGAGGTAGCGATTTTCATAAACTATCTTCCGGCGGCAAAAGAGGAGATGGAAGGGCTGCGCACAGCTGATGTCCGGCGCGTTGAGTATCTGGAGTTTCCTACCGACCCTCGGTTTCGCGGCGCGAAGCGTGCGGTAAACATCGTTGTTCAGGAATATGCTTATGGCGGATATACGAAGCTTTCGGCAAACGAAAACTTCCTTGTGGGTCTGTCTTCGCGTGCAAACATATTTTCAAAGTTTTCATACAAGCGTATGACATACGATATTTTCGTAGCCTCCAATAATTGGAACAATCACCACGCCGGCTCAGACATCGAAAGTATGTACACACTAAAAAATGAAGTAGGGGCAGATTACACACTGAGTAGAAACGAAACCACAGATAAGATACACTTTCGTCAAAATCAGTACCCTGTGACTTTCCGAGCAACATACAACACAGAGAAAATACAAATCCGCAACACTTTGGGATTCAGCCATAGTGCGTATCCTATTCAAAGTCAAAGCGGCTCTCTTGAATACTTGCCGGCTCAAGCTGATAATTACACTTTCAGCCGCCATATCCCGTCGCGCAGCAATTCGCTGAATTATTCGGGCACGTTTTTCTTCGCGCTGCCGCACGATTTTTCTATCAATGCGACACCTCAAATATTGTACACCCACAATAATAACTCGCTTACATATGCCGCATCGTTGGCCGAGCCAATTGTCCGTAATGCCCGCGAAAATGCCTGGCATTACCGTGTGGACGCATATATAAACAAACGCTTCGGCCAAAGCCATACCCTTATGCTGGGTGTGAACGGTGGGGATATTGTCAACCGCCTCAGATACTCCGGCAGTGCCGTTTATTCCGACAGGTTTCACAATGCTTTTGCCGCAGGATTACTGTGTTATCAGCTTAAAACGCAGAAATTCAACCTTTATACAGATGCCGGATTTTGTTGGGAGCAAAGCGATATCAATGGCATCAAAAACACCGACACATACCCTTTTGTACACATAAATCTTAACTATTCGCCTAATTCCAAAAATGCGTTGTCGGCTTATTTCCAATATGCCAACAACACACCGGGCATCAATCAGAAAGCCTCTGATGTGTTGCGCGACAATGAGTTTATGTACCTTACCGGCAATCCGCTTCTCGATAATTCGCGCCACGTCACTTTCAATCTGTCATATACATGGCTGCCCTCTAACAAGTTGGGGCTAAGTGCCTATGGCAACTTCTTTGAAATGATTGACCGCCAGATTACGGCATACGAGCCATATGATGACGGCCGGGCATTGCTGAGAACATACATCAACAATGGCAACTATATCCAAAGTGAAATAGGATTGGCCGCTAATATCAAACTGTTGGACGGCAATCTCCAGTTTTATGTCAATCCAAAGCAATGCTTCAACCGTTCGACCGGAATGTACGATAAGACGTATAATCCTTTTCAGGTGACCGCGCAGGCTACATATTACCTGAAGCAGTTTTACTTTCAGGCATACTACCAGACGCCGCAGAAAATGATGTTCTCAAATGCCCCGATTACATATCGCTCCCGCGATTTTTACGCTGTTGGGGCAGGATGGGCTAACGCCGACTGGAATGTGCGGCTGACGGCATACAACGTTTTCAACTCACATTGGGACAGTGCGGATCTATATCTTGAAACGCCTCTTTACAAAGAACATAAAACCAATTTTGGCACAAACTCGCATGCTCGTCTTAACCTGTCGGTGACATACACCTTTGGCTACGGCAAGAAAGTGCAGCGAGGTAACGAGGTCGGAGAGCAATCCGGCGCAAACTCCGCAATCCTTAAATAAGGACGTATATACGCATCGCGGGCGCGGCTCTGAGTGAGTCGCGCCCGCGGTGCGTTTTCAGGGGAAGTGGAGTGTTACTGCTCGATAGCGGAGCGGATTGTGGTGGCGATGTGGCGGAGGTCGTCGTCGGTCACCCACGGGCCTGCGGGGAGGCAGAGGCCGGTGCGGAATAGGGCCTCGCTGACGCCGTTGGTGTACGCAGGGGCAGTGGAGTAGACGGGCTGGCGGTGCATCGGTTTCCAGAGGGGGCGTGCCTCGATGCCGGCTGCGTCGAGGGCGGAGCGCATGGCCTCGACGTTGGCGTTGGGCTGGCAGTCGGTGGTGGCCGATGCGGCGGCGTGGGTGATTCCCGCGGCACCGCCGACGGCGCCGGTGAGCACTTCGGCGTATGCCTCGTCCTGCCCCTTGACCCTTACTGAGGGGTCGATTGTTATGGTGCAGAGCCAGAAGTTGGAGCGGTGGCGGGGCGATGGGTTGTCGTGGAGGGTTATGCCGGGGATTCCGGCGAGCAGGCGGCGGTATTGCTGCTGCACGTGGCGGTGGT
>CAJTSR010000040.1 GCA_910579035.1 uncultured Muribaculaceae bacterium | reverse complement strand
GTGCGGAGGTTTTTTTGTATGTGGTTTTGTCCCGAATTATATCCAGCGGGTGAACGCGAAGTCCTGACGGTGGGGGAGTTCTGCGTTCTTGGGATAGAGGCGGAAGCCGTAGCGGAATACTCCGGCATCGTGGATCTTGGTCTTCAGCTCGTAGGTAACGATGTTGCCGTCTACCTTGGCAACGCTGAACTCGTCGGTGCGGGCAAGTGATTCCTGTCCGTCCTGCTGGCGGTAAACCACCATTTCGAGGCCGAGGTCGCGACCGATACCGTTGGTGTCGACAGTTACTTCCACGCGGAAAGGCTCGCCGGTAACGCCTGCTGCGAGTTCGCCGCTATGGCGCACGTCGAGAACCCTTATGCCCTCCCAGGCTGCGGCAATGTGTTCTTTCCATGCAGCGATATTCTTGGCGATAGCGAAGTTGTCGGCGCTGAGGCGGCTGCTGCGGGCTGCTTCCTTGGAGTAGAAACGGTCTATATAGTCGTCGATCATACGCTTCATGGTGAAGTGGGGAGCGATGTCGCCGATAGAGCCTTTGATATACTGGATCCACTTGGGCGAATAGCCTGCAGAGTTCTTCTCGAAGTACAGAGGTATGATTTCGTTTTCGAGCATCGAGTATATCGTGGCAGCGTCGAGTTTGTCCTGCTGCGACTGGTCGGTGTATGTGCGCTTGTCGGTAAGCGCCCAGCCGGCGTGTTCGTTGAAGCGGTAGCCTTCGTACCACCAGCCGTCGAGCACCGAGAAGTTGAGCACGCCGTTCATTTCAGCCTTTTCGCCAGATGTGCCCGATGCTTCCAGCGGACGGGTCGGGGTGTTCAGCCAGATGTCTACGCCGGTAACAAGGCGCTTGGCCACAATCATATTGTAGTCCTCGAGGAATATTATCTTTCCGAGGAACTGGGGCATGCGCGATATCTCGGTGATGCGCTTGATAAGGCCTTGGCCGGCGCCGTCGGCGGGGTGAGCCTTGCCCGCGAAGATAAACTGAACGGGGAACTTCTCGTTGTTTACGATGCGTGCGAGGCGGTCGAGGTCGGTAAAGAGAAGGTGGGCGCGCTTGTAGGTGGCGAAGCGGCGTGCGAAGCCGATGATGAGTGCGTTGGGGTTGATTTTGTCAACGATGTTCATCACAGCGGAGGGATCGCCCTGGTTGGCAAGCCATTTCTCCTTGAAATCGCGGCGTACAAAGTTCACGAATTTGTTCTTGAGAGCCACTCGCATATTCCATATTTCCTCGTCGGGAACGTTGAATATGCCCTTCCATGCCTCGGGGTCGCTCTGGCGTTCGAATACCTGCGGGCCGAGAACGTTGTTGTAGAACTCTTTCCATTCCGATGCTGCCCAAGTCGGCATATGAACACCGTTGGTAACATAGCCCACATGGCTTTCTTCCCATGTGTAGCCTTTCCATATGCCGGCGAACATTTTCTTGGACACCTCGCCGTGGAGCCAGCTTACGCCGTTGGCTTCCTGGCAGGTGTTGAGCGCGAACACGCTCATGGAGAAACGTTCGTTGGTGTCGGGGTTTTCACGACCCATATTCATAAGGTCGTTCCAGCTTATGCCGAGTTTGGCGGGATATTCGCCCATATATTTGCCGAAGAGGCCTTCGTCGAAGTAGTCGTGGCCGGCGGGCACAGGGGTGTGCACGGTGTAGAGCGACGATGCGCGTACAAGCTCGAGAGCCACGTTGAAGCTGAGGCCGTCTTTCTGCACGTAGTCTACGAGGCGTTGCAGGTTGAGGAGCGCTGCATGGCCTTCGTTGGCGTGGTAGAGCTGGCTGTTGACACCGAGTTTCTGGAGCATCAGCACGCCGCCGATACCGAGAAGGTATTCCTGCTTGATGCGGTTTTCCCAGTCGCCGCCATAGAGCTTGTGGGTGATAGGACGGTCAAACTCGCTGTTCATGTCGAAGTCGGTGTCCATCAGGTAGAGCTTCATACGGCCTACGTTCACACGCCATACGTGGGAGTAGATGATGCGGCCGGGGTAGGGCACTTCGAGAATCATCGGACGTCCGTCTTTCTCGAGTACCTGCTCTATGGGCAGCTGGTTGAAGTTCTGAGGCTCGTAGTTGGCTATCTGCTGGCCGTCGACAGAGAGTGTCTGAGTGAAGTAGCCGTAGCGGTAGAGGAAGCCTACTGCGGTCATGTCCACGCAGCTGTCGGAGGCTTCTTTTATATAGTCGCCGGCAAGCACACCGAGGCCGCCGGAGTATATCTTTAGGCAGTTGCAAAGACCGTATTCCATCGAGAAATAGGAAACGGAAGGAATGTCTTTGCGCATGGGCTTGGCCATGTATGCCTTGAAATCGGCATATACTTGTTTCACGCGTGCCATCATAGCCTCGTCGGCAATGATTTCAGCGATACGGTCCGACGACAGCTGCTGCAGGAGCATTACAGGGTTTTCGCCGGTTTTGCGCCATAGGTCGGAGTTGAGTGAGCGGAAGAGGTTCTTTGCCTCGCTGTTCCATACCCACCAAAGGTTTTTTGCAAGCTCATCGAGAGGCTTGAGCTGCGCGGGAAGCTCTGCTTTGACGGTTATGTCGCGCCAAATCGGAGCGTTGGTGTTGCTTACAGGAAGTTTCATATACTGTATTTGGTAATTCGCGTTTTGTAAAGTGTTATTTTAGGGTGCGGCTGTCGCGGTTTGACAGGGCTTGGCAGTATGCCGTGTCGTAAGGAGCGATAAAGGTCGACCATTGTGCTTGTGCTGCAGTTTCGGCGGCAGCCTTGCGTATTTGTTCTGTAGTTGACGGTCCTGCCACGATAAGGTCGCGCAGGGCTTCCACTATGCGGTTTTTCACATCGTCATAGTTGCTGTCGGTTCGGTGTAGCACGTCGACGCCGCAGGTAGAGAACGAAGCGGGACTGAAGTTTTCGAGAACCCACATGCCGAATCCGGCAAGGTCGGTGGTGACGGTGGGCACTCCGAAGGCTATGCTTTCGAGAGGTGTGTATCCCCACGGTTCGTAATATGAGGCGAATACCGTGGCGTCAAGACCCGGCAGGAGCTGGTAGTACGACAGGTTGAAGATGCCGTCGGCTCCGTCGAGATAGCAAGGCACGTATATTGTCTTTATCCGCGACGACGCGTCGTTGGAAAAACCGATTTCGTGCAGGCGCCGGTTCACGGGGTCTTCGTTGTAATTGTTCAGGCAGTGCGTGAGCAGCGGGTCGCCGAGGCGCGAGTGCTCGCCCATGGTTAAGGCGTGCTGCAGGTCGGGGCGCGGGCCTGCCGACCATGCCGGCACGAGGACAAACGACAGCACCTGCTTGTCCGACGGCAGCTTGCCGAGCTCCTGCATAGCGTCCAGATAAAGGTCGATGCCTTTGTTGCGGTATTCGCAGCGGCCGGATGTGGCTACAATGAATGTGTCGTCGGGCAGTTGTACTCCCGTAAGGGTTCGTGCTACTTCGAGTATGCGCTCGCGAGCCTGCTTGCGTGCTGCGGCATATTTGCTTTTTGCCGGCACGAAGTTAAGTTCGAAGCCGTTGGGGGTCACCACGTCGGGCTTTTTGTCGAGCAGCTGCTCTGCCTCTGCGGCGGTTACGTCGCTCACGGTGGTGAAGCAGTCGGCGTTCCACGCGGCGGCTTTCTCGAGCGAGTGTTTCGACTCCATGTTGAGTTCGGCTGCCATCTGGTCGCCGTTGTAGTTGGCGAGCTGGTCGTAGAGCGGCTTGCCGTTGCCGCATATGCTGCGGCCTATGCTTGTTGCGTGTGTGGTGAACACTGTGGCCACTTCCGGCATGTCTGCCTTGAGCTGAAGAAGACCCATCGCGGTGGTCCATTCGTCGAAGTGGGCCACAACCTTTTCGGGGTCGGTCTTTGTGGAGCTGATTATGCTTTCAATCACTAAGGCTGCGGCACGCGCAAAAGCGCACCCTTCGTCATAGTCGCCATAGGCGTGTAGCGAATCGACGTGGAATAGTTCCCACATACGGGAGTATGCGGCGTCTTTGCCCGCATACATGCCGTCGAACTTCACAAGCACGGCGATTGGCTTTCCGGGCACGTCCCAGCGTCCGATACGGACAGAAACACCTTCCGGAAGCATAACCTTCTGAATCCAACGGCGCATTATGCGGTCGGATTCTATGAAATATGGTGATGGGTTCTCGGCCGACCATACGTCGGGGCCGATGAATATGAGATTATCGTTGAAATGGGCTTTCAGAGTCTTGGCCTTGCTGGAGAGCACGGTATAGATTCCTCCTACTTTGTTGCAGACCTCCCAACTCGTTTCGAATAGCAAATCTATTTCTTGGCGACAATTATCCATAATGGAACAAAAGTATTTGAGGGCGCAAAGATAGCTAATATTTCCGAAATAAGCAAGTTCATACACAAATAGCCCCTATGGGTAAAAGCCAAGAAGGCCGGAGAATGCGCAAAAAAAGAGAGAATGATTCATTAGGCGAACCATTCTCTCTTTTTGTGTGGCTGTATGCTGTGTTTAGGCAGGCATAAGCTCACGCATCTGCAGTGCGAGTTTTTTTGCCGCGTCTGCTGCTGCCTGGGCGAAATCAGTGCCGGACGAAGCGTAGATGATTCCGCGACTGCTGTTTACGAGCAATCCGCATTCGTCGATAAAGCCGTGGCGAACCACTTCTTCGAGGCTGCCACCCTGAGCGCCCACGCCGGGAACGAGCAGGAAGTGGCGCGGGGCCACGGCGCGAACGGCGTCGAGGTGCTCGGCCTGCGTGGCGCCCACAACGTACATCGTGTCGATAGGACTGCCCCAGTGGCGCGAACGGCGTATCACGCGCTCGAACATAGGCACGCCCTTGCTGTCGGTAACCATCTCGAAATCGGAGGCCGAAGCATTCGACGTAAGCGCGAGGATTATCGACCACTTGTCCTTGTATGCGAGGAAGGGCTTCACGGAGTCCTCGCCCATATAAGGCGCGAGGGTCACGGCGTCGAAGTCCATCGTTTCAAAGAACGTGCGGGCATATAGTGCCGCAGTGTTTCCTATGTCGCCGCGTTTTGCGTCGGCTATTATGAACTGGTCGGGATATTTGGCGCGTATGTATTTTACTGTTTCGTCGAGTACGGCGAGTCCTTCGGCTCCAAGGCATTCAAAAAAAGCAAGGTTGGGTTTGTAGGCCACGCAGTAGGGGGCTGTGGCGTCGATAATGGCTTTGTTGAAAGCCAGTACACGCTCGGCAGGGCTTCCCTGGAGGCATTCGGGCAGTTTTTTCACGTCGGGGTCGAGGCCCACGCATAGGAACGAGCCTTTGCGGAAAATGTTTTCAACGAGGTCTGTGCGTTTCATATTGGTTATTTGCGGAAAATATATCCTTTGAGGTTAATACGTACTTTTTTATTGGTCGATGCCGTGTCGGTATCGGGGTATATCATAGCCGACGATAGTACGAAGATTGCATCTTGGCTGCCGTCTACAGTGCATTGCAGCGGTTTGTTGCATAGTTCTTCGCTATATCTGGTGATACTGTCGACAGGGATGTTCACATTCAGGCTGTCGATGGCGATTTTGGCGTAGCCGTTTGAATCTACCACGGCATTATGTGCACTGTGGTTTTCGTAATGATACACTGAGGTGTATCCTTGCGGTATCCGGATTGCCTGATTGTTGCCGATTGTCGTATATGGGTTCGTCACAACATCGGTGTCGGGCAATAATTGCCACTCATATATCCGGGAATCCGACTTTACGATGTCTGCTACAAGATTGTGGTCGTCCCAGTCGTCGAGGTAAGCGATTTTGGAGGCGATGTCCGTGCCCTGTTTTGCCGGCATTTCGGCAATCGCGTTTTTCAGCTCGGCTACAGTCATAGGCCGGTTGTGGCCGTCAAGAGCGCGAATCACGCTGGTGCGTATAGCCATGTTGGCTATGGTGCTCACGTTGAGTCCCGGTATTATGGATATGGCCACGAAAGCGGCCGCGAAACTGATGGCCACAGAGTTGAGGTTGGCGCGGCTGCCCCTGATTATGATATACGCCATAATGGCGTATGCCCATATGTTGAATGCGGCCACATAGAGGCGCGACGCCGTGGGGCCGTACTCGCCCAGACGGTAGCACAGTCCTACGCTCATCAGCACGAGCAGGGGGATAAGCAATGGCGGCAGCAGGCGCCGGGCTATGGAGGCAATTTTGAAAGAGTTGCTGCCGTCGTTTTCGAGCGTGTATGCCTGCAGGCCGTAGATTACCACGAGGACCACCGTTGTCAGCCCTGTCACCATGTAAGATATCTGGCCGTTGGGCAGGGTGAATGTCAGCAATATTTTGGCGGCATATACATACAATATTGCGGTGTATATTGCGGCAAGCGGCAGCAGCACATACTTGCATGCGCCGGGTATGAATGCCGGGAACGGTAGTTGGCTAAGGCGCGTTGTCGCTCCGGGCGAGGGCACGAGGCCGAGGTAGAGCAGTACTGGTACGGTGTATGAGAATACGGAGAGGAAACAGGTGGTTACCTTCCAGGAGTACAGTCCGAAAAGTATGTCGAAAGTGCCTGTTATTATCATAACTGCGATGGAGAGGACAACGCTTAGGCAGAATGCCATCGCCAGCGACCCTATTTGGGAGAACGTGTACGTGATGGTGCCGCGACGGGCCATGCCGCGAGCCACCGGTATGAACACTATGGCTACGGCGAGGGCTGTGACGAGCGCGCCACGTCCTATCTGCGCGGCGGTATTGCCCCAGCTGCCCGAGAGAACTATGGCGGCAAAGTCAGCGATTACGAGGGCTACGCCGGCAAGTTGGAGCGGTTTGACAAGGCGTCGGTATCCGAGATACTCGGTCCATATGTTGATGGCCAGCGACAACATCTGCCCTAACACGAGGCACCATATGGTTGTGGCCGTCATTATATCGTTGGTATTTACCACCGCGGTGCCCATCAGGCAGAGCCATATGGTGATGGCGAACAGGTAGATCAGCGGCAGCGGAAAACGCCGGGCTATGAGTTTCAGATGTTTCTTTAATGCGTCAGGAGAAAGGAGGCGCCTGAGGCCGCGCCGGCCGGGAGGTTTCATAATTCGGAAGCTTTTAGTTTTTCTGCATTTTCAGCGATTATAAGGTGGTCTATCACATCTTGAATGTCGCCGTCGACAAAGGCCTGCAGGTTGTAGACGGTATAGTTTATACGGTGGTCGGTGATGCGGCCTTGCGGATAGTTGTAGGTGCGGATTTTTGCAGAGCGGTCGCCGGTGCTCACCATTGTCTTGCGGCGCGAGGCGATGTCGTCGATGTATTTCTGATGCTCTTTGTCGTAAATGAATGTGCGCAGGCGGCTCAGAGCGCGTTCTTTGTTCTTGGGCTGGTCGCGCGTTTCGGTACATTCTATCAGAATTTCTTCCGACACACCTGTGTTGGGGTTTTTCCACATATACCTCAGGCGCACGCCCGATTCAACCTTGTTGACATTCTGGCCTCCGGCTCCTCCCGAGCGGAAGGTGTCCCATTTGATTTCGCCTTCGTTTATTTCAACATCGAAAGGTTCGGCCTCGGGCAGCACGGCAACTGTGGCTGCCGATGTGTGCACGCGTCCCTGCGTTTCGGTGGCAGGCACGCGCTGCACGCGGTGCACGCCGCTCTCGTATTTCAGCACACCGTACACTCCATCGCCCGATACCGACAGCACGACTTCCTTGAAGCCGCCTGCCGCGCCTTCGCTCGCCGAAGTTATGGCCACGTTCCAACCCTTGCTTTCGCAATATTTGAGGTACATCTTGCACAGGTCGCCTGCGAATATGGCCGCTTCGTCGCCGCCGGTGCCGCCGCGGATTTCGAGTATGGCGTTTTTGCTGTCCTCGGGGTCGGCGGGGATAAGCAGCAGCTTTATCTCCTCTTCGAGCGCCGGTATTGCCTCGGAGGCGCTGTCGAGTTGCTCTTTGGCCATTTCGCGCATTTCGGGGTCGTTTTCTGTTGCCAGAATCGCTTTTGCCTCGTCGACATTGGCTGTCAGCTCTCTGTAGCGCCGCGTGGAGGCCGTTAGCTTTTCAAGGTCTTTGTATTCCTTGGAAAGGCGCACGTAGCGCTTCATGTCGGCGATAACGGCGGGGTCGGTTATCAGGGTGCTTACTTCTTCAAATCGAGCCTCGATGCCGTCGAGGCGTTGTAGCAGAGATATGTCGGCCATAATGTATGATTGGTGTTTAGCGCGAAGTTACTAATTTATTTTTGAAAAAAAGAGGCGAGGTGGTCGTATAGCACGTGGAGTGGAAGCCCCATCACGTTGTAGAAGCTTCCTTCGATTCTTGATATTCCCATAGCTCCGATCCATTCCTGCACGCCGTAGGCTCCGGCCTTGTCGAAGGGGCGGTAGCGGTCAACGTAATTCTCGATGCGTTCCTGCGGCAGGCGGGCGAAGTGCACGTCGGTCGACACGCTGAACGTGTCGGAGCGTTTGCCCGACAGCGACGAGAGCGTCACGCCGGTCACCACAGTGTGGGTCGAGTCCGACAGCAGACGCAGCATTTCGATGGCTTCGTTGCGGCCCGACGGTTTTCCGAGGATTATTCCGGCGGCTATCACAATGGTGTCGGCGGTAATCATGAGGTCATTGTCGCGCAGCCTGTCGACGTATGCGTCGGCCTTCAGGCGAGAAAGGAAGGCCGGCACTTCCTCCGGGGGGAGCGAGGCGGGATATTCTTCCTTGACGTCGGAGAGCCTCACAGTTTCAAAATGAGGCACTATCATACCTAAAAGCTGCCTGCGCCGTGGTGAGGCAGATGCCAGCAGTACGCGTATGTCGGCGTATTCGGGAGCCGGCAGCGGTGGCAGTACGGGACAGTCGTTATCGAACAGCATAGCCTACCAACCGAATGCGTGGGTGTCTTTCAGCCAGAGTCCTTTGGCCTTCAATATCTCTTCGAGCAGTTCGCGGCCCACACCGTAGCCTCCGTCGGCCGACGATACGAATGTGGCAGCTTCCTTCACCTCTATGGCAGCGTCGCGCGGTGCCACCGAGAGTCCTACGGCAGCCATGGGCGGCAGGTCGGGTATGTCATCGCCGGCATATGCCACCTCTTCGGGCTGCAGGCCGTTGTCCTCCATCCATTTGCGGAGTATGGGCAGCTTTGCCTTGCATTTGAGGAAGATGTCGGTCATACCTATCAGTCGGAAGCGGGCTTCCACCCGAGGATCGTCGGCGCCGCTTATTATGGCA
The DNA here is from genome assembly GCA_910579035.1 of uncultured Muribaculaceae bacterium. Lineage (GTDB taxonomy): Bacteria > Bacteroidota > Bacteroidia > Bacteroidales > Muribaculaceae > CAG-873. The sequence goes on along the minus strand of CAJTSR010000040.1, from coordinate 2,910 downwards.
AGGTGCAAACCGCCCTTGACTGCCTGCACCATGGCGTAGCCGTCCTTCAGGTTGGCCATTCGTTCGGGTATTCCGTCGACGGACATAGGCACTGTCGAAGGCGATAGAACACCGTCAACATCGAATACCACTGCCTTTATTTTTGTCAAATCATAGTTGATTTTGCTCATAAGGTATATTGTGCTGTGACATGATTAGTTGGGATAGCGCGCGATATGTCGGGCGGAATACTTCGGGAAGTTCTTCGAGCTGCTTTTTCATCACGGCTATGTCGCCGCGCACGGCGGGACCTGTCTGCGCGGCGTACGCGCCTATTTCCGCGGCTTTGGCAAGTGTCTGGTTCAGGAGCGGCACGGCTACGTCGCGGCTGAATCCGGCGTTGTCCAGAATGGTCTGCACCACGCCTATTATGGTGTTGGTGAAGTTCGAGGTAAACACTCCCGCGATGTGGAGTTGCTGCCGGTGGGCGGCGTCGGCGAAATGCACCGAGCGCGATAGCTTACGGGCAAGTGTGGCAAGTATCTCTGCCTCTTGCTTGGTAGCTCCCTCTATAAAGAAAGGCACGCAGCCGAGGTCGGTAGCGTAGCCTTTGGTAAATGTCTGGAAGGGATAAAAAATGCCGTTGCGGGCAGAAAGCGGCGCGAGCCGTTCTTTGGCCAGTGTGCCCGAGGTAAGGGCGACGACGGTGTTGGGCGGCATGGGGCCTATGGCGGCGGTTACGTCGTCGATGGCCTTGTCGGCAACCGACACTATCAGTATGTCGGGAGCGAACGATGCCAGATCGCCATATCGGCAGGCTGCCGTGGTGGCGGCTCCGAGATTTTCGGCATTCGACGGATTTCGGCTTGCCACAGCCACAAGCTCGTAGCCGTCGGCTGTGGCTATTCCTGAAGCGAGATGAGCGGCAACGTTGCCGGCTCCGGCTATGGCAACGCGTATCGCTTCCATCAGTCAGCCTGTTCGGGTTTCCAAGTGCCGATGTGTACCTTTTCCCACATAAGTTTTGCGGGATCAACGGGCCGGCGTGTTTCGTCGGGGTAGCCGAAGGTCATAATACATTCTACGACCATGTGCCGGGGGATTCCGAGGATATCGCGCACGATGTCTTCCGACGGCTCGCCGTCGGCGGCAAAGCGTCCGCGTACCTGCACCCAGCAGGATCCTACGCCGAGAGCGGCAGCCTGAAGGTGCATCAGTATCGCAGCCGCCGTGGCGTCTTCGATATAAGCCTCGCTTTTTTCAGGGTCTGCGGTCACTACTACGGCCATTCTGGCGTTTTTTACCGATGCTGCGTAATTGGGCTTGCATTCCGACAGGCGGCCGAGCACTTCCGGTTCTTCCACCACCACGAACTGCCAGGAGCGGGCATTTTTCGATGAGGGGGAGAGCAGGGCGGCTTCGAGAATTGCTTTTACCTTGTCGGCTTCGATGGGGGTGTCGGTATATCTGCGTATACTATGGCGCGTAAGGAGCAAATCGTGGAAATTTTCCATAATGTTGTAATTTTTAGTGGGGGTTGGACAAGCCGCTAATTACGGCATATCCATGCCGAGGGAAACGCGGCATAGAGGCTGTCGGCGCGTGCTATGTCCTTGACACCGTTTATGGTGTTGGCGCTTGCGGCATATACCCTGTAGCGACCGTCTTTTTCAAGCAGGTTGAGCTTGTGGCTGGGGTAACTGTCGATAAACACGTTTGCTTCGGCATCGGACGCGAGCGAAGCCACTACAAGGCAATAACGACCCGGAGTGTCCGAAAGTTCGGCAGACAGGGGGGCAGCGTCCTTTTCCTTGGGCTCCACTATGCTCATTCCGTCGGCAGGTGTGTTGAGTATCAGCACGAGGGCGTGCTCTCGTTCGGAGGGCCGCTCAAAGCCGGTCACATTCACCTCGTCTGCGGCAAGACGTTCTATGCCCATCGAGGCCATCTGGGGCTCGGCGCTTCTGCGGCGGGGTATTTGTGACGCCACAAAGGCTATGAGAGCCAAAAGGGCTATCGCCGCGGCGCTACTCGCAGTGCGGTGCAGCGAGCGTATGAACGATGTGTGTTCAGGAGTGTCGGTGCGGCTTTCGGCCGGTGTCGTTTCGGCTTTTGAGGGTGCAATTTCCTGCAATTCGAGCGGCTTTAGCCAACCAAGAGCCTGCGCTCCGCCAAATGCCTGCGTGCGCTTGAATGTCAGATTGTCGCCGTCGGCTTCGAGTCGGCCGAGCGTGCCAAGCTGTGCGTAGCCTGCAGAAGCTATCGCACGGCGCATGTCGTCTACATCAGCCGCGATGATGCGGTCGCATTCTTCGGCGCTACAGCCTGTGGCGCGTGCCAATGAAGCGGCAAGCTCGACGTCGTTTTCCGAATCAATATCGGTGCTGAAAGAGATTTCGCACGACGGAGGCGTTATGCCCCAAGCGTTTAGCTTAGCTGCAGATGTGTGGCGCAAGAATGTGCCAAGTCCCGGCACAATCACATAATTGTGTTCGAGAAGCAGGTGCTCTATATGTCGTGCTGTTCTATTCAAATATTCCGTGCGATGTGCGGATTAGACGTATTTGGCTACAAAGGTACGAAAAAAAAACGACCTAATGGAGGGACGCTGAAAAAATCACAGGGCTGGCGCATGAGATTTAACTCAAATTCAGTCAAAAATTCACCTGATTATGTGAAATAAACTTTCAGATATTGCATATATTGCTGAAAATGGATATATTAGAGGTATGCAAATAGAAATTTTCAGCAAAGTAAAAGACCCGCGCGACTTGGGCAAGGTTAAACATGAGCTCGAGGATGTGCTCCGAATGGCACTCATCGGCGTGTTGTGTGATTGTGAGGACTGTGACGACATATCGGATATGGTTACAGACCGAGAGGAAGAATTCAAGGCCGCCGGATTGCTGAAGCTTAGCAACGGTGTCCCGT
>CAJTSR010000039.1 GCA_910579035.1 uncultured Muribaculaceae bacterium | reverse complement strand
GGACTACCTTTGCCTGTGGTTATGGAAACTCCGCCTCGATATGATGGTATCCTTATTTCGTTTTTTTCTTATTGAAGCATAGTCGCTTCTGCGACGCGGAAAAGACAATATAAAAGAGAATTACGCCCCGGAATGAGGCGTAATCCAAAAATAAATGCTAACTTTGCATCAAAGTAAAAGAGTTATTTGAAAGCGTGAGAAATATAGCGTAACCAAACACACTACCAATTTCTTATCCATTGCCCATCCTCACGCGAATTCTCAAAAATAACCTTGTAGTCAAAATATTAACCCAAGACTACATCAAAGATACGAATAAGTCGAGCGCAAAACAAATTTATTCGCTTTTGTCGAGCAGAGCTTCTAAGGCGTTTAGTCAAAGTTATTGATAATCTGCGGCCCGACATACCTCTATTGCGAAAAAAGAATGAAAAAACACAAGAATCGCCCTCAGCATATTAGCCGAGAGCGATTCTTGTAAGGTGTTTTACCACATAGGGGTGAAACCGGGCGATTTTTTAAGTTTGTCGTTGGCGCAACCCATCAGATCAACATGGTTCGAGGTATCCAACTTCAGTATAGGCGCACCCTTGCCCAATCGCAGACGTGCGAGGTCTATCCAGAAATCGCCGGTCGAATCAGCAAATTTCAAATAGTATTTGCCTCCGCTTATATCGCAGATACTCCTCCATTGGGTTGACGAGATATTTGGCTCACCCACTATCTCATAGCCATAGGGGACGCTTACAGTGCCCATTATGCTCGACAGGCAGCCCAGTGCCTCGGCATACTCAAAATTGGTAGGGACATGCTTGATAAAGAAATCGGCTCTTGCGAAGCGGTCGGAACTGCGGACTGTGCCCGGAAGCATATTGGCTCCGCCCACAGCCTGCCAATATTTGTTGATTGCCTCCATCTGCGGGTAGGGAGGATCGTTGGTCAACACCTGCAACTCGCGGCCTTTGTATAGATTGAGCTTGCCGTCGACATATTCCATAAGAAGCGTGGTTCCGCTTTTGTCAGTCACAGCCCAGTGAAGCAGCGACACAGTACCGCCGTCGAAAGTTTTTCCAGAAATGCCAAACTCGTTGTTTCTAAGCCAATTCTCGACTTCATCGACAGTAGCAAAGTTATCAAGGAAATAGCTTACAAGCACGGCAAGACTTACAACGGGAGTCGAGTCAGAGCCGTCGGCAGTTTTATACGATGAGGTCTTGCAAAAAAGGCCGCCCATAGCGAGTCCCTTCTCATTCATACCCTCAGTGACGCCTCCGTCATATCCGACAGCAAGCACGGAGCCGTATTTCGACACCCATTCCAGCCTCGGCCCGGAGGGCATACTCTCTTTTGCAATACCTTTAGGATATACATAGACATTGGTGGGGATAGGCGTGCGCCAATCGAGTGTGCGGCCTGCAAGGACTATTCCGTTGTCGCCAAGATAAACCACTCTTGAGCAAGCGAAAGCCGCAACGCCTGCAGCTAATAGCATAACAGACGCGATGATGAATTTCAAGTGTTTCATTATGAGGTAATATGTTCTATATATTTATGAATATGGAACAAACTACCCCGCGCTCATGTTCAATACTGGAGATAGATAAAGGGCACAAGATCGCTCTGCCGGGTCTGCACCACGACAAATAAAACCGCAGCCAAAAGCAAGGCCTGCCATATGGCCGCCATGCTCATATATGCCTGCGAGGCACCTGCCGTCCATGTCTTGGGCGTCATATGAGCTATGTATCCAAGAGCCATCGCCACAACTATCATCATATAGCTCTCCACAAACTGCCCGGCAATGTCGATATGGAAATTACCTGCTATCTGCTCGCCTATCATCACAACGGTTTCCAACGATGGCGCCCTGAAAAATGTGAATCCTACAACTATCAAGGCAAATGTGAGCACTATATTGAATGCCTTTATGTCCGCGCGGCCGCGCATGCTCTCGGGAAGTCGCCATATGCTCCTGACAGTCTTGTGAAGCACCAGCAAAAGACCGTGATATGCGCCCCAGATAATGTACATCCACGACGCACCATGCCACAAACCGCCGAGAACCATCGTTATAAACTGGTTGAAGTATGCTCTGAATTTACCTTTTCGGTTGCCTCCGAGGGGTATGTACAGATAATCGCGCAGCCACAACGAAAGCGATATGTGCCAGCGACGCCAAAATTCGGTAGGATTCTGCGACTTGAATGGAGCATCAAAATTTATTTTAAACCTGTATCCGAGCATAAGGGCAAGTCCTATGGCCATATCCGAATATCCGGAGAAATCACAATATAGCTGAATCGTAAACCCGACACAGCCCATAAGGTTCTCAAAGCCGGAATAAAGGGCGGGATTGTCGAATATACGGTCTACAAAATTGCCGCTAATATAGTCGGCTATCACCACTTTCTTTATCAAACCCGTCATAATCAGGAACAGGCCTTCCGATGTCTTTCGCCTCGAAAGCATCGCATTGGCTTTGATCTGAGGAAGCATATCCTTGGCACGCACCACCGGGCCGGCGAGCAAAGGAGGGAAAAATGTAAGGAAGAACGTATAATCCAAAAGATTACGGCAAGGCTCTATTTCGCGACGATATATATCGACCATATAACTGATGGAGCGGAATGTGAAGAATGATATGCCGGCCGGAAGTATTATTTCCAATGGGTCGAAACGTGTGGAAGTAATCGATGCAAATGCCTCTGCCAGCAAATTGAAGTACTTGAACCAGACCAGCATACCTACATTGAGCATAACGTTAAGAGCCACAATGAGCCTGCGTTTCCAATTTCGCTTAAGCCTGCCGAGCCACAAACCGAGAAGATAGTCGCTGAGGCACACCCCTATCAAGATAAAGACACATTCGGCGCTCGATTTATAGTAAAAATATAGCGAGAAGGCTATCACAACCAGCATCTTTGCATTCCTGAATCTCTTCAGCGAATGGTATACAAGAAGAAAAAGCACGAACAACACAAGGAAAAGCCCCGTATTAAACAGCATCGGCGCAGAAGCGTCGTATACAAGAATATCATGAAGACGGTTAAGAAGAACTTCCATATCCATACCGAAATAATCTAAAATGTGAAATGCAAGGCCACACGCAGGCCACTGCGGTCTATTTTATAAGGCACGTCCAAATAACTAAGACGCCATACATAATCAACTCTAAGAAAGCGCAAAATATTGTCAAGGCCTGCCGATATCTCCATATAAGGGCCTCTTGACATACTGCACACACCCGCTTCGTCGGGGAAACGGTACAAATCGGGATATGCCTCGCCGGGAGTATTGCGTTTAGACAAATGGCCGTAAATGCCTCTGAAACCGATTACCTCGCGCAAACCGAGTTTTTTCAGTCCCGGAATCAGATTGAACAAAGCACCACGCGCCCGGTATACCAAGTCCCACGACACATAGGTGGAATTGACGAACTCCATAGCATTCATTAATGCAAAACTTTGGGGCTGTATGGTATACGACAGGTTGGCATTCGGTATAAGCAATTCGGGAAAAGGTGAGGAACTCCACACGTGGCCTGCTCCGACAGCGACATCTACCGAGCCAAATACCGACAGCCAGAATCGCTTGCTAAAATCAAACTCTGTCTTATTTATGGCAAATCGGGAACCCAGAAATCCTTTCGGGGCAAAACGATGTGAAAGGGTGAATGTGGGAGAATCCTCATTCACAGGTATACGGTAGCTTTTGGTCTGAACGAACTTCTCTCCGGGAGCATAGCGCAGCTTCACACCGACAACATTCTCAGTATAATGGCCGAATCCGCGACCATTCCAGTCGATAAAACGAACATAAGGGCTCTCCTGCTGGCGGATATTCTCCAACGACGCCGTTACAGAGAAATTATTGGCAAGCTCGAGCGTGTATTCAAGCATCGTCAACCGGCGGTAGGTGTCTTTCCTGTTCGACATACGGCTGAGCGACAGCACAAAGTTGTCGGCATTGGTAAATAGATAATGCGAGCCGAGATGATCCAAATCATATTTATGGGTAAGCCGCAAGGAGTGTACCGGAAATTCCCTCGAATGGTACTTTTTTTCATTGAACGAATATTCAAGCTCCGCACTGTATTTCCATCTGTGGTCGCGGAAACCACGGGCAATGTAGCCACGGGCAAACCAGTGGCGGCTGAGATTCGCCGTGGTCATACCTCCGGCACGCAGTCTTATTCCCTCAAGTCCGTTGTAGCTTATGGTTGTATTCACAGGCCCGTAATCGAATTTGCTGTCTTTCGAGGTCGGCACATATCCTGTAAAAAGTATTCTGAGCACTTTCTCGCCCCAATAATACAAGGGAACCTTACGAAAGCGCGAAGTAAGACTGCCGATATTGCTTTCACCGCTTTTTTCGGGTCTGAGCCGGGCGCTTTCCCAAAAAATATCGCCTCGCTTATCAGCACCTTCCTCCATTATGGTGGTACCAAGATTGTCGAACACGTCAAGGCTGTCCGGCTGCATATAGCTGTGATTCCTATATCCAATTTTTCGAGAAATATACACAGGGGGAGTTCCGGGCAGCAACACAGCCTCTATCACCAAATCGTCGGAAAGTTTCCAACGCGACCCGTCAGGCCCACGTCCGAAATTCTGAGTTATGGTAAGATTGCGTATAAAATTAAGGTTGATATCGGCAGCCGTGTGCATATCCACCTTGCGTATGAACATAGTGGAATCACCGCTATCCACATACACATGGCCTGAAAAGCCATTGGAGGCCTTGTTTCTCGGATAAAAGGCCAAAACTACACACGGATGCCCCTCAACGGCCACGGTGTCGACAAGGTAGAACCGATAAAAATCAGGGGCGATTGACGACAGCGGGCTAACGAAGCTATTACGCAGTAAAGCTATGTCGCTGTCATACAGGTCGACCTCGCGCAGTATGTCGTCGAGAACAGCCTGCACATTGGCACTCTCGACAAATTCGTCCACGCCCCTGCTTCTGAATCCGTCGACAAGCTCTTTTTCTGTCTTTGGAGTGTTGCGGAACAATACCTGCGAAGATTTTTCCTTGACCGACAGATTAAGCACCGGGGCACCGCTGATTTCCGACGTGTCAACGTGTTCTTTAAGGAACGGGAAGCGCTTCATAATAGCCGAGGCACTGTCCGGATTGAAATTGCAGATTCCAAACGAAGTGCGCTCGTAGCGGTCGTAGCTGTAATAGCTATTCCGGCGAGGATCGGTAAGCGAGGCTCCCTTGCGAAGCCTGCGGGCAAAATCCACCGCAGGGTTATTTTTCTTGCTATACTTTCCTTTCTTTACCACAAGCTCCTTAAGCTCTGTGGCCTCGGGTGCGAGGTATATGTCGTAGAGATTATGGCTCGTGGCAACAACCGGTATCTCTTTTTTTCTATATCCTTGCGAAAAGGCGAAAAAACTGCGCGTCCCGACTGGTACGGCGAGCTCGAAAATGCCCCGCGAATCGGCCACAGCTCCCTTATGGCTGCCTGCCACCGATATCGAGGCATAGGGCAAACCCTGCGCGCTCACCGAATCGCGCACGATACCACGAATATGCAGCACTTCAGCCCCCGTAGCGCAAAAAGCGCATGCCAGAATACCGCATAGGGCTAAAAGTGCTTTGAGTTTTTGCATATTCTTACTAAATTCGCACTATGGCAAAAGAAATAGAACGTAAATTTTTGGTTGCCGACGACTCTTACCGTTCAATGGCAATCTATAAATCGGAAATAGTGCAAGGCTACCTGTCGATAAATCCTGATGCCACTGTGCGGGTGCGGATAAACGGCAACAAGGCTTTCATAACAGTAAAAAGCCGAAATGTAGGAGTCGTCCGCAACGAATGGGAATACCCTGTCGACCCGGCCGAGGCACGGCAAATGCTCGAAACATGCTGCCAAAGCCGCCTTATCGTGAAGACCCGCCACATAGTTCCGGCCGAGAACGGACTCAAATGGGAAATCGACGAATTTCACGGCGAACTCGACGGGCTGACGATTGCCGAGATAGAACTGCCGGAACCAGAGTCGGCATTCGTCATTCCGCCATTCATCGGCGAGGAGGTAACCGGGAATCCCAGATATTACAACTCTGTGCTGTCTGCCATCTGAGCCTGCTGACGGCGCACGAGGCGCACCACGTTCTCAACATGCTGTGTATGCGGGAACATATCGACAGGTTGCACGGCTTCGACTGAGTATTTGACATCAAGCAAGGCGAGGTCGCGTGCCTGAGTGGCCGGATTGCAACTCACATAGACTATCGCGTCGGGTTCGGCTCTAAGAACGGTGTCAACAACGTCCTGGTGCATGCCTGCACGAGGGGGATCGATAATCATCACGTCGGGACGTCCGTGCTCGGCTATAAAGCTGTCGGTAAGCACGTCTTTCATATCGCCGGCAAAGAACACAGTGTTTTCGATGCCGTTCACTGCTGAGTTGATTTTGGCATCGGCAATGGCTTCGGGCACATATTCTATTCCAACCACCTTGCGGGACAAACGGCTCACAAAGTTAGCAATCGTGCCGGTGCCTGTATACAAGTCATACACCAGTTCGCCGCCTTTCAGCCGCGCAAAATCTCGCACCACCTTGTACAGTTCGTATGCCTGCTCTGAGTTTGTCTGATAAAAAGACTTTGGACCAACGCGGAAGCGAAGCCCCTCCATCTCTTCTTCGATATACTCCTTGCCTTTAAACAGCTTTATGTCTATATCGCCGAGCGTGTCGTTGACCTTGGTGTTGACAGCGTACATAATCGAAGTAAGCGACGGGAACTCGTCGGCAAGAGCCTGCATCAAAGCCTCGATATCTGCAGGACGGTCCTCGCCGAATGCCATAAGGGCCATACACTCCCCTGTGCTCGCTATGCGTATCATAAGCGTGCGCAGGAAGCCGCTCTGTGCCTTCAGGTCATAGAACGTAAGGCCATGTTCCTTCCCATATGCCTTGACAAACAGGCGTATCCGATTGCCCAAATCGTCCTGCAAGTGGCATTTTTTTATATCGAGTACCTTGTCGAACGCTCCGGGGATATGGAATCCGGCAGCATCACGATCGGGAAATTCCTCGCCGCTTTCAAGCTGCTCGAAAGTAAGCCAGCAACGGTTCGAGAAGGTATACTCCATCTTATTGCGGTAGCACCATATGTTCCGGCTGCCCAATGTCTTAGGTATTGCAGGGTGTTCCACCTTGGCTATACGGTCGATCGCGTCGGCTACCTGACGGTGCTTTGCCTCGAGCTGCATCCGGTAAGGCAGATGCTGCCACCGGCAGCCCCCGCATATGGTAAAATGCTCGCAAGGAGGCTGCACACGGTCGCGGCTTGGCTGCTTCAATGCCACGATGCGTCCCTGCGCATATGATTTTTTCTTCTTTTCGAGTTTTACGTCGGCAATATCGCCGGGGGCGCCAAAGGGCACAAACACAACCATGTCGCCATGGCGTCCGAGCGCGTTGCCTTCTGCTGCAAGACCGGTGATTTCGAAATTTTCGAGTACCGGCATCGGTTTTCTTTTTCTGCTCATATTTTATATGATACCGCGTAGCTCGGATATGGAGTTAACACCATGACGCTCGCAATATTCAGTAAGTCCGTCAATAATTTTGACACAAGTGGTAGGATCGGTGAAATTGCATGTGCCTACCTGCACAGCCGTCGCTCCGGCCATTATAAACTCAAGGGCGTCATAAGCCGTGGCTATGCCTCCGAGCCCGACAACGGGGATTCCCACGGCTTTGGCAACCTGCCACACCATGCGGACGGCCACAGGGCGCACCGCCGGCCCGGACAAGCCGCCGGTTACTGTGCTGAGCATCGGGCGGCGACGCTCCACATCGATAGCCATGCCCAGCAGCGTGTTTATAAGCGACACGCTGTCCGCGCCCTCGGCTTCTACCGCTTTGGCAATATCAGCTATGGAGGTGACATTGGGCGACAATTTGACCATAAGGTGACGAGGCCAAGCCTTTCGGACAGCCTTCACGACAGAGGCGGCTCCGTCGCAGGTGGTTCCGAAAGCCATGCCTCCTTGTTTCACATTGGGACACGATATGTTCAGTTCAATGGCGTTGACAGCCGGCAGCTGCGCTATGCGCTCGGCCGTGGCAACGTATTGCTCCACCGACGCACCCGACACATTCACCATTACCTCGGTGTCAAGCGCCTCGAGTTTCGGATATATCTCTGTGGCGAAATGCTCCACACCCTTGTTCTGAAGCCCCACAGCGTTCAGCATGCCCGAGGGCGTTTCAGCCATACGGGGGTAGGGATTGCCTTCGCGCGGCTCAAGCGTCGTGCCCTTGACTATAAAGCCGCCAAGACGCTCCAAATCGAAGAAATCAGCGTATTCAAGTCCGTAGCCGAATGTACCCGACGCGGTTAGCACGGGATTTTTCAGATGGAGGCCACCCAGTTCTATATTTAAATCTACCATTGCAATTCCTTGATATTAAACACAGGTCCGTGCTTGCACACGCATAAATTACCTTTCACGGTCGGCTCCACGCAGCAAAGGCAGGCTCCAAGACCGCAAGCCATCATATTCTCAAGCGAAGCTTCTGCCTCTATTCCGGCTGCTGCGGCAAGAGCAGCAGCGGCTTTCATCATAGGCTTCGGGCCACACATCTGAATCATCGAGTAATTTCCGGCTGTGAAAACGGGGTGCGCAGTCACGAGGCCGTGGAATCCTGCCGAGCCATCGTCGGTACACACATGGAGAGGGGCAAGCTCGCTGAAACGGCGGCACACTGCATCGTCGGGAGCCGTGCGCATTCCGAAAAGCACCTCGACCTCGCAGCCTTTTTCCAAAAGCCGACGCATCTGGTAATACAAGGGTGCGATACCCACGCCGCCTCCCACAAGCAGCACTTTGCCCGAGGGTATGCCGAATCCCTTGCCAAGCGCGCCGATAACACGAAGGCTATCGCCCTCGGCATACTCTTCGAGTGCGCGCGTAGCGGTTCCGACAGGACTTACGAGCAACTCAAGCGACTGCTCTGTCCTATTATAAATCGACAATGGACGGTTGAGCAATACTTTGGCACGATCAACTGCCACTTCCACAAACTGCCCGGGCTCGGCATTAAACATCGGAGCACCGTCGGGGTCGACAAGCACCAGATGCAGCCATCCGGAAGGAAGGACGGCCTTGCGCTCTATACGCAGTATTCGCTGTTCTTTAGTTGTGTTCATACAAAAGCGAGCCGGTTGCGTTATTGCTACCGGCTCGATGAGCTATGATTGGTTTATTATCTGTGGCGGGAACGAGAATTGAACTCGTGACCTCCGGGTTATGAATCCGACGCTCTAACCATCTGAGCTATCCCGCCGTTTGCGAGTGCAAAGTTAGAAACTATTTTTTACGCCGCCAAATTTTTTTCGATATTTTTTAAGAAAAATCTTCTCGGCAATTCGTCCGATTTTCGTACTCGCCTATAATTCTATGGATTAGCAATCGAAGCGGCACACAAGAAAATGCTCTGTGCGGATATCGCCCAATGGCGACTCCTTGGCAGGCTCGGTATGATGGTATACAAAGCCGCACTTCTCGGCCACGCGCCGCGAGCCGTGGTTACCGTCGTAATGGCCTATCCACAGCGCTCGCATGCCAAGGTCGGCAAAGGCTCTTTCCTTTAAAGCCAAAACGGCCTCGGTGGTAATGCCAAGCCCCCAGTACGGGCGCCCTATCCAATATCCTATCTCTGCCTCGCACTCCCCCATCGCGGCGCTATGCACGCCGTCGGCAAACATTATGCCACAGCTGCCTACAGGCTCTCCTGTTTCTTTAAGCACAATGGCATATACCTCGGGGGCTGAAAACACCGTCTGTATTATCTCCAAACTTTCGGCGACCGAAGAATGGGGCGGCCACCCGGCGGCAGGGCCTACCTCCGGGTGGGACGCATACTTGAACAAAGCCTCGGCGTCGGCTACCGTCCACCGCCTCAGCAACACGCGCGCTGTTTCCATCATTTATTATCAAGCGAAGAAGTTATGGATTTGTTTGCCTGACGCACCCTGTCCTCATCGATTTTTATAAGCTTACGGTCATAAGTCATAAGACCGTTAACCTCGATTTCCACATCAGTCGTCTGAGTATAAACGGCGCCGGTAAATCCTTTATCAATAAAATCGAGCAGCTGGCGGGCATATTTCACATATTCATCTGTAACCTCTTTCGGGCTTTTGAACTGGACGTAACCCCAATTGCGCTCGGGGCTCCACAGATGCCCTTCGGCGGCCATTCCTATGCCGCCGTATTCTCCGAGCACATTGGCGCGGGTGGCATCAAAAAGATACATCGCAGGCGCCGGATAATTATGCAGGTCAAGAATGTCGCCGCAGGTATAGAAGTTGCCGCCGCTGGCTGGATTCACAAGGCGCGAAGGGTCGTACGCCTTCGTCCACGCAGCAATTTCGGGTGTTTTGAACTGCCCCCAGGCCTCGTTGAAAGGCACCCATGTGGATATACACGGATAATTATAGAGGCAATCCATTATTTCCCGCCATTCATCGCGGTACATCTTTTCACTCTCGGCACTTCGCACACGCTCCGAGCCGTCGAAGTAGCGGTGCTGTATCCATTCGGGCCCCTTGTCGCCGCTGGGCATATCCTGCCATACGATTATGCCCTTGCGGTCGCAATACGTATACCATACGGCAGGCTCTACCTTGATATGCTTGCGAATCATATTGAAGCCCCAATCCTTGGTCTTGTCTACGTCGTATATCAGAGCCTCGTAGGACGGCGCGGTATACAGGCCGTCGGGCCACCAGCCTTGGTCAAGAGGCTCGAACTGGAACAGAGGTTTATTGTTGAGCTGCATACGCACTATGCCGCGCTCGTCGCGGGCAGTGGAGAATTTGCGCATAGCGGCATAGCTGCTCACCTTGTCGAGTACCTTGCCCCCATCGGAAAGACTTATTTCAAGGTCGTACAGCGCGGGGCTGTCGGGCGACCACAGCTTGACGTCGGAAGGCATGTCTATCACCACATCCTCGCCATTGATGCTGCGGCCTGAAGCTATTCGCTTGCCACCATCCCGGACTATAACCTCCACCAACTGTGATGGAGCACTGCTCGAAGCTGAGGCTGCGACAGTCAAAGTATTGCGGTCTATATCAGGAAGAATCTTCACATTTTCTATATGCACACGAGCCACAGGTTCAAGCCACACAGTCTGCCAGATACCTGTAACCGGGGTATACCATATGCCATTGGGCTTTGCCACCTGTTTGCCGTGGGGCTGCACGCCTTCGTCGGTCGGATCCCACACGCGCACCACAAGCTCGTTGGCGCCCTTGGCATTCAGCGCCGAGCTTATATTGAATGAGAAAGGAGTATAGCCTCCTGTATGGCTGCCTACCTTCACGCCGTTGACCCATACATCGGCCTGCCAGTCGACAGCGCCGAAGTTCAGTATCACATCTCGACCCTTCCATGCCGCCGGCACGGCGAAGTTCCGCTTATACCACAAGGCATTTTTGGCGCCCACCTCCTTGCCGACACCGGACAGGGAGGATTCGGCACAGAACGGCACGAGTATCTCGCCTTGAAACTCAGACGGCTGCTTTGATTGCGCCGACACAATGGCGTACTCCCACAGTCCATTTAGATTCTGCCAATCGGCTCTCTCCATAATAGGACGCGGATATACCTGCCACACTTCGTCGGGATTGATGGCTTCACCCCACTCGGTCTTGATTCTGTCGCCGGCCGGGCTGTAAGCCAATGCGCAGTTTGCCATAAAGGCAAGCGCCGCAACAACAAAAATACGGTTCAATTTCATATATCAGTTTTTAAGGTATCTCATGGACATTGCAAAGATACGAATAAGTCGAGCGCAAAAGCAAATATTCTTATTTGATTTTGCCGACAAAAAACTGATAAGACAGCGGGATTTTACCTAATTATAATAGCCCCAAAAGAGCCAAAATGCCACAATCTCTTGGTAAGAGATACTTAAACTGCGACAAAATTACAACAATCGGGCGAATTATGCAAGTGATGAAATCATTATTCGAGTTCTTGCTTATATTTATATAGAAGTTGGCTCTTTTTGTTATGTGTGAAAATCGCCTTTTTTACGTATTTAGGGGTGCGCGCAAATTATAAATAACTGGCTTTATGCTATTTAGCATCTGTTTAAGTATCTCTTACCAAGAGATAAACTGAAATTATGACCGAATTCATAGCGGGCGAGACGTTCGCACCTTACAAGACTTTAAACCGTAACTTCTTGATTAATACTACCCTAAAGTAATCAAGCAGGATTAGAAGGTATTGCCAAAAACGAACATTCGCCACGTGACAGCACAAGACGAGCAGCCGGTAGAATGGTTTGCGATGCGCGACCTCAAGCGCCCCAACGCAAAAACACCCGCCTACAAAGTTCTGCCTGAAAAATACGGCATCGAAGCATTCACTCCTCTGAAGTGGATTCTTGCCGAACACGCCGGAAAAACAGAACGCCGCCAAGTGCCATTCGTTTCCGACCTGTTGTTTGTCAAGGCATCAAGGCTCGAACTCGACCCTGTGGTGGAATCCATAGCCACGCTGCAATACCGCTACGTCAAAGGACAGGCCTACAGACAACCCTTGACGGTAAGAACTGCCGATATGGAACGGTTTATCAAAGCAGTCAACTCCGACCCGGACCCGCAATATTACAGCCCCGACGAAATCACAGACTCTATGCTCGGGCGGCGCGTGCGGATAGTCGGCGGCCCTCTCGACGGTAATGAAGGCAACCTGCTCGCAGTGCGCGGCTCCCGTCGCCGGCGGCTGCTGATCGAAATACCGTCTTTAATCGTGGCTTCTGTCGAAGCAGACCCGCAATACATCAGATTCATATGATGGTTATAACCTCTCCGCAGCCTATCAGGCGACCTTATGCCGAAACAGATTTTGCCGACGGACGGCAAGTGGCGGCTCACGCCCATATGCTTACGGCAGAATACAGCGCCGCCTCAGCAGATGGAAGCCACTCGACACTCGCCCGCATCTCAAAAGAGGCCGCAGTCTGGCTTGCAGAATGCGAACGCACTTTGCCTACCATAGAACCCCGGCATCTCATCGAAATAACGGCGTACTTCGACATATTACATCGCATAGCCCGGCACCGCCCGGCGCCCGAACACGCCATAGCCAATGCTCACGAACGCATAATCGAAGCGTATCTTGCCGGCGACACGGCTATACTCGAAACAGACGTAATGCGCATAATAGGCGATGCGATGGCACGCGACATACGCCGCGTACAGCCCGCAAAGCTATCGTGGTACGTACGCACACAGGAACGCTGGCTTCGCGAAAGCCGACAGGACGCCGCATTCCCCGGCATAAGTCGGGAAGAAGCATTCCATAGAGCAGCCATACTTCTGCGCGCCAATCTCTTCGCCCTCACCTCATCGCAGCAGGAATACAAAGCCGAGCTTGCCGCCACGAACGCCCCTGCCCTGCTCCACACCACCGGACTCGACAGCGACACTCTCCGCGCCCTCCTCGCATTCGCCCGCGCCGCATGGCCGGCCCACCTCTCCACCGAAACCCTCGACGCAGCCGAGGCGCGCATACTCTCCGCCCTCTCCACCGCCACCGACCTCCTCCCCCTCGACCGCGCCGCCTACGCCCTCGACCTCTCCCTCCGCTCCTAAAAACCAATTTAAATCTGTCGAACTAATTACAATGATTCGGTAAAAATTACAGAAGTAGTTGAAACTTAAGTTAATATAACGAATTGTCAAATACAAATGAATCGCCAAAACGTTCATTATAAAAACATTAGAC
>CAJTSR010000038.1 GCA_910579035.1 uncultured Muribaculaceae bacterium | reverse complement strand
TGAAGTCTTTGAGAATCGTCAATACGTTCATATTGTCTAATGTTTTTATAATGAACGCTTTGGCGATTCATTTGTATTTGACAATTCGTTATATTAACTTAAGTTTCAACTACTTCTGTAATTTTTACCGAATCATTGTGTAATAGACATTATCGTTATTCCGGAAGGTCTGCCACCATATTCGGTTGTGAGAGTGCAGATACAAGGCTGTGAAGTTGAGCTTGTTTCTGAAAAGAGATAGACCGGCCATAAGCATATCCGCAGACTGCGATTTCAGCTCTGGATTTCCTACAGAGTAATTATTGGCATCGCTCCAACTTATTACAGATGAAATTGCTGTATATGGAATGTCGCTCAGTGTTCGTTTATAGTTGAGCATAACGGCGTGTTGCATGCGCGATCCAAACGGCATCATCACCTGTACAGTCGGATTAAGCGACCACTGTGTATTACGGTTCTTGACGCCCGCTTTCAAATCGGAATACTCAATGCGGTTAAGCTGCCAGTTCAACCCGAAGCTATAGCGCAATCTCCATGCCTGACCATTTGCAGACACATATACTAAAGGTGTAAATCCTGTCGATTTTGAAGGAGTGTCGCTTGTTTCAAAACGATTGTTTTCAGAAAGCCGATTCGGATTATATTTTGAGTTAAGGAATTGTGCCGATGCTCCGAACTGCCATACAAATTCCCGATTATATGGATAAGTGAAATCGGCATTGAATTTCCATAGGTCAAGATCATACTTCTCCTTAATCTCAGCCAGTTCGGTCCCATTTGTGTTATACCGTGAGGTTTCATCACTGCGGCGGTTGAAGTAGTCTGCAGTAATTTCCATTGCCGCCCCACGCTTGCTAATGGGTAAATAAAATTTCAATGTGCCTTCCTGCGCAAGCGCGTTATTCTTCTTATCAATCAACGAATAGGTGTCGTTTCCTGAAGTGATGGATTTTGGTTTCAGATTGCTTGACGCTATATGGTAGCTGCCGCCCAATATGGCTCCTGACTTGAACTGCTGCGAGAGGCTGAGGCGATTGCGCACATCAAATCCGCGCCATTTCGAGATTTCAGAGTATGCAGAACGCTCATCGCTGCTGAAAAAGGTTTGTTCTGCGGTTTCCTTGTATTTATTGGAACCAATATACAGATTGTCGTACACACTCAGGTTCTTATAGCGGTAATTGAACATACCGCCCAAGCCCTCGTTGCCAAAATCACACGCACGGTGCCAGTCGGCATTGGCGGTAACAGCCCCATAGAAACCACCTTCTGGCGGCCGACGAAGGGTTATCATTATTGCGCCACCACTGAGTGCGGCACTTTGATTGCTCCCTGCGAGATATTTAACCTGCACCTTGTCAATCCTTTCTCCGGGAATGTTATCAAGTTCGGATACATCGGTTAATTTGACTCCGTCAACATAAATCTCGCTGGCGGCAAGACCATTGATTTTGAATGCCCCCCTGCTCGAATGAGATATTGGGAAGGAAGCCGAGAACATCAACCGCCGGTTTGCCCTTCACGATATCCATACCTCGGAGATTTGTCGTATAGCCTTCGGCATTATTGGTGGTACGAGAGGCGACGACCGTCACCTCATCTAACTGCCGCTCCGTTTGGCCAACAGCAGTTATAAAAAAGGCGAATGCCATAATTAAGAGAGAGATTTTTTTCATATTCGTCCTGTTTTGGTTTATGCTGCAAAATTACAGTCGTGAACATTTCCCCACCATACCCAAAAGGGTACAAATGCCTGACGACCCGAAAATATACACTTTTGGGTATGGGACAACGATACAGGTATTTATAGTTTTGCAACAACAAACGTTGTAAGACGCCAAAGAATTAATAAAACACGACAGTAGACAAACGACAGTTTATATCACCATGCTGTATAATGATTATAGGAACTCCTATATGTACAAATTATGCCAAACCCGAATTAGAACAACTTGGATTCCAAAATATTCAGACACACTATTACTTCAACAACCTATCAGAACAAAGCCACATCGATATATCGCCGTGTGGCGCAAGGTAAAGCATTTCCCGAGATTTTATCTATGCAAAAACTTAGAGTAGCTTATTGTTGGCCGCAGCTACTATAGCTTCCGAAATATTACGAACATCAAGCTTCTCGAATATGCGCTGGCGATATTTCTTGATCGTGTCAGGCGAAAGACATATTTTATCGGCAATTTCCGACATAGTGTAGCCTTGTATGGATAGAATCAGCACCGCCCTCTCTCCCTCGGAGAGCGTCGGCATCTGCCGTTGGTCCCAACGACGCGACTTTATATCATACTCAAAGAACTCCGATGAGCCGACCCTGTGCATCTCTATATGCCCTGCATCGGAATGTGTGGCAGCCGACACGACGCACAGTGCAAGCCATATCCGGCCGTCGGAAGTAAGCGCAAGCGGAGTCAGCTTGTGGTTCACGAGAATCTTTCGTCCATCATTGAGCACGTGAAAGTCATACGATATATACCACTCCTTCCGCTCACCAACCGGAATATTGCCATAGAAAGCGAATCCCGCACTGTTGAGGCTCACCAAAAGCGACTGCTCATCGTCCGGCACATAATCGAGATAGAAACGGTAGCCTAACTTCTTCATTTGCTCTGACGACAGTCCGCACAAGAACATCTGGTTTGGCGACACATACAGGAAATCCTGCCTGAAATAATCGATAATATAGACGCTTTGGTATGTGGTACGCGAAAAAGCCTCCGCCAACCTCACATATTCCGCCACACGACCGTAGTCAAGCTCGTTCGGAAGCCGAACCTCATTATCAGGTATGAAAAATTCATCGGGTACTTTCATTCGCTACAGTGACAATCTACTACAAAGTTAGAATTTTTCCGCGATACAAAGTCCACAATGCCCCCAATTTTTCTTTTGACAATGCACCAGAACCACGACAAGCCCTTTTCCGATGGCACACTTAAGCACCCCTAAAAAACAAAATCCTGCAAGTCAGTCGCTTGCAGGATTTTTGATTGTGCTTTGGCGGAGAGGACGAGATTCGAACTCGTGGTAGGAATTCTCCTACGTCAGTTTAGCAAACTGGTGGTTTCAGCCACTCACCCACCTCTCCAGTGAAGCTTTTTTGCTTTTGCTCTGCAAAGGTACGTCTTTCTTTTGACTGCACAAAATTTTTTCACGCTTTTTTTGATGCTTATTTTCATTGTCGCTCTGAAAATGACAGTACCAATAGCACATTACGCTATTCGAACTATCTGTAGTTCTTATTTTTAGCCCATATCCTGTAGGTTTTATACATAATTTCGCTATCTTTGCATATTAATCCTGTCTTTTGAATATGATTGAACCTATTTATAATCCCGCCTCCGACCGATACGACAACGGCATGGCTTATTCCCGTTGCGGACGCAGCGGCATTCTGCTTCCACGCATCTCACTGGGGCTTTGGCATAATTTCGGTGAAGTAAGCCCATTGTCGCGAAGCAAAGAAATGCTACACTACGCTTTCGACCACGGCATCGTTTCCTTTGACCTTGCCAATAATTACGGCCCGGGCTACGGCACTGCCGAGGAAACATTCGGATACGTGTACCACAAATCCTTGCGCCCATACCGCGACGAGCTGTTCATTTCGTCGAAAGCCGGATATGATATGTGGCCTGGACCATATGGCAACTGGGGTTCGAGAAAATATTTGATATCATCGCTCGACCAAAGCCTCCGTCGCATGGGACTCGACTATGTTGATGTGTTCTACAGCCACCGCTTCGATCCTGAAACTCCTCTTGAAGAAACACTGCAAGCACTTGTCGACATAGTGCGCCAAGGAAAAGCCCTATACGCAGGTATTTCGAGATGGCCCAAAGAAGCTGCAGAATACGCCTTCCGCTACCTGAAAGAACGCGACACCCCGTGTCTGCTCTTTCAGGACAGATACAACCTATTTGACCGCTCGGTGGTCGAAAACGGCGTCCTCGACAGCGTAGCCGACAACGGTTCCGGCTTCATTGCATTTTCACCTCTGGCTCAAGGCATACTTACCAACCGGTACTTAAATGGCGTTCCGGCAGATTCTCGCGCGGCAGGAAGCCGTTCCCTATCATCCGCACAGATAACACCGGAAATAATCGCCAAAGTTTCGGCGCTCAACGATATTGCGGCTAAACGGGGACAAACACTTGCCCAAATGGCTCTTGCGTGGGTTCTTTTGGACAATCGCGTGACATCGGTAATTGTCGGGTGCAGCTCAGTGGCACAACTTCAAGACTCTATACGCTCTATTGACAACACAACCTTCTCCGACGAAGAAATGTCGCTCATCGATAAGATTTGCGTCTGAAAAACATAAGCGCGCCTCCTTATTTAACCATCATACAGCAAAAGTACGACTTCCGGCGAGGTCGTGCTTTTTGTATAGGCTAATTGAAGCCATATAACAATAAAAACAGCCCCGAATCTGCTGTTTTTATCCAAATCTCTTTGGAAGAGATACTTAACTTGCGGCAAAATTACAACAATTCACCGAAATATGCAAGTGATATATTCCGTTATCGACCCATTCTCTTGAATTTATATACAATTTGGGCCATTTCGAGTATATGATAAAATTACTAATATGTAGCTATTATGCAGCATTATTAAACATAATTTACTACATATTAGCCAATTATCTGCTTTTAAGTATCTCTTCCAAAGAGATTGCGCCGTATTTTGCAACTAAGCAGCTACTGCACAAGCACTTAATAGTATGAGCATATCATACCCCCACATAACCAACTTTTATCTCCTGCATATCATAAATCACTACAGGGGGAGAAGAGATATTGCTCAATAATTATCCGGTTTGATTTTTTGATGAACGTGGTTAAGGACATGCCAACCACCCTCTGCACACAGAAACTGTCTGAAGAAATCAGACAAACCAAATCGGCCTCCACAGCAAAGGGTTACCTTGCTGCCATTAACAAGCTTGAAGAATTTTTCGGTCGCGATGTGATATCTATCAACGATTTCACAACTACATTCATCGAAGATTTTTCAAAATTTCTCATCGCTGAGGGCCTCTCAGCCACCACAACCTCCCTCTACCTCAGAAATCTGCGGGCACTTCTTAAAAAGTCATTGGGCGTCAATGACAAAGAAGTGCTCCGACAGGTTTTCAAAGGCGTAAGTTCAAAGAACGGAAAATCTTCTGCCGCCATCGGCATATCCGATCTGACACGTTTGGCCTCAGCCGACCTATCGGCCTACCCGCCACTTCGACGCATCCGAAGCCTATTCCTGTTCAGCTTCTATGCCTGCGGACTTCCTATCGGATACATCAGGCTCCTGCCCAAATCTCTCCCTGCTTCGGGCTGCATACCGCTTCCGCAAAACCGCCGCGTGACTATCGTGCCGCAACTCTCAGAGGTAGTAGCACGATTTGAAACAGAGAACAGCTCTAATTTCGTCGAGTATGCCGCGTCAATATCAGAAGCAGACTACGCCCGAGGACTCGAAGCCATAGGAGTGCTGATGAAATTACCCGTCCGCCTCACGCCGACATCGGCGGCCGAGTCGTGGGTAGCCATAGCGCTCGAATCCGGGATAGCGCTCGAACACATCGCAGCCATCATCAACGACACGACACCGATAACCAAACACATAAGCGCCAGTGCGTGCCACACACCGGGCGCCATACCCGAGAAGATAGCCAATCGGCTCAAAGACACATCAGAAAGATGGTACGCAATGCGTTGCTTCGATTCCACCCCTGCTGAAATGCAGGCAAAACTCGCCGCCAAAGAATTAGCCGTCGACACATTCATACCCGTTCAGGCCAACACAGCCACCACGCTCGCCAAGGACAGACTGATGAGTTCACTGCTGTTCTTCCGCACCTCGGCCACAAACGCCTCCGCACTCAAATCACGCATCGCACCGGGAGCATACGTATTCTCCTTCAGCAGCGGCGACAAAAAACCGGCCTACATACCGAACGACCAAATGCTCACGTTTATGTTCCTCGTCAACATAGGAGCAGACACCATACTCTACTACTACCCTTCTGAAAACGGCTCATCGCAACAATTCGAGCCGAAGGACATCGTAGAAATAACCGACGGAAGCTTCTGCGGCAACGTAGGCATTGTCGAACGCCTGTCGAAAGACCGACTGCGCGTATGCGTCCGGATCGAAGCACTCAACGGCGCCCTGATCAGCGCCGAAATACCTGCAAAATTTCTAAAGAAAGGAATATGAAATTCCCTGCGGACCAACAACAACTCCGCACACTTTCCGACAACGGCCTGCGCCTTGCCGTCGAAACGGCAAATGCCTGCCGCGACCAAGCAGAGGCCGACACAACACTATGCGCGCTCTATAGCGAAATCGAACGTCGCATAAGCTGCTCTCCACTTGACGTCGAAACAGTCTTCACCCTCTACGAACTGCTGTACGGCGGCGACGAACTATCAGCGCCACCCGAAAAACAACTCGCCACACTCTCCCTCGCCGTAGCCAACATCTACCGCAACCGCGACAGAGCCACATTTGCCGACATCCACCGCTACATAGCCTTCCTCTTTATGGCCCTGCTGCACGTGCCCGACAAAAAAGCCGAAATCGAATACGAAATAAGCCACATCTTCGACACCTGGATGGCCGCATACATACCCGGCACCGGCTGGCCCGACACCGACTGCGCCGAAACCCGCCGCCGCTCCTCCACCCTCCTCGCCTCCGAAGCCTACCTCTCCTACCCCCGCTACCTCTCCGCCCGCACCGCCCTCACCACCCAATAAACATAACACCCCTATAGCTCCACAACATATATTCTTCATATACATTTCATGTTAAAATTACCAATACGCTTTATTGTGTGAAACTATATATGTTGACATTGAACTAATGGGAAAACTTGCAAAAAATACTTTCTTCTTGTATGCATTAACCGCAGCAAACTATTTGTTCGGTTTGGCTACAATCCCATATATTTCACGCATATTAGGGCCTTCTATATTCGGTAATTTAGGCTTTGCGATGGCTTTTGGAGCATATTTTTCATTAATAATTGATTTCGGCTTCATATTATCTGCAACAAAGAAAGTCACAATGTTTGCTGATGATAAACTTGAACTGTCAAAAATATTTTCAGCAGTAACTTTTATTAAGTTATCATTTGCGCTATTATTATTTATTGCATTAGCTGTTTCAAGCTATATGATAACCGAAATTGCAAATAACTTCGCGCTTCTCACTCTTTTCCTAATTCTTTCAGCACTAACAAGTCTGCTGCCAGATTATATTTATATGGGATTGGAGAATATGAAAATTATAGCAATACGAGGAGTTGCAATAAAGGCTATTTTTGTATCATTAATATTCGTGTGCTTAAAAAGCCCCGAACAAGTCTATTTCGTCCCTCTTTTCCAGATAATCGGCTCAATTATTGTAATCATCTGGATATATTTCGATTTACACAAAAACCAAAATATAAAATTCACAAAAACCACACTCCGATATCGAATAACTATCATTAAAGATTCGGCTCCATACTTCTTATCGAGAATAGCTTCATCTGTTTATAATTTTTGCAATACCATCATTTTAGGCTTCATATATCCGGGTAAAGCAGTTGTCGGATACTACACATCGGCTGATAAATTCCGTAGCCTTGCACAACAAGGTTGCTCGCCCGTCGCCGATAGTTTCTATCCGTATATGATCCGTACCAAGGACTACAAAAAGTTGCTGAGAACCGTATTAATTCTGGAGATCCCCATTATTATAATTTTGGCTATCTGCTTTATTTGGTCAGATGAAATTTGCATAATCGCTTTTGGCAAGGAATATTTAGGCTCTTCAGAATTATTAAGATGGATGATTCCTATTATGGCACTAACACTGCCGCAATATATGTTTGGATTTCCAGCTCTTACACCAATAGGCAAAGCTAAATGGGCAAATATATCAGTAGAAATTGCCACAGTCAATCAAATTGGCGGTTTAATAATATTATTTATAACGGGCTCCGTTTCAGCTATTAACCTGTGTATTCTTACAACCATATCTGAGGTTATTTGCCTATCTATCAGAATTGCCACATTGGTAGCCAACAAAAAACTATTAAAAAATGAACCAAAGACTTTTTGACACTCTCAGAAAAATTGGCAATTTGCCCCTTATACGACTTATAAAGCCTACTGTGTCTAAATTATTTGACCCTTATGGTGAAAAGAAAAGAAACAAACTCCTCCACGAAAACGGAATTCGTATTTTAGACGATTTCAACGCCGTGATGAGCCGTTCCGGGATTAATTATTCTTTAATATTCGGAACCTTACTTGGGGCAGTAAGAGAACACGGGTTTATCAAACACGATCTTGATATCGATGTGGCAGTTTGGAAAGACACAGACCACAAATACATTCAAGCCCAACTCATTAGTAATGGTTATACGCTCAAAAGCAGATATGAAGTAGACAATGGTAACTTTGGGCGCGAAGAAACCTATATAAAGGACGGAGTGTCTATCGATATATTTTATTTTTATCCATATAATGATACGCTCGCATACACCATTGTTCTCGTTCCTTTTGACGGAAACGACACTTTCGAGGAGTCCATACGTAGTAAAGGCGGACTTATGCCGATACAACTAATTCTACCATTCTCACAAAAAACTAAAACAGCATCGTTCCATAACCTTTCTTTACCAATCATAGAAAACGATATAGAATTTCTTGAAGCGCGCTATGGCGAAAATTGGAGAATCCCTGATCCAACTTTCGTCTACCCCAAAATGGGCGATGCAAAATGCGCCTATCGCTCTGATAAACTGGCCATAAAAATAGCATAAACTATATAGTATAATAATGGCCAAGGCTATTGGATTGTTTGTTTTCTTTTTATGCGTTTTTAATATACGTATATCCTTTCTTCCAGTTTCTCCCATAATTATTGTAGGAGTAATTGGCTCAATAGTATGGACAATAAGCAGTTTAAAAAACAAACATAGGGCATCCGATTACAAGATATTGGGATATATATTATTACTCATACTTATTGGTCTCATCAGTTCTACTATAAACGGCACATTCGATAAGTACTACTACAAAGAAATAATCATCGCAAACTTTTGCCGTTTTTTTACTGCATATATCCTAATTGCATATCTAACACATTTCTACAAAGATAAGTTTACATTAAAATTTCTCACATATATTTTTCTATGGTTTGCCATTATACAAATTGTCATATCTTTTACTGTATATATAAGTCCACATTTATACTCAATAATATTTAATCTTTTCTCATCTGGAGAATTATCCTCAACGAAAACAGAGGGGGCATTAGGTATAAGACCTTTTGGGATTGGAGATTATGCGTTTTTTGGTGCGGGATTATACAACTGTTTCGTTTTATTGTTAATTAGTTATATACTAATTGACCAAAGCAAAGATTCTCACATCCTGTTCTCAATAGGCCTATTTTTAATCGCAATACTGGGTACAATACTTGCCAGAACAAATTTAGTAGGCATCGTCATTTCTTTGTCTATAATATTACTAAATAAATATGGCCGTAAGCTAGTTTGTAAATTTGTGATATATGCAACTATTATTATAGCACTATTTAATCTATTTGATTTCCATTTAGTGTTTTCAGATCAAATGGAAACTGCGTTTCAGTTTGGATTTGAATTATTTTCAAACTATCAAGAAACAGGTAGCTTTTATTCAAAATCAACTGATAATATGATGCAGATGTATATATACCCAGACAATCCCCTTACATGGATTATTGGAGATGCCAGACTTAGATTGGATGAAACGACTTATTATATGCATACAGACATTGGTATATTACGGCTAATATACGCAATCGGAACTATAGGTCTATTATTATTTCTAATTTACCAATATAAAATAATATCTTATGCCTCCACTATCTTTACCCACAATAAACGATTAATTATACTTGCATATATCTTAACAGTTGTGGTTCTAAATCTTAAAGGACTCGCTGATATGTCATTCTATTTTTTCACATTATATTTTTTGTCATATGCAAAAACACAGCCCCAAAATATCAGTAATTGTTCCAATTTATAACGTGTCTGAATTTTTGGATGAATGCATAATAAGCATTATAGAGCAAACTTACACGAATCTTGAAATAATACTTGTCGACGATGGCTCTACCGATGACTGCGGTATAAAATGTGACCAATTTGCTTGTTCGGATAAACGAATAATTGTTATTCACAAAAAGAACGGAGGGTTATCAGACGCCCGTAATTCCGCATTAGATATTTGTACTGGCGAATACCTTACTTTTATAGATAGCGACGATGCTGTTTCAAATGATTACATATCAACCTTATACTCCACTATCAAGGCAACCAACACTGAAATTTCTGTATGTGCTTATAATGAAAGTATAAAAAAAGTATTTGAGCAGCCCACCTCGACATTTATAAAACGGTTCACCCAACAGTATACAATAAAATCAATTTTACAAGAGTCTATTATATCAACATCTGCTTGGGGTAAATTATATAAATCTCATCTATTCAACGATGTCAGATTTCCTTATGGTCAAATATTTGAAGATTTATCAACTATTTGGAAAGTGTTTGACAAAGTTGAGGCAATCTCTTACAATTCACACATTGGATACTTTTACAGAATTAATCCAAACAGTATAACGAACAAGTCATTCTCTAAAAAGAATCTTGATTTTATCCCAGCCCACCTCAGCATTTTAAACTATGTTGCTAAACGGCATCCAAAGTTACTAAAATATGGAAAACGACGCTTTTGCCGCTATGCAAATGCATATCTATACCGTGCCATAGTCCAAAATTATGAAGATGAAGAATCACTCCAACTAATGAGGAAAATTATATCAAAGTATTATTGGACATTTCTATTTAGCAATTATTCTATCTCAAAAAAATTATTTGCAACACTTTCCATAACGAACTTTAAATTTCTAACCAAATTTTTTAAATAACATGCGCATTTTACATATTGTAGAAAGTTTAAGCAGATGTTCCGGAATCACGAACTTTGTCGTAAATTATTATAAATGCTCGCTGAGTCGTACGGACATCACGATGGATTTTATATATTTCAAAGAAGATAATAATTCATTTAAGGAGTTTCTTACCACAACCGGAGCAAAATGTTACCATCTAGAATTACCATCTCCTACCAATATCCTAAAAACGCTAAAGCATTACTCTGATTTTTTTAGCAAGTATGGTAGTGAATATGATATCGTTCATTTACACGAAGTGGTTCTATCTCATATTATACTTCCTTTTGCGAAAAAGCATGGTATACGAAATCGGATTATTCATGCGCATTCCACCAAACTCAGTACAAAAAGTGGACTTGGGTATTTGAGGAACTGGGTCCTTACTCGTAACTTAAACGATTGTGCAAATGCACTTTGGGGGTGTTCTGTAATGGCTTGTCAAAATTTATTTGGATCAAAATCACATTTCACAGTAATCCATAATGCCATAGAAACTAGTAAATACCAATTTGATAATAGTATTAGAACTCTAATGCGGAAGAAACTTAATATTGATGGAAAAATTGCACTAGTTAGCATTGGAAGACTTTCACCTGAAAAAAACCATATTTTCTTAATAAATATCTTTAATGATTTACTTCAAATCAAACGCAATGTACATTTATTAATTGTAGGAAGCGGGGAACTTGAAGAGAACCTAAAATCACATATACACAATTTACGTATAGAAGAAAATGTTTCTTTTTTAGGACTTCGGAGCGATATTCCAGAAATTCTTATGGCCTCTGATATAATGTTGATTCCGTCCCTTTTTGAAGGTCTTCCCATTGTCACAATAGAAGCTCAAGCCTCAGGCTTACCTTCTATTATATCTACTGGAGTACCTGATGAAGCTGTTCTAATTCCAGAATACTGTAAGCGCATATCTCTTTCAGAGAATAAAAAAGTATGGATTGACAATATACTGTCTTTATGCAACAATCAACGCATTATAAGCCGAGATATAATTATTTCAA
The DNA here is from genome assembly GCA_910579035.1 of uncultured Muribaculaceae bacterium. Classification (GTDB taxonomy): domain Bacteria; phylum Bacteroidota; class Bacteroidia; order Bacteroidales; family Muribaculaceae; genus CAG-873. Next base: position 2,899 of record CAJTSR010000038.1, on the reverse strand, counting down.
AAGGTTATGACATCGAGACCGAATTTTCTAAATTAATTCATCATTACCACCAACTCATTGATTCCACGGCGATTCAATAATAGTCTTACCACCAAGTAATCCTATGCCTTTTTCTGTATTGATGTCGGTTTATCGTAACGACAAACCGGAGTTTGTTATACGCGCTATCGAAAGCGTAACGTCATTACAAACACTAAAACCGGCAGAAATTATAATTATTGTTGACGGAGAGGTTGATGAGGCTCTCCACAATATCTTAAAAAGCTTAGAATCAACAAAGGACTACTCTTTTTGCATCACTCAGTTACCTGAAAATAAAGGCCTTGGCAACGCATTGAGAATTGGAACGGAATTGGCTTCATACCCAATAATTGCGAGAATGGATTCCGATGATGTAGCTATGCCAAACAGATTCGAAAAGCAAATCAAGTATCTTGAGGATAATCCGGATTGTGATATTGTTGGTGGCCAAATCACAGAATTTATTGGCTCTGAAAATAATATTGTGGGCAAAAGGACTGTGCCATGCACTCATTCTGAGATAATCCACTATCTTAAATCTCGCTGCCCATTCAATCATATGACCGTGGCATTTAAAAAAAATGCAATACTATCTGCCGGTGGTTATATCCCCTGGCACTATAATGAGGATTATTTTCTTTGGATTCGAATGGCCTTGAACGGATGCAAGTTTGCTAATTTTCAAGATTCTCTTGTCAATGTCAGAATTGGCAAGGAAATGTACGCACGCCGAGGAGGATGGAAATACTTTACAAGTGAGGAGAAACTACAAAGGTATATGCTCCAGAATCATTTGGTAAATATACCCCAATATCTATATAACATATGTGGACGCTTCGCCTTACAAGTATTAATGCCCAATAATGTAAGAGGTTGGTTATTCCGCAACCTATTCAGAGACAAAATCTAATTAATCTGTTTTTTATGAATCACGCACTTGTTGTAGGCGGAGCTAACGGCATAGGCCTTGCTGTAGCCTTAAAACTGTCCGAAAAATTTAATGACGTCACTATTATAGATAGAGTCAAACCAGACTGCACGATGCCGCCAAATATTAACTACCGACAGATAGATCTTGCGACTACAGACTTTGAATGGCTTGTGGAATATAACGATGTCGATGGGTTATTCTATTCAGCCGGCTTTGGCAGAGTGGCGCATTTCGAGGAGTTGCGACCAAAAGAGATTGACAATAGCTTTACTGTAAACACTATCGCACCACTGAAAATATTGTCGTATTATATGCCACGACTAAAAAGCTGCAACAATTTCTATTGTGGTGTCATGGTGAGCATAGCCGCACGGATTGCATCGCCTCTTTTCAGCGTCTATAGCGCCACAAAGGCTGCTCTATTCCGAGCTATCGAAGCAATTAATATCGAGATCGAAATGTGTGGAGGAGCAAACCGCATCCTTGAAGTATCTCCGGGATCAATAAAGGGCACTCGATTCAATGGAAGCACAAACGACCTGATACTTACAGAAAAACTTGCTACAGATATTGTAACAGCAATAGAAAATAGACAGTCGCTGCTCATTCCTGATTACGAACAAACATTCAAGAGCGTAATAGACCGCTATAATGACAATGCACATGAATTCGGCCTATCAAGCTATCGCTATAAAATAGATGGTGGACGATTATCCGACCGTCCGCAGCTACGCATCGGCTACTTGAGTGGCACATTCGACCTTTTCCATATAGGACACCTCAACCTACTTAGGCGGGCTAAAATGTACTGTGACTACCTCGTTGTAGGAGTCCACCGCGATGGCTCTCACAAAGGAAAGAACGTATTCATACCGTTTGAAGAACGTATGGAAATTGTAAAAAACATATCGTTCGTTGATCGAGTGATAGAATCTGAACGAGAGGATTCCGACGTCTACACAAAAGGAATCGTACACTATGACTTACTCTTTGTTGGCTCTGACTACAAAGGGACTGAGCGATTCAACCGTTATGAAGAATATTTCAAGGACAAAGGAGTGGAAATAGTCTATTTCCCATACACAAAGGGGACAAGCAGCACCCAGCTACGCACAGCACTATCTGAACAAGCAAACAATGGCTAAGTGGATTTTTGACAGGGTGATGGCGGCGGCGGGTCTGCTGGCGCTGTGGCCGGTGCTGGCCGTGGTGGCCGTGCTGATTAAGGTGAGGATGCCGGGAGGCCCGGTGATCTTCAGGCAGAGGCGCGTGGGGCGCGGCGGCAGGCTCTTCACGATGTACAAGTTCCGCTCCATGACCGTGGGACACGGAGGCAGCTCGGTGTCGGTGGCCGGCGAGAGCCGGATAACGCCCCTGGGGCACGTGCTGCGGCGCTACAAGCTCGACGAGCTGCCCGAGCTGTGGAACGTCCTGATAGGCGACATGAGCCTCGTGGGGCCCCGTCCCGACGTGCCCGGCTATGCCGACAGGCTGACCGGGGCCGACCGCGACGTGCTAAGGCTGCGACCGGGAATCACAGGCCCGGCATCGCTGAAGTACGCCAACGAGGAGGAGATACTCGCCCTCGTCGACGACCCGCAGCGGTACAACGACGAGGTGATATTCCCCGACAAGGTGAGGATAAACCTCCAGTATTACCGCAGCCACTCCCTCGCCGGCGACATAAGGCTGATATTCGCCACAATCTTCCGCTCATACTCCGACACGGCGACACCCCCCGACAACCCGACCACTTAACCACCTGACCACCTGACCACTTACCCACCTAACCACCTAAGATAATGAACAAGCGGATTTACCTCTGCCTGGCCCACATGAGCGGCCGGGAGATGGATTTCATAAAGGAGGCTTTCGACTCGAACTGGGTCGTGCCGATGGGACCGAACGTGAACGCCTTCGAGGACGAGCTGGCGGCATTCGTCAACC
>CAJTSR010000037.1 GCA_910579035.1 uncultured Muribaculaceae bacterium | reverse complement strand
TTTGGCGATTCATTCGTATTTGACAATTCGACATATTAACTTAAGTTTCAACTACTTCGGTAATTTTTACCGAATCATTGTAAATAACGAACGAGAAAAATTAATTGTTTCCGGTAGACAATACGCAACATTTCTAAGAATTGTTTAGTTTGCAAGCCGCTCTATTTTTTCCAGTCTTAGACGGCTACAAACAAAAGGCGCCCTCGCGAGAAGGCGCCTTTTGTTATATCAAGAGAATGGGCGTTCAATAATAACTAATCGTGTACTTCGCCACCGTTTTCGGCGTCCCGCTCAAGCATCAGCACGAGCCGACGGCGGTCTGTGACGCGGAGTTCTTTGAGCGAATATGTAATCAGCCCGCTTTTTTTCATATTTTCAAGGGCGGCCTCGAAAGTGGTGCGCTGCACGCCGAATATCGAACAGAGATCTCGCCTCGGACAGCTGAGCACCACGTCGCTGCCTCCGGGCTGGGTAAGAGCCACAATCCAGAAGGCTATGCGCTGCTCTATGCTGCCCGATGTCAGCGAGAGTATGCCGTCGATGCCTTTCTGCGCGCAAACGGAGAGGGCATTTAGGAAATTGAACAGGAAAACGGTGTCGCTCTGAAGTATCTTCACATAATCCGACTTTGAAATCTGCAGAATGCTTGCGCCGCCTGCATGCGCCGTGACGGTATACGGATAGTTCGTGATGCGACCGAACAGAAAATTCGGAGCCAAAGCGGCAGGCGCCGATATGGTCTGGGCTATGGAAAAGCGTTTTGACTCGTTCGACACCACCGAACGCACAGAGCCTGAGAGAATGAAGGTGATATGCTCGCAGCGGTCGCCCGAACGTATAATAACCTCACCCTCCGGATATTTCAAAAAATGGAACTTGGCATCTCCCACCGTCTGAGCCATACGCGTGTGCGAAACGCCTCTGAAAAGCGGAAGCTCCATAAGTTGTTCTAACATACTTGCCATATTCGAAGTCTTTTTTAGAGGGTGCTTTGATCTCCTCTTATACATAACGCAACCCTGCGGCCATTGTTCAATCAGCCCGGGTATGCTTCATCTTAAAATATAACTGGGCGGAATTAATGCTGTTCTGCCACACTATATATGCCGCCGGCCCTATCGAAGCTATAGGATTGAGATACGTGAGCGCCATCCATATTGCAAGCACAGTGTTTTTCTGTCCCAGTCCCTGCGCGCCCGACACAGCATCGCCGTACCTGCGTCCTATCCTGCGCCCTGCCGCAAACTGCAGCACACACACCACTCCGGCGCCCAAGGCTATCACAATCATCTCCGGAATAGCAGCCGCAGGCTCGGCCAAAATGAATGCCACAGCCCGTCCTACAACCACCACAAGCGAAACCGCCCACAAGTAAAAGGACACTCCCTGCACGCTGCCGATGGCCGAATGAACCTTCGGAGCAAAGAAATACAGGCCGAAAGCAAGCGCCAAAGGCAGCACAATAAGCGGAGCTACCTGCAAGGCCACGGATTTAAACTCATCAGCAAAACTCATGGCCGCAGCTCCTTCCCCCACCCACACAAAGAGCAGGGGCGCGAGGAGTGCCACAGCAAGATTGCACAGCACCGAATATGCCGCCACACGGGGCACACTGCCACCAAGCATGCCCGTCACCACGGGAGCGGCAGTCGCCGTAGGGCAAAGCACGCATATGAATATTGCCTGAGCCACATCAAGGCTGAAAGGGCGTAAAACAAGGAATACAACCGCCGAACCCGCAAGCTGGATCGCAAGCATAATCCACAACATCGTGCTAAGCTCAAACTGCCGCGGCCGCACACGACAGAACGTTATGGTCAGCATCGTAAAAATCAGATACGGCACCACCCACGCCACGGCTTCGAGCCAAGGGTGGAACAACAGACCGCACAACATAGCCAGCGGAAGCACCCACGGCTTGGCTCTGCGCTGAAATTCGCGAGCATTCATATCAGAACGGGAATAACCACGGTAGTACGAAAATCATCACGATGCCCATTATCACCTGCATCGGAAGCCCGACCTTGATATAATCGGCAAAGGTATACTGCCCGGCAGGCATCACAAGGGCATTCGGCGGAGTGGAGAATGGAGAGGCAAAGCACAGGCTCGCCCCGAAAGTAACGGCAAACAGGAACGGCAGCGGACTCACACCGAGCGAAACGGCACTTTCAAGCGCTATAGGTGCAAGCAGCACGGCTGTGGCCGTATTGCTTATGAAAAGTGTCATCAGCGAGGTAGTGAAATATATGCCCGCGAGCAAGGGCAAGGGTCCGAGCGAGCCGAGAGTGCCCACAAGGCTGTCGGAAACCGCCCGCGACACACCCGTCTTCTCAAGAGCGAACGACATAGGCATCATCGCCGCAATAAGCACCACGCTCTCCCAATTGATTTTGCGGTAGGCATCATCAACATTGCGGAAACAGCCACACAGCACGGTAAGAAGCGCAGCCACTATCACAGTAATCACGGCAGGCACCAGGTCAAGCACGAGCATCACCACCATCGCAGCCATAATCACCGCTGCAACAGGCGCCTTATAATCGAGCGTGACCTTCGACGCCTCGGCAAGCGGCTGTCCGAGCACCACCCACGACTGGGTTTCCGACGTCAACCCGGCAATCGACGACCACGAACCCTGCACCAGCAGCACATCGCCGCCATGCACAATCTCGTCGGCAAGATTGGCCGATATGTACCTGTTTTTTCGACGGATAGCTATCACATTGACTCCGAAGCGCTTTCTGAATCCAAGCTCGGCTATGGTTTCGTTCGCTATGGGCGAATGCGGCATAAGCACTATCTCAGCAATGCCTATATCATAGAACTCAAAGGAATTTTCCGAGCGGGCATCAAGCTCCACGCCGTTCTCGGCGGCGAAAGCGTCGATATTTACCCGCTCGCCACGCACATAGAGCATGTCCCCGCCACGTATTATGGTAGCAGGTCCTGCCACATGCTGGCGTATGGTACGGAGCAGGTGCTTCTTGGTGTCGCCCCTGCGCACTTCCAGCACATCGAGGCCGAAACGTCGTCGCAAATCAAGCTCGGCTATGGATTTGCCGCACACAGGCGAGCCGTCGGGCACTGCAAGCCGATAGAGATCCGCTTGCAGCTTGTATTCTTCCACAAGCTCTGAGAGGCCCTTGCGGCGCCCGTCGCCCTCGTCGCGATTCTTCTTGTTAAGGAACCATTTACTCAGCGGAATAAGAAGCAGCGTGCCCACCGCCACACAAATGAGGCCGCCGGGGAGATATGTGAAAAATGTAAGCGGCTCCCCCCCGCTTGCCTCCCATACCTCGGCTATGACAAGGTTGGGCGGAGTGCCGATAAGAGTCATCATACCGCCCATGCTGCTGGCAAAAGCCAAGGGCATAAGCAGCCTCGAAGCCGACGCCCCGCTTACAGCCGTCATACTCACCACTATAGGGAGCATCAGCGCCACTGTGCCGGTATTGCTCACAAACGCGCCTATTAGGGCCGTACCTCCCATCACGAGCAGGAAGAGCCTTGAGGGCGAATTGCCGGCAAGCCTGAGCAATCGCGCGCTCAGCATTTTGGCAAGGCCTGTGTTAAAGATGGCCCCTCCCACCACGAAAAGGCCTATCATCATTATAACTATAGAATTGGAAAATCCCGACAATGCCTCGCCCGTGGTCAGCACGCCTCCGAGAGCGAGCACGCTGAGCGCTATAAGAGCCACAAGGTCGGCCCGCAACTTCCCCCATACAAAGAAAATCGCGGCAAAGGCCAATGTTGCAAGAGTGAGTATCAAATTCTTAAGATTTTGTTTAATAATAATGTTATGACGCGTTTATTTTGCAAAGTTACGAATCATTAATCTAAAGCACAAACAGGGCGCCTTCTCACGAGGGCGCCCTGCTGCGTTTTAATTTACTTAAAACAATTACATAACTAACATAAAACACATTTTCGTTTCAATCACCGGTCAGTTCAGCCGGTCAAGACAAGAGCGATACCTCCTGCCAAGACACATCAATAGCTGTAACGAATGGGACAACATTAAGTACTATCTAATCCTAAAACTAATAACTGTGTAACTTTCTATGTGAATGCAAATTTAGCACCGGCGCCCCCCGAAAGTCAACACTATATCGCACCACAAATCCGCAAAATACAAGCTAATAAACCTTAAACAGCTGATTAGCAATAGTGTTTAGCGGCCACAATCTAAGTTTCATATAGGCCGTAATATCAGATGGAGGAGTTGATTTTCATAACGTCCTCCTCGAAGCGTTCCCTGTTTAACGCTCTGGCCTTTAACCTATTTCTGTATGCGTAAATAGTATTTAACGAATAATTAAGCACCTGGGCTATTCTCGAACTGTCCTCTATGCCGAGGCGCATAAAGGCAAGGATACGCAGGTCAGTGTTCATTTTTTCTCCTTCGCGAAGCTCTATCCGCTCTTCGGGTCTTAGCAGGCTGTTCACTTCCTCTATAAAGGTAGGATATATGTGGAGAAAGGCGTTGTCGAATATATCGTAAAATTCATTGCTCTGCTCCTCCACAAATTTGCCCGACTTCGCCATTCTGAAAAGCTCGTCGGCCTGTCCGGCGGCAATCTTGCGCACCGTTATCTTACAGAACTGGTTGAGCTTGTCCATATATATGGAACACAACTGCAAAAACTGGCTTATGTATATGTCCTTGGCATAGTTTGCTCCCCTGAGCTTAGCCTGCAGGCTGCGCATCTTACGCATCTCGTGGCGCAGGAACAGCAATGTGCCCACCAGCACGAGCACAAGCACTGCCATAACACCCATAATCCAGTACATAGTGCGGCGCCATGCGCCTATATGCGCGCTGTGCGCCCGCTCTATGATAGGCAGCGACTTGCTGCTGTCAATCATACGCAGGGGAGCGCCGCACTCCACGGCGTTGGCCACCGCTGTAGAAAGATAGCGGTGCGCCCTCGGCACATCGCCCTCGGCATTGACGCTCGCGCCGAGCTCCTGAAGCGACGCTACCTCGCGTGTGGCCGACAGAACGTCGTCGATGGCCGACTGTGCAAGATAGTATATATACGAGTCCTCGTCATCTCCCGCCTTTGCAATGGTCGACAGATGATGCGCCGCCCTCGCCCTGAATTTGCTGCCCGGAGGCTCTATATCCACAATCTCCCCGAGGAGCACGGCTGCTTTCACAGTCTGACCCGTGAGAAAATTATACTCGCCGAGGTTAAACTTATACTCGGCACTCTCGCGAGGCAGAATGTCGAGCAACTTCTTCTGCATTTCGAGAGCACTATTCTGCCTCCGGGTATATACCTCGGGGTACATCTTGAAAAAGGTAGCGATATAGCTGTTCATCTGGCGGCCGGCATCATAATATCCTGCCAGTTTCTCGGCAGGTATGCTGTCGGGGTTGATGGAGGCATATTCGTCGAGAGCCATCGCAAAGAAACCGGCGAGAGGCAGCAAGGAGGCATGGCGCCACCTGAACTCCATTTCGGCAAGCCCCTCGGTCGTGTCTATGCCCCTCTGCAAATATGCTAAAGCAGAATCATTGTCGAAGCCTGTATAGGCGTCGGCAATATCCATCAACAGGCCGGAATCGGGCTTTACCGCACTGTCGAGCCGCGAGATAAGACTGTCGATGTGCTTCTGGCGGGCATCGATATACACCGTGCGACGGTCGAGAGCGCGGTCAAGCTCGGCAAGTGCCTTTTCGGCCCTGCCTGAAGCTTCGGCTCCGAGCGCTCCGGCAAACAATATGAATACAATCAGGAATCTCATTGCATGCGAGCGGCAAGATCGTCGTGGCTTATCACCGTCATAATGGCAAGACCGTCGGGAGTGAACGACGGCTCGGCACATCTGAAAAGGTCGGCTATGATGCTTTCCATCTCGGCCGGCGTGAGCACATGCGACGCACTGATTGCGGCACTTCGAGCCATGGCAAGCGCCACGGGGCTGCGGAAGGCTGACGCATCGACAAGCACGTCGGCCTCCACGTCCTCAAGTATGGCATAAAGAGCCTCCATGGCCTTGCCCGACGACAGCGAGGCCGGCACAGAGTCGAGGCTCCATTTGTTATCACCGGCACGGCTCACACTGAATCCTGCCGAGGCAATCGTGGCCGAAGCCGATTCGAGAATAGCCGAAACCGAGGGCGCAAGCTCGAAATTCTCGCTGAATATAAGCTGCTGCGATGGCACCGGGCCGTCGGCAAGCTGGGCCATATAGCGGTCGTACATGATGCGGACATGGGCGCGGTGCTGCGACACCACCATTATTCCCGAATGCGACGGACTCACTATATATCCGCCCTGCAGCTGGAAGCAGGCGGCGGCAGTCTGCTGCGCAGGCGGAGTGTCGGCAACAAAGAGCGCGTCGGCAGCCTCGTCGCCCGAAGGAAGCGGCTCCTCGAAAGCCCCGCTGCGCTCGCGGCTGAAATTGGCGTACAGGGCATCCCAGTCGCGCACAGGAGCAGCCTTTGGCGCACGCGCATACGCGGCAGGCGCGTGCATTTCATTGTCCGACGAAGCCCTGAAAGGATTGAAATCGCTCTCGGCGTCATCGCCCGGCACCGGCATGTCCGCTTCCGGGTTGAACAGCGGTATATCCGGGGCCACGTCGGCCTCGAAATCAAGCGCTCCCGCTGCCTGCGTCTTGCCGAGCGTTTCGCGTATGGCAGCCACGAGAATCTGGCTTATAGCCTGTTCGTGCTCGAATTTTATTTCGTGTTTCTGCGGGTGGATATTGACATCGATTGTCGACGGTTCCACCTCGAAATTAATGAAATACGACGGCTGCGAATCAGGCTGCACGAGCTGCTCGTAGCATTGAATCACGGCGCGATGGAAAAGCGGGTGGCGCATATTGCGGCCGTTGACAAAGAAAAACTGGTTGTAGCCTCTTTTCTTGGCAAAGCGAGGCATGCCCACGAAGCCTGAGAGCTTCACTATCGATGTTTCGGTAGATATTCCGGCAATCTGGCTCTCGATATTTTTACCGAACAACGCGCCTATGCGCTGCTTGAAGGAGCCGCGCATAAACTGATGGAGCGTGACGTCGTTGTGAATCAAGGTGAAGTCCACATCGGTGTTCACAAGGGCGAGCCTCTCGAACTCCCGCAGTATGTGCCCAAGCTCCACACTGTCCTTTTTGAGGAACTTGCGGCGCGCGGGCTGATGGAAAAATATATTCTTAACGCTGAGATTGGTTCCCGGCACGCAGGAAACAGGCTCCTGTCCTTCAAACTTCGACTCAGAAATCAACAGTCGCGTACCCACTGTGTCGCCCTCGCGCATCGTGCGCATATCGATCTGCGCCACTGCTGCAATCGACGGCAGCGCCTCGCCTCTGAAGCCCATGGTGTGAAGGCGGTAAAGGTCGTCGGCTTTCGATATTTTACTGGTGGCATGGCGCTCGAAGGCCATACGGGCGTCGGTAGGGCTCATGCCGCAACCGTTGTCCACAACTTGTATCAGCGTGCGTCCGGCATCTTTGATATTGATAGTTATAGCTGTGGCTCCCGCGTCGACGGCGTTTTCCACAAGCTCCTTTATAACCGAAGACGGACGCTGAATCACTTCTCCGGCTGCAATCTGATTTGCCACTGAGTCGGGCAATAAGCGGATAAGGTCGTTGTTCATACCGCAAAAATACTTGTTTGCCCCCGAAATACATAGCATATGCCGTCAAAAAAAACGGCATATGTTGAAAAGTGGCCTCAATCGTTCATTTCTACACTCTTAAAGGTTCCAAGACGGTCGAATTTCACCTCTATGCCGTCGGAAAGCTCAAGCTCGAACCCGAATGTTTTTTTCTCGATTTTCACGATTTTCGTATCGGGGAAGTTGCGCTCTATGTATTTGCGGATAGGGCGTATCACCAAGGCTTCTGGCACCTCGCGCGTCTTGCAGTCGACCGACGTCCACTTTCCTGCGTTGTTGAACTCTATCTTGGTTCCGTTGACGAGTTTCACGTCATAGTCCGTCTTCTTAAGCAAGTGCTTGTCGACCTTTATCATACTCACCTTGCCCTTGGGGAAGTGCGTGGTAAGGAACTCGCGCGCTTCTTCGGGAAGATCGTCGCGGTTCAGGGAGTACTTGTCGAAAGGCAGCGCGAACGCGCTTGCCGACGCACCTGCCAGCAGCAGTGCTAAAATTGTTTTCTTCATTTTCATTATATACTGGAGGCCAAGGCCGTTTATACCTATAACAACTCTAAACAAAAAAAGCCTCCCGGCAGGGAAGCTTTTTAGTATAATAAACAGTATAAGGTGTTTCAGTCGATTTTAACCACCAGATAGTTCGACAGGCTCCAAAACTGGGCCGGATTTGTGATTCTGAGCACTTTGCGGCCATTTTCATCGTCTATCACATAGGAGCCTTCAGGCTGGTTGGTAAGCACTTCTGCCTTCGACGAGTTGAGGTCGATTTTGGTAAGTGTGCGCTTGTCGGCAACGGTGAAGAAAGCGCGGTCGAAATCGCCTTCAAGAATCTTGGTCTTGCGCAGGAAGCCTGTTTCGATAATCTTGTTTTCCTTAAGCTCGGACTTATTGCCGATGGCATAGTAGCACAGATTTAGCTCGTTGGTGAGCTGGGCATTCTGCTCGGTGGTAGAATCGCGCTCGGCTGTGATTGTGGTGACTGTGCCGTGGAGAGAGTCGACCTGCGCGTCAAGGTTGTTGATGCGTGTCTTGGCCTCGTCGAGGCTTGCGCGCAGAGTGCTTATTTCCTGTGTCTGCGAGTCGATCTGTCCGCGGAGCGAGGCTATGGTCTGCTTCAGGTTGGAATTTGCCAGAGATGAGTTCGACAGTTTCTTCTCAAGCTCTTCGAGCTTGAGCCTGCGCTGCTCGAGGGTCTGCTGTATGGCGGCAATGTCGGAGCGAATCTGCTGCCGCTGTCCGGGAGTTTCGCTTTGGCCGTCGATGGCAAGTATGTTCTCCAGCTGTTTGATTTGCTCCATGCCGGACGATATCTCGTTGACGAGCCCGAGGAGCTGGTCGCGGTCGGAAACGGCGGCGGCAAGTTCGTCGCGCGTAGCCTCGTTGAGAGCCTGCTGTTGGCGTAGCTCCTCTTCTTTCTTGTTGTTGCAGCCGGTGGCCAGCATTGCAGCCGCTACGGCCATAAGGATTAATTTTTTCATAAATCTTATTATAGTTGAACGTTGCCCCCGGGTGCCGGCTCATCGGCGTCCGGACGGTATTTATTGCGGTGGCGACGCTCGGCTTCCTCACGCACCTTGCCGCTTATGACTACAACAATCTCTCCTCGCGCTTGGTTCACCTCGAAATGGCCGGCAAGTTCTCCCAATGTTCCGCGAACGGTGGTTTCGTGCAGCTTGGATATTTCACGCGACACCGATGCCGGACGATTCTCGCCGCACACCTCTGCAAGCTGAGCCAGCGTGCGGGCAAGCCTCAATGGCGATTCATATATAATAAAGGTAACCGGCAGCTCGGCCAGAAATTCCAAACGCGACGCCCTGCCTTTCTTAGGCGGGAGGAATCCCTCGAAGAAAAAGCGGTCGCAGGGAAGCCCCGAGCTTACAAGCGCAGGCACAAAGGCAGTGGCACCGGGAAGAGTTTCGACCTTTAAACCGCGCCTGCGGCACTCCCGCGCCAGCATAAAGCCCGGATCTGAGATGCCGGGAGTGCCGGCGTCGGAAATCAGCGCTATGGTTTCACCGGCCTCTATGCGGTCGAGCACAGGGTCAAGATCGCGGTGCTCGTTGTACTTATGGTGACTGGCCATCGGCGTGGCAATGCCGAAATGTCGCATCAGCACAGCCGACGTGCGGGTGTCCTCAGCCAATACAAGCGAGGCCTCCCGCAGCACCTCTATGGCGCGCGGCGTCATATCAGCCATATTCCCCACCGGCGTGGGCACTATGCAGAGCTTGCCTTCCATATCCTTATGCAGGCATATGAGCCTTCAATATCTCCATAAAGGCCTGCACGTTCTCGTCGCGACGATCCCAGAGAAGGTCGTGGAAAAGGTAGTCGGCAGCTTCTTCGTAGCTCGGCATCTGCGCGAGCAACACGAGCGTCGACGAAAAGTCGTCGTCGTCACCGGCAAAAAGCTCGCGGCGGAAGCGAAATTTATCGTTGAGGGTGAATGCTTTAAGCAAAGCTTCTCCGGCACAGCGGGAAGCTCCCTGCCCTTTAGCCTCACCGAGAGTTATAGCCGCTGTAGCCGCGTCTGTTTCGTCGACAAGTTCAGGTTCGACCGCCTCCTGCTCCTTGATTTCCAAATCGACAGGCTCCGAAACAGGCTCCAGATCAGGCTCCACTACGGGTTCTACCGCCGTTTCTTCATTTTCGTTAGAAACAATCGGCTCATATACCTCAGGCTCGGGTACTTCCACAGTTACCGGGGCTGCAAAATCGCCAAGCGGTTCGTGGCCGCCAACATATGCCCGCATAAGGGCGGCATAGCCCTCGAATTTTTCAGCCAGCATCGAACGCGCATCATCGCTATGGCGCTCTTCCAGTACTCTCAGGAGCCCTTCAATCTCTATGTTCAGACGTATAAGTCGGTTTATTTCGGTCATCTGTCAATCTTTGCAAAATAAGTCAATAAGTAGCTGCTCGGCACCCTCACGCACCTGCGAACGAGGGCAGAAAAAGCCGTTTACCATAATCACAATCACATGGGTTGGCTCGCCTTCGTCATCAAATTTATATCCGGCATAGGCCTGCACGGAGCTGACACTGCCTGTTTTGAGCGCCACAAGCCCTTTCAGCTCGGACTTGGCCAGAAATCCGCGCAAAGTGCCTTCTTTTCCGGCTCGCGGGAAGAACGTGGTATATGTTTTAGCCTGGGGCGACGACGCCATCCACGCCAGAACATCGGCAATGAAACGCGCCGAGAGGCGATTGGCGCGCGTAAGGCCGCTGCCGTCGTTTATGATAGTGTATTTGGTATTTATGCCGCGCGTTGCCCACAGCTCTTTCTCGCGCTTGATACAGTCCTTGCGCGATGCACCGGGAGCGATGGCGCGAAGCATGCCCTCGGCAAAGAGGTTGTCGCTGCGCACCATGAGGCTGCGCATTATTTCGCCATAGGCCGGCGACACATGGGTGTACAGTTTCCGCTCTGCGGCCTCACAGTCGGTCTTTATCTCTTTTCCGGCCACCGTTATGCCTGCTGCTTTCAGCTTAGCTTCAAGCTCGTGGCGGAACACTGCCGCGGGGTCGGGCATCGACGAGCGCACGGCCCATTTTTTATCGTTAGGATTGCGCGAATATATGGTTAGCACGTCGCTGCCAACACCGCGTATGAGGTCGTTCCCCGACGTGGACCGATGCATCTCTATCTTGAGGCCGGGCACGAAAGGCTTGGTTTCGCCCGTGGCCGGGTGGAGCGTGAATGTGTTGTCGCGCCAGTTCAGCCCGTACAGTCCCGCGCCATAAGGCCACGCCACGTCCTCTATCTCCCACTTGCCTATTTCGCCTGCATTTTCGAGAGGCTGGTCGATAACGATGCGGCCGTTTATCTTGCTTATGCCGGCACGCTTCACAGCCGCCACAACGGAGTCGCAGAAACCATAACGGCTCTTGAAATTCTCACTTTCGATAGTAGGGTCGGCAACAGTGTGTACCACAAGGTCGCCATCCCAGCTTGCCCCGGAAGCGCTGCCGCGCAGCACCACCGGAGTACGGAAGCGCTTGTCAGCCCCTGCCAGCGAAAGAGTCGACGCGGTAGTGACCGCCTTCATCACCGAAGCCGGTGTCAGGGCAAGGTCGGAATTATGATCCACGAGCACTTTGCCCGTCTTGAGGTCTTTGATATATATGCCCACAGAGGTCGACTCCTCGCCGTCGATACCGAGGATATCGCCGGCCGATGCACCCGCCGTGACAGACACACAAAGGGCAAATGCCAATACAATATTTAGGAATTTCATATACTATGCTATAAATACAAGGCGAAATTACTCAAAAAAAGCCGCACCGCAAAATCGCCGCAAAGTCACAGACAAGTAATTATGGCTTTTTGTGAAGGTATATCATATCGCGGAGCCGGACTCCCTCTTCTATTATGGGGCTGCGATAATTGTCTGTGAAAAAGTTTTTTATCGTATGGGAATAGCTATACCCGCATTTGCGGTAAAACAACAGTGTCGACGGGGTTTCGCCGGTGCCGAGCATTATAGTGCGCCCCGGCCACGCAGACTCCACGTGCAGCAACATTCGCCGCCCGAAGCCCCTTCGCCTGAAGTCCCTGTGTACGGCAAGATTCTTTATCTCGACTGTCGAGCCGTCTTCCTCCGTAACGACGCACACCGCCACGAGCGCACCGGCCTCGTACCCGGCATAGAGCATGCCACGCCACAGATAGCGGCGCACCATATCCTCCTGCTCGTCACCCTCGAGAAGCAGCGGCATAAAGGCCTCCTTGCCCTCGCTTATTTCTTTTATTTTCATTACAAAAAAAAGCGCCCGCCCCGCATTAGAGGCGAGCGCCGTTATGTTCTCGGAATATCACTTCCCGGCCATGGCTGCATCGACATCGGCGCGGAGCGCGTCGTCTTGCTTGTCACGGCTTATTATCGTTCCGTCCGGTCCGAAAAGAATTATGCAAGGTATGCCGGTGATACCATAGAGGTCTGTCGGTATTGTTCCGGCACCGATAATGCTCTTCCACGGCAGCTGGTGCTGCTCGATGGCTCGCAAAGTGGCATCGGGCTCGTCCCACACGGCAACGCCGAGCACCTCGAGGCCTTTGTCCTTGTACTTATTATATATGTCTTTGAGCACCACGGTCTGGCGAATGCAGGGGCCGCACCAGCTTGCCCAGAAATCGACAAGGGTATAATGTCCTCGCCCAACATAATCGCTAAGGCGAGATTTCTCGCCATTATACTCAACTTCAAAATCTGTAAACTTGGCGCCGGGGCCGGTGGCCTCGCGCCGTTCGGCATTGGCAAGCATCTTTTTGGAGCGCTCATAGGCGGCAAACGACGGATAGCGCTCGAACAAGGCTCTGAGTCCGGCGGCATCAGCCTGAGGGGCGTCGCCTTGCAGGAAGTAGAAGTAGCCTAAGGCATTGTCGGCGTTGGCGGTCATAGCGCTGTCGAGAGCGGCGCCATAAGCTTTGTACACGGCCTCGCGCTCTTTATCGTCAGCGGCGCTCTGGTACTTGGCTCCGAGCTGCTGCATTTTCTGCCCCATAGACCTAAGCTGGTCGTTGAGCATGGTGCCGAAAAACGCTCCATCCTTGCCAAGCGAGATTGTGCCGCTTTCAAGTATGAATATGGGCAGGCGGCCGCCGTCATAGGTCACACGGCCAAGCACAGGCTCGTCGATCTGGCCTTCAAACACGGCCATACCGTCAGCCACAAGCACGCTGTCCACGGTTGTTCCATTGTCGTAATTCACAAGGCGGGCCATAGCCCCCTCGTCGTCGGCGCTCATCGGCACTATAACCTTGAAAGGCTCGGCCGAAGAAATCCCGGCCACGGCAAGGGCCGCGGCCAGGACTGTCTGGTTGAGATATTTCATTTCTTGTCTTTGTATTTTTCCATCTGGCGCTCCAAGGCTTCCACGGCAAGGTCGTAGGCTTCCTCGAAGGTGTCGGCTACCTTGGTAGCCACAACGTCGTCGTGCTGGGGTGTGGCAATCTTCACCACCACTTCCTTATTCATAGCTGTTTCGGGCTTCACCACCTTGAGCGTTACGTCCACGGTGGCTATTGCCGGAAAGCGGCGAGCGAGCTTATCGGCCTTTTTGTTGATAAATTCAACGAGGCGGTCGGCGATTTCGAAATGGATTGCTTGAATTCTTACATCCATGGTTAATCCTCCTTTCTTTGTGCACGGGGGTGTGCTTGTTTGTAATTTTTTTGTAATTCTCGGTAGGAGAGATGTGTGTATCGTTGGGTGGTTGCCAGCGAGGTGTGTCCCAGCAGCTTCTGGACAGCCATCAGGTCGGCCCCGTTGTTCAACATATCGGTGGCGAAAGAGTGACGCATCACGTGGGGCGACCGGCGGCCGGCGCTCACGCCCTCAAGGCCGGCATGCACCGTGCGGTAAACCAATCCGTAGTATACCGGCTCTCCGCCGGGACGCACGAAGAAAGCCTCCGTGGGAGCCCCCGGGAGCATCTGCGAACGCAGCGAGCGGTAATGGTCAATCATTGTGCGCAACTCTTCTCCGAAAGGTATTATTCTTTCCTTATTACGTTTTCCGAGCACTTTTAGTTCGCATCGCGATGTGTCGACAGCGGCGTCGCGCAAGCCGACAAGCTCGGCCGCGCGCATACCCGTAGAATATAGCATGGTGAGCATCAGGGCGTCGCGTGCCTCGGTAAAATCGTCGGAAAAAGCGCCGAGGCCGTCGATTTTAGCCATCGTTTCCTCTTGCCTCACATACTCGGGCAGCACCTTGGGCAAGCGCGGCGTCACAAGGCGGGAAGCAGGGTTCGACACCATTCCGTGGCGCCGTACAAGAAAATGGAAAAAAGCCCGTACCGACTGTATCTTGCGAACTATCGTCACCGTCGACAGCCCCTGAGAGGCAAGCTCTGCAACCCACATACGAAGCTCTGCGAGCGTAATCCGGCGCGGGTCGCGCTCAGCGTCCGAGGCGCCTTTCAGAAAGCCGCGAAGGCTCTCCACGTCGTGACGATAGGCAGTCACTGTGTGCGCCGAACGCGCGGCCTCGCCGCGAAGGTAGTCGTAGAAAGCCTCGTAAAGCATATCTTATCCTTTTGGCACGAATTTAGCCACTAATTTCGACACTTGCAACAATAAGGCACAAAAAAACGCCCGAAAAGCATAAAATGCCTCCGGGCGAAGCCATACAACAAAATTCGCCGACAACCAAGCCACGATAACTCGTGAGCCTGCGCTGCCGCGAACTTGTCGTTGTCGTTCTCTACGTAAAGAAGTTAGTCCTCTACGGCGCGAAGCTGCTGAACGTAAATCGCCTTCATCATCTTCTTGCGATTTGTTACCGACGGCTTCTGGAACGCCTGACGGCTGCGCAATTCTTTCACGATGCCGGTTTTCTCAAATTTACGTTTGAACTTCTTGAGGGCTCTTTCGATAAGTTCGCCTTCTTTTACCTGTACGATGATCATATTTAAATGTTAAGATTAATTTGCAATTGACTTTTAGCGCGGCAAAATTAGGAATAATTTTTTACACGTCAAAACTTTATAGCCCATTTTTTCGACTTTGACGAAAAATGCGTCTAAAAAGCTCCGCCCCTTGTCGCTAAAAAGCACAAAACGCCCCCGGCCACACGCTCTCACACACAATCCCACATTATATATAATAACGATTTCCCTGTCACGAACGCCCGGCCAATGGATAGAGCCTCAAACGACTGCACGCCACGAAAAAAAATTTGTCATACAAAAAAAAAGTCGTACCTTTGCGGCACCGATTATGTCCAAATAAATGAGCGACAGTCGCGCGGCGTGCTTTTGGCCAAGCATTCCTCAACGCGACGGTCAATTTATGTAATTATTAATCAAGAATTTAACTGTGGATACCATTAGCTACCGCACCGAATTCCCCAACGCCCACGAAGTAGAGCACAAGTGGGTCGTTATCGACGCCACCGATCAGGTACTCGGTCGTCTTTGCGCAAAAGTGGCAAAACTGTTGCGCGGTAAATACAAACCCAGCTACTCCCCCAACATGGAGTGCGGCGACAACGTAATCATTATCAATGCCGACAAAGTTGTTCTTACCGGCAAGAAAATGACCGATCGCATATACCTCAACTACACCGGATATCCCGGCGGCCAGCGTCAGGCTACCCCCGAGGTTCTGATGAAGAAATCTTTCAACAAGCACCTCAAGCCCGGCATGCACCCCCTCTTCATTCGCGTGATGAAAGGTATGCTCCCCAAGAACCGCATCGGCCGTCGCCTCATCGAGAACATGCACGTCTACAACGGTCCCAACCACCCCCACGAGGCTCAGAACCCCACCGTTATCGACATTAACACTCTGAAATAATCGATAGTATGGAAACAGTAAATGCAGTAGGCCGCCGTAAAGCCGCCGTAGCCCGCGTTATAGTTAAAGAAGGTACCGGCGTTATCACCATCAACAAGCGCCCCATCGAAGTGTACTTCCCGTCTTCGATTCTTCAGTACATCGTTAAGCAGCCCCTCACAACCCTCGAAGTTGCCGACAAATACGACATCCACGTCAACCTCGACGGCGGTGGCTACAAAGGACAGGCCGAAGCCCTTCGTCTTGGCATAGCTCGCGCTCTCGTCAAAATCAACCCCGACGACAAGTCCGTACTCCGCAAACACGGCTTCATGACCCGCGACCCGCGCGCCGTAGAACGTAAAAAGCCCGGCCAGCCCAAAGCACGCAAGCGCTTCCAGTTCTCCAAGCGTTAATACCGATCTCCGCCTCTTGCCCGGCGGCCACATGGCCGGGCTAAAATGTGTTTAGTATCTAAACCGCGGCGATGGACCTGCGTTCCCTACCCCGTGGTTGCCTGAAAATTATTAAAAAGAACGTAAACCTAAGCAAACAATACAATGGCTAATCCCACTTTTGAACAGCTCCTCGAAGCAGGTTGCCACTTCGGCCACCTCAAGCGCAAATGGAACCCCGCCATGGCGCCCTACATCTTCATGGAGCGCAACGGTATCCACATAATCGACCTCTATAAAACCGAAGCCAAGCTCGCAGAAGCAGCCAACGTGCTCCGCGGCATGGCCAAGAGCGGCAAAAAAGTTCTCTTCGTTGCCACCAAGAAGCAGGCCAAGCAGGTAATCGCCGACATGGCCGCTTCCATCGGCATGCCCTACGTTATCGAACGCTGGCCCGGCGGTATGCTCACCAACTTCCCCACTATCCGCAAGGCAGTGCGCAAGATGACCACCATCGACAAGATGAGCAAGGACGGCACATTCGACAACCTCTCCAAGCGCGAACGCCTCCAGATCACCCGTCAGCGTGCCAAACTTGAAAAGACTCTCGGCTCTATCGCCGACCTCAACCGTCTTCCCTCCGCTCTCTTCGTGGTAGACGTGCTTAAGGAACGCATCGCCGTTGCTGAAGCAAACCGCCTCGGTATCCCCGTCTTCGCAATGGTCGACACCAACTCCGACCCCTCAACCGTTGACTACGTAATCCCCGCAAACGACGACGCTTCCAAGAGCATCGAACTCATCGCCGGAACCCTCGTGGCAGCAATGGCTGAAGGCCTCGAAGAACGCAAAGCTGAAAAGCTCGACAACGAAGCAGCTGAAGCTCAGGCAGAAGCTCCCCGTCGCGAACGTCGCCGCGTGCGCCGCGCCGACGCTCAGCCCGAAGCTGAAGCCGAAGCAGCTGTAGAAGAAGCTCCCGCAGCTGAAGCCGAATAATTTTCATTCAAAAAAAGACAAAACTCCAATAATATGGCAGTAACACTCGCAGAAATCACCAAGCTGCGCGGCCTTACAGGCGCCGGCATGATGGACTGCAAAAAAGCCCTCATCGAAACCGAAGGCGACATGGACGCCGCGGTAGAAGTGCTCCGCAAAAAAGGCCAGGCAATCGCCGCCAAGCGCGAAGACCGTCAGGCTTCCGAAGGTTGCGTGCTCGCCAAGAACGAAGGTGGCTTCGCCGCCATCGTCGCTCTTTGCTGCGAAACCGACTTCGTTGCCAAGAACGCATCTTTCGTAGAGCTCACACAGGCAATCCTCGACACCGCTATCGCACAGCGCGTGAAGAGCCTCGACGAACTCAAAGAAATCAGCATCAACGGACGCGCAGTAGCCGACCTCATCACCGACGAAACCGCCAAAACCGGCGAAAAAATCGAACTCGGCCGCTACGAATACCTCGAAGCACCCTCCACTACTTCGTACAACCACCTTGGCAACAAGCTCTCCACCATCGCAGGCTTCAACCTCGAGGGAGTAGACTACCATGTAGGTCGCGACATCGCCATGCAGGTTGCATCGATGAACCCCGTGGCTGTTGACCGCGACAGCGTGCCCGAAGAAGTAAAGAACTCCGAGTACAACGTTGCTGTTGAAAAGACCAAAGAGGAACAGGTGAAGAAAGCCGTTGAAGCCGCGCTCAAGAAAGCAGGCATCAACCCCAACCTCGTTGACAGCGAAGACCACATCTCCAGCAACATCGCCAAAGGCTGGCTCACCGAAGAAGAAGCAGAAAAAGCGCGTGCAATCACCGCCGAAACAGCTGCTGCCAAGGCTGCAAACCTCCCCGAACAGATGATTCAGAACATCGCTCAGGGCCGCCTCAACAAATTCTTCAAAGAATCCTGCCTCATGGAACAGGAATTCGTCAAAGACGGAAACCTCACCGTAGGCAAATACCTCGAAGACAGCCTCAAAGGCCTCGTTGTGGTAAGCTTCAAGCGAGTAAACCTCAATCAGGACTAAACCAAAAGCAAAAACAAACCTCCGGGCAAGCACATTGCCCCGCCCGGAGGCTATACGGTCCGGTAGCTCAGCTGGATAGAGCATCTGCCTTCTAAGCAGACGGTCATGCGTTCGAGTCGCATCCGGATCACTGAAGGGTCATCATTCGATGGCCCTTTTTCGTGTCCGTAACTGTCACTGCGCCAGCGTTTAGCAATTTGGTAACACTTTGATTTGGAACGATTTAGCACTCCTGCCATTTTCAGCCCGTAGCCTGTTATAGCATTTGTTAGTTTCGATTTAGCACGTTATCTTT
>CAJTSR010000036.1 GCA_910579035.1 uncultured Muribaculaceae bacterium | reverse complement strand
TTATGAAAAGGGAGCATAGCGGTTCTATGTGACCGATGAGTAATGGGCAGGTTAACAAAAAGACGCCAAGACAGCACTATTGTTAAATCAGCCCTCAACCGAATCATCAGATAATATCTGTCAGGGCGACATCAAAGGCTTCGCCTCCAAAAATTTTGAGTGTCTTTATCACTTCGCCTCAGTCACATAGCCACCGCTATGCTCCCTCGGCTCAGGAATAAATCCATCTCAAACTTTTTGGCCTGTGCTTTAACAGATATTATGAAACACCCTCTTAGAGCGCACAGAACACGCTCGTCATCATTCTCCTTCTCTCCTCACCGCGAAAAGAGGACGCGGGTGCACTCGGCGCCCGCGTCCTTGATTCGTTATACTTCTGAATCGTCGTTATTGAACAATTTGTCGTGCTCGTCAAGATAGAAATATTTGGCAAGCATGGCTATGAAGCGTGATATCTGTGCAACTGCCTTTGCGGTTTCGTCGCTTATGGGCTTGTTGGCAAGCCGCAGCATAAGCACTCCATAAAGAGCATTAAAGCATGTTTCTATCTCCCCTGCCTTCGCCTCGCCGGCTTTGGCACGAAGCTCGACTATGAAAGGAAGTGTGGCATAAAATTCTTTCCGATACTCATCGAACTTCGGATCTGCAAGGACTCTGTTGTTGAGTTGGGCCAGTTCGCCTACTATGTTTTTATTCATTTGCAGATGCCCCTTTTCAGCCACGTCTTCACGGCGCATCATATCGATGAGCGATTCATACCACTCGGCCATTCTGCGCAGAGTTTCATCGTCGGCCGGATAGCGGTCGATTATGTTCGACTTGATTTTGTCCATGTCAAGCCCGTTGGCACGTATGATATCCTCTATCTGCCACATATACAGCAGATATTCGGCTATGTTCTCTTTTCGTTTCTGGGATGCTGTAATCATATTAGAGTATGTTTACTTTTGGCTTATGTTAAGATTTAGAATGATTTTTCGAGTATGTTTTGAGATTGAATGAAGGAGTTATGGAGTTCCATAACGACTGAATGAAAGCTTGAAACAGGCCAAAAAAGCTTCTAAAGATTTCATAGAGTTAAAAGTAAACATACTCTTAATCCTAAAAAGAAAAAATACCGACGGGCATTAACTTCACAGCCTTTTCCCGCCGATATTTTTTGCTGTTTCCGATATTGTCAATCAATTATGAAAATAGTTAATTTCAGTGTCTTGCGTCATTAATCACATATTAGACACACGAAAGCCCCGTAATGTTACACGGCTTAACCAACATTAACTATTTTCCGAATATCGAATTGTACTTGCTAAGCATATTGAGGAAGCGGAGATCGTTGCGGAGTTCGCCTACGTTGATTCCGCCGTCTATCGCCTCCGTCCAGTTGTGGTAGTTCGCGTATCCGAGCTCAAGAGCTTTCGCCACACATCCGAGAGCCTTGTCGGTATCTCCGGTCTGGGCATAGAAGCAGGCTCCGTAATAATTAATGAGTCCGTCATAGTCTACAACAGTGGCTAATATATTATCCATCCATCGGGTGGCCTGCTCTTTCTGTCCCATAAAAAGGAGGGCGAAACCTTTCAGCGAGCGAGGATTGTCGATATAGAAATGTTCCATCTCGGCAACCTTGGCATAAAGCTGCTCGGCAGCTGTAGCACGATTGAGGTTCTTTGCAAAGTTCCATGCACGGAGCATGCACCAACGCGGATTCTCGGCATCATTGAGTATCGCCTCGCCAAGCAGGTTCGACGCCTCGTCGTAGTTGCCTGTAGCCTCGTATGCAAGAGCCATCTCGGCCAGAGCCTCGTTGTCATTGCGGTTCACGGCCAAAGCAGCCGCAGCGGCCTCCACTGCGTCGGCATTGCGGCCAAGAGCACGGAGTATCTTGGAGCGGAGCACAAAGTGCGACGCGTTGTCACGCAGCATTCCAAGCGCATAGTCTATATTACCGAGCGCTTTCTCATAGTCCCCAAGGAAATACTGGCATTCGGCTATCGACGCATACAGGCCGTGGTAGCTGTACAGTTTTTCATCAATTATTGTCTGATAATCATTTATCGCGGCAAGGTAATGGAAATGCGCCTGAGCCACGACCGCCCTGATATACCTGAACATACCCACCCTCGGAGCCTGTGCTATGGCGTTGCTCAGACCGGCCATGGCGGCGGGATAGTTCGTATTGCCGTACTCAAGAAGCTCGGTCATAGCGCGGTTGTTCTTGCTGTCGTTGCTCAGAGCAAGTATGAGATCGTCGACAGCGCCGTTGTGGTCACCCATCTGCCTGCGTACCGACGCCCTGCGCACGTATGTTTCGGCATTGTTGGGGTCAAGGTTGACAGCCTGCGCGAGCATCTCGTTGGCTATACCGAGATTATTCTGCTTTACGGCTATGCGGGCAAGGCCGATATACGATTCCGGAGCCCTGTTGTTAATACGCTGAAGGCGCATGAAATCGGTCTTGGCTTCCTCGTATTTACCGAGAGTGTACTCGGTGTTGGCTTTCTGATATATAGCCGAAAACGAGTCAGGAGCCAGCTCGCAGGCTTTTTCAAGGTCCGGGAGAGCCTTTTCAGGGCGTTTGGTTTCGTTGTATATGCCCGCACGCAGTATGTATGCCCGCAGAAGCACGTCCGACTCACTTGACGGAGCATATTCTATCGCCTTGTCCACATCAGGCAAAGCACGGATATACTCGCCATGGCGATAATATTCGTCAGCCCTGCTCAGATATATGTTGTAGTCCTTCGGATTAGCTTGCAGCTCTTCCTCATACACCTGAAGAACAGCCTGTGTGATTGGATTCTGTATACCCGACTGGGCCGACGCTGTATTGCCGAGCCATATTATGGCTGCGGCAGCAAGAAGTAAGTGTATTTTCACAAGTAAAATATATGATTGGGTTTATCTTGTAATTATAGTCGAATCCTTGTTCAGGATTATACGATATTATGACTCGAAACTGTCTATCGTGCGCCTTATTGCGACAAGACGTTCCAGCAGCGGCCCGAGCAGGTCCAGGCGCAACATATTGGCTCCGTCGCTTTTGGCCTCGGCCGGATTGGGGTGCGTTTCCATAAACAGACCGTCCGCACCAACAGCTACCGCTGCTCGCGCTATTGTTTCTATCAGCTCGGGGTGGCCACCGGTAACACCTCCGGCAGTGTTGGGCTTCTGCAGAGAGTGGGTACAGTCCACTATGACGGGCGTGCCGCATGCTTCGTGCATTTCAGGAACCCCACGGAAATCCACCACAAGGTCGCCATAGCCGAACATTGTGCCTCGGTCTGTCACTGCCACATTGTTGTTACCGCACGCACGCACCTTGTCGACGGCATAGCGCATCGACGCCGGTGCCAAGAATTGTCCTTTCTTTATATTTACCATCTTGCCGGTCCGTGCCGCTGCGACAAGCAGGTCGGTCTGGCGGCAGAGGAATGCCGGAATCTGGAGAATGTCGACAAAATCAGCCGCCATGGCAGCTTCCGCCGGTTCGTGTATATCGGTAACAACGGGCACGCCAAGCTCGCGACCTACCGCCGCAAGTATCTTCAGGGCTTCGATATCGCCGATGCCGCTGAACGAGTCAAGACGGCTTCGGTTAGCCTTCCTGTAGCTCCCTTTGAAAGCGAACGGTATGCCAAGGGGCTCGCATACCGATTTTATATGGCGACCTATCTCAAAAGCCATCTCCTCGCCCTCGATGACGCACGGGCCGGCAAGGAGAAAAAAGCCCGGTTTTGACTGCAAGTATTTAAGAGCTTGTTCCATTATTCTCTATGTGAATGCTTGGTTTATTATATGAATGGTATCGCAGCCGACCAAGGCAGCGGTTTCCGTACGGAGGCGGTTGTCGCCCATTGTCACTGGTATGAATCCCGCAGCGCGGCAATCTTCTATCTCTTCCGGCGTAAAATCGCCCTCAGGCCCTATCAGTATCGCTACGTCCGCACCGGGAGTGTAGGTTTTGGCAAGCAGCTGCCTTGGCGCGCTGTCGTCGCACCAGCCCACAAAGCGCTGTCCCTCCACACCGCAACCTTTCAGGAAAGCCGACAAGGTGGTAAGAGGCTCTATACTTGGCAGTACGGCTTTGAGCGACTGCTTCATGGCGGAAACGGCTATTTTTTCGACTCTCTCTACCTTGAAGTCCTTACGCTCCGACCTCTTGCAACGAACAGGAACAAAACGGTCTATTCCTATCTCTACAAGTTTCTCCACCAGCCACTCCATACGGTCGGAATGCTTTGTCGGCGCCACAGCAACGGTAATCGAAGGCTTCCACACTTTAGGAAGATCTATCCGCTCCACTATCTCTACCGCGGCAGCTTTCGGGTGGTCGCCGACAAGACGGCATCTATACAGCCCCCCACGACCGTCGACGACTTCCAACTCGTCGCCGACACGCCGCCGGAGCACTCTGACGGCATGGCCGCTCTCCACTTCAGGAAGAACGGCCTCCGTGCATATATCCGGTGCGTAGAAACGTATCGAACTCATTTATAACTCAACATCACCACCCGGATTTTCGGGAATACGGGAAACTTCACGAGTATCCCCTTCCGAGCGCTTTTCTTTGAAAATTATCATAAACAGAATAGCAACGACCAAGGCATATCCTGCGAAGATAAGCCACGAGTGCTGCCACCCGGACATCTGCGACTCAAGGTCGAGCTCCGGAGCATATACAAGTTTGTTAACCACCCATTTGCCCGCTATGAAAGTACCAAGCGAGGCTCCCACGCCGTTGGTCATGAGCATAAACAGACCTTGCGCCGAAGAACGCTGGGCGGGATCTGTCTGGCGGTCTACATAGAGGCCGCCGGAAACATTGAAGAAGTCGAAAGCAACGCCATATACGATGCACGACAATATCAGGGCTGTCACACCCGGGAAATTAGTATTTCCTATTCCGAAGAAACCGAAGCGGAGCACCCACGCAAACATAGCCATAAGCATCACGCCCTTTATGCCGAAGCGTTTAAGGCAGTACGGTATGGCAAGTATGCACAAAGCTTCGGCGCACTGCGATATCGATATGAGGAACGTGGGATTCTTGGCCCACCAGCCATTCATAAAGCCGGTGTTAAATTCTTCGAGTTTCGAGAAGAAATTAATGAAATCGGAGCCATAGCTGTTGGTTATCTGAAGCGAAACTCCAAGCAGCATGCTGAATACAAAGAATATGGCCATATCCTTGCGACGGAAGAGCCGGAACGCCTTAAGCCCGAAAGCATCGGCGAGCGAGCGCGACGCATCTCGCTTGCAAGGACACTTGGGCAGACTCATGCAATAAGCCGCCAGAATAAAACTCAGTATGCCAGAGGTATAGAACTGCGCTGCCGTGAACTGGATAGCCTGTCCTCCGATTACCACAAAGTTGACAAGAAGCTCGGCTGCAATGAATCCGACCGTGCCGAAAACACGTATCGGCGGGAAATCCGTAATCGTGTCAAGTCCTTTCTGCTCCAGCACACTGAAAGCCACAGAGTTGCTCAAGCCTATAGTCGGCATAAAAAACGCTACCGAAAGTGTATATAGCGTGAACATCGGGGCAAAGTCGAGCGTGCCAGTGGTAGCCAGCGAATGCGATGCCACCACCCCGGTGCCTATCATAAAGCCACCGGCAAGAATGTGGCAGAGGCTCAGCGTCATCTGAGCCGGAATCCATCGGTCGGCCACTATGCCTATGAGAGCCGGCATTACAATCGACACAAGGCCCTGCACGGTATAGAACCAAAACACATATTCTCCAAGCCCGTTATTGGCAAGGAACATTCCCATTGAAATAAGGTAGGCGCCCCAAACGGCGAACTCAAGGAAGTTCATAACCGATAGCCGGGCTTTTGTCTGGAAGTTTTTCATATTGAACTTATCTGATTTTTTTAGTTCACACACTCATTCAAACCGAATCAGATTGCCATAGCCAAGCGCCCGGCAACCTGCTGTCTTACACATTATAACATTCGGCACAAACATAAACGAGTCGGTTTGGTATAGATTTATTCTCCTTTCTTGCGCTGCAGTATCTCGCTTATGCGGGCGGCCTCCTCATAATCTTCTTTTTCAATAAGGGCCGCAAGCGTGCGCTCAAGTTCTTCTACGGTGAAATTCTCGGGGCGCGGCTCGGCGTGATAGTCCGCCCCCTGACGCGGACGCGCAGGCTCGGATTCATCAATAGAATCATCCGCCTCGTCGTCCATAGGATTGATGTCTTCGTCGGCAATTACGAATCCTGTGGCCTGCATTATTTCTTCGGTGGTAAATATCGGTGTATGGGTGCGCAAGGCTATGGCTATGGCGTCGGACGTGCGCGAGTCTATAACCACCGTGCGCTCGCCGTCGCTAAAGGTAAGTTCCGACGAAAATACACCATCTTCAAAACGGTATATAAACACCTCTTTGAGCTTGACTCCGAATGCGTGGGCAAAGCTTACGAACAACTCATGGGTAAGTGGACGCGGGGTGCGCATACCCTCAAGGGCGATAGCTATCGACTGAGCCTCGGCCGCGCCTATAACCACAGGTATACGCCGCGGACCGCAGTCCTCGGCAAGCACAAGAGCATAGGCGCCGGACTGCAACTGGCTGTACGCCAAGCCGAGCACATGGAGGCTGATTCTCTGTTCCATAGATAGTTTAGATATTACGTCCTGTTATTATACCCGAGCCGTAGCATATGCGGGCATCGGGGTCGTAAATAGCTGCGAACTGCCCGGGCGCTATACCCTGCACTCTCACATCAGACTCTACCACATACTCGCCCTCTGCCTCGGGAAGACGACGAATGACACCTGGAAGGAAATCAGGCGAATGGCGATTCTTGAATGCCACCCGCACACCACCGTCGGCAGAATCGCCCCACGGATCTGCCGTTATAAAGTGCATCTCGGCCAAGTGGAGGGTGCGGCCGTACTGCTTCTCCGTATCATAGCCCCGCGACACATATATCACGTTCTCAGCCACGTTCTTACGAACCACGAACCACGGACCGCCGCTAAGGCCGAGGCCTTTTCGCTGGCCTATGGTATGAAACCAGAAGCCGCGGTGCTCGCCAAGCTTGCGACCTGTTTCTATCTCGACAATCGGCCCGGGACGCTCGCCAAGGTGCCGGCGTATGAAATCATTGTAATTTATCTTGCCCAAAAAGCATATACCCTGCGAATCCCGCCTGTACGCGTTCGGCAACTTTGCCTCTACCGCTATGCGGCGCACATCTGATTTAGGCAGCTCGCCGAGCGGGAATATGAGATGCGAAAGCTGTTTGCCGGATATGCGGGCTAAAAAATCGGTCTGATCCTTCACCGGGTCGACAGCCGTTGCAAGCCACTTCAACCCTGCTTCGTCGATTAGCGTCGATGCATAATGCCCTGTTGCAGTCTGTGCGAACTCGTGTCCCCAACGGTCTTCAAAATATCCGAATTTTATAATCGAATTGCACATTATATCAGGATTCGGAGTAAGGCCTTGGCGCACTGTCCGAAGGGCATATTCCATCACGTTATCCCAATATTCCTGATGAAGCGACACCACATCGAACGGCAACCCGTAGCGGCGCGCTATCAACGAGCACATCTCGATATCTTCTTCCGCCGAGCAGTCACCCTCGTCTGTGTCAAGCCCTATCCTTATATAGAACAGGTGCAGGTCAAGCCCCTGCTCCACAAGGCGGTGCACAGTTACCGCACTGTCCACGCCACCGGATATGAGAACAGCCGTTGTCCCGGGATATTTCATTGGTTCATAGTATTTACCACACGAAAAGCATTAAGAAAATGCTCCACAGGCATATCCTTTGCAAGCACCTTATGGGCGGCGTTGAGGAACAGGAAAGCAGGTGTTTCGCGCAAATCGAAATACAAATCCGCATCAGGCATCGCACCGACCACCCAGGTGTCAGGACACGATGCCGCCACCTCTTTCCAAGCCTCGTCGGAAGGCTCTCCCGGGTATATGCTCACCACCGTGAGCTGCCCCTGCTTTATAAGCTCCTTCGTGTTGTAATCTGCCGACAGGTGCACTCGCGCCATAGCGCATTCGTCGCATTCCGGGTCGTTGATAAATATAAGCACCGAGCCGCTCTTGGCATCAGCCAGCGAACCCTTGCTGCCGTCCGGGCGGATAAAAGGCAGGTCGGGCACTGTCGCCCCGACACCGCTGCTCTCTATAATCTGCGCGTGCTGGCGGTATCTGGCTTTCTCGGCCTTGGATATCTTTTTATGATTGGAGGCAGCCCGTGCGAACGGCAGATAGACCTCCTCCGACCTAAGCTCTGCAGTATCGGAATAAAGCCAGTTCTCTGCCATTTCGGCTATGCCGAGCGTGAAAGGTCCCGATTTTTCCACTTTCTGCAAAAGCTTTTCAATAGCCACATGGGCACTGTCGGCCGACGCATGCGGCATTATCATCACCCATTCGCCAAAGGCGGCATTAAGCTTTTCAGGGTGCAGAAACGCCTGCTCGAAATTACAACGATCCCAAAAACGGGTGACTATGAAGTCGCATCGCGGCTGCAGAGCCATCATAGTGTCGGGTGGCACCGGACGTGTGAAAAGCTCCATCTCGGCAGCACACAACGGCTGGCTTGCTGCAAAAATCGCAGTAATTGCGACAACTATAGAAATTATCAATTTATTCATAATCCAATAAATTCGCCCCCCTCCGAACTACAAAACGCAGTAAGTCGGGACTATTAACCCACAAAATTAGCAATTTTTCGTTTAACTCTCCAAAAATGCAAGATAAGTTTCGGCGTCTTGACCCAACAATATTGCGAACCAAAAAATAAATTTGCAAAAACAAAATAATAGCACTAACTTTGCACCCGAAAACCGCGCATGTGGCGTAATTGGTAGCCGCGTTAGACTTAGGATCTAATGTCTTAGGACGTGGGGGTTCGAGTCCCTTCATGCGCACACAAAGCCCCTTGTAACTCTCTGAGTCGCAAGGGTGTTTCATTTCCACGCTCCACACATACGAAACGCGCCACTGAAAACAAATGATATTAGCTCGTATCCTAACGGATAAGTCGAGTGCAAAAACGCGTTTTTTGGGAATTGGTATCATAAATGAGGCATAGCGGCGTTATATGGGTATGGACGTTCTTACTCCTGAGCAGAGGCGACGCTGTATGCAGGCAAACAAGAGTCGTGGCACCAAGCCTGAACTGGCCTTGGGGCGCCTGTTGTGGAGCTGCGGCGTCCGATACCGCAAGCATCCCAAAGATGTGGCGGGGCGTCCTGATTTCTGCATAAAGAAATACCGGCTTGCAATTTTTGTTGACGGCGAATTTTGGCACGGAAGGCACTGGGAGGAGCGCAAGAAGCGTTTCAGCCATAACCGCGATTTCTGGATTGCGAAAATCGAACGGAATATGAGGCGCGACCGCGAGGTGACGACAAGACTCGAAAAGTGCGGTTGGTCCGTTCTACGCTTTTGGGAAACAGAGATAAAGAAGCAGCCGGGAGTCTGTATCGCGGCCGTGCTGCAACATATCGCCTTAGCCTGCGGACAATATGCGCCGCAATATGTGCCTATGGACTACACAGAGGAATATGGCGACATGCCGACGGCGCCATTGCTGGCCGCCGAGCCTGACGAGCCTTACGGTATTTAGAGGGTGTTTTTGCGCCGGTATTTGGCGGCGACAAGCGAATAAGCCTCTTTCACAAGGCCAAGCGCCTCTTTCATAGGCACATCTCCGCCAAAGTCGATTTTCACCCAATGCTTAAGACTGCCGTTTATCGGCGCTCCGACCGAAAAACGGGTTTGGCGCAGCTCCGCCACCTTTTCTGGTTCTGCCTTTAAATCAACATATGTGAAATCATTGATATCTATGAAGCAGAACATATGCCCTTCGGCATAAAAGGCCAATATGGAATCATAGCGTGCGGCAAATTTGCCAAATGGCATCTTTTCGGCCACATCGCCCAACGACAGGCAGTATTGTCGAAACTCCTCTACGTCCATAATCAGCCTACGACCGTTGCAACAATTTTACGAGAACCGCCATAGTCGCGAAATTCGCAGAGATAGACGCCCTGCCATGTGCCGAGATTCAACCGTCCGCCGCTTATCGGTATGGTGAGCGAGGAGCCTACAATCACCGACTTGGCATGCGAGGGCATATCGTCCGACCCTTCGTCGGTATGAAGATAGAACGGGGCGTTTTCGGGTACAAGACGGTCGAAAATCGCATTCAAATCGTGGCGCACGTCGGGGTCGGCGTTCTCGTTCAGCGCGAGGGCGGCCGATGTATGCTTAATCAGCAGATTCAACAAGCCTTTTGCCGGAAGCGGCGGTATGTTCTTAAGCACCTCGGCCGTAACCAGGTGTATTCCGCGAGGATAAGCACGCAATGAAAATTCTGTCTGCTCTATCATTGTTTTTTCCGATTATAAGAGTATGAAGGCATATACGCCTCGTCTTTCTCGGATGCAAAAATACGAATAAGTCGAGCGCAAAAGCAAATTATTTGGTTTTGCCGAGCGTGAGTATTTAAGACGAATGTCAAAAATACGAATATTTATCAGAGTATGGATTGTAAAACAGCACATCGGAAGCCGAATGCAGAACTTTTTAGGACGCGGGGACGTTTCGTTACAATAGTTTTATTACCTTTGCAAAAGCAAACACAAGAGGGGTGCCCCGCAAGGGGCTGAGATTATACCCTATGAACTTGATGCGGTTCATACCGCCGAAAGGACTTGGTTCATAGCCTTGATTTCGAGAGCGCTGCCCGGCACCTCTTTTTTAGCCACAAGGACTATGACAATATATATCAACAAGACAGAAACCGAGGTAAGCGACGGCATCACCGTCGGCGAAGTGTTGCGCCAGATGCAATTCCCCGAATCCGATATCGCCGTGGCCGTCGACAACAAAGTAGTGCCGCGCGCTTTGTGGGACTCCACACAATTGCAGACCGATGCACGACTCACCGTTATCCGAGCTGTATGCGGCGGATAAAAATAATAGTTATCACAGCGGACAAGCCGTTGGAACACGAGGCCGAAGCCATAAGCCGCATACTCGACAGCGGCGTGGCACACCGTGTTCATATCCGCAAGCCCGCTTATTCCGAGCCCGACACCAGGGCTTTGCTCGACAGCATACCGAGCAGGCTTTGGCCGAAGTTGTCGCTCCACGACCACCACGCTCTCGCCTCGGAGTACGGCACAGGTATACACCTTAACTCCAGGAACCCCGAAGCTCCGGCAGGATTCGTAGGCACTGTAAGCCGTTCGTGCCATTCTCTCGAAGAATCGCGAGGCGCTGCCGACTATATTTTCATAAGCCCGGTGTTCGACAGTATTTCCAAGGCAGGATACACGGCAGCCTTCTCGCTCGACGAGCTGCGGGGAAAGGTCGATTCGCGCTGCATAGCCCTCGGAGGAGTCGAGCCTTGCCGCCTGAGCCAAGTAGCTGACGCAGGCTTTGGCGGAGCAGCCCTTCTCGGATATATATGGCGCGACTTCTCCCTCTCCGAACTTGACAACCGTATAAACACACTGAAAACCATATGCTCCAGTTTATAACTCACTGCCGAGGCAGCCACAACGAGATAAGCGGCACCCGGGCCGTACTCGAAGGCGGTTGCCGCTGGGTGCAACTACGCATGAAAGATGCCAGCGAAAGCGAACTATTGTCGGTAGGGCGTACCGTCGGCGAGCTATGCCGCTCTTTCGACGCAGTATTCATAGTCGACGACCACGTAGACCTTGTGGAGGCTCTCGGTGCCGACGGCGTGCATCTTGGCAAAAACGACATGCCCGTGGCGGAAGCCCGCAAGATCCTCGGGGAATCGAAAATTATCGGAGCGACGGCAAACACCGTAGCCGATATGTTCGCAGCAGCCGAGGCCGGCGCCGACTACATTGGGCTGGGGCCATTCCGCTTCACCACCACCAAGGAGCGCCTCAGCCCCGTGCTCGGCATCGGCGGTTACCGCGATGCTATGGCTGCCTTCAGGCAGAAATCAGATCTGCCCGTAGTGGCAATCGGCGGCATCACCGCAGCCGACATACCCGCCATAATGGCCACGGGGGTAAGCGGCATAGCCCTTTCAGGCACGCTTCTCGGAGCCGAGGACACCACGGCTGAAACATCGAAAATATTAAATCTGATAAATACAAACAAATGAACGAACTCATAATCGGCGGACGCGCGTTCAATTCGCGTCTGTTTGTCGGCACCGGCAAATTCCGGTCGAACGACGAAATGGCTCGCGCCATCGAGGCGTCGGGCAGCGAAATGGTAACTGTGGCTATGAAACGTGTCGATATGGCGAACCCTGCCGACGATATGCTGGCCCACGTGCGCCGTCCGGGCATACAGCTGCTGCCCAACACATCGGGCGTGCGCAATGCCGACGAAGCCGTACTCGCTGCACAGCTCGCCCGCGAGGCCTTCAACACCAATTTCATCAAACTCGAAATACACCCCGACCCCAAGTATCTTCTGCCCGACCCGGTGGAAACGCTGCGAGCCACCGAAGAACTGGCTAAAATGGGATTCGTGGTGCTGCCATACATTCAGGCAGACCCAGTTCTGTGCAAGCGCCTCGAAGAAGCCGGCGCTGCCACAGTGATGCCCCTGGCCGCCCCCATTGGCACTAACAAGGGCTTGGTGACACGCGACCTCCTCGAAATCATAATCGAACAGAGCCGCGTGCCCGTGGTTGTCGATGCCGGACTCGGCGCGCCATCCCACGCCGCAGAGGCTATGGAACTTGGAGCCGACGCCGTACTCGTCAACACCGCCATTGCCGTTGCTGGCGACCCCGTGGCCATGGCTCGCGCTTTTGCCAAGGCAGTAGAAGCCGGGCGCGAGGCTTATGAGGCCGGACTTGGCGCAGTAAGCCGCCACGCCGAGGCAAGCAGCCCTCTTACATCGTTCCTTGATATGTAAGCGCCATGTTCTCCGACGAATTAGAAAAGTACGACTGGGACGAAACAACCGCCCGCATATCAGCCAAGACGGCGGCCGACGTAGAGCGGGCGCTCTCAGCCCGCAATCCCGGCATTGAGGACTTCATGGCCCTTATATCCCCTGCCGCCGCCCCATATCTCGAACAGATGGCACTGCGCAGCCGAGAGCTAACGCAGATGCGCTTCGGGCGCACCATCGGAATGTACATACCGCTGTATATCACCAACTCCTGCACCAATTCCTGCGTATACTGCGGGTTCAACCGCCACAACAAGTTCCCTCGCGTGGTTCTCACACCCGCCGAAATAGAGAACGAGTGCAAGGCGATACGCGAACTCGGCCCGTTTGAGAACCTGCTGCTCGTCACGGGCGAAAATCCGCGTGTGGCCGGCACCGACTATCTCGAGGAGGCATTACGCGTGTGCCGCCCATACTTCAGCAACCTGACAATCGAGGTGATGCCGCTGCCGGCCGAGGATTACCGGCGCCTTACCGAGTCGGGGCTTAACGGCGTGGTCTGCTTTCAGGAAACCTACCACCGCGAGAGGTACAAAACATACCACCCGGCAGGAATGAAATCGAACTTTGAATGGCGTGTCAACGGATTCGACCGCATGGGGCAGGCCGGAGTGCACAAAATCGGCATGGGTGTGCTGATAGGTCTTGAAGACTGGCGCACCGATGTGACAATGATGGCACGCCACCTGCTCTACCTCCGCAAAAACTACTGGCGCACACGCTACAGCGTCAATTTCCCGCGTATGCGTCCGTCGGAAGGCCATTTCCAGCCCAACGTGGTAATGAGCGACCGCGAACTCGCCCAGCTCACCTTCGCATTCCGCATATTCGACCACGACGTGGACATATCCTTCTCCACTCGCGAATGCCCCGAGTTCCGCAACAACATAGCGACTCTCGGAGCCACATCGATGAGCGCCGGCTCGAAAACAGAACCGGGCGGCTACCACACTTATCCGCAGGCTCTCGAGCAGTTCTCGGTAAGCGACGAGCGCACACCGGCGCAGGTAGAATCCGATCTCAAGGCACGCGGCGTGGAAGTGGTATGGAAAGACTGGGACAAAATTTTTGACTGATGAATAACGAACGCTACGCCCGGCAGCTCATTCTTCCGGAAATAGGCCCGGAAGGACAAAAAAGACTCGCGAAAGCCTCCGTGCTCATAGTAGGACTCGGCGGCCTCGGCGCGCCCGTGGCAACCTACCTTGCCGGAGCCGGAGTGGGCCGCATAGGGCTATGCGACCCCGACACCGTGAGCCTCAGCAACCTGCAGCGCCAGACGCTCTACACCGAGGCCGAAACAGGGCTTCCGAAAACCGACTGCGCCAGAAAGCGGCTTGCAGCAATGTCGGCTCACACAGTGCTCGACACCTACCCCCTCGGCCTGCAACCAGAGAATGCCCGCGAAATCATACGGCAGTACGACATAGTGACGGACTGCTGCGACAATTTCGCCACACGCTACCTCATCGACGAAGCCTGCGCTGCCGAAGGCAAGCCGTGGGTATACGGTTCGATAGGGGCGTTCGGAGGCCAGCTCGCAGTGATGAACGGCAGCAGGCAGCTACGATATACCTCGCTCTACCCCGACCGCGACGCTCTCGCCGCCAAGCCTGCCGCTTCGGCAGGAGTGCTCGGTGCCGTTCCGGGCGTGGTAGGCGCCCTACAGGCCAACGAGGCCATAAAAATGATATGCGGATTCGGCGACACTCTCGACGGCCGCCTGTTCACCATCGATTTAAAGACTCTCGAAACAAACATATTTGAATTCTAAATAAAATGGGAAAAGGATTCGACGAATACGCCCCGGCTTATGATGCCTGGTTTCTCGACAACCGCAACGTGCTTTACTCCTAGGTAAACCTCGTGGCCTCCGTGCTAAAGGATGCCGGAAGAGTGCTCTCGGTAGGCTGCGGCAGCGGCCTGTTCGAGAAGATACTGCGCGACGAACGCGGCATCGACATTCGCAACGGCATAGAGCCGTCGGAAGGCATGGCCGCCATAGCACGCAATCGCGGCATGGACGTGACTGTAGCCAAAGCCGAAGATGCCGATTTCGGCACCAATGACTATGACACAATTCTTTTCAACGGCACACCGAGCTACATAGCGCCTCTTGCCGAAGTAATAGCGAAAGCTTTCGCGACACTGCCCGAAGGCGGACGCATAATACTCATCGACGTGCCAAAAGAAAGCTCATACGGCATATTGTACAACCTCGCCAAAGCGCTCGGTACTTGGGACCACCCGCTGCTCGAAGGAGCATATCCGGCAAACCCCTACCCTATCGAATTTGTCAATGCCGCCAACTGGCGCACAACTGCCGAAAAAATACAGATGCTGACCGATGCCGGATTCACCGGTCTTGAATTTACCCAGACTCTAACCGCCCACCCGCTTAATTCCAACCTCGTGGAAGAGCAGCCCATAGAGGGCTACGGCAGTGGCGACTATGTGGCAATAACGGCATACAAACCATCAAAGATATGAAAAAATGGAGCGATGAAGCCTGGGCTGCCGCCGCCCCGGTATACGAACAAATCATAAACCAGCCTTTTGTGCGCGGCCTTGCCGACGGCAGCCTGTCGCGACAAAGGTTCATGCACTATATCGCGCAGGACTCGCTGTATATCGGAGAGTACTTCAGGGTGCTGTCCCATATCGCATCAAGGCTCAGGGACAGCTCGCACGCGGCCGACTTCGTGGGTTTTGCCGCCGACGGCGTGGCTGTGGAGAAAGCACTCCACGAAAGCTATCTCTCTACAAACGAAGACAAGCCGGCGGCGATGACACCCGCCTGCACACTCTACACCTCCGTTCTCAAAGCACAGTCATACGCCCCGGTAGAAGTGGAAGCCGCCGCCGTGCTGCCCTGCTTCTGGGTATACCAGAAGGTAGGCGAAACAATCTATAAAGCCTGTACCGACAGCGCCAACCCATACAAGGCTTGGATCGACACCTATGCCGACCCCGCATTCGAAGCATCGACCCAACGTGCAATCGCCATCTGCGACGAACTCGCACAAACAGCCTCGCCTGAAACAAGAGCCGCCATGACAGAGATCTTCGTGCTATGCACAAAGATGGAATGGCTGTTCTGGGACAGCGCGTGGAATCTCGAAAAATGGAAAATATGAACAAGAAAACATATCGTCGCGCCCTCACTATCGCAGGCAGCGACCCCAGCGGAGGCGCCGGCCTGCAAGCCGACCTCAAAACATTCGCAGCCTGCGGCTGCTACGGAGCCTCGGCCGTTGTCGCGGTAGTCGACGAAAACACCGTAGGTGTGACAGGCGTCCACCCCATACCCGTCGACTTCGTTACAGGCCAGATACGCTCGGTACTCGACGACATAGGCGCCGACGCAATCAAGATAGGCATGCTACATTCGAGCGAACTCATACGCGCCGTACGCCACACCCTCGCCCGATATCCGATAAAAAACATCGTGCTCGACCCCGTGATGGTAGCCACCTCCGGCGACCCCCTGCTCGAAGCAGACGCCGTGGCAACACTCCGCGACGAACTCATACCGCACGTACGGGTGATAACGCCCAACATACCCGAGGCAGAACTTCTTCTCGGCGAAAAGATAAAATCGCAGGAATCGCTGCCCGACGCCGCCAAAAGGCTCTCGGAACGATGCGGCGGAATCTCAGTACTGCTCAAGGCCGGACATCTCCACGACGACGAGCTAATCGACGTGTTCTACAACGCCGAAAGCGGGCAGCACCTCATGCTCAAATCGCGCCGCAGCAGCACTGTCAACACCCACGGCACAGGCTGCACGCTGTCGTCGGCATTCGCCGCCTTCCTCGCCCACGGCCACGATCTCGACCGCGCGGCCACACTCGCCAAAAACTACATCGCAGCCGCCATCGAAGCCGGAGCCGACTACACCATAGGCCACGGCCACGGACCCGTCCACCACTTCCACGCCTTTTGGCAATAACCCGCCCCAACAACCAACAAAAGCGGGCATTGGTGTCACTCCGACACCAATGCCCGCTTATCCAATATAATCCGCGACAGCGTACCATATTCATTTGAATCAAATGCGGATTTTTAGGCTCGCATACCACTAATCTTGCAAAAAATAATTAACTTTGTAATCTAAGCATCATATGCGTAATGACCGGAAATATCACCACAACCTAACACCAGCAGCCACTTAAAGGCATCGGTCAGCCCCGCATATCTGCACCAAAACTTATTTGTCAAATGAAACCCTTCTCGCCAAAGTCGAAGCAATGATCGCACAAAAGATTAAACAATCCAAGTTAATAACCGTACATTGGAGAATAGTATGAAGAATACGTTAAAAAAATATTGTTGGGCATCAATAATCCTAATGATTTTATTGTTTCTACCCATCTGTATAAATTATTTCTATAGTTTTAATGCTCCTCACAAATCCTGGGAAAATCCATCTAATTGGGCTATTTTTTGATCCACTTATTTAGCCGCAATTGCGTCTTTAGGTATGATAATAATAACAGCTCGATCCATAAGGTTAAATAAATTAGAGTCCCAAGACAACCGCAAATTACAAGTTGCTGTATTAAATTATCAATTTAACAGACAACACATTGACGATGCTAACACCAAATTTTTGGATTATCTAAAGGCACTTGATATCGGTTTTATTATTTCTTTGCCTTCATTAGTATGGCCTCAAGTCAAGCGTGATACTATTTTGCCCGAAATAACAAATAGAATTAACATATCTAATCTATCAAATTATAGATTAGAGTTAAGTTTGTCATTATTAAAATCACAAAATGCGATTGAGTTTATAGATTATATTTCAAGTTTTCAGGAATCCATAAATGCATTATCTGATGATATCAAATGGCTATTGACCTTATCAATTCCAAAAGAATGTAGAAACCAATTTGATTCTTATGATCCAGTTGCAATTAGCGACTTTTTCAATAACAGCGCATCGAATTATAAAGATTCAATCAAAAATTCGACTAATACTTTTACTCGCATTTGGACTATAATACGGGATTTAGACTTTTCTATTATTGATGAGTCTGAATTAGAAGCTAAAATAATCGAACAGCTTGTTTATTCGCTGAACTTCAAAGAACTTCAACAAAAGGGTAAAATGTTTTTTGAGAAAGAAATTAATAATTTAGAAACTAATTTGGCTAAATATGTCAAATCGACCAAATAAACTGGAGCTTACGTGGATTGGCAAGGAGGATGAGCCGCTTGCTATTGAGCCGCGTCTGCTCCTTGACACCCCGGAATATAGTTTTGGGGATGTCGAAACCGGCACCCTCCCTAACGGTAAACCGTGGCCGGGAAATATGCTCATCCACGGTGATAACCTTCTCGCGCTTCGCGCGCTTGAAGAAAACTTCAAAGGCGCAGTGAAATGTATCTACATTGACCCTCCGTATAATACAGGAAATGCGTTTGAGCACTATGACGATAGTGTGGAACATAGTCTATGGCTCTCGCTTATGCAGCGTCGAATACAACTACTTTACGACCTTCTTGCTAAAGACGGTGTCCTCTTTATTAATCTTGATGAGAATGAGCACGCCTATTGCAAAATAATCTGTGATGAGATTTTTGGGCGAAGCAATTATATTGGTGATTTGATTTGGCAGAAGCGGAAAGGTGGTGGTAATGATTCACGATATATTGCAATAGACCATGACTATATACTTGTCTATGCGAAAAACAAATCAAAAGAGGTTCACCCTCGTTGGTATGTTTCTCAGAGTGAAGAATATCAAAAACGATATAAGGAAATAGACGAAAACGGCAATCGTTATTTTTGGGATACTGTAGCTCGCAATGGGCTAAAGAACTCTATACCCGTAACTATTAAGTGCCCTGATGGAACAGTTCTAAAAATTAATTCCCAAAAATCACAGGCAACCATTGAGGACGGATTGAAGGACGGTACTGTTCGACTTACACGTTCCAAGAAAGGCTGGACATTACATCATCGGGTATATATGTCCGGTAATCAGGTTTTACGATCAATACTCACTGATGTTGGTACTAACAAAAGTGCAGGTGATGAAAGTGTCATTCTATTTGGGAAGAACCCATTTGATTATCCAAAACCGGAAGCTCTAATTGACAAGATATTAGAGCTTACCACCAAGCCCGGAGATCTTGTTCTTGACAGTTTTCTTGGTAGTGGTACTACTGCAGCTGTTGCGCATAAAATGGGACGCAGATGGATAGGCGTAGAGTTAGGAGACCATGCTTACACTCACTGCGCTGTTCGAATGAAGAAAGTTATCGAAGGAGAACAAGGCGGTATCTCCAAATCTCACAACTGGCAAGGTGGCGGCGGCTTTAAGTTCTATGAACTTGCTCCAAGCCTTCTCAACAAAGATAAATACGGCAACCTTGTAATCAACAAGGATTATAATGCTGATATGCTTGCTGCTGCTATGGCTAAGCATCAGGGCTTCACTTTCTCGCCTGATGCCGAACTATATTGGAAGCAAGGCCGCAGCTCGGAGCATGATTTCATATTCACCACCACCCAACTCATTACCGCTGAAATGCTCGAAACAATTCACGACCAATTGGGCGAAGATGAATCACTCCTAATCTGCTGCACCAAGTTTCAGCCGGAGTGTCGCAATAAATACTCGAATATCACCATCAAGAAAATCCCCAAAGTCCTCCTCGACACGTGCGAGTTTGACCACGACGATTATTCCCTCAACATCGTGTCCGTTCCCGAAATCGTCGACACAGATACTGTAATTGATATTGATGAGTTGATGAAAGATGAAACATACTCAGCAAAAGATTCAGAAAACCAACTCAAGCTATTTGAAGAATGAGTAAGCTGAAAGATTATCTTATAAATACATTATTTCTTATAGTATTATGCACTCTGATTATTGGAATATACTATTCCATAAAATATCAGATTGCAAATGGACATACTAAAGAAGTTGTATCAGAAGTTGTTGCGTTTTTGTGTGTTGTCGGGTATATAATTGCATTATTTTTGTCACTAATA
>CAJTSR010000035.1 GCA_910579035.1 uncultured Muribaculaceae bacterium | reverse complement strand
GAATATATTGAATACTATAACAATAAACGAATTAAATCCCGGTTAAATGGAAAGAGTCCGGTAAAATACCGAACTCTTTCTCAAATCGGATAGTAAATAACCCGTCCAACTTTTTGGGGTCACTTCACTTTTGATGCGTTTGAAATTTTCATTCCCATTAATATTTTAAAGTTACACCCAAAATTACACCCAATTTTTCATATATCAAAATGCACTATATGAACTTCAATGAGTCTAATAATTTTATAGACGCTTAATTTACAGTGAATTGAAATTTTTTCTCATTTTCCTGCGTATATGACTGATCGTTTCGGGAGTAACGCCCAAGAATGAAGCTATGTTTTTCAAAGGAACTGCTTCTTTCAGGTTGGGACAGCGTTCTATCAATTTTTTGTATCGTGTTTCAGGACTACAATAAGAATCAAGTAATCGTTCATATACCATCTCATATAGATTTTCAGCTACATATCTTCCAAATCGTTGAGTTTCCATATTTGTTTCCCAGCATTCGATAATATCATAGCGGGATATTTCATAAACAGAGCAATCTGTGATAGCCTGAATACTTACTAACGATAAGCTGCCTTTCATAAAAGAGGAATAGTCACATACAAATTCGTTGGCAAAAGAATAGCCTACAATGTGTTCTTCTCCATTTTCATCAATGTATGTATATTGGAATGTTCCCTCTTTCACCCATCCGGCAAAACGTTTTATTTCATTCTGACGAATATAGAAGTCTTTCTTATGATAAATGCGCAATTTCCCTTTTTCCATACATAAATTCTTTATAAGGGAATAGTCTAAATTATTGAGGTATGTATTAAATTCATTCATTTGCAAAACTCGTTAACACATACTAAATTATAGAAAAACTTTCAAGTGGCAAAACAAAACTATTTTTTAAGAAATTACCCCTGCTACAGCTACCTGTGGCAGGGGTAAATCTTTATAATTGTGGTTTATGGCACACTATCGTTGTATCGGTGGGGGGATTAGTCGAGGGTGAAGGGGAGTTCGGAGAGGCGTTCGCTGTCGGGGCCGGCCATTACGCGGAATTCGCCTGGCTCGGCAACGAAGTCGAGGTTGTAGTTGTAGAATTTAAGGGCTTCGGGCGTTATGCGGAAGTTCACCGTTCGGCTTTCGCCGGGGGCGAGGCTTATGCGCTCGAAATGCTTAAGCTCTTTCACGGGGCGCGCCATCGAGCCTGCCACGTCGCGGATATAGAACTGCACTATTTCGTCGCCGCTGCGGTCGCCGGTGTTGCGCACCGTCACAGATGCAGTGATAGCGCCGTCTTTGCCGAGAGTGTCCTTGTCGAGTTTGAAGTCGCTGTATTCAAAGTCGGTGTAGCTTAGTCCGTATCCGAAGGGGTAGAGGGGCTTGTTGGGAATCTCGAAATAGTTCGAGCTGAACTTCTGGTATGCGGGATTGGCGGGATTTTTCGGGCGTCCGGTGTTGAAGTGGTTGTAGTATACCGGTATCTGGCCTTCGTTGTAGGGCATCGACGCCGTGAGCTTGCCCGAGGGGTTGACGTCGCCGAACACCACATCGGTGATAGCATCGGCTGCTTCCGAGCCTCCGAACCATACATTGAGTATCGCAGGCACATTCTTGCTTTCCCATTCCATGACGGTGGGACGGCCTGAGAAGTTGAGCATCACCACGGGTTTGCCGGTGGCGAGCAGAGCCTCCATAAGGCGTTTCTGCGTGGCCGGAAGCGTCAGAACAGACCGTGACGATGATTCGCCGCTGTGTTCCGATGCCTCGCCCATGGCGGCCACTATCACGTCGGCTTCGGCTGCCACTTTAAGTGCTTCCTCGAGCATTTCGGCCTCGCTGCGGCTGTCGCGCATGTCACGTCCGAAAGCCGATACTGCGGCTTCGAGAGCCGGGTCTTCCTCTATGTTCGACCCTTTGGCATACAGAATTTCGGCACGGCCTTTAACTGCGTCCTCGAAGCCCTGTCTGAGGGTCTTGTATTTGGAGAAATCGGCTGCCACGCTCCACGTTCCGGGCATATTGGCCGCAGTGTTCGCCATCGGGCCGACAAGGGCTATTTTGCCTTTCTTGGCCATTGGCAGTATCTTGCCGTCGTTTTTGAGCAGCACGAATGTCTTGGCCGCGGTGGCACGGGCCTCGGCGCGGTGTTCGGGGGTGTAGATATGCGTTTTTTCGCGCTTTACGTCGTTGTACTTATACGGATTCTCGAACAAGCCCAGCTTGTACTTCGCTTCGAGTATGCGGCGCACGGCACGGTCGATGGTTTCCATTTTCACCGTGCCTTTGTCGAGGCCTTCCTTTAGGGTGCCGATGAAGCCGAAGGAACACATGTCCATGTCTGTTCCGGCATCGAGGGCGCGGGCCGACGCCTCGGGCAGTTTCTCAAGGCCGTGAACCGCCACTTCGCCTATCGAGCCATAGTCGGTGACTACGAATCCGTCGAAGTTCCACTGGCGGCGCAGCACGTCGTCTACAAGCCATTTGTTCTCGGTGGCAGGAATGCCGTCCACGAGGTTGAACGAGGTCATAACCGACGCCGCGCCTTCGTCGACTGCCGCGCGGTAAGGCTCGAAATACTCGTTATACATGCGGTAGCGACTCATGTCGACGGTGTTGTAGTCGCGTCCGGCCTCCGAGGCGCCATAAAGCGCGAAATGCTTCACGCAGGCCATTATCTCGTCGTTATTGCGCAGATTGTCGCCCTGATAGCCGCGCACCATCGCGCGGGCTATCTGCGAGCCGAGGTACGGGTCTTCGCCTGCGCCCTCGGCCATACGGCCCCATCGCGGGTCGCGGCTGATGTCGACCATGGGGCTGAACGTCCAGTTGACACCCGCAGCCGAGGCTTCGACAGCCGCCACACGGGCGGAGCGCTCGATTGCGTCCATATCCCACGAGCAGGAGAGGGCCAGTGGTATGGGGAACACCGTTTCGTAGCCGTGGATAACGTCCATGCCGAGGAGCAGGGGAATGCCGAGGCGGCTCTCTTCGACTGCGATGCGCTGCAGCTCGCGTATTTTGGCGGCGCCTTTGATGTTGAATGTGCCGCCCACCTTGCCTGCGGCCACGGCGGCTCCTATGTTGCTGTCGATGGCCTGCCCGGTCACTATGTCGTCGCTTGGCGGCAGGTTGAGCTGTCCGAGTTTCTCATCGAGGGTCATCTTGCCCATAAGCTCGGTTATGAAGGCGTCCATTCGGGCCTTTTCGGCGTCGTTGGCCGGTATGGCAGCCGACGCCGCTCCCGATACCAGAAGCGACGCTGCGGCCAGTCCTATTATTTTCTTATTCATTTAAGGTTGAATTTAACGGAGGTA
Organism: uncultured Muribaculaceae bacterium; assembly: GCA_910579035.1. Classification (GTDB taxonomy): domain Bacteria; phylum Bacteroidota; class Bacteroidia; order Bacteroidales; family Muribaculaceae; genus CAG-873. Next base: position 18,648 of record CAJTSR010000035.1, on the reverse strand, counting down.
CGTATGTCGTCGGAGGCAGAGCCGATGGAGGCTACGAAGCGTCCCGGCTCGGCCACCCATTCGTGGGCGGCGGCATCGAAGTATGCCAGATCGGAGGGGCGCACGGTAAATTCCACAGTGCGGCTTTCGCCCGGCTGCAAATACACTTTCTTGAAGTCCTTAAGCTCCTTTGTGGGGCGTTCCACGCTGCATTCGGGGTCGGAGATATAGAGCTGTACCACTTCGGCGCCCGCAATGTCGCCCGTGTTGGTCACCGGCACGCTCACGGTTATTGTGCCGTCCGCGCCCATCGACGATGCCGACACACCGGCCTTGCCATAGCCGAAGGTGGTGTAGCTCAGGCCGTGGCCGAATGCGAAAAGCGGCTTAATCTTCTTGGTGTCGTGCCAGCGGTAGCCCACGAGTATGCCCTCGCTGTATTCGAGGTCCACTATGTCGGAACCTTCGCGACGTGTGCCGGGATATGCGCCGAGGGCGTGAGCGCCGTTATCGGCAAGTGCCACAGGGAATGTGAAGGGCAGCTTGCCCGAGGGGTTGGCCCTGCCGAAAAGAACGTCGGCTATGGAGTTGCCGGCTTCCGAGCCAAGGAACCAGGCCTGAACAATGGCAGGCACTTTCTTTACCCACGGCATTGCCACGGCGTTTCCGCTCACATTTACCACGATTGTGCGGGGATTGGCGGCGGCGAGTGCCTCTATCACGGCGTCTTGGCCGTACGGCAGGCCGAGGGAGGCACGGTCGGAGTCCTCGCAGTCCTGTCCGGCGCTCTTGTTCAGACCGCCCACAAACACCACGTAGTCGGCATTGCGCGCCTTTTCCACGGCTTCCGCTATAAGCTCTGCCGGAGTGCGGCTGTCGGCGAGATTCTGGCCGGTTGTCACACCGTTGTATTCGCCGCTCACGTCGCCCACATAGCCGCGGGCGTAATCTACCGACGCCACTCCTGCGGCAGAGTTGCGTATGCCGTCGAGAGGCGAAATCTCGCGCTGTACCTTCAGCGACGATGAACCGCCGCCCACGGTCATCATCTTCACGGCGTTCTCGCCTACCACGAGGATGCGGGTGCCGGAAGCCGGGCGTATGGGCAGCACCGAGCCTTCGTTGCGCAGCAGCACTATGCCCTCGGCACCGATGCGGCGGGCGGCATCGTAGTGCTCCTCGCTGCATATCGCGCCCGAGCCTTTGGAGTAATCCATAGCTGTGCGGAAAGTGAGGCGCAGCACGCGGCGCACCTTGTCGTCGAGTTCCTTTGTTCCCACTTCGCCTTTCCTGATAAGGTCGAGATACGGGGCTGCCATATAGTAATTGTCGTAGGCGTTGCTGGCGCCGTTCGACAGGCCGTTGGTCCAGCTGCCGAACTCGAGGTCCAGCCCGTTGGTGATTGCCTGACGGGTGTCGTGGGTTCCTCCCCAGTCGCTTATCACGGCGCCGTCGAATCCCCACTCGCCTTTGAGAATGTCGTTGAGCAGGTATTGGTTGTGGCAGGCGTGCTGGTCTTTGTAATAATTGTATGCTCCCATTATCGACCACGCTCCGCCTTCCTGCACGGCTGCTTTAAACGCCGGCAGGTAAATCTCGTAGAGAGTGCGGTCGTCGACCACGGCATTGGTGGTGTGGCGGTTTACCTCGTTGTTGTTCAGCGCGTAGTGCTTCACGCAGGCTGCCACGCCGAGTGCCTGAAGGTTCTTCACATACGGCACTACCATTCTGGAGGCAAGCAGCGGGTCTTCGCCCATGTATTCAAAGTTGCGTCCGTTGAGGGGGGTGCGGTATATGTTAACGCCGGGGCCGAGCAGCACGTCCTTGCCTCTGTAGCGGGCTTCCTCGCCGATGGAGGTGCCGTAGAGTGCCGCCATGTCGGGATTCCATGTGGCGGCGAGGCAGGTAAGAGCGGGGAAAGCCACGCAGGAGTCATTGGTCCAGCCGGCCTGGTCCCACTCGTCCCACAGCACTTCGGGGCGTATGCCGTGAGGGCCGTCGGTGGTCCATAACTCGGGTATGCCGAGGCGCGGCACGCCCGGGGCACAGAACTTCGACTGCGCGTGTATGATATTTATTTTCTCCTGAAGGGTCATGCGCGCCAAGGCGTCTTCCACGCGCTCCTCTACAGGCTTTGATGTATCGCGATAGGCAGGCATGTTGCCGAACGCGGGCAGTGTCGCCGCTATGGCAAGAGCGAACGATGCCAGATTTTTCATTTTCAGTCTATGTTAAGTTTTATTGAGCGGATATAGCTTTTTTGAGGAGTGCAGTTCTCGAAGCGGGAATTTTCGACAAACTCGGCCATGGCCTTGCGAGCCATTTCCGGGTCTGGCCGGCGCTCGCGCAGGGCGGCGTAAGAGTCGCGCGGGCCTTCTGCGAAGGCCACGATGCTGTCCCACATCGCCGGGCGGCTAATTCCTGCCATGCAGGAGCCGTCGAGCTTCTTGTACGGCCAGAATGTGTAGCCGATATTGTTGTCTTCGAGCACGTTGCAGAAGTCGGTCTGCCACTGGTCGGTGTTGTGTCCGATTTCTCCCATGTACATAGGCAGGCCGGTTGAGTCGCGGAATGCTATGATGCTGCCGATGGCCGCTGCCGTGGCGTCGCCGCCGTAGCGGTGGCAGGTGTACATGAGCTTGTCGTCGTATTTCCAGTCGGTGAAGGGCTCGAAGTTGCCGTTCCACTGGGAGCCGCCTAAGAGCACTATGTGGTTTTTATCGGCACGCCTGATGGCTTCTACGGCACGTTTCTGCAGTGGTTCGAGCTTGCTGTTGAGCTCTTCCTTGTTGTCGAAATAATGGGCTATAGGCTCGTTGATAAGCTCGTAGCCGAGAATCACAGGCTCGTTGGCATAGCGTGTGGCAATCTGCTCCCATATGTCGCAGAATTGCTGTTGGGCACGTTCGCTCTCGAAGAGCCACGGGTATCCGTAGCTGTCGTCGATATTGTCGCCGGTCTGCCCGCCGGGAGCGTCGTGCATATCGAGAATGAGGTAGAGATTGTTTGCGCGGCACCATTCCACAACGCTGTCGATGCGCTCGTAGCCTTCGTGGCCGGAGCTGCGTCCCATATAATCGTCGTCGGTAAACAGCTTGTAGTGGAAGGGCAGGCGGATAGTGTTTGCCCCGGTCGACGCTATGAAGTCGATGTCGGCGCGGGTGATGTAATTATCCTTGAAATCTTCCCAAAAACCGGCGGTGGCGTCCTCTCCCACCATTTGGCAGAACATGTCGTTTATCATTCGGGCGGAATTTGTTTTTCCGAAACCGAACATGTATCCTTCAGGGTTGAGCCAGTTGCCGAGATTCGTTCCCCGGATAAACAGCTTCGAGCCGTCGGGAGTTATCAGGTCGTGGCCTTGCACGCGGACGAATGCTTCGGGAGGGGTGGTAGGCGTAGTTCCTGAGCCTGCGCAGCCGGCCAGTGCCGCGAGCGCCGTCAGGGCATATAGTGCTTTTTTCATGGATAGAGGTATATATAGTATAACCTGAAACAATAATTTTTATTGCCCCCGCGCCACGACGGCGCGGGGGTAGTTACAATAGAGTCTGGAAAGCGATTTTTTTACGGTATTTTCTGGAACACCCGCACATAGTCCACCTCCATCGTTGCCGGGAGGCAGCTTTCGTCAATGCCCTGCGCGCCGCCCCAGTCACCGCCCCATGCGAGGTTGAGAATGAGGTAGAAAGCGCGGTTAAAAGGCCATGTGGCCACGTTGCCCTTGCCGTCGTTGGGGAACGACAGCAGGCGTTGGCCGTCGACATAGGTGCGGATATAGTCCTCGGTCCATTCGAGGCGGTATGTGTGGAAGTCGTCCTGAGCGCCTTCGGTGAGGCGTTCGGCTGTTTTCTGCGTGCCCATCACGTGGTTGTAGCTTTCGGTGTGTATCGACGAGGATGTGTAGTTGGGATTGTAGCCTACTTCCTCCATGATGTCGATCTCGCCGCATCGCGGCCACGGATTGGCAGCGAAATCGTTGTTCACGGGCATCATCCAGAATGCCGGCCAAGTGCCTTTTCCCTTCGGGAGCTTGAGGCGTGCCTCGAAGATGCCGTATTTCCAGCCGGAGTTCACCATTGCGTATATGCGGCCGGAGTATATCTTGCCGGCGTGTTTGAAGCAGTTAATCGACAGTGTGCCGTCGGCGACTTCCGTCACGGGCTTGCCGTCGACCGCTCCGTTGACATATGTCTGCAACTCGTTGTTGACCCAGCCGGGGCCTTGCACTTCGTGTTTCCATTCGGAGGCCGAGAGGCTTGTGCCGTCAAATTCGTCGTGCCATACCAGTTCGTAGCCTTCCGGCACGTCGATGTTTGGGTTGACCGGCTCTGGAGCCTTGCCGTCTTGGGTGACAGTCACTTTGGCGCGTGCTGTGCCTGAGAGCAGCGTGATAGAAGCCGTGCGGGCTGTGCGCGAGCTGTTGGCATCGGCAGTCACCTCCACGGTGCCGTTGGTGGACAGTGTGCCGCTCTTGGCAAGCTTTATCCACGCGTCGGAAGTGGCAGCGTCCCATTCGCCTCCGGCCTTTACGGAGAACGATGCCGTGCCGCCTTCCGCTCCGAATGTCAGAGCCTCGGGCGAGGCCGCGATGGAGGCCGGAGTCTGCTGGCCGCTGCCGCCGTTATCGTCGGAGCATGCCCATATGCCGGAAGCAAGAGCAAGCGAGCCTATGAATAGGGAAATATGTTTGAACATAGGGATTGTGGTTGCGGATTTTACAAAGTTGGCGCATGGCTCCGTCAATGCGATAGACCGGAGGCCATGCGCCGTAGCGGTTCATTAATCGTGGTGAACCTGCAGGATTATGTCGCTTACTTCGACAACGGTGTTGTCGGCGCAGCCGCCGAAGTCGAGCACGAGGCTGATGGCATGCATTGCCTCAGCAGCTTTCACGCCTGCTACCCAGAAGGTGGTGGGAGCGTCGGCAGCGAGGGCTACCGTTTCGGCGAAGAAGAAGTTGCTGTCGTGCTTGGCGTCGGGTTCGTCGGTCTGCACGAGTTTCACCATCACGCTGCCAAGGTCGCAGTTGCTCTTGAGGGTGATTTTGAAGTCGTAGGGAGTCGACGTGTCAGCCGAGAGGTCGGTGTGGAACATCACCTGTGCCTGCCACTGGTCGGTGGTCGCTGTGGGAAGTTCCACAGCGAAGTTTTTGCCGTCGAAAGTAAGCACGGGGTCGGCAATCTGGCTCCAGCCGGGAGCGTAATAGAACGAGTTTGTGAATGTGCAGCCTGCCCATAGGTTGTCGGCGCTGTTCACGTCGGCCCAGTCGGGTTCGGGAGTGCTGGGAAGATCGGGGAGCACTGTGCCGTCGTCGTTGGCGTGGTCTTTGATTACGAAGTTCTCTACAGTCACTTCCACTCCTGCGGGGTTGCCGCCGAAGTCGAGGGTGAACACCAGGTTGTCCATAGGTACTACTGCCTCAAGCTCGCTGAACCAGAATGTGGCGGGCTCACCTGCCGTGAGGTTGATTTTCTGGTTGGGGAAGAAGGAGTGGGAATCGTCGTCGTCGCCGTCGGGATGGATCTTGAGAGTGATGTTCTTCATATCCATCGTCGAAGTGAAGATAAACGAGCCGTCGTACGTCTTGCCTTCTTCGAGGCATATGTCGGTGCCGATGTGCATCTGTGCCTGCCATTGGTCGGTGGTTTCTTCGGGGAGCGTCACGATGTATGCGTCGCCGTCGAAGCTGTAGGCCGGATTGGCAATCTGGTTCCAGCCGGGAGCATAGAAGAACGAGGGCTCTTTCTTGGTGGCGCCGTTCCAGAGGTTGAAGTCACTTTCGTATACGAAGCCGCCGAAGCCGTTCATGGCGGTCTTGTCGATGGTGAAAGTCTTTGTCAGCGTGCCTTGGCTCATACCGTTGGCGTTGCCTATTTTTACTTCCACGGAGTATTCACCGGCCTTGCGGTAGTAGCGCGAGAAAGTATGGGCGCTCGAGTAGCTCTTGCCGTCGATAATCCATACGGGGTAGACGCCTTTGCCTGTGAACTCGAAGTAGGCGGTGTTGGTGGCCTGGTCGACCGTTATGTTTATGTTATCGGCATAGTCGGCAGCCATGGGCACGGCGTTTATGTCGACATTATACACGCTGTCTTCGGAGCAGGCGCTGAATACCATGGCGCCTCCAAGAGCCAGCATTGCGGCAGCGGTTGCTTTTATATATAGTTTCATAGCCTTTGTTTAGTAGGGGTTTTGGGTAAGGGTGCCTTGCGAACGGTCGATTTCCGACTGGGGGATAGGCAGGTGTTTCTTGTTGGGCGACCATGTGTTGGTGCGGTAGCCGTAGGTGTCAGGCACGAGGGTGGTGGCGGCGCGGTCGGTGCGGATAAGGTCCCAGTAGCGCTTGCCTTCGCCCACAAACTCGAGGCGGCGTTCTGCCAGAATGTTGTCGAGTGTGGGTTCAAGCTCGGTTTTGAGTCCGGCACGCTTGCGCACGGCGTTCAGATAGCCCTTGGCTTCGGCATTGCTGCCGCCTGTTGCCACGAGGAGTTCGGCTGCGTTGAGCAGAGCCTCGGAGTAGCGGAATATGCGCCAGTTGTTATTGTAGTTAAGCTCGCTCGATGCTTTCTGTCCGGCGTTGCCGTCGGCCTGGGCTGCATATTTTTCGAGGAACAGGCCGAAGTCCTGATAGCGCTTGTTGTATTCGATTCCGGTTGCGGCAACGTTCCAGCAGGTGGCGTCGCGGCGTTTGTCGTCGGGCGAGAACATCTCGTATGTTTCGAGTCGCAGAGGGCAGAAACCCCAGCCGCCGTTGTGGCCGTCGCCGCCCGAAGGCCAGTTGTTGGGGCTGATGAGTGTCGGAAGCACGGTGCCGCCGGCTGTGAGGGGCGCTCCCCAGTCGCGGGTGGCGTTTTCAGATATGTAGTTGATTTCGAAGATTGACTCCTGGCACCATTCGCCTTCGGGCTTGAATATCTTGGTGTAGTCGGGTGCGAGGTCGTACTCCGGCGAGTCGATAATCTCCTTCATATATCGCAGAGCGGTGGGATAGCGGCTGTTGTCGCGCTGGTACATCACTATCTCTGCATAGAGCATGTATGCCATTGCGGTGGTGATGCGGCCTGCCTCGCTGTCGGGGCTGCGCCACGGGAGCGCTTTGAGTTCGAGAGCCTTTTCGATGTCGCTGACCATGTATGCGTAGAGGTCGTCGGCGCTTACCTGCTCGGCTATGTAGGGGAATGTGAGGTTTCGCTCGTAGTAAGGAACGTTGCCGTAGAACTTCCACAGCCAGTTGGCGTAGAATGCGCGCAGCACGTATACCTGTGCCTGCCAGAGGGCTATGTCTGCGTCGGTGGCTCCGTCGACGCCTTTCTCGATGTCTTCGAGCACGTCGTTGCAGCGCTTGATGCCGCTGAAGCCTTCAATCCACAGGCTGGTGATTACCTTCAGGGGCGTGGCCTCGAAGTTTGCCATCAGGTGCCAGTTCTGGTTGTCGTTGGCATTGGCGCCGCCTACCCAGAAGTCGTCGGCCATGATGTCGCTCATCATAGTGTAGGGCGCGTATTCGTTCATGCCCCAGTCTGTCCACTGCAAGGGATCGTAAGCTGCCACAACAGCTTCTTCCACGTGGTCTTTTTCAGAGAAGTATTCGTCGGAGGAGGGCTGGGTGGGGGAGGTGACATTGAGGAAATCGTCGCCGCAGCCGCACATTCCGATTGCGAGTGCTGCCGCACCCAGTGCTTTATATATAGAGTTCATATATATTCTTTGATTTAAGGATTTTCTTTAGAAACCGAGGTTGAAGCCCACTGTCCATACGCGAGCCTGCGGGTATACGCCGTAGTCGATGCCGAGCGATGTGCCGCCGGAGGATATTTCGGGGTCGTAGCCGTGGTACTTGGTCCATGTGGCAAGGTTTTCGGCTGCCACGTACACGCGGAATTTCGACACGAATATCTTGCGGGTGAGGTTCTGGGGCAGGGTGTAGCCGAGCTGTATGTTTTTGAGGCGGAGGTAGCTGCCGTCGTACACCATCAGGTCGGACGATTGCCAGTTGTATGGGTCGGCCTGCACGTAGCGGGGAATGCGGTTGGAGGTGCCTTCGCCGGTCCAGCGGTTGAGTATCCACGAGGGGAGGTTGGAGGCGAGGGCGTCGATGCGGCGGGTTGCGTCGAAGATGTCGTTTCCGGCAGTGCCTTGGAAGAAGGCGTTGAAGTCGAAGCCGCGCCATGTGGCGGTGATGCCGAAGCCGTATGTCCAGTCGGGCATGCCCTTGCCGATTTTGGTGCGGTCGTCCTCGGTGATGGCGCCGTCGCCGTTCACATCGGTGTAGCGCACGTCGCCGGGTACCAGCGAGGTGCCGTACTTGGTGTTGTATTCGTTTGCCTCGGCCTGGTTCTGCAGCACGCCGTCGGTCTTATATCCGTAGAAGAAGGGGAAGGGGAGTCCGTTCTCGGCGCGGGTGATGGTGCCGGTGCCCTGGAAGGAGTCGCAGTTTGCCCAGCCTTGCTCGTTGCCGTAGGCTATGAGCTTGTTGCGGAGATAGGAAACGTTGGCGTTGAAGCGGAGCGAGAAATCGCCGAAATTCTGGCGGTAGTTGAAGTCCATTTCCACACCGCTGTTGCGCATGCTGCCCACGTTGCCCATAGGTATGGCTTCGCCCACGTACTGGGGCAGGGACATTGTCATAAGCATGCCTTCGGTGTCTTTGATGAAGTAGTCGAGCGAGAAGGTGAACTTGTTGCTGAGGAAGCCGAGGTCAATACCGATGTCGGTCTGCTTGGATTCCTCCCAGCGGAGGTCGGGGTTGGCGAGCTGTGTGGGCTTGGTGCCGTTCACTATCTGGCCGTCTTTGCCGAAGATGTAGTTGTTGCCGCTGGCGGCGAGGGCTATGTAGTTGAAGTTGCCGATGTTCTCGTTACCGTTCTTACCCCACGATGCGCGGAGCTTGAAGTTGTTCAGCCATGGACGCTGGGCTTCGAGGAAGGCTTCGTTCATAATGTTCCAGCCTACCGATACCGAGGGGAACACCGCCCAGTGGTTGTTGCTGCCGAATCGGCTCGAACCGTCGCGGCGCACTGTGGCCTGAACCATGTAGCGTTCGTCGAAGTTGTAGCTTGCACGGCCGAAGTACGATGCCAGTTTCGACATCACGTTGGGGGCACCGCTGGCGGTCTGGTCGCCGGTGGAGGGGAGGCCGGTTGCGGCGTCGATCCACGGGCGGTCATAGCTTACCAGATTGTTGCGCGAGCCGTTGAGGTAGCTGCCGCTGGTCTGCTTGGCCGACTGGCCGAGCACTATGTCGAAGGAGTGGCGGTCGATGGTCTTGTTGTACATAATCACATTTTCGATCTGCCATACAAGGCCGTTGCTGCGGCCGGAGTAAGCCGACGAGAATGTCTGGCCCTGTCCGTCGCGAAGGTAGTATTTGGGCGTATAGCCGTCGTATCCCCAGAATGCGAGGTCGGCGCCGTAGCTTATGCGGTAGCGGATATTGTCCCATATCTGGAGTTCGGCCACGAAGTTGCCTACGAACTTATGGCTCCAGTTCTTCTGTCCGGGCAGCGAGAGGTTGGCTATCGGGTTGCTCATTTCCTGATAGTTGCCGAATGCTGTGGGCACCATCACGAGGCGGCCGTCCGGGCCGTACATGGGCACGTAGGATTCCTGTCCGCTGAGGTGGGCGAGCTGTGCCGCTTCCTCTGCGCTACCTTTTTCGAGGTAGGGGGTGAGTATGGGCGACATCGACAGTGCCGAGCCGAGGGGCGAGCCCCATGTGGAGTTGGCTTCGATGTCTTTGTTCTTGATGCGGGTATATGCGATGTTGGTGGTGAAGGTGAGCTTGTTGAGCCATGTGCGGTCCTTGGAGGCGTCGAATGCCGTGATGCCGAGGTTGCTGCGCATGGTGAGGCGTTCGTAGTTCGAGCGGTCGAAGTTGCCGCCCACGATGCCGTCCTGGGTGTAGTAGCCGAGCGACAGCATGTAGTTGACTCTTTCGGAAGCGCCGCTGACGGCTATCTGGTGGTTCATCACGGGTGCGTTGTTGTTGAACACCTCTTCCTGCCAGTCTGTGCCTGTGCCGTAGGATGCGGGGTCGGCGAAGCTCGGAGCAACGCCAGAGTTGACGGCGCCTTCGTTCATCATCATGGCATATTCCATGGCGTTGAGAACGTTGCGCTTCTTGGCCACGCTCTGCCAGCCGTAGCTGAAGTCATACGATATGCGTGTGGGGCCTTCCTTGCCTTGCTTGGTGGTGACGAGTACAACGCCGTTTGCCGCACGGGCACCGTATACGGCGCCGGACGCGGCGTCCTTAAGTACTTCGATCGAGGCGATGTCGTTGGGGTTGAGGTAGTCCAGACCGCCTTCGATAGGCATGCCGTCGACGATGTAGAGAGGGTCGGAGTTATTGATAGTGCCGATGCCGCGTATGCGTACCCTTGCTGCCGCGCCGGGCTGGCCGGAGGAGGAGGTGACGGTTACACCCGAGGCAAGGCCTTTCAGGGCGTTGTCCATACGCACGGGGGCGGTGGCGGCGAGGTCGTCGCTGCTTACTTTGGCAATCGATGCTGTGACGACGCTCTTTTTCTGTGTGCCGTAGCCTACGGCAACAACCTCGTCGAGCATGGTGGTGCTTTCCTTGAGCGTTACCGCCATGCCGCTGGCAGCGGGCAGTTCGGCAGGTTCGTATCCTATATATGAGAAAATGAGAGTGGCGCCGTCGGCAACACTGATGCGGAAGTTGCCGTCAATGTCGGTGGTTACACCGTTCTGCGCTCCTTTTTCTACTACCGATACGCCGATAAGTGGTTCTCCGGCGGAGTCGGAAACGGTACCGGTGGCTATCATGCTCGCCAAGGCGCTCGAAGTGCCTATCAAGAGCATAGCCAGTAAAACCGCCAGGGATTTTACTCGGATTCTTGCTTTTTCCATTGGTGTGATTTTAAGGTTATGATATTAAAATTTCCTGATGCAAAGTTATGCTATAGGTTTTGTGCCTCGCGGAGGCGGTAAGGTGTTTTGGTAAGTTTATGATGATGGTTAATAGTTTGGTTATTAATGTATAAATATTTACTATGTGTGTCGTTTCGGTAAGGTGGCGGCGGGGTTGCGGGAGGCTGTTATTCGTCAAAAAGACGGCTTTCCCAGTCGTTTTACGGCATCGGCAAAGCTGTCGCGCGGTATTATGGCCTTGTTGCGGGTGCGCTGCCGGGTGTTGTATACCGTCTGCACGGAGCAGTGGAGGAAGCGCGCTATTTTCACACTGTCGTTAAGTCCGAGGCGCACAAGGGCGTATATGCGAAGCTCGGTGGTGAGCTTGTCGTCGTTGCGGAGCACTATGCGTTCTTCGGGCCGGAGCAGCTGGTTGAAATCCTCCACGAAGTTCGGGTATATGCTGAGGAAGATTTTGTCGAAATTGGAGTACAGCTCCTTCAGCTCGCCGTGCGACAGCTCCTGCGACTTGGTGAGTTCGCGAATCTCGTCGTAGCGGCGGGCCACTATCATGCGGTATATGTTCTTTCTGAATTCGTCGAGCTTGCTTATATAGTCGGAACATATGTTGAATATACTGGCTATGTACTGCTCGTTGGAGTCGTTGACCTCGGAGAGTTCCGAGGCGCTGCGCCGTGCGTCGTCGTACATATCCGACAGCCTGCTGTTGGCCTGCCGCAACTCCTCGCGGGTCTGCTGTAGCTCTTCGATGTGGTCCTGAAGCTCCTTGTTCATTCTGCCGATGTTGGCGCGCGAGCGGCGCAGCTGCCTCATCTGCATTATTATGAACACGAGCGCGAATACGAGGATTATCAGTATGGCTATCAGCCCGTAGAGGTAGCGCCGGTTTTTTGAGTCCTGCCTTACGCTCCTTTCGTGGATTGCGCTCAGGGTGCGTTCCTGCAGCATGGCGAGGCGTCCGAGCCTTACGCGGCTTTTGTACTCGTTGGCGCAGGCTATGCTGTAGTTCACATAGGTGCTGCTGCGCTCGAGGTCGCCGAGGTTGAAGAGTATGTCGGCCACTTCTTCGATGGAGGCTATTTCCTTGTTGCTTGCCTTTACGTCGGCTATTGCCGATTTTATAAGGTATTTCAGCTTGTTGGTGTAGTCGCCCATATATTCGTAGAGCTTGCTGAGCACCCACGCGTTCATGGCGTCGTTGCGGCTTGTCATTGCCGAAGCGTCTACCACGGGCTTTATGAGGGGTATCACCGTGGTGGCCTCGGTTTCGTCCTTGAGATGTCCCCAGCCCACGAGCCAGCAGTAATGCTGGCTGTCGGGGGTGATTTGTGCTATGGTAGTCTGGAGCAGGCTGTCGATAACGGGCGGATAGGCGCCGTCAAGCTCGGCTTCGCCCATATACTTGTACTGGTTGCGGTGGGTGTCGAGAAATAGCAGGCGGTCGCAGTATTTCCAGAGCATGTCGGTCGACAATTCTGTTTCGTCTATGTTCTTGAGGCATTGATGGGCTTCGTCGAGCATGCCGGTGGCAGAGAATATGTATGCCCGGTTGAGGTTCATGTCGTCGACAAGCTCTCGCCGGTTCATTCGGGCGGCCAGTTCGCGGGCGCGTTCGGCGTATGCCATCGCGGAATCGGAGTCGAAAGCGCTGTATTCGTCGTATAGCTCAGCGGCTATCCAGTAGCGGCGTTCGATGTCCTTGGCCTTCTGATATGTGTCGCGTTTTATGCTTATTCTTTCTTCCTTGGCTGCGTTTATGGCGGAACTTTGGGTAAGTATGGAGTCAAGTTCGCTGAGGAGCGAGTTTATTTCAGAGGTTAGGTGGTATTCTGCTCCGTACTGTGCGCGGGCGTGTTGGGCGAGTATGAACCCGCTTAGGAGTAATAGCAGCAGTTTTCGGGGCATAGAGATTTAAGGGTGGTTTAAACTTATTATTAATCTGCATTGCAAAATTAATAAAAAGCCCCACCCCTGAAAAATATTTAACATTTTAAACCGGCAGATATACCAAAGAAAGCCATTCTCCGTCTATTTCGGTGCAGGTGGCGATTTTGAAGATGCGCCCGTCGGCGCATACCGAGGCTCCGGCATCGGGCGCGTCGGGAAGCAGGATGTCGCGCCGGAAGTCAAGGCCCGGTACGCCGGCGGCTTTGTACGTGGCCTCCTTGAGGGTCCATGCTGCCAGCAATCCGTGTAAATCCGAGCCGTAAATGGCGAGTTCGCGCTCCGACAGCACGCGGGCGGCCACGTTCAAGAGTTGTTCGCGCGGACTTTCTATGTCGACGCCTATCGATTGCCCGGGCAGCCCTACGGCTAAGGCCGCGGTCTGCCGGGAGTGGCTTATGGATATGCTTGCCTCCACGTTGCTTACATAGGGCGCCCCCGACGGCAGGTGGCACAGCTCGCCGCAGTCGCTTAGAGCGTGGCGGGCGAGGGCGGCCACGGTTTTGCGCTCGCGCTCGCGGCGCGATCGATCGATGTCCTGTATCGCGGCGAGATACACGCTTAGGGTGTCGTATGATAGTTTTTTTATGTTCATCGGAGGCTGTTGAGTATTGCTGCGGCGTCTTTTCCCAATGATTCCACTATTGGAAATACCGAGTCGGCCGGTTCGCTGCTTCCGTGAAGCACGGCTGTGCCGCTCAGCAGGGAGCCTTTGCGGTCAAATGCCAGAAACTGGACTGGCACGGGGCCACCGTCGGGACAGACAAGAAGGCGGCATCTGAATCCGTGCACGTTGTCAAATTCTGTCATTTCGGCTTTGCGCTCGCCGAGGTTGAGGGCCATGCGCTCTATGCGGGCGTCTATGGCTGCGGCGAGGCTGTCGGGCGAGCTTATCTGCCGCACGGTCACATAGATAGTCGCCCCGTAGCGCGGATAGGCTATGTTGAGCCAGTCGTGGCGCGGCCTGCTTGTGTCGGCCTCGGCGTTTATGTCGAAGCATAGCCCCGTGAGTGCGGCGCTTGCCATAGAGTCGGCGTATGTGTTTATGCGCGGATAGGCTGTGGGAAGGGGAGTGTATGATTCCGGGCGGGAGCAGCCGGCCACCATACATACCGCTAATAGCGCGGGGCAGAGCCTCATTGCTTGTCGGTTTGTTCTTCCTGCATAACCTTGACGCGCACTTCGGCTATGCGGTGCTCCGAAATGTCGAGTACGAGGAAGCGGCACCTGCCGTATACCAAAGGCTCTTTTTCTTTGGGAAAGTCGCCTTTTATGGCTAAAAGCATTCCGGCAAGTGTTTCGGCATCTTCCGTCACTTTGTCGTAGTCGGCAGGGTCAAGCTCGGTGATGCGGAAGAAATCCGTCAGCGGTGTCTTGCCTTCGAATACGAAAGCTCCGTCGCGGAGGCGCTTGTAGGTGTTGTCGGGTTCGTCGTATTCGTCGTCGATATCGCCTACTATCTCTTCAAGCACGTCCTCGAGGGTGACCAGGCCCTGTGTGCCGCCAAATTCGTCGACTACCACTGCCATATGCAGCTTCAGCTTGCGGAAGTCTTCGAGCAGGTCGTCGATCATTCGCGACTCGTGCACGAAATATGCCTTGCGCAGCAGCGACTGCCAGCGGAAGCCTTCGGGAGCCGGCCGGCCTATGTAGGGGAGAAGGTCGCGAGAGTACAGTATGCCCTTTATGGTGTCTTGGTTGCCTTCGTATACCGGCAGGCGGGAATATCCGCTCTCGAGCACCACGGCCATTACCTCGTCGAAGCTCATATCCATGTCGAGGTCGGTGATATCCACTCTCGGAGTCATTATCTCCGACGCCGTGGTGTCGCCGAATTTCAGAATGCCCTCAAGCATTTCTCTGTCGTCGCTGCTGCCTTCGGTTATTTCGAGGGCGCGCGACAGCTCGGACGCGCTTATGTCGTTGGTCTGCTTGGTTACGACTCTGTTCACGAGGGTGCCGGATTTCATAAGCACCTTTGCCATCGGGCCTGTGGCGCGGTAGGCGAACATGATACCCGCCACGGCAAACTTGGCCCATGTCAACGGGTAGTTATTGGCATACAGCTTGGGCAGAATCTCGCCGAAGAGAAGAATCAGGAATGTAAGTATAACCGTCTGCAATATAAAGCTGAGCACCGCGCTCATACCCGAAAAGACCGGGCCGAGAGCGAAGTTGCACAGCACTACGATAGTTACGTTTACGAGATTGTTCGCTATCAGAATGGTGGCCAAAAGGCGCTGAGGGTCGGATAGCAGGCGGCGTATCTTGCTGCCGCACGGGGTTGAGTCGAGTTCTTCGCACTGCTGCTCCGTAAGGGAGAAAAACGCCATTTCGCTACCGCTTACAAAGCCGGAGGCGAAAAGACACAGCACGGCGATACACAGCGCCACGGTCTGGCCTGCGCCGAAATAAGGGGTGGCCATAGCCACATCAAGAAGTAAATTGTATGTAGAGGCGAGCGGCGCTATGGCCGGCAGAGGGTCGATATCCAAAACTTTGATGCTTGGTTAATAAAATATTGACGCAAAATTACTCTAAAACTCCCATATCTCCAAATCCGCGCCTCGGGAAAGCCCTCCAAATGGCCTGCCCCACTTGAAAACTCACGCACCTACCCACCTAATTACCTTTCCACTTAGCAACCTGCCCGCCTAACTAATCATATACCCGTGGCCGGAACGGTTGACTATGCGTTCGCCTATGTAGCCTAATTTTTTGCGGAGGCGCGAAATGTTGGTGTCGACAATGCGCTCGTTGGCTCCTGCGCTCTCATCGTTCCATACCTTTTTGTGTATCTCGATGCGCGACACGTAGGAATTGACATTTTTAAGCAGTATGCTGAGTATGGCAAATTCGGTTTTTGACAGCGATACTGGTGTGCCCTCGAGCCGCACGGTCTGTGTGGCAAGGTCCACCTCCATATTGTCGAAATTGATGGTTCTGCCCGGGGCAGCGGAGGGCGCCTTGTGGCGGCGCATCACCGATTTCACCCTCGCAACGAGTTCGCGTAGCGAGAAAGGCTTCACGATGTAGTCGTCGGCACCGGCATCGAGAGCATCGATAACCATGCGCTCGCTCTTGAAGCTTGAATATAGAATCACCCCTATATGCTCTGTCGACGGGTTGTCTTTGAGATCGAAAATCAGATCCATGCCGCTGTACGGCTGGTGCATGGCGTCGACAATTATGAGCTGGGTGCTGTCGAGCGAGTCAAAATCCACCTTTTCCGCTATGGGCGCAGTATCTACGGTATAGCCTTCGCTGCGCAGATTTATCTGCAGCAGCTCTGCTATATTTGCGTCGTCATCTACTATTAATATATGGCCCAGTGCGGGTGTGGAAGGCATCGTCGTTCAGAATTTTTATGCAAATTAAGCTATTCTGCGCCGATTTTGCGCTATCAGTAACAATTTTGTATTTTTATTGTTTTAGAATATTCTTATTTCAGGCCTCATTTGTGGCCTACAGGGTGCCGTGAGCTTAATTCGTCGCTTTTTTGAAATTGTCGCGGAGAGTGTCTACTACGTTTATTATATAGTCGCCGGTCTTTTCGAGGTCGCCGATTATATCCATGTAGTAAATGCCCGCCTGGTATTCGTAGTGCTTGGCGTTGATGTTGCCTACGTTGGCGCTCCGGAGGCTGTTGCGGTAGTTGTTGATTTCGCGTTCCTTGTTGTAGGAATCTATCAGCGACTTGCCGCTTACGTTTTCCACGTCGTGGAGCTGGGCCACCATCATCTCCATTGCCGACTTCACGTATATGTACATCGTGTCGATATTGGAGTATATCTCATCGTTGAAGTCCACGCCCGACTGTATCTTGCGGCTCAGAATCTTGCCTATGCCCATGCAGCTGTCGGCAATGCTCTCTATCTCGCTTATGATATTGAGCATGGCGGCGATGCGGAGCTTGCCCTCGTTCGAGAGCCGGCCTTCGGCGCAGCGGTTGAGGTAGTGGGCTATCTCCAGTTCCATGCGGTCCGATATGTCCTCGTATTTCTCGAGGCGCGAATAGAGCTTGTTGAAATCGTCGCTCTTTTCCTTGGTATGGATAAGCGTCTGAGCCATGTTTATCATGCGGCCAACGCGTTCGGCGTATACGGCCATCTCTTTTTCAGCCTGGGCTATGTTCAGCTCGGAAGCGTTGAGCAGGCCTCGCGATATGAATTTGAGGGTGAACTCCTCGTCGTCGCGGCGTTTGGACGGCACCACCCATTCCACGATTTTTACGTACACATTGGTGAGCCATATCATAATCACCACGTTGACAAGGTTGAAAGTGGTGTGGAATATCGACAGGCCGAACGACACGCTCATCTGCATGGCCGCAATATTGCTTAGAGCTTCGTGGCCCTGGGGCAGAGAGTTGTCGAACAGGTGGTTGTATATCTCTGGGCTTGTGGCCTCGAGCCCTGTCACATAGTGGTATAGCGCATTTGGGTCGCCCTGTCCTATGGATTCGGTGAGCCACGCGTTCATATTCGCGAAAGGCACGAACACGCACAGACACCACACCGTGCCCAGAAGGTTGAACAGCAAATGCCCCATCGAGGCACGCTTGGCGGCGACGTTGCCGCTCATCGAAGCGAGTATCGGGGTGATGGTTGTGCCGATGTTGCTGCCTAACACGAGGGCGCAGGCGAGGTCGAACGTTATCCAACCCTTGCTGCACATTATAAGCGTGATGGCGAATGTGGCTGCCGACGACTGTATCACGGCGGTCACCAAAAGACCCACAAGGCAGAAAATGAGAATCGACGGAAGGCCCAGCGAAGCGTATTCCTTAAGCACGGCGAACATCTCGGGGTTGCTCTGCAGGTCGGGCACATGGGTGCTGATCATATCAAGACCCATAAATAAGAAAGAGAAGCCTATCAGAAATTCTCCGATAGACTTCGTCTTGCTTTTATTCATAAACAGAAGTACGACAGCGATGCCGATAAGGGGAAGCACGAATGCCGAAATATTCACCTTGAAGCCGAACAGGGCGATTATCCATGCGGTGAAGGTCGTTCCCACATTCGCTCCCATAATCACGGCCATCGATTGTCCGAGGCTCATCAGGCCGGCATTCACAAAGCTTACCACCATCACCGTCGAGGCCGAGGAGCTCTGGATAAGGGCTGTGATTACAAATCCGGTGAGGAGTCCGGTGAACCGGTTGCGGGTCATAGCCGACAAAATATTGCGCAGGCGGTCGCCGGCAGCTTTTTGAAGTCCCTCGCTCATTACTTTCATGCCGTACATAAATAGTCCGACGGCACCGAGCAGGCCAAATAAATCGAAGATGCTGTAGTCCATTTTGCTTTTTAAGTGTCATGGGGGCGAAAAAAACACCGACAGGCAGTTTCTTTCACTCCGCAAAGATAGTATAAATCCGTAATTCTACCAATTAGCCATTTTAAAAAGCGCCTTTACACACGTACATTAATTATATAATAAGGGCGTTCGGATTTTCTTATCGGGAGTTTGAGGAGGCGGGTTGGTCGGGGCGGGGGATTTGTTACGGAGTGTTAAAGGGTGGGGAGGGGAGTTTCGGGGCGGCGGGAGTTTTTTCGAAGGTGGCGGATTTTTTTTTTCGGAGGGGGCGATGGGTGCGCGGTGTTTTTTGCCGCGGGGGCGGCGTTTTGGCGGGGTTGGCGGGTTTTGTGGTTTATGTTGCGTGATATCAGTGTGTTGGGTGCCTGAGGAGGACTTTTCGTGCGGTGTGCGATTTGTAAACGAATGTTAAAAATGTGTTTTATGGCATATTTTCTTGCCAAAAAATTTGGCGGGTTCGGAATAAGGGCGTAACTTTGCACTCGCTTTCGGGAAGCAAGCCCGGGC
>CAJTSR010000034.1 GCA_910579035.1 uncultured Muribaculaceae bacterium | reverse complement strand
ACTTTTAACTCTATGAAATCTTTAGAAGCTTTTTCGGCCTGTTTCAAGCTTTCATTCAGTCGTTATGGGGCCCCATAACTCCTTCATTCAATCTCAAAACATACTCGAAAAATCATTCTAAATCTTACATAAGCCAAAAGTAAACATACTCGAAGTTTTGTCTATGAATACAGATTCTTTATTTGACCTTGGCGGCCGTGTGGCAATAGTGACAGGCGGAGGCGACGGCATAGGCCGGGCATGCTGCCGCATACTTGCCGCAGCGGGCGCGAGCGTGGTTGTGGGCGACCGTAGTGCCGATAAGGCGCGGCAAACGGTATCTCTTATCGAGGCGGAGGGCGGCAAGGCCTCCCCCGTGGAGTGCGACGTGCTTAGGGACGACAGGCTCAACGCGCTTGTGAAAACCGCCGTAGACAGCTATGGCACCGTCAACATACTGGTTAACAATGCCGGTTTCGGCGGCGGAGGCCGCGAAAATCCGTTCGCGACAGATGCCGATTACCTCGTGCGGGTGTACAGTGTCAATGTCTTTGCTCCGTGGAAGCTGTGCCGTCTGGTTGTGCCTTATATGGTGGAGTCGGGCTATGGCAGCATAGTTAATATCACGTCGATGAGTTCGGTCGACAAGGAGGCCGCTATGAGCATATACTCTTCGTCGAAGGCTGCCCTCAACCATATGGCGGCTAATCTTGCCTATGATTTCGGGCCTATGGGCGTGCGGGTGAACTGTGTGGGTCCCGGCGCGACACGCACGGCAGCCCTTGCTTCGATTCTCACGCCCGAGATGGAGAAGCGCATGCTTCGCCATACCCCTTTGCAGCGCCTTGGCGAGGTCGACGATGTGGCTCGCGCGGTGTTGTTCCTTGCCTCGCCTGCAGCATCGTGGATAAGCGGGCAGGTGATTTTTGTAAACGGCGGCGGGCGGCAGACGCTCGACTGAACACCATACAAATGTTAAATATTTGGCAGGTAGCGCATTTATTTGTATCTTTGCAGTGCCGGAATCCGATGGGTTCCGGCATAGTGGAAAGATTTGGCTGCTTGCAACCACTCGAAAAAATGCTAAAATTGTGATATAGCACGGCTTTCAGACCCCGTGCTGTTGTCGGGGCTGCGGCCCCAGCATTTTTCGCCGACTCGCAGCCCCGATTCCGGGTTCCGGGTCGTTTTTTTTATGATTATTAATTGCGAAAGATGCTATGAGTTATCTATTTACATCTGAATCTGTATCGGAAGGGCATCCCGACAAGGTTGCCGACCAGATATCCGACGCTATCCTTGACGAATTCCTTGCCCGCGATCCGCAGTCGAAGGTGGCTTGCGAAACACTTGTGACAACGGGGCAGGTAGTTGTTGCCGGGGAAATCAAGAGCGAGGCATATGTGGATATGCAGGACACCGCTCGCCGGGTTATCAACGAGATAGGCTACGACCGCAGCGATTTGCGCTTCGACGGTAATTCGTGCGGCGTGCTGCTTGCCGTGCACGAGCAGAGCGCCGATATCAACCGAGGCGTCGAGCGTGCCGAAAACGACCTTCAGGGAGCCGGCGACCAGGGTATGATGTTCGGCTATGCCACCAACGAAACACCGCTCTACATACCCCTGACGCTCGCTCTGAGCCACGGCCTGCTGATGACGCTTGCCGAGATACGCCGCGAGGGTGTCGACATGACCTATCTGCGCCCCGACGCCAAGAGCCAGGTCACTGTCGAATATGACGAGAACGACCGCCCGGTGCGCGTCAACACCATAGTGGTGTCTACCCAGCACGACGAGTTCGTGGATGCCGCTCGCGAAGGTATCTCGCAGGAGGAGGCCGACGAACGCATGCTCGACGTTATCCGCCGCGATGTGCGCGACATTCTCATACCGCGAATGAAGGAAACCCTCCCGGCAGATATCGCGGCAATGCTTGACGGAGATTTCATACTCCACGTCAACCCCACGGGCAAGTTTGTGATAGGCGGCCCGCACGGAGATACCGGCCTTACCGGCCGCAAAATCATAGTCGACACTTATGGCGGCCACGGAGCGCACGGCGGCGGCGCTTTCTCGGGCAAGGACCCGTCGAAGGTTGACCGTTCGGCTGCTTATGCCGCACGCCATATAGCCAAGAACCTTGTTGCGGCAGGCGTGGCCGACCGCGTGCTCGTGCAGGTGGCATACGCTATCGGCGTGGCTGCCCCGGTGAGTCTGTGTGTGAACACTTACGGCACCTCGCACGTTGGAGAGCTTACCGACGCCGAAATCGCGGCACGCGTGGAGAAGATATTCGACATGCGCCCCTACGCCATAGAGCAGCGTCTTAAGCTCCGCAATCCTATCTATCGCGAAACGGCTTCCTACGGCCATGTGGGCCGCACTCCGCGCACGGTGGTGAAAACCTTCACCTCGCACTACGAAGCGCCTATAACGCGCGAAGTAGAGCTGTTCACGTGGGAAAAGCTCGATGCGGTAGATGCAGTCCGCGAAGCATTCTCCTTATGATATAATTGAAAACGATACAATAGAAGCGGCGAGGGTTCATATCGAAGACCCTCGCCGCTTTTATGTCGGGGATTACGGCAATCAGATTACGTCGGCTTCGTCGCTTTCGATGGCGGCTGCCGGGGCAGGAGTGTCGGAGGTGACTCTTTCAAGCCATTTCACCATGCCGAACATAACGCCCATCGACACGAGGCACACTGCAAGGAACACGCCCCACGCGTAGGAAATAGGCCACTTGTTGTACATCAGCGGGCCGATCCACAGCAGGAGGTTGCCCACGGCGGTTGCTCCGAGCCAAAGACCCTGGCAAAGACCCTGAAGGTGCTTGGGGGCCACCTTCGATACGAAGGAGAGGCCGAGAGGCGATATGAAGAGTTCTGCCACAGTGAGGAAGAAGTAGAGCGCTATGAGTACCCAGGGGCCGGCCTTGAGGCCTTCTTTTGCCGATGCTGCCATTTCGCGGAAGGCGTCGCCCGAGGGGTAGCCCTGAACGTAGCAGTAGATGCACAGGAAGAGGTAGGCGAGGCCTGCGAGGCCCATGCCGTAGGCTATCTTCTTGGGAGTGGATATTTCACGGCCACGACGGGAAAGCGCGCCGAACAGGAGCATTACCAGCGGGGTGAGCACAATAACGAAGAAGGGGTTGACTGCCTGCCATATTTCGGGTGCTATGGTGTCGGTGGCAACGAAGTCGCGGGCGAACAGCGATAGCGATGTGCCGTTCTGGTGGAATGAGAACCAGAAGAAAATCACGATTCCGAGCACTGCGAAGAGGGCTACCATGCGCTGCTTGATTTCCTTGGCCATAGCCAGTTTTTCCTCGGCGGTGTACTGCACGCTCTGAACTTTTTCGCGGGCCGTGGGGTTGGGAAGCTGTTTTTTTGTAAGCAGGAATATGGTGAGCGATATGAGCATGGCGGCTACCGATGCTATGAAGGAGTAGTGTATGCCGGTGTTGAACACTTCGAGGTACTGGGTACAGAATGCCTGCAGGTCGGCTCCGGCGGCATGGCCGGCAGCGCTTGCCACGGCATAGAGGTTTTCCATGTTTTCGGCATTCATCGAGCCGGCGTCGCTGAGGAATCTATGGCACATTTCGGGGAAGTCGGCATTGTACACCATGCTGTGCACGTCGAGCCACCAGCTGCGCAGCATAGGAGCCACGAAGGGAGCCACAAGGCCGCCGATGTTGATGAATACGTAGAAAATCTGGAATCCGGAGTCACGCTGCGAGCTGTACTTGGGGTTGTCGTAGAGCTGTCCGACTATGGCTTGCAGGTTGCCTTTGAAGAGGCCGTTGCCGAATGCTATCAGGAAGAGGGCACCGCAGGTGAGGGTGAGAAGCCATGTAGAGTTCTGGGGTGTTGCGAGAATGGGAATCGAGAGCAGCACGTAGCCTGCTGTCATCACGATGAGGCCGTTGACGATGGTTCCCTTGTAATTTTGTGTCTTGTCGGCAATGGCGCCTCCCACGAGGCTCAGAATATAGATGCCGGCATAGAAAAACGAGTAGATGAGCGATGCGTTGTCGCCCGACAGACCAAACTTGGAACACAGGAACAGCACGAGCACGGCATTCATGATGTAATAGCCGAAGCGCTCGCCCATGTTGCTTAATGCCGCGGGTATCAGTCCTTTGGGTTGGTTCTTGAACATAACGGATGAACGGTTTATTGTTTTAAAGATTATTTCAAAGATTATAAGGTGAGGTCTGTCCGGATCGCCCGGCATTCAAATCTACGGTGCTAAGATACGCAATAAAAACGACATATGCCGCTTCGGCTCGATAATTTTTTGACTTTGGAGCCGCAGACTGTTATTTTTAGCTACCTTTGCGAAGTTTTTTCAAAAAAGATATGAAACACTCTCTGAAAGGCTATATAGTCGGCGCTATTGCAGCCGCCACATATGGGCTTAACCCTCTTTTCGCCCTGCCGCTGTATGCCGACGGCATGGGCGCCGACGCGGTGCTGTTCTACCGTTATTTGGCAGCTGTGCCCATTATGGGCGCTATGGCGGCGTTTCGCGGTCGCAGTCTGGCGCTGCATCGCCGCGAGCTGCTGCCTATGTTGTTTGTGGGCATATTGATGGCATCTTCGTCCTTGCTGCTTTTCGAGAGTTATAACTTTATGGACGCCGGCATAGCCTCGACCCTGCTGTTTGTGTATCCGCTGATGGTGGCGGTGATTATGGCGGTGTTTTTCCGCGAGCGTCTGGCGCCTGTCACTGTGCTGTGCATAGTCATGGCTCTTGGCGGAATCGCGATGCTTTTCAAAGGCTCTGACGGTGCCACGCTGAGCATTGCCGGAACGGTTCTTGTGATGGCATCGTCGCTCACCTATGCCGGTTATATAGTGGCCGTCAACCGCCCCGGGCTGCGCGAGGTGCCCACGGTGAAGCTTATATTCTATCTCCTTGTGCTCGGGGCGCTGCTGTTCGCTCTGAAGATTGCCCTGACACCGGGCAGCAGCTTTGCCGGGCCTGCCCACTGGTATATGTGGGGCTGCGTGCTGGCATTGGCGGTGCTTCCCACGGTGGTGTCGTTTATCTGCACCACGGCCGCTATACAGTATATCGGGCCGACGCCCACGGCCATACTGGGCGCTTTGGAGCCGGTAACGGCGGTGGTGATAGGCGTTTGCGTGTTCGGCGAGCGTCTTACAGCGCGCGACTGGACGGGGCTGGCGCTTATTATCGTGGCTGTGAGCCTTGTGGTAGGAGGCGGCAGGGTGACGGGCTATCTGGTGCGTTTCCGCAAGCTCTTCCCTCGCATAAGGCCTCGCAAGTCTATCTGAGCACCACTATTTTGAGCGGCGGCGTGCTGCCTGCGGCATCTTTGGCGTTTGCAGCCTGTGCCTGAGCCGGGGTGCGCGCGGGGATTCTGCCTACGTTTATGAGCATGCGCTCGTTTATTATGTTTGAGTGCCTGTAGTTGTCGGATAGCATTCCGAAGTATTGGTCGGCACAGTAGTTCGTGGTCTTTCGACTAGCGTGGGCCGGGTCTTCAGCCTGAGAGCTTACCAAAAACGAACCTGAATCATAGTCGACAGTGTGGTTTTGGTATGTGCTTGCGCCGTACAGGATTATGTGGCGCAGTTTGCCGGGCTTGCGGTCGTACAGCCTCTTGGCGACGCGTCGGAGGCTTGTGCGGCGGCAAATACGAATGTGACGAGGCAGAGCGCGAGCAAACGTAGTCGCCCTGTTTTCATGGTATATATGGTATGTGATATCCGAGATAGAAGGTGGTTTATTTTATTTTGACGGAGAGGCTTTTGGCTGAGTCGAGATATGCTTCGATGGCGGTGTCGAGCTTCGGGGTGTCAAGTTCGGCTGCGAAGTCTGCGAATATTACCACGTCGCCCGTTTTCAGGGTGCAGAACTGCGAAATTCGGGCTATGGTATCGGTTGCGCCGAGGGAGTTTATGGAGAATCCTTTCTGAACCTCGATGGTGTCGGAGGCTTCGGAGTGTCTTGCGGAGATAGGTGTTCGGCGCACTGTCAGCGAGATAGTGTCCTGATCCTTGTCGGGGGCTATGGCTCTCCATTCACCCGGCGAGAATGTGCGGTCTATCAGCGCGTAAGGTATTCCTTGCGGCGCTTTGCCCGGTGAGGGCATCAGAATGTGGAATGTGGACAAGGAATCGAAGTACGCCCTCGCGTTGCGCCCCATGTGCATGCCGAGGCGGCAAAGGCGAACGGCGGGAGCGACAAGCGACACCCAGTCCTCGACAGGATCCGGAACGAACACGGGCTCTCCGCAGCGCAGCACGGCGGAGTCGGCTCCGAGCTCTACTTTGTTGTCGCGCACTATCAGTACTTTCATACCCTATATTTTGAGCGAGGACAGGCGGTTGTACATCACTGCCAGATGGGAGTATATCGAGGTGTTGGCCACAACCACTCCCTCAGGCACGAGTATGCGGGTAGGCGTGAAGTTCCACAAGGCGCGCACGCCGCCTTCGGTGAGCATGCGCGCTACCTCGTGGGCGGCTTCGATAGGCACGGCGAGCACACCGATTTTTATTCCGAGGCTTTCGACGAGCTGCGGTACTTTGTCGGGAGCGAAGATTTCGACCCCGCATATGGAGGTGCCGATGAGATTGGGGTCGACATCGATGCCGGCAACGATGTTCAGGCCGTAGCGCTGCAGGCCCGAGTCGGCAATCAGCGCTGCTCCAAGGCTGCCCACTCCCACCATAAGGGCGTTGTGGCGTGTGCCGAAGCCGAGGAAGTCGTGGAGATGCCGTTCCAGCACGTTTACTTCGTAGCCGATGCGTGTCTTGCCCTTTATTCCGAGGAAAGAGAGGTCTTTTGCAATCTGTGAGGGGTCTACGTCGAGTTCTTCGGCCATACGCGTGGTCGACACGTATTCTACCTGCCGGTTCTTCAGCATACTCAGATATGCCAGATACCATGGCAGGCGTCGCAACGTGGGCTCTGGCATAGGGTCGGACTGTCGTGTTATGCTTGCTTTCCGGTTCATGCTACAAAATTACAAAAAACTTCGCCAAAATCTTTTCCAAAAGGCTGTTTCTTTGTGTCACGGAGCTGTTACGGCTATCTTTCGCGAGCCTGTTTCGTAATTTTGGCCGTCGGTCGATATCCGGGCGCGGTAGAGATATATGCCTCTTGGCACCCTGCGGCCTGAATTGTCGGTGAGGTCCCAGCTTACCGGCATGGATAGGAACATGTCGCTTCGTCCGTTGGCGCTCTTGCTCCACAGAGGTCTTCCAAGCAGGTCGTAGACGCTTATCTCGACGTTAATCATAGCGTCGGGTCTGTCGTGGCTCAGATAGAAGTTGGCCTGCGTCGAGGCGGGATTGGCATCGGTGTACACGTCGTAGATTTTCGGTTTTTCGGCGGGATTGACAAAAAACTCGATGTATGCGTTGGCCGGATTGCCGGCTGTGTCCCATATCCTCAGGCTGAGGGTGTGTGCTCCTGCCTCAAGGTTTTCGAGCGGGTAGTTTATCACTCCGGCGGGGCTTCCGTCGGCCGAAGGGGTGTAGTAGAACGAAAGGTCGTCAAGGCTCGTCTTGTTGTCAAGCAGGGCGGTCATCTGGCGGCCTATTCCGGCTGTGGAAACATTAATGCCGGTGTCATCGCTTATGGCAGCGATAAGCATGGGAGAGTCGTTTACGGTGTCACCGCTTCGGAAACTGCTGTGGTTGAGGACGAAGGAGTCGATTGTCGGCGGGTTGGTGTCGGGCGCGGCATTCTCGTCGTAGCCGTATACGTAGAAGTCGCGGCAGAGTCCTGCCGCCTCGTTGTCGCTGTCGGCGGCATATGCGAACAGCGACATCGTTGCAGGCCTGAAATTCTGGGATATTTCTGCGGGCATTGCGGCTGTGAACTCGAAGCGCCCTCCGACCACTTTGGCCGAACCGCAGTATATGCGTTCGCCGTAGTCTTCAAACGGGTCCTTGGTGCCGTCTTTGTGGTGGCCCAAGGTGGTGAAGGTGCGTTCGGCATCGAATATTTCCACAAGCAGGGTGCCGTTGAAATTTTCAAGCACTGTGCCGTCGGGCGATGTCACCGAGCCTTTTATGCCGGCTTTTTCGAGGGCTGCTATGGTTATCTGCTCGTTGCCGCCTACGGGTATGCCGTTTATGCTTTCGATTCGCGCTATGTTCGACGGCGTGGCGAGCCTCATGGCCGGGTCGCCGATGAATGAGTAGCGGAGGCGGTTGTCGTCGGCGCAGGGTTTGTCGTTTTTGTCGCGAATGTCGTTTTTGGCTATGCGGTATATGTCGCCGGGGCGCAGCAGCAGGCCTTGGTCGTCGCGCATTGCCAGGGCACGTCCGATGGCGTTGGAGAACATAGCGTTGCTCGATATGTATACCGGCCTTACAGCGGCTATGATGCCGATGGCGCCGCCGTGGCGCACCTTGAACAGCAGCTCGGCGCCGCTTTGCTTGGCTCCGTCAAGCCGCAGGAAGTCGCAGGTGGCCGCGTAGATGAATGGCCAGTGGCGGAGATACATCGTGTTGATGTCGCTGTATGTGAGTATTCCCTCTGAAGTCCAGCCGGTGCTGTGGGCATGGCCTATGAAGTTCCACCACACGACGCCTTCGTCGAGATAGCGGTGCATAGCTTCGCGTGCGGCGGGTGTTTCGTTGCCCACAAGCTCGAAAGCATCGATATATACCTTCTTCACAAGGTGTTGCTGGCGCTCGGCATACTGGAATTTTGAAATCATTTTTTCGGTCTGTTTGAGGTGCTCGCCCTCGTCGCCGTCGTCGGCGAGAAAGAGAAAGCGCTGCTTCCACGCTGTTTTGCGTGTTCCGGCGGCGTATTGGGCAATCTTGTCGGCAATGCTGCCTGCTTCCTCTGCCGATGTGGCCGGTATGCGGGCGATGGCTACCGAGAGCTTGTCGCGGTACAGGTCGGCGCCGCTGCCGTCGGAGAGCATGGCGGTGATGTCGTCGGTGCAGAATCCCTCCACGTCGCTAAGCGAGGCCCGAACTGCGGCCGGCATCCACGACGGGATTACGGGGTAGGTCGGCGCGTCGGGGGTTATGCCGCGTGTGTCGATCGATGTGCGGCCGAACAGAAGCACGTAGCGCAGAGGGTTCCCCATGCCGGCTTCACCTCTGTCGTACAGCATCTTGAGGAAACGGCGAATGCCGCCAACATCGGGTGAGCCTGAGGAAAACTCGTTGTATATCTTTTCCGGCTCGACGATGGCCACTGTCATAGGCTTGTCCTCGTTTCGGTGGATTGCGGCTATTTTTTCTGCCGCCTGGCGGTATGTGGCCGGTGCCACGATGAGCATGTCGTGGCTTTCGAGGGAGTGGAGGTCTTGGTTGTAGACATTGCCGCAGACTTCCGGCGAGGGCAGGTCTGCCGCAGGTGTCCATGCGGCATAGTGTTTTGAGGCTGCCGAAGGCATCGTCCAGCAGGCTTCGTTATTGTTCGTTTCGCAGTTGACTTTTTTTATGCCGTCGTTGCTGATTTCCCATATGCGTGTGTCGGCCGAGGCATTGCCAAGGCAGTATGCCGAGGCCGCGCCTGTGAATTCGAGGTAGCCCGAGGCGGGAATTTCGAGTTTGCGCCGGTAGTTGAGGCTTAAGTAGTTGAGGTTGGCCCTTGCCGGAGTGCCCTGAGTAGACAGGGAGAGGCTTACAACTGTTGTTTCGGGCGACTCTTCGGATATGGCGAAAGTGTTGCGGGATATGGTTTCGCTCTGGTTGCCGTGGGGCGGCTTTACCTGTGGCAGTGTCGGATTGGCCAACTCCTTGCCATTGGCGCTTATAAGTAGCTTTCCGGGTTTGTAAAGCGTGCTTATGAACGAGCATTCGAGCCACGCTTCTTCGCCTTTGATTGCGCCGGGTGTGCGGAATGTTATGTCGTGGTGGTTTTTGAAGCGGAAATCCTCGCCTACGAGGGCCGGGCCGTGGTCGGCGGCAAGTGTGAGTTCCTGCTCGTGGTGGACGCGCTCGGTAAAGTAGGTGGCAGCCGAGGGTTCTTTGCCGGGAGTACCGGTCGGTTCTGCCGCCGGGGCTTCGGAGTCCTCGGGTGCCTCGGTGATAAAATAATAGCCGTCGGTGGTGTAGATGTTCTGCACGTAGTGGTAGCGTCCGCGGCTAACTTCGGTCCATTCGCCGGGGCCGTGGGCATAGAAAACGATTCCCTTGTCAGTTAGCTCGCTGTATGTGGCCGGGAGGTCGTCGACATAGTTGGCCGTGCTAAGCACGTCGGATATTCTGCGGCCTCCGTAGCCGTGTATGCGCACGCGTGAGGGCGCGGTAAAGCCAAGCGACTTGAGCATGGCGGGGCTGATTCGGTAAAGGCCGCTCCGCGGCACTTTTATTTTCACCCACCGCCCTTGGGCGAGGACTGAGCCGGCTGCGTAATGGTCGGTGGTGAACGCTGCGACGCTTTCCGGCAGGAGGAGCGCCATAGTCGCTGTGATTATATAGGCTAAGAGGTGTTTCATATATGGTAAATCGCATATATTCAACGTGCAAAACAGCCTTTTATTGCCCTTTGCCGAGCCATTCCCTCCATTGCAGGCTGTCGCCGTTGAATATGTTGAGGTCGACCGCGCCTTTCACGCCCGGAAGACGCCCTATGTGGCTGTGCTGCCATATCATCCACGGCTCGCGCGACAAGGGCGGGTCGGTGAACGAGCATATCCACACTTCGGGGCGTTCGGCAACGGCAAATGCCTCGCGGACGAAGCGCGAATGCCCCTGCTTGTTGGTGTAGACAATCACGCGCTGACCCGATGCCTGAAGCAGCGCTATCATGGTGCGAAGCCTTTCGCGCACTATCTCGGTGGGATATTCGGCGGGATTGCCCCATTCTTCCACGTCGATGCCCACAGGAAGGTCGAGAGAGCAGTTGCTTATGGCCGACAGGAGGTTGATGGCCTGGCGGCGGCCGTCGCAGTCGAAGCGGAAGAAGTGGTATGCGCCGAGGGCCAGCCCCGCGCGGCGGCCTTTGGCGTAGTTCAGCGCGAAGGAGGGGTCGCGGAACGATATTCCCTCGCTGGCTTTCAGATACGCGAAACTTATTCCTGCGGCAGCAAGGGAGTCGAAATCTACTATGCCGTTGTGAGCCGACAGGTCGACGCCCGCAACAGGGTAGGCGAGGCGGTCGATTTCCACGTGGGGCTGGCGCGTGCGCAGCATTCTCCATGCGGCTATAGAGCCTACCATAAGCCCGGTGGCGGCTATTATCGCTATGGCAATATTCCTTGCTGTAGAATTTTTCACAGCGCAAAGGTAATAATATTAGCCGAATGCACATAAAAAATGCAACCACCCTCCCGGGCAATTGCATCCTAACCTATGATTCACTTTTTCTTACATTGTGTGTTGTACTGCCGGTATGAGGGGCAGTCAAGTAATCTGGAGCAAAGCTAATATAAAATTTTTTAAATATAGCTTAAAGCAATTGTTGGTTAACTATTTTTAAGTTAAAATACTTGCTCTATGGGCTTGCGCCATGCGCGGCGGCGTCGGTGCTGGCGCCGCTCGAAGTATTCCCATTGCTTCTGCACGTTCTCGTTCCCTTCGAGTTCGAGATTGCTCTCGGCGTATTTGTAGCCGTTGCGTTTGTATTCGGGAATGAGGTCGCAGAAAATCATGGCGTTGACGCCTTTGCTCTGATATTCGGGCTTTACGGCTACCAAGAGGAGGTCTACAACGTCGGACTTGCCTCTTATAGCTTTCAGCAGGTGGTACCAGCCGAAGGGGAACATCTTGCCGCGTGCTTTGCGGAGGGCTTCCGACATGGACGGCATGGATATGCCCATCGCCACAAGCTTGTCGTCGGAATCGACCACGAGGCAAACGTCCTCGAGGCGGAGTATGCCTATGTACTCGTTGATATAGTGGTCTATCTGGCGCTTTGTCAGGGCGGCGAAGCCGTAGAGGTCGGCGTACGCCTCGTTGACAAGCTCGAAGATGGCGTGGCCGTATTCGCGCTTTATTTTGGAGCGGGAAGTGTATTTCTTGATGCGCAGCCCGAATTTTTTAGCCACTATGTCGGAAATACGGACGTATTTTTCGGGAATCTCGTCGGGCACGGTCATGCGGAATTCCACCCAGTCGACATCTTTTTCAAATCCGAGGCGTTCCATATGGCTCACGTAGTAGGGGTAATTGTATATTGTGGCCATGGTTCCCATTTCGTCGAAGCCTTCGATGAGCATGCCTTCGTGGTCCATGTCGGTAAAACCCATAGGGCCGACGATATGGGTCATACCGCGCTCCGCGCCCCATTTCTGCACGGCGGCGAAAAGCTCGTCGACAACTTCCTTGTCGTCGATAAAGTCGGTGAAGCCGAATCTCAGGTCGTGGCGGCCTGTTTTTTCGTTGACAGCGTGGTTGATGATGGCTGTGATGGTTCCGACCGGCTCGCCGTTTCTGAAGGCCATGAAGGACTGGGCGTCGCAGAAATCAAATGCCGGATTCACATCGGGCGACAGTGTGTTGATGTCATCGCTTATCAGCGGCGGCACGTAGCAGGCATTGTCTTTGTATAGGTCGATGCCGAACTGGACGTATTGTCTGAGTTGGTCGCGTGTAGGGGCTATTGGGTGTACGTGTACAGACACTTTCAGAATGTTTGATTTGTAGAGTTATATGGCTTATTGCCACGAGATTTTATCCGCCGTATGCCGGAATGGGACGGTAGGGCGATTCGAGCCAGAGTACCAGCAGTAGCATTACGGCCATAAAGACGCCCAGGAGTATGTAGGGCCATTTGTTGGTACGGCCTTCAAGAGCCAAGTGGAGCTGCTGCAGGTCGCGGTAGCGCTTTGCCGGCGACGGGTCGGTGCATTTGCGGGCCACGCGGCGCAGGGTGGCGTCGGTGCTTCCCGTGGCGTCGAGCACTTCGGTGAGTACGGTGCCGTAGTTGAATATGTCGTCGGATATCGACTGAGGCGACAGGGAGGGACGCTGCTCGAAACCGACGTCGATGAGTTTGAGGTTGCCTATGTTCTCTGTGAAGATTATGTTTTCGGCACGCAGGGGAGGGTGCACTATGTGGTTCTCCTGAATGTACTCGAGGGCGTTGACAAGCTGGTGGCGTAGCTGCTCCACATGCTTGTCGGTGACTTTGCCTTCGTTGAGCAGCTTGCGCAGGGTGTCGCCGTATACGTCGTCGCAAACGATGCTCCGACCGATGCCGGGAATGTCTTCGAAATCGTTTATCATCACGATGTTCGGGTGCGCCAGATTGTAGCGCACGTCGAATTCCTTCTCGAACATGGCCTCGTAGGTGGGATCGTTGCGGTATTCCGGCTTGAGGGTCTTGATCATTACCCATTTGCCGAACTTTTTGGCCGTGTAGATGTCGTAGAACTCTTCGTCCCATGCCGGAAGATGTTCGATTTCGGTCCAGCGTTCTGTTGCTTCGGTCATTCGTTTGAGTCGATAGTGTATAGTATGTATTCTCCGGGTTTGAGTTCCGGGTTCACTTCTGCCGGTTTCTCGCCTGAGAAGGCGTCGACGGCTCCCTCGACGGCGCTTGCGGCGCATTTGTCGCAGGCGAAGGGACGGGCCGGTTCCGTGCCGAGGTTAGCGGCTATCAATGTGGCTTTTCTGCCTAATACGCGCTTGAAGGCGACGACATTCGGCGACGATGTTTTCAAGGCTACAAAGCGGCCGCCTTTTTCTCCTGCTGCCAGCTCGGGACGCCTGTGCTTGAGCGCGTTGAGATTGCGGTAGAACTCGAAGTATCGGTTGCGCGGCTCCCATTGGGGCGCTATGTCTTTCTTGAAAAACTCCAATGCGCGGTCAAGGCCTGCTTCCTGGCCGGTGTATATGAGCGGCATGCCGGGCAGTACGTACGAAATTGCGGCAAAGGCAGACGCGAAATCGCCGAGGCGTTCAAATTCGGTACCCTCCCACGAGTTGAGGTCGTGGTTCGACGTCATATTCATCATATAGCTGTCGGCAGGATAGGCGGCAGCCTGACTGGCCACGAGGCTGTCGATGTCGGCGGCATTCTTTGCCGGAAAATTCGGTTTCCCGCTGCCGAAGGAGTATCGGCCAGCGCTTGCGGCTATATGGCTGAAAAGGTCTTTCATAGGCCAGTTGTACACCATATCGAAGGCGTGTTCGGCAAGCTCCGGCTCGGTGGCTTCGGCGAGCATGAACACGGGGCGCCCGGCAGCTGTGTCAAAGGCGGCGCGGGCCTCGTTCCAGAAATCGACAGGCACCATTCCGGCTACGTCGCACCGGAATCCGTCGATGCCCGTTTCGGTAAGCCAGAATGTCATGGCGTCGAGCATGGCGGAGCGAGTGGCGCGCTGACTGTAGTCGAGCTGGTATACGTCGGTCCAATCGTATGGGCCGTACATCTTTCCGTCTTTGTCGAGTTTGTAGTACTCGGGGTGCTGCGTCACCCAGGGGTTGTCGCAGCCGGTATGGTTGGGTACCCAGTCGATAATCACCTTTATGCCCGCGGCGTGGGCAGAGTCGACAAGAGCCTTGAAGTCCTCCATCGAGCCGAATTCGGGGTTTACCTTTTTGTAGTCGGCCACGGCGTAGTAGCTTCCGAGCTCGCCCTTGCGGTTGACTTCCGAGATGGGGTGTACGGGCATAAGCCACAGTATGTCGGCCCCGAGCTCTTTAAGGCGCGGGAGGTGCCTGCTGAACGCGCGGAATGTTCCTTCCGGGGTGTACTGGCGCACGTTTACTTCGTAGATAACGGCGTTGCGGCTCCATTCGGGGTGCGACAGCGTGGTGTGGGCAGGAGCCGCGCCCCAGCCTACGAGAGCGGCGAGAGAGCCTGCGAGTGCGGCAAAAAGACGCTTCATTTATTCTTCGTTGGTTTCGCGGATAGGTATCACGCGAGCTATCGACTGGTCGAGCGATATGAGGGTTTCTGTGCCGGTAACGCCCGGTATCATCTGTATCTTCTTGTTGAGAAGCTCCATCAGGTGCTCGTTGTCGCGGGCGTACAGCTTGATCAGCATCGTGTAGGGGCCGGTGGTGAAGTGGCATTCCACGATTTCGGGTATCTTCTGGAGCTCGGGCACTACTTCGCGGTACATGGCGCCGCGCTCGAGGTTCACACCTATGTATGTGCAGGTGGCATATCCGAGTATCTTGGGGTTGACATTGTAGCCCGAGCCTGTGATTACCTTGAGGTCTATCATGCGTTGCAGGCGCTGGTGTATGGCCGCGCGTGAAACGCCGCATACCAAAGCCACGTCTTTCGACGGTATGCGGGCGTTGTGCATAACTATTTTGAGTATTTTGCGGTCGAGGTTGTCGATTTTTTCAAG
This sequence comes from uncultured Muribaculaceae bacterium, assembly GCA_910579035.1. Taxonomy (GTDB): domain Bacteria; phylum Bacteroidota; class Bacteroidia; order Bacteroidales; family Muribaculaceae; genus CAG-873. The sequence continues at coordinate 8,508 of CAJTSR010000034.1, read as the reverse complement.
CATAAGTAAGATGTTGTTCTTTCAAGTTCAAATTTACCGCAAATATACAATATATATGCTAAATAGCCAAATTATAGCGTGCTAAATAGTGTTCAGACAGTAAGATTAGCTCGAAAAACAAGCATAATGCCATTCTGCCGAAAATGCCGTCTTAGTGGTGCTTGTGGTGCTTATGGTGCTTGTCGTGATGCTTGCTGTGCTTTTTGTAGTGCTTGCGGAGGTGTTTGTAGTAATCTTCGTAGTCGTCATCGTCGTAGTCGTGGTGGTGATAACCGCCGGATGTCCCTACGTAGATGGTGCCTACCGGCGTGGCGAAAGAGGCTCCGACACCGGGGCGAGGCCGAACCGCCTCGCGGTAGTGGCGGCGGGCCTTGTCGTAGTAATGCGCGGCCTTTCTGAGGTGCTTGGCGGTATGGTGTCCGTAGGGCATATAGCCGGGCATCATCGGTATGACGGCCGGGACAGGCGCGACGGCCGGAGTCACAAGCACCGGGTAGGCCGGAGCATTGCCGGCATTGAAGGCAAAACCCTCGGTGGCGATACCGAAGTTGAAATAGGTCTGTGCCGAGGCCGAAGTGGCTGTGGCGGCGCATAAAAGGGCCATTGTTATGAAGCGGTTCATAGGGCTTGTGTTACGGTTTAATTATAAAAACAAACATACCGCTGAGGCGGTTCGTCGCCTTTCGATTTAGGCGGATTTTTCGCAGTCAAGATGCATATATCGCCTTTATTATTAGAATAAGGTGTTTCAATTTTGAGTTTTTGATAGAAAAAGCGTATCTTTGTGCGCTTTTATCCAAAAAAAGACCAAAGGAAATATTTAAACCACTTATCATACAATGGCAACCTTAGAGAAAATCAGAAACAAGTCGGTGCTGCTGTTCGTTATCATCGTAGTAGCCCTTCTTGCCTTCATCCTCGGCGACTTCCTGACATCGGGTCGCACCTATTTCGGCTCTCCCACAACTGTGGCGAAGGCCGGAGGCGTCACGGTGGAATATCAGGACTATCAGAACCGCCTCGCGCAGGCCGGGGAGCAGCTACGCAACCAGGGCCGCGATTACAGCAACGACCAGCTTGCGCAGAACGTAGTAAGCGGCCTTGTCGCAGAGCAGCTGCTTAAGAAAGAGTACAAAGAACTCGGCATCACCGTGACCGACAAAGAGCTCACCAACGCCCTTACCGGCCCGAACATGCACCCGGCGGCGTATCAGATGATCGCTTACCTTTCGCAGCAGCTTCAGTTGCCCGAGGTTAGCGGAAGCGCCGTGTATGACGCTATGACGAATCCCGCCAAGTACGGCCTCCGTCCGCAGGTAGGCGAGGAGCTTCGCCGCATATGGGCCGCTCAGGAAACAGAGATGGAATCAGCCATGCTCAACGAGAAGTTCATGCGCCTCGTTACCGGCCTCTACACTTACAACAAGCTCGACGCAAAAAGCTTCTACGACGACAACGCCGTGACAAACCACATCGAGTACGTGGTGAAAGACGCCGGAAGTGTTGCTGACGACGATATCGAGTTTACCGACGCCGATGTGGAAGCTCTCTGGAAATCGCAGAAGCAGAACTATGCCCTCGACGAGGAAACCCGCGAGGTGAACTACATCTACGTTCCCATCGAACCTTCGCAGTCCGACCGTGTGGAGGCTCAGCAGGCCGTTGAGGCAGCCGTGCTCGCTCTTAACGAAAGCGAAGGAACACAGGGCGTGGCCAACAATCCCCGCTTTGTGGTAAACAACGTCAATGTTCCCCGCTCGGGTATCCGCGACGGCCGCCTGCGCACATTCCTCGACGAACACGGTGTGGGACAAGCCGCAGTAGTGGCTCAGGACAACGACACCTATACCATTGCCAAGCTTATCTCTACTTCGGAAGGCATCGACAGCATCAATATATCGATGCTGCAGGCTATTGACGGAACCAACCTTGACAGCATCGTCGAGCTTGTCAACGGAGGCAAGACCATGGCCGATGTTAGCAACGGCGCCACCATTCAGGGTCAGGACAGCATATGGACTCCCCTCGAAGGTATCGGAATATCCGACAAGGTAAAGGCTGCTCTTGCAGATGCTACAGTTGGCCGAGCATTCGTTTTCACCGACTCCGTGCAGGGACAGGCTATTTCCAATGTCTACAAGGTTAACCGCCGCAAGGCTCCTGTTACCTATTACGAAATTGCAACCATCGATTATACCGTCGATCCCTCCCAGCAGACTCTCGACGAGCTTTCGGGCAACCTCCGCACTTATGTGAGCAACAACTCGTCGGCTGCCGACTTCAAGGCAAACGCCGAGGCTGCTGGTTACTCGGTGCTCTCCGACCAGATCAGTGCTTCGAGCGCAGGCATTGGCAATGCAGCCGAAAGCCGCCGCTTTGTGAAGTGGGCGCTTGAGGCCAAGAAAGGCCAGGTGTCGCCCATGCTTCAGGACGACAAGCAGAGCTATCTGATGGCTGTGGCCGTGGCAGACGTGTACGGCGACTATATGCCCTGGTACAGCCCCGCTATTGTACAGCAGCTCCGCGCTCAGGCCCGCAATGCCAAGAAGGCCGACAAGCTCGTGGCCGACTATGCCGGCAAGGCTTCCGATATGGCAGGCTACGCTTCTGCCATGGGTGTTGAAAAGGCCGAGGGCGATGTTTCGTTCGCAGGCGTTCTTCCCGTGAGCATCGGCTTTGGCGAAAGCGCAGTGCAGGGTGCTATCGCCGCAGCCCCCAAGGGCAAGCTCGTAGGTCCTGTGAGGGGCAACCGCGCAGTTGTCGTGTTCCAAGTAACAGACGTGAATTCCGACAACCGTCCCTTCAACGAGGCTGAATACGGTCAGCGCTTCAACCAGACCTTTGGTATTGGTCGTCGTCCCAACTCGCTTCCCCTGCTTCTTGGCAGCGAGAAAATCGACAACCGTTCGCTCAACTTCGTTCAGTCGATAGGCGAATAAGCCACGAATCATAAACAACGAAAGAACCGCCGGAAATCGATTTCCGGCGGTTCTTTCGTTTGAGCTGTTGCAGGTGGCGCGCGTGGCAGCAGGGTAGGGGAGTGCCTCTTGTTTTTTGGCTGTCTGAAACGGCGGTATTCCGATGGAATGGTCGGGCCGGATTTGAATTTTGGATTCTCAGAAAGGTATTTGTGCTGTTAATGGCTTGATTAAGAGTGGTTTGAATTGCGCTGTGCGCGGTTGTGTATTTTGATAAACTGTGCTGTTTTTTGCCTGTGTTGGCGCTATTGCGAAAATTTACTATCTTTGTGATTCAATTATAATGATATGACGCCCGCATTTGAGTGGTTCGCATCGGGTGTTGAACTCCCGAGCCTCGATTACCGGCAGCTTGAACAATGGATTGTTCGGGTTGCGGATTCCTACAACCGAATTGTAAGAACGGTCAATTATATTTTTTGTGACGATGAGGAAATACTCAAAGTCAACCGCCGTTTTCTCAATCACGATTACTATACGGACATAATTACCTTCGACTATTGTTCGGGCCGCCTCCTGCGTGGCGACCTGTACATATCGCTCGATACCGTACGGTCCAATGCCGAGGAACTCGGTGTTGATGCCGGGCGCGAGTTGCTGCGGGTGATTGTGCACGGTGTGCTGCACCTTTGCGGTATAAACGACAAAGGGCCGGGAGAGCGTGAGATTATGGAAGAGGCAGAGAACCGCGCCCTTGCCATGCTCGACGATATGAGGCTTGCATAGCGGCTTTCACCATTGTTTTATATATAAACAATCAGAATAAATTGACATTTGATTTTGATGTAATAGTAGTTGGCGCCGGCCATGCCGGTTGCGAGGCTGCGCATGCCGCGGCCCGGATAGGCGCTCGCACCTTGCTCATAACAATGGATATGAACAAGATCGCACAGATGAGCTGCAATCCGGCCATAGGAGGCATTGCCAAGGGTCAGATAGTGCGTGAAATCGACGCGCTCGGAGGTATGACGGGCATAGTTGCCGACCGTACGTCAATACAGTTCAGAATGCTGAATCGAAGCAAAGGTCCGGCTATGTGGAGCCCGAGGGTGCAGTCCGACCGGACCAAATTCTCGAATCTATGGCGGGAGATACTGGAGAATACTCCGGGTCTGTCGATGTGGCAGGGTGGTGTGGACAGCCTTATATTTGAAGAAGGGCGGCTTGCCGGAGTGAATACGGCGGAAGGAGCCTCCTTCAGAGCATCGCAGGTGGTGCTTACCAACGGCACGTTCCTCAACGGCTTGATGCACATAGGGCGCGTTTCCTTCGAGGGCGGGCGCATCTCAGAGCCTTCGTCGCACGGCCTTACGGAGCAGCTGTGCGCTCTCGGCTTCAAGGCCGACAGAATGAAGACAGGCACGCCGATGCGTCTTGACGGTCGCACAATCGACTTCTCCAAGGCAACGCCGCAAGCCGGTGACACCGACTTTCATCATTTCTCTTACTTGCCCGGCGTGTGCTCTGAATTGCGCCAGCGCGAGTGTTATACCGTATATACGAGCGATGAAACCTGCCGGATACTCCGCGAAGGCTTACCCGACTCGCCCCTTTATAACGGGCAGATACAGAGCATAGGCCCGAGGTATTGCCCGTCGATAGAAACCAAGATTGTCACTTTTGCGGATAAGACGGAGCATCAGCTCTTCCTTGAGCCGGAAGGCGAAACGACGCAGGAATACTATATCAACGGCTTCTCGTCGTCGATGCCGATGCACATACAGATTGCTGCCATTGCCACCGTGCCGGCCCTTGCCGACGCGCAACTGTACCGTGCGGGATATGCCATAGAATACGATTTCTTCGACCCCACGCAGCTATATCACACGCTTGAAACGCGCCTCGTGCCGGGCCTATATTTCGCAGGCCAGATTAATGGAACAACGGGCTATGAGGAAGCTGCGGGGCAGGGCCTCGTGGCGGGTGCCAACGCGGCACTCCGTGCTCTCGGACGCGAGCCTTTCACGCTCGGCCGTGATCAGGCGTATATCGGCGTTCTTATCGACGATCTCGTGGGCAAGGGCGTCGACGAGCCATACCGTATGTTTACCAGTAGGGCAGAGTACCGCATACTGCTCCGTCAGGACGATGCCGACATGCGTCTTACCCCTGTGGGCTATGCTATCGGTCTTGCCACGGAAGAACGATATGGCCTCATGATGGCAAAGAAGGAACTGCGCGACTCTATTATAGAGCTTGCCTCCACCCTTACCGTGCGGCCTGCAGAGGTAGAGGAATTGCTTGCCGAAGCCGGTTCGTCGCCGCTGAGGCAGGGGGTGAAGCTGCGTGACCTGATACAGCGCCCGCAGCTCACTATTTCAAGCCTTGCGGAGTACATTGCTCCCTTGCGCAAGCTGATTGACGCCTTGCCCGATGATAGGCGCGAGGAGATTGTCGAGGCTGCCGAAATACTTATAAAGTACGACGGATATATAGCGCGAGAGCAAATGCTTGCCGACAAACTTCGACGCCTCGAAGAGGTAAAGCTGCGTCAGGATATCGACTATTCGCAGCTAAAGGCATTGTCAACAGAGGCGCGCCAGAAGCTTGCGCGGCAGCGTCCGGCTACTGTTGGCGAAGCCTCCCGTATACCCGGTGTGTCGCCCAGCGACGTGAACATTCTGCTCATTATGATGAACCGGTGATTGTTCCACGTGAAACAAAATCGCCACAACAAACGTAATATCAACAATTTAAAAACAACATAGCTATGGAATACATTAAATCGCGCGTCCGCGACGTATACGATTTCCCCGCAAAGGGCGTCGTGTTCAAGGACCTTACCACGGTATTCAAGGATCCCCGCGCCCTGCACATAATAGGCTGGGATTTGTCGCAGCTCTATCGCGACAAAGGCGTTACCAAAGTAGTGGGAATTGAGTCGCGCGGATTCATCGGAGGCTCTATTCTCGCCTTCGAGCTTGGTGCCGGTTTCGTGCCTGCCCGCAAGCCCGGAAAACTTCCGGCCGACACTATCCGTATGGAATACGCCAAGGAATACGGCACGGACGTTATCGAGATTCATCGCGACGCTATCGGCCCGGACGACATCGTGGTTCTCCACGACGATGTTCTTGCCACCGGCGGTACGATGGCTGCTGCCTACAAGCTCGTGAAAAGCCTCAACCCGAAAAAAATCTACATCAATTTCATCATTGAGTTGTCAGCTCTCGGCGGCCGCGCCGCACTTCCCGAAGATGCTGAGGTCAGCTCCCTGATTGTATATTGATTCCATCCCCGAATAAAACGAGCGGGGGCGCGTAATGCTACGCGCCCCCGCTCGTTTTATTCGGGTCTTTGTTATTTCCGCGCCGACAGCAGCGTGGCAATGCAGAAGGGCGCTGTAAGCGGCGGTATGCCGGCAATTTCTATAAGAATCTGGATTATCACAGTTGCCCCGCAGGCAAGCAGGGTGTATGCGGCGGGAGCAATGCCGAGTCTGTCGAAGCGGCTGCCGACAGCTATAGCCGTTAGGGCAGGGGAGAATCCGTACAGGCCATTGCCTATGGCAGCGGGGCTGGCTCCGGCTATCGTGGCTGCGACAATGCCTATGGCCGAGCCAAAGAGAGCAAGGGCAGCCGAGCGGCGAGAGTCTGCGGCCAAGGCGGCGATGAATATAAATCCTGTTATGGCGGAGTCGGCAAGGAATACTTCGGAGAGGCCTTTGAGAATGGCAGTCGAGAAACCGCCTATTCCTGCTGCGGCGGGGATTGTGTCTGTACTGCTTGCCGGGTTTGTGCCGAGTATCATAATGGCAAGCCACGTTATGATTACGAAGGGCAGAGTCAGCGAGCCGCTGCCGACTTTAGAGAGCGCTTTGTCGAGCATCTTTTTCGCGACAGGACTCAACGCTGCGCCCAAGGCGAGCACGGCCCACATAAACGGCCTTGAGGCTGCGATTGGCAGCGCGGTGAGGGCGCAGCCCACCAAGACGCCGTTGAAGCCCCAGGCGCCGTCTGTGGCGCTTTCGCGGCCGTATATGGCGGCTCCGACAGCCGTGGCTATTGCTCCTCCCGCGAGCGAGCCCCATATCATTGAGTGATTGTCGTTGCATATTGCAGCGGCGCATATACCTGCAAAAAACAGTGCCCCCGATACCGCGTTGCATCGGAACATCACTTGTCCGAAGACGCGCATCAGAATCTTTATCCATTCAATAGCGTTTACCATACAAGATATGAATCTGCGAAATTATTTTGTGCAAAATTACACAAAATAATGTGGCGGGAGAGTCTTTTGCGTATGCCCTCCGTTTACTGTGTTGGAATTTTCGAGGCAGAACCGTCGCCTCCGCGGACAATGTATGCTCCCAAATTCAGGCCTTTCGCGGCCTCATCGATGAAAAAAACTTCGGGAGATTGTAGGAATAAGCGAAAAAATGTGTAACTTTGCAGTGCAAAACCACAATCTTGGAGAGATGGCAGAGTGGTCGATTGCGGCGGTCTTGAAAACCGTTGAGGGTCACACCTCCGGGGGTTCGAATCCCTCTCTCTCCGCAGCTAAAGCAAGCAACCGTCTGATTATCCCCGATAGTCAGACGGTTTTTTATTAAACACCCTCTTATAAAACAAGATGAAAAAATTATACGGCTCTCCAAAGCAAAAATGATGTTTTTTTTAATGTTTATTATTAAATCAATGGCTTTAGCCTTCTAAATTCCACAGAATATTTCGTTGCTGTCGCATTATCAGTAGTAACTAAGACATTTTCATCATTCCTAGACTCTGCATTTGTTGTCCAGTTATAACTACCAGTTAATACCTTTTGGTTATCAATAACACAAAACTTATTATGCATAAATCCCCCTCTTGTTCCTCTAATCTCTATAGAATCAAAATTTGTTAAATCAACACCATGAACAGAATTTACCCCGTCTTTGTATATGACCAATTCTATTCTTAATCCTTCCTGACGTTTTCTATCTAAAGCTTCCTTAATTTTTTTATTAGTAAACCAAGCCATAGCAACCAGAATAGAAACTTTGGCACTATTGATATTGTCAATAACTTTCTTCTCATTATCTTTAAATACGGCCTCATTTTCTATTTTCGGATCTATTTTAATCCCCTCCCACACAATGGCATCGTTACTAAATGACAACCTAACACTATCATGTGCAAGAACATCATTAAGTTGTGCGATTGCATCATTTATGTTTGTAGATTCGACAATTAGTTGCTCAATAAGTTCTTTAAGATTAATGTCTGAAATTTTATAAAGGCGATCTTTTACATAATTGGTCTTTGAAGTATTAAGATTTGAGTTATTTAATTTAGGTAGTCCACCATTATAAACATCATCCCTAAAACCATAGATTTGAAATAGACTCACGAGGTCTTTACCAGTTCTTGCAAACCATAGCTCATTATTGTTTCCGATTATAAAAGAAGCTATAGCCTCTTTTGAACTGCACCCCAAAAGTTAGACACAAAACTTTTGGGGTGCATTATGTATAGACACCACACATTCGAAGAACGGCTGCATGTAGTAAGCAGAATTCAATTAGGCGAACCACTCGAAAGCCTTTGCC
>CAJTSR010000033.1 GCA_910579035.1 uncultured Muribaculaceae bacterium | reverse complement strand
GCCGATGATACTGCGAAAGTGGGAAAGTAGGTAACCGCCCCCTCTCAGGCCCGGAAGGCACCAGCCCTCCGGGCCTTTTTTTGTGTTGTAGGGTCGCGATAAACCGCGGCCCCCGCGCCGCCGGTGACCTTCCGGAATCTCGCCCGCCAGTCCGCCGCCTGCCGGGCCGCGATATATCGCGACCCTACGTGCGACCGTGGACCCGCGCCACCTGCCCACCTAATTAATTTTGCGGGCTTGGGGAATTTCGCTATTTTTGCAGTTCGTAATTTAGGAAGACGTTATGAACGGTAGATATAGTTTGCCTGTTGTCAAGGCTGTTGATCTTATTTGGACAAGTTTTGATAAGGAAGAGATGCGTCGTGGATATGCGATGTTGCTCGATGCAGCTCAAAGGGGGGAGGCTGATGCGCTCTGCTTCATTGGTCGTTGCCATTTGGGAGAGGAGTTTGTGTGGAGCGGAGCAGGATTTGCCACGGATGAAGCAAATGCGTCGCTTCTTATTAAGAAAAGTGCTTTGATGGGGAGTGCGACTGGAGTGCTGATGGCTGCTCGTACAGGTAATTTTACTCCTTCGGTGAAGCGTGAAATGCCATTTGCTTCTTTTAAGGAGGCTTATGAGGAAATTCTGGAGCAGGCTGAGCGTGGTAATGCATTTTGCCAGTATATGATAGGAAACGTTTATTATTGGGGTGACTATCTGCTGGTGGAGCCAGAGCTTGCCAAGCGATTTAAGAATGTCGATGATTACAATCAGTTTGCTTATCCGATAGCGCGGGATTACTACGAGCGCAGTTTCAGAGGGCGTATCGCGGCCGGATGGGGTAATTACCAAAATATATGGAAATCTGGCTTAGCAAAGGACAATTCGGAATTGTATGAGCATTATTTCCTTAAGCTTGCCGAAATTTCTCCGGTGGTATGCTGTGCATACGGTATATATCTTGGTCAGGTGAAGAAGGATATGAAAGGGGCTTTGGATTATTATATCCAGGCTGCACAGAGAGGCGATATTCAGGCAACCTTTAATGCGGGCTGTTGTTATGATTCCGGCAGTGGCGTAGAACAAGATGTTGATATGGCTTTCCGTTTTTACGAAGTTGCGGCTATCGGGGGCGAGCCCGGGGCACAGTGGCAGGTCGGATATTATTATTTCGACGGCTGGGGTAGTGTGGAGCAGGATTATGCCAAAGCTGTGCATTGGTTTAAAGAGGCCTATGATAATCCAAAAGGCGGATATGAACTAAAGTCGGCGGCCTACCTTGCCATATGCTACCAAGAAGGACTGGGCGTTGTGCAGGATTATGACGTTGCCTTTCTATATCTACAGGAGGTAGAGGACAGTGTAGATGAATTGTGGAATCCAATAAATGCGATGGTGCTCAATGCTTTGGGTGTTGCATATGCCAATGGATTGGGTACGGAGCAGGATATAGACTTGGGATTGAATTATTTCAGGGAGGCAGTTGAGTTGGGTTCTGAATCCGCTAAGAAAAATCTTGAGCGGCTGCAAGGTATAAGGTAACAACGTACACGTTCTATGGAATAAGTCACATGGCTATGAAAGAAGTAAATCCTAATGAAACGACGCGAGCATATGCGTATGAATTTTGGTTGAAGGCACCGATGCCTATGGTGACTTTTTTCAAGACTCTTGATGTGTCGCGTTTAGTCAAAGCAAGCAAGAGGCAGGGGCTGAAATTTAACATGCTGATGTGCTGGTGTGTGGGCAAGGCTGCGAGTTGCGTCAAGGAGTTCTATATGTTGCCGGTCGGCGACAAGTTGATTCAGTACGACACAATAGCGGTCAATACCATTGTTGCCAATAAAAATGGGGAGGTCAGTTCGTGCGATATTCCGTTTTCAGATGATTTGGCGACATTCAATGCCGACTACCTAAGGCTTACCGCTGGCGTTGCCGAATCTTGCGAGAACCACGATTTGGCAGATAGTATGGTTATCGGAACGTCGGCACTTGCGCAGTTCGACATCGACGGTGCGGTGGGAATGTATAGCGGCATATTTAACAATCCGTTTATGATATGGGGCAGATACCGCAAGAGTTGGTTTAAAACAATGTTGAAGGTATCGTTCCAATTCCATCACACGCAGATGGACGGTGCGCATGCCGCTCATTTTCTTGATATGCTACAGAAGGAAATACGCTCCTTGTGACGATTAATCCGGAAAATTTCGCTAATATTGCAAGCGGGTTTTGAAAAATCATTGAAAACGAAGAGATAAGCATATGAAAAAACTATTTATCACAATACTTCTATTGGTAAGCTTCTTTCCAATTAAGGCTGAGGCGGATACTCCTATAGTGCAAATGATGGAAGGGGAAATTCGAGCCGGATTTACTGTGCCTCTCGGAGCTTACCATGGCGGCAAGGCTCAAGTTAGTGCGGCTGTCGGAATTGAAGGCAGATATAATTTCAAGGGCACACCTTGGGATTGTGGCGTCATGCTTGATCTCACGACTGCACGCCGAGGATATGAGCATCTTTATAATGACGGGGCTGATCGCTGGCAGAACAACCGCACATTAGCTTTTGCCTTGACAGGTGACTATAATTTACGACAAGGACGAAAGATAAATCCTTTTGTCGGGACAGCTGTGGGTGTGGCGTTTAATGATGTTGTGGGTGATAAATATTTCCCAACGCAAGGCACTTCTATGATATTTGCGCCGCGGATAGGTGTGGAATTTGTGCACCATATCCGATTGACGGCACAGTTCAATTTATGTAGGAAAGGTTACAATAATTTCGGTCTTACAGTCGGCTTTGTGCTTGGCGGACGGCCTAAGAAGTAGCCTTATTATTGAAGAACAAAGCACTGAATAATAACGCAATGAGTAACGAAATTTTGTATATACTCTTGCCCGATTATGCGGCACACGAGGTGGTGTATCTTTCGCAAGCTATCGCTTCAGATGAGTTTGCATTGAAAGAAAACCCTAAGTATGTGAACAAGGTAGTGGCTCCGACAATGGAGCCAGTCAGGTCTATCGGCGGTTTTCGCACTATGCCGGACTATTCTTTCGCCACGATGCCTAAAGATTATGCGGCGTTGGTGCTGATTGGTGGCTTCGGGTGGGGTACCCCGGTGGCAGAACAGGTTGCTCCTATTGTATGCCAAGCCATCAGAGATGGTAAAATAGTAGGGGCGATATGCAATGGCGCTTCGTTTATGGCAAAGCACGGATTTCTCAATGCAGTCAAGCATACAGGCAACGGCTTGGAACAATTGAAGCAGTGGGGCGGAGAGAATTATACCAATCCTGATGGATATATCCATACTCAGGCTATTGCGGGCAACAATATCGTTACGGCGAACGGCTCTGCGACACTCGAATTTGCCAAAGAGCTGTTATTGCTTCTTGAAAACGACACACCGGAGCGCGTCGAAATGTACTATCAGTTTAACAAACAGGGATTCTGCAATCTATTCCCCAATTGAACCAATACCGCACTGGTAGACGTTTGCAGCAATACAATGGGCATCGCCAACCTTGATGAGGTGGCCGATGCCCATTTTCGATTTATAACTGTTGCGGTAGATTATATCGACACGATTTCACCCATCGCAATCACGTGGGTTAGGTTCAGATTCTTATCCATCACTATTATATCTGCGTCTTTGTGCTTGCATATACTTCCTTTGCGATCGTACACATCCATTACGAGTGCCGGTGTTTCAGAAGCCATGCGTACCGCATCTTCTAATGGGATGCCCGCATCTTTTACAACCGTGCGAATAAGGCGGTCCATCGTGGCACAGCTGCCGGCTATTGCCGAGCCATCTTTGAGCTTGCAGACTCCGTTTTCGATCATAATGCGCTTGTCATATGAATTTCCATCAGGAGATTCTGTTATGGCGAGGGCATCTGTTATCAGGCACATTCTTCCATATCCTTTGAATTTATGTATCAATTTCAAGATGATAGGTGGTACGTGAATGCCGTCTGATATTACTTCGACATTTATCCCGTCCATCAGATAGACGGCCTCTACCGTTCCCTCGTGCTTATATATTCCGTTCTTGTGAGATGTTGTCATCGCATTATAAAAATGTGTGGCGAGAGTGTAGCCATTGTTAAAAGCACTGAGTACGTCATTGTAGTTTGCCTGTGTGTGGGCTAGAGATGCCACAAGTCCTTTTGATGTGATGTAACGGGCAAAATCGTCGGCTCCCGGCAGCTCAGGTGCGGCGTCCCATCGCTTAATACACGGAAAGTCCTCGACAAGGGGAATATACTCCATAGGAGATGGAATGCGGATATTTTCGGCTATTTGTCCGCCAGCCATCTTTGGGTTAAAATAAGGACCCTCGAGATGAAGCCCTAAAACACCGCTATAAGGATTTTCCATCATTCTGGAGCAAACCTCGGCGGCTGTGCGGATTGTTTCTTCTGTGGAAGATGAAAGAGTGGGGAACATAGACGTGGTACCATGTCGGCGATGAACCATAACAGCTGTCTGGAAGGCTTCCTCTGTCGCTTCCATAAAATCACGGCCGCCTCCGCCGTGCACATGTATGTCGATACCTCCGGGAAGGATATACCCGCCACCGGCATTGATACTTTGGTCGACATTCTCAAAAATTCGGCTGTGGCCGTATATTTCATCAATTTTATCATCGATGATGACCACGGAACCTCCGTTAATCCAACGTCCTCCCGGAATCAGAATTTTACCGTTATATATCTGTGTTTTCATATTATATATAAATAAGGCTGCCGGTAGTTAGATGCCGGCAGCCTTGGTGTTTATTCCATATTGAGAGTTTTGGGCTTGAGTACAGACAGCTGTAGTATCAGGGCCAGACATAAGGCGCCTGCCATACAGGCAAATCCCAGCCCCATCATTCCTTTCTCAGCGAGGGAGCCTAAAACATTCGTTGCGAGCGCTCCGATAAACAGCCCCGACATATTCATCATTCCATATGCGGTGCCGCGCGAACGGTCCGGGACAAACTGGCACAGTATCGGCATATTGTTGGCGTCGAAAAGACCGTATCCAAGGCCGAAAAGCATGCCGGCAGCAATCGCTGCTGTGAATGATGTGCCAAATCCCATAAGGACGAGAGACGGTATCATCAGAGCCAAGCCTATTGCGCTTGTATATATACGTCCTTTAAGATTCTTCAACGCCCATCTGTCGGCCATAGGACCACCTACCATCACGCCTATGAAAGAAGCGAAAGCGATAGTAATAGTGGCGATGGGGCCTGCAACAGACATTTCTACGCCAAGACTGTCGGCAAATAATGTCGGCAACCAGTTTTTTGTAGCCCATCCGGGTACGGAGCACGATGCAAAGAAGGATATAATGGTCCAGAAAGCGATGTTGGTGACAAGCATGCCCAATGAGCCTTTTATGGCTTCGACATTGTTTTTCAAGGTTTCAAGCAAGCCAAGTTTCCGTTTGTCAGATTTTTGTGACGCGGATCCGTTCCGTTTTTCGTAAAGAAAAACAACGAGCACAAGTGCATAGACAATACCAATAATGCCAAACCAATGGAATGTGGACTGCCAGGACAGATGCTCGGCAACGAAAGCACCGAAGCCTCCTATGGCCTGGCCCATATAGAGGCCTGTCATATGTATGCATATAGCCAGACTCAGCTGCTTGCCGGTGAAATAATCGGCAATCAGAGATAGGGCTGCGGGGATATATAGAGCCTCAGACACACCCATAAGTGCTCGAAGCCAGTATATTTCGTCATATGTGCTTGCATAGCCCATCAGCAATGTCACTGTAGACCATACGCTTAGAGATACCACGATGAGCCATTTGCGATTTATGCGATCGGCTACAATACCCGAAACCGGGCTCATAAAGCCGTATATCCACATAAAGGCAGACATCACCTTGCCGAACATCACCTTGCTCTCAAGGTCGGATATGTCGATTGCCATTGCATCTCGCATTGTCGAGAGCATCTGGCGATCCATATAGTTCAAGAGAGCCACAACCCATAAGAGGCCGACAACCATCCATGGATACCATTTTTGTAATCTTATAGAATTCATGATATGCGTTTTGTGGTTAAAAAGAGAAAGTGCCGCATAATATGCCCATACGGCACTTCCTCTTTCCCGGATAAACTATATGTGTTACTTCTGCAAACCTGTACGGCATGGATTCTGTCCGCGCATTGCCCATGGAGCAGTAGCGGCGTAAGATCCAGCTTTTGAAGTAATACATACCATTGTGGGAGCACCGTCTTTTTGAACGGCCACGTACAAGCGGCCGTTAACGTCCATTACCGGGGCCGAAGTGCACGATTGTCCGATGGTGGCTTCCGATAGCAGAGAGCCGTCGGGCTTGACAACATAATAGTTCGCCATTGCGTCAACGATGTGTATGTATCCTCGATTGTCAAGCACGGGAGAAGTCTGAACATTTCCCTTTGTGGCAAATGTCCATTTAAGGCTGCCGTCGCTGTTCAAGGCAATCAGGCCTTCTGCAGGAGCCATGCCTCCATTGGAATATATCGTGCCGTCTTCTGCTATTACAACTCCGCCATCAGGTATGGCGCCGGCTGTTGTATGTATCCATTTAACACTTCCGTCGGGGTTGAATGCTATGATTTGGCCTCCGGTTCCGGCGTCTGTGACAAAATAGATTGTACCGTCGGTATCGATTGCCGCTTGCGCGCTACGCAGAGCGCCTGTGAAGGCATCGGCTGCGCCGCCAAAATCGGTGTTGTATTTCCATAGAGGAGAGCCTGAGTTGGTATCGAGGGCAAAAAAGCCGTTGGCACCATTTGCCGCACCATATGTTACACCTGATTTTGAAAGAGTCATTCCGCCGGTCACGCCAACGCCGTCTGTTGCGAAAACCGACGATTGGCCTGCGGGAGTGAATTTCCATACCTCGTTTCCACGTGTGGCTACTATTATGTTTCCTGACGCATCGATAGCCGGAGTGACCGCATAAAGATTGGTTCCGCTTGCGCCGCCTTTCTTAGCCCATTTTACAGAACCGTTCGGGTTAGCCGCTATAACATATACGCCTCGTTCCTTTGTGGTAGACTGCAAGTCGCGCACAATCATATAAATAGTACCGTCTGCACCAACCGAAGGAGAGCTGAATATATCCTTGGCTTGGGCTGTTGCCGAAGTGCCCGACATAGCCGCGTTGATGTCGAGAGTCCATTTTACCTGTCCGTCGGCCGTGTTGTATGCGAACAAAGCCGCGAGATCGCTGCCGGCAAGGCTGCGGAGCATATAGACAGTGGAACCGTCGGGCGAAACGGCCGCAGACGAACCACCCTTGATGGCACCACCGAGGGTGGCGGTCCACTGAGTGGCAATTATTTGTGAAGGATCCTGTATGTTCACGCTTTTAGTGATTGTGGCAGTGAGGCCATATGAGTCAGTAATGGTGAGTTTGACAGGATATGACCCTGCAAGGTCGTATTTAAAGGACGGGTTGCGCAGGTCGGAGCTTGATTTGGCTTCATCGGCAAATTCCCATTTGTAAGCGGTAATGGTTGTAGAGCCTTTGGTTGTGGACAAATCTATGAAATTTACCACATCGCCAAGGAAATATTCCTCTTTGTCGAGCGTGAAGTCAGCCTTGGTAGGATTGACTACGTGGATTGTGCGTGTCGATGTTGACTTGAGATTATTGGAATCGGTCACTGTCAGCGTTACTGTGAATGACCCGTCTTTTTTGTAAGTAAAAGTAGGGGATTGCTCTGTCGATGTGGAATTGTCTGCATCGCCGAATTCCCAGAGGTAGCCTGTTATTGTTGTTCCTTTACTCGGAGTGGTATTGTCGGTGAATGTGATGGGCTCACCAACTTCGTATTCGTCAGCTCCTTGAGCTATTTCGGATTTGGCGGCAGTGTTGTAGAATGTATGTTCTTCAGAGCAAGAAGATAATACCACAGCCAAACCGAAGATGAGAGTCGCTATTTTTGTCCTCATGATTGGTTAAATTTGTAGGTTGTCATTTGTCTATTCCGGATATATTCAGGCCCGGGCCGCCGCCTGCTGTATAACCTCGGCTTTCACCCGTAGCTTTGTCTGAAATCCAGAAAGAGTATAAATCGCCATCGGTGAGATGGAATCTCAGGCGGATAACAGTGTCTTTGAGTTCGGCAATCGATTTCTTGTTTTTCCATGAAACGGCCTGACGGGTATTGTCTGCCTGAACGGGAACGCAGTCGTCTTTTGAATATCCGCTGATAGCCTTTCCGTCTTTGTCAAGAACTTCGACATATAGTTTGCCTCTGGCGTTGACATTTACAAAGAGATATTCGCCTTCAAAGCAGAAAGGCTCTGTCATTAATTCCCCGCTGCCGCTCATAGACGCAAATCCGTCGCGCCTGAGTGTGGCAAGGCCGGTGGTGACAATCTCGCTGCCGTCAACGAGGCGTCGGCCGCTTAAGTAGAAATACAGCTTGTCGTTCACGATTATGGGAGAACCGAGCGCCGATTGAAGATTGGCGTTATTCCACGCCGTTGTGTTTTCATCGACAGCAAGGAAAGGGTTCATATCCTCGCGATACCAGGAATAGCCGTCGCGTGAATACCCGAGCATGATCTGATTGCGTTTAATCACGCCGTCGCGGGCACATACATCGTTTTCAGGACCCTGCCATACAGAGAACAAGCCAAGCATAATGCTTTCGTATGGTATAGCGTCTTGATTGTAAATGCCGGGAGAGCCGTCGTTGTTTTTGTAGAACGGGTGCTTTTGCTCGTTTGGCCATGGCCCGAACCAAAAATATTTGAGGTCGGCCTTGGCGGCCTTGTTTCCGGCCACAGGATCTTTGTGTTCCATGTAATCGCGGCCGCGGACAGTGTAGGGGTCGCTGCTTTGCACACGGACGTTGTGCCTCATAGACCATACCCATACATTGCGGAACGGATTTTTGTAAACAGTAGAGCGGTCGGCAACCTTTCCCGAAGGAGTGGCATTGTCGCGCCAAGCCTTGCCGTCGGAAGATGTGAGATAGTGGTAAGCCCATTTACCGGCACCGCCGGACACCTCGAACATCTTATACCGGGCTGAAGCGTTGGTTTCCTGCTTGTCGATCCATACCGTGGAGGCATCCCGCACGGAGCCTTTCCGCACGATATTAGTGCCTGATACCACATTCAGCGACGGCTTGATCCACGATATGCCGTCGTTGGATTCGGCATAGCAGGTTATTCCGGCTCCTGAAGTGGCATATGTGCCACCTCCGGCCATATACCACATTTTGAACTTGCCTTCCAGTTCGTCGTACCACACGCCGTCGCTGAACGGGGCGGCGAATCCTCCTTTTGCACCTTGCTTTTCCCATGGCTGGTCTGGCACAAGGACAGGATTGGCAGAATGGTATTCCGGATAGTGGAAGGTGCGTTTTAGCGTGGTAGAGGCTATCAGGAAATTATCGACGAAGAGTTGTCGGCCGACATTAATCCGCAGTACGGACGGTTTGTCCGCGAGGTAGAACGGAGTCATGCCTGTGCGGATTTCGCTCGCATAGTTGCGTTGCGGCGGCCACTGCGAAGGTAGCTTGATGCCGTTGTACAGGGCTGTGGGGTCTATTGGGTCGGGCGTCGGAACAGGCGTGGGTTCCGGCTCCGGCTGCGGAGTCGGCTTCGGGTCATCTCCTCCGCACGAAACAGACATCAGCACTATTGCCACGGCGAGAAACATTTTGAGATACTTCTCCATAGCTCTTTATTTCAATGGCGTGTCGATGCCTGTCGGGGACAAGCCGGGGCCGCCGCCGGCCGTATAGCCTCGGCTTTCGCCGCTTTCCCAGGGGGAAATCCAGAACGAATACAAATCGCCGTTCTTAAGATAGAATTTAACCCGAACGGGTCTGTTTGCGATCGACGATACTTCAGGATTGTTTTTCCAAGTTACGACGGCTTTTGTCGAGTCTATGTTTTTCAGCACATTGCAGTCCTTTTTCGTAAAGCCTTCGATAGGGTTGCCGTCTTTGTCAAGTATTTCTACAGCCAAGGCTGATTTCTTATCCTTTAAGTCGGCATTGACAAACATATATTTTCCGTCAAATATGATGGGTTCGGTTAAGAGTGTTCCTTCTTCCTTACCGGCATTCATCGAAACAAATCCGTCGCGACGCAGCTTGGCGAGCCCTGTCGATGTGTAACTGTCCCACATGATATCGTTTAGTCGGCGTCCGCTGCAATAGAAATACAGAGAATCGCCTACAATCAGGGGAACGCCTCCGATTGACTGCATATTGCCCCAGTTCCATGCTCCGTCAGTTGTGTCGTTGGCCATAAATGGCTTGTGCGACGGACGGGAGAAGTGGAAGCCGTCGCGGGAATATCCGAGGCAGATTTCATTCCTTTTCTGAATTCCGAGTTTGCCGCATATGTTGTTTTCGGGTCCTTGCCAGACGGCGTATTGCCCGAGCATTATGCTTTCGTAAGGGATACAATCGAAATTATAAATGCCGGGTTCTACTTCGGGGAAGTTCGGATGGCGTGGCTCTTTATCGTCGGGTGTAAACCAGAACACAACATTTTTATCCGGAATGCCTTTGCGTACGCGGTGGGCCATTGATACCGCCGTTTCAGGATCTTTCGCCTCCAAGTAGCTGCGGGAACGCGATGAAACCGCTGTGCTGTAACGCATCGAAAGACACCATACTCCACGGAAAGGATTGTAGAATACCGAAGAACGGTCATAGAGATCGCCGGATTGTGCCACGCCTTTGCTCCAATGGATTCCGTCGGGTGAATATTTGAGAATAAACTGCCAGCGCCGGTCGGTGGGGCGGCGTTCGACGTTGAACATCTTATATCGTTTGTTCGGATCTTTTTCATTGCGGTCAAGCCATATGGTTGCGGCATCGCGATTTGCGGTGTCGACCAGGCATGTGCCCTTTACCAGATCGAGCTGCGGCTTTACCCAGTTGATGCCGTCTTCGGATTCGGCATAGCCGGTGTAGAATGTCTGTTTGTCCTGCTTGTGTATCGAGCCTGCACCTGCAAGATACCACATCTTGTACTTGCCGTTCTTGTCGTCGTACCATATGCCGTCGCTGAACGGGGCGGCATAGGGGGCGCCTTCAGTGGTGTTCTCCCAATCGGCAGTCGGTTCGAGAACGGGATTGCCGGCATAGAAGTCGGGGGTATGGTAGACCGGGGTAAGGTTGCTTTCTGCAATCAGAAAGCTGTCGACAAATAGCTGTCGGCCTACATTTACAGGAATGACCTCCGGCTTGTTTTCAAGGTATGGAACCGGCATCTCGGCTGCCTTTGAAGGTTCTTCATAGCGAGGCGGCCATTGCTGTGGCAGTTTTATTCCGTTGTATAGTACTTCTTCGCCCGAGGCACCCTCGCCGCCGGCAAAGGCGGCAAGGGCTATTGAGGCAAAGCAAGTAGATAGTATAATTGCTTTTTTCATAATCAGTATCCGGGATTTTGTTCAGCTTTTGGATTTGATTCTATTTCTGAAATCGGGATAGGGAGCCACTCGTGTTTGTTGGATGTGAATCCTTCATAGTCTGATTCCGAAATAAGTTTTTTAAAGTTGGGGTCGGTGCGCTCAAGTTCGTGGAAGCGTTCGGCGAGATCTCCCCATCGAAGCAAATCATAGAAGCGGTGTCCTTCGAGAGCAAATTCCAGTGTGCGTTCCTGCTTTATCATATCGAGAGTCAGACCTCCGGCATTAGGCATGTTTGCGCGGTTGCGAACCTGGTTGAAGGCATCGGTGGCAGAAATAGAGCCGGCCTTGCCGCCATTGACGATAGCTTCAGCATACATCAGAAGCACGTCGGCATATCGTATGTACCGCCAGTTCACACCATGGGCGCGAGGCTGGTTGTATATGTATTCTTTCACGCCGCTTCCTACGCCGGTTATCGATTGCGGGTTGTTGTTTCGCATAGGCATCGACAGGTCCATACCTTTGAGGAATGCGGCTTTGTAAACGTGTGTGCGGGTATTGGCAACCGATGTGAAGTCGCCATTTGGGTACATGTCTTCAAAATGATAGCCTCCGGGCCCAGTCAGGCGCTGGCCGGGACGCAGTTTGATTTTGGAATCAAGATCATTGAAGAACATGGTCGAGAACATACGTATGTCGGTATATCCGTCCTTGTCTATGCTGTTGGCAAAGGTGTCGTAAAGCCAATCGTGCACAACGCCCTCATATCCCACGCCGGTACCCGGAAGCATGATTCCTCGGGTGTCGAACGCAAGGCCGGAGGTGGCGGTGCCGGGGTTGAACGCTGCATTCTCGACGTCGCCGAGGAACTGAAGCTCAAGTATGGCTTCGTCGTTATTTTCGTGAGCTACATCGAAGTTATGGCCGTATTCGACGAGAGAGAATGAGCCGTATGTGCCGCGTATTATTTCGTCGAATTCGGCGGCAGCCTCGTCGTAGTATGTGTTGGAGCTTTCCCCGTACAGAGGCTCTATGCCGCTGCGGAAGAGGTAAGCCTTGCCACGGAGCGCGGCAGCAGCGGCAGCTGTGACGCGCCCGGCCTGGTCGCCTTTCCAATAACCTTTTTCAGGAAGGTTTTCTTTGGCCAGCAGTAAATCCTCTGCAATGAAATCCCATATTTCGTCAGGAGTCGACAGCTCGCGCACGTAGTCCTCCATACCTTGCGGGGCGTGCTTTATAAGGGCTACTTTGCGATAGTTGGTGAGCAGGTAGAAATGGGAGAATGCACGCCAGAAATAAGCTTCGCCAAGATAGGCGCTCTTAAGTTTCTGGTCGAAGAACTCCACTTTGTCGATATTCTCGATTATGTATGTGGCCTGGGATGCCGTTGAGTACAGAAGTCCGAAAGGCTGCATTATGGTATAGTAGCTCGAATTGAGCGACGAACCGTACATGCCGGGCTTGCCGTAGTCGGAGTTCGACGATGCTTCGTCGGAACGGATAATCATAGTCTTGGACGCGGACGCTCCAAAGCTACGCTGGGTCTGGATATAACCGTAGCAGGTCATTACAGCCTCGTTCACGGCGGCAGGCGTTGTGAAATACTGCCCCATGCTCGGCTGCTGCGGGTTTACGGCGAGATCATCGAAAACGTCGTCGCACGCAGTCAGCCCGAACGCCACGGCAGAGAGTGCCATTATTTTAAAAACTGATTTCATGGTATTTCTTATTAGAAGGATACATTGAAGCCCAGAGTGTAAGTGCGGGCATTGGGATATGAATTCATGTCAAGACCGCGAGCAAAGAGCGTGTTGGAGCTGACTTCGGGGTCGAAGCCTGAGTACTTTGTGCAGGTAAAGACATTCTGGACAGAGAAATAGAAGCGTAGATGGCTCATATATGCCCTGCGCGATATTTTTTCGGGCAGTGTGTATCCTAACTGGATATTTTTGAGGCGGAAATATGAGCCGTCCTCTATGTAGAACTCGCTTGGTAGGGAGTTGCCGCCGTCGGCATTGGTAACTTTGGCAACAGGCACATAGGTGTTAGGATTTTCCGGGGTCCACGAGTTCAGCACATCTGTGACCATATTGTTGGCATAATTGAAATAATACTCGTATTTACGGGCATTGAATATCTTGTTTCCGCTCACACCGTTGAAGAACATCGACAGGTCGAAGTCGCGATAGAAGAAGTCGAGATTAAGGCCATAGCTGAGTTTCGGTATCGAGTTGCCGAGTATTACCTTGTCGTCGGCAGTGATTTTGCCGTCTTGGTTCTCATCGTGGAATATAAAATTGCCCTCGGCATCGAACCCGTCGATTTTGTAGCCGTAGAACGAACCGATAGGCTCGCCAGGACGAGTTATTGTGGCAGCGTCTGAAAATTTAGAAGAGAAAGCACCGGCAGTAATCGGCTGAACATTATCGCCCAAGGCCAAAACCTTGTTCTTGAGTGTCGACAGATTCGCGGTTACACTCATTCTGAAGTCGCGGCTGAATGAACGGTGCCAGTTTGCCATAAATTCCCAGCCCTGATTCTCCACAGAGGCGGTATTGACATAGGGCGTTTCGTTTGATGAGTTGATTTCGAAAATTTGTCCGGACGACAGATTTAAATCGATTGTTGCCAACAGGTCTACATTCTTTTTATAGAAGTAGTTGACGTGGAAAGTGACCTCGTTGTTGAACAGGCCTAATTCAAGACCGACGTCGGTGGTTTTCGATGTTTCCCATTTGAGATTGGTGGTTTTCAAGTATGCCGCGCGGCCATCGGTGAAACGGAATCCGCCGACGGTATACACGATTGGACCGAACGCGATATTGTCGAAGTTGTAAGGCGACAAGAAGTTGGCGCCGAGTTCGCCATAAGAAGCTGTTAATTTCAGCAACGATACAGGAGAGCCTTGGAGGAACTTCTCGTTGTGAATATTCCAGCCTGCGGATACAGCAGGGAAATAGCCGGTGCGGTAGTCTTTGTGGAATTTGGATGATTCGTCGCGTCGAATGCTTGCGGACAGAAGGTACTTGCCGTCAAAGTCATAGTTGACACGGGCAAAGAAAGATAAGAGGGCTGAATTTTTTTCGTTTGATGAAATTTTGCCATCGACATTCGTTACACCCACGATATTGGGAGCCCCGAGGTCATTTATGGTGTTGTAGCTCATGCCGCGATAAAATTCGCGCATCCAACTGTGGCCTAATGTTGCCGATATGCTGTGTTTGCCAAATTCGCGGTCGAAGTTAAACACATTGTCCCACGTGTAATTCGACGATTGCCCTCGGCTTTCGCTCAGCGAGTTGCGGTTGTTGCCGTAGTCATTGTCTGGAGTTCCGTCCTCATTCCACTTTGTGTAATACACGGGGGTGTGGGTATATCCGTGCGATGCCGTGTAGTTCCCGCTGAAAGAGGTGGTGAATTTCAATCCTTTGATTATTTCGACACCGGCGCTGAATCCGCCCATTATGTCAAAATACGAAGTGTGCTGATCTGTGGCATAGAGGCCGCCGAAGGGGTTGTTGCGACGGGCGTTTTCTGTTTCGATATAGTATTCGGGTCCCCACGACGCATATCGGCCATACTCGTCGGTCACGGGCAGGGTCGGCATTCCGATATTGAATGTTTGGGTGGGTGTGCGTTTGCGCCACACAATCTGTGCGTTTTCACTTACGAAGAAGCGGTCGAATTTCCAATTCGAGTTTGTGCGTGCGTTATACTTCTGATATTCGGACTTAAGAGTCATACCTTCCTGGTTCAGATAGCCGAGAGAGAAGGAGTATGTTCCAAAGTCATTGCCTCCGGATACAGCGAGGTCTGCCGTGTACACAGGTGCGTTGCGCGACCATTCGTCTACCCAGTCGGTATCTACTGAGGGGTTCGACGGATTGACGTTTTCAGGAGCGCGGGCCAAGCCGCTGTTGTCGCTCACCATGTTGGCGAACTCTCGCCACTGGGAGGCGTTAAGGAACTGGGGAGTGTGGGCAAGGGTCTGGACGCTGAATGCAAAATTAGCGTCTACTTTTACTGAGCCTTTCTGACCGTTCTTGGTTGTGATGAGAACAACGCCGTTT
This sequence comes from uncultured Muribaculaceae bacterium, assembly GCA_910579035.1. Taxonomy (GTDB): domain Bacteria; phylum Bacteroidota; class Bacteroidia; order Bacteroidales; family Muribaculaceae; genus CAG-873. The sequence continues at coordinate 9,921 of CAJTSR010000033.1, read as the reverse complement.
GCTGCACGGGAGCCATAGATTGCCGCGGCAGCACCATCTTTAAGTACTTGGATGGTTTCGATGTCGGCCGGATTGAGGGTGGTAAGGCCGTTGTTGGAGAATACGCCGTCGATTACATACAGCGGTTCTGTCGCCGTAAGGGAAGCGGCACCGCGAACAACGATATTGACATCGGCACCGGCTATGCCTCCCTGCTGCACGACGTCAACGCCGGCAGCCCTTCCCTGAAGGGCGGATGCGACATTGGAAGAGGTCTGCTTCACCACATCTTTCGACGAGATTGTGGCCACGGAAGATGACATTTTTGAACGGTTCTGTGTGCCATAACCGATTACTACAACTTCGTCGAGCAGGGTTTCGTTTTCTTTCAGCACGACGTCCACTACCGTGCGGCCGTCTACAGCGATATCCTGTGCGTCGTAACCGATATAACTGAATGTCAATATGGCTTGTTGGTCGACACTGATTGAATAGTGCCCGTCAAGGTCGGTGACAGCCCCATGGCCCGGCGCGCTTTTGTCGGTGACAGAAGCGCCAATCAATGGTTCACCCTCTTTGTCAGTCACTGTGCCGGTGACTGTTATCTTCTGAGCCGAGGCTGCAAAAGCGATGCAGCAGCAAAGAAGAAGGGTTAAAAGGTTCTTTGTCATGGTTGATTGGTTTATTAAGGTGTTAAGAGATTATTTCTTCGCAGATGGTGCAGCACTTGATCATCATTCGGGGAATGTGGAACGGGCCCTTGAAGAGGTTTCCTTTGGCTGGTTGTGCAACAGTGCCGTCCCGGTGGAGATAGCCGAACCATTCTCCAAATTCCCAATCAGGGAAATGATTATAAGTCCATTCGTGTATCCGGTTGTGCATATCGAGATATTTGGGGTTTCGGGTGGCTTCATAAGCGTATAGGGTTGCGATTATGGCTTCGGTCTGGGGCCACCAGAATTTCATATCCTGGGCGTAGTCCTGGCAGGGAAGATTGCGGCAGTCGCGGAAATTTATGATACCGCCGAATTCCTTGTCCCAGCCCCATTCCCAGGACCAGTCGAGGATGGTCGTTGCCATATCGACGAGTTCTTTGTCCCAGCCTCTGTATTTGGCTTCTTCGAGTAGGAAACACGCTGTTTCGATGCAGTGTCCGGGGTTGATTGTGCGTCCGCAGCATGTGTCGATGAGTTCGCCTTCGGGAGTTACGGTTTCAAGCAAAGCCTTGAATTCAGGGTGTATGAATAGTTTCAGGGTCTGAATGGACTCGTCTATCTGCTCGTCAAGCTCCGGATCCTGAATGGCTTCGCGGATGCGTGAGGCCGTGTTTATCAGAATCATTGTGATAGAATGGCCTATTGCTGGCTGTGTGGGAAGATATTTGGGTTCGAGTATGCCAGGTGTCTTTATGAAGCGTCGAATGTTTTTGAAAAGATTGAGGGCTTTCTTTGCATAGTCGGGATTGTTTGAGGCTATCGAGTATTCCGACATTGCAATAGCGGCGAAACATTCAGAAAAAACATAGCGGCGTTTACGCAGCGGGGTGCCGTCGGCCTTGACTTCAAAGAACATTCTGCCGTCGGTGTCAAAGCAGTGTGCCTCTATGAAATCTATGCAGCTTTTTGATGCTTCGAGCCACTCGGGATTATTCTCGATATTGTTGTAGGCAAAGGCTGCTATGAATCCGAATCGACCTTGGAACCATACGGATTTTGTGGTGTCTATAACCGTGCCGTCACGGTCAACACAAGTGTACACGCCTCCGTTCACGGTATCGAGTCCGTTGCGTATCCAGAACGGCATAATGTTGTTTATCAGGTCGTCCCTATAGGTCTTGGCGTATTTGTCAAGATAATTCAGTGCCGTCATCTTTTAGAATTTATTACAACGTTCGAAGAAGTTGATGGCTTCAAGTTCTGCCTTCATTGATGCTTCTTCCTCGTCTGTCATGTTGCGGAATGGTGTGCGGTTGGGTCCGAGGTCAAGACCTATCAGTTTCATGATTCGCTTTCCTCCTACAATGTTGCCGCGATAATTGCATATCATATTGATTACGGCTTGTGAGAAATTCTGTTTTTCGCGGGCAGTGGCTATATCGCCGTTTTCCCACGCCTCGATAATTCCGACAAGTTCGCGTCCGTTGTAGTTTGTCGTTCCGCCTATGCCTCCTTGTGCTCCGCCCTGGGCAAGGGAGGGCAGGATGGTTTCATCTTGTCCGTGCAGCATGTCGTACTTGCCGTTTTTGTAAAGACGGCACTGGTTGTATTCATACAGGCTTTCGTAGGTGTATTTTATGCCCGCGAAGTTGGGTATGCGGCCATCTATTGCTTTGAGAAGTTCCACCATAGGAAGATACGCCCCGTTGAAAGCGGGAATGTGATAGTAATAGAATGGCAGAGAGGGAGCGGCGGAAGCGATTTGCTCGCAATATTTCACCAGTTCCTCTACGCGGCCTATCTTGGGGAACGGGGGCGCCATGGCACCGATACCCCATGCGCCAATTTCTTCGGCGTGGCGCGCGAGTTCGGCGCTCTCTCTGAGGCAGCAGCTGCCTACATGGACTATTACTTTAAAGTCTTCCGGGGCAGCTTTTACCCAGGCCTCGGCTACTTTTTTCCGCTCATCGGTGGTAAGCATATAGCCTTCGCCGGAAGAACCGTTGATGAACACGCCCTTAAGCCCGTTTTTTGCGAGCATGGCCGCATAAGCGGGTATAGGCTCGAGATTGATGTCGCCGTTGGCGTACATGGGAGTGAACGGCGCGTCAATAAGACCTTTGATTTTTTCCATTGTGAATATATTTAAGTGTTAACGTTTTAGATTTTTACTTTCCCGATGAGTTTGCGTATAGGTCCGGAGCTTATTGCAGGGGCATGGGCGTCTTCAGGGAAAACTATGCAATATTCGCCCGGATGTAGTTGCACAAAGAAACGGGCAGAATCATCGCTGAGGGCGCAGTCGCCGTTTTCGTCGTATTCCTGAGTATAGTGTTCAATTTCATTGATGGGTTTCCAGCCGATTTTTTCAGTACCTCCAAGGAGTATATGCACATCTATATATTTGCGGTGCATTTCCAATGGTTGTTTGTTTTCGTCAGCTCCGGGAATGTTCAGATTCATCACGAAGACATTATCTCCGTCGATTTCGACTTTGCCGGACGGTAGTTCGTTGAAGTCCTTGTTTTTCACAAAGTCGAAAAGCAATTTGAAAGACGGATGTAGTCTTTCTGACAGTGTGGTTGAGCTTAAATTTCCGATTTCCATATGGATTGCTTTTAAATTTGCTGCAAATTAACGAATAGATTTTTTATTGTGCAAGTTTTAAGATAATTATTTTATAAACTATGCGTGCATTTTGTAAAATTAGGGCTTATGGGTGTTGTTTTTGGTTTGTGGTATTTAAAATTAACATACATATGTTAATCTGATTGTGTGGCATCTGTGTGGAGTTGTGATTGAAATCATATGAAAAAGGTGGAATGTTGTAATTAAAATGTGTATTTTCATAGTATTGGGCTATTTATGGGTGTGTTGTTGCGAATTGCGGTGCAATATTGTCTTGCGCTTGTGCTATGAATGGTATTTAGAGGTGGGTATAATGAAATTATTTATTAATATCTTTGGATCTATGTGATGGACTATGCAGAATGACTGTTGTTTTTGAATACTCTTTATGAATGTGCTTTTTGTGTTTTCAGGAGTATTTATGGCAAAAAAGCGCCGATATTAATCAGTTAATAATAAATAATGTGATTATTTGTTTCTGCATTATGAAAAAGATTCACTAACTTTGCCTTGTCATATCATATAGTTAAATTATGACTCTAACATCTATATCCGATACAGAACGGGGCTGTAACAAAAAGAAAATAATCACCTCGTTTTTCTATAATATTAACTCGACAATTCCTGAGCTTGCGAAGGAATTGAACCTAAGTATACCAACTGTGACCAAGCTTGTCAATCAGATGGTAGAGGACGGTATACTTAATGATTACGGCAAAAGTGAATCTAAGACAGGCCGTAAGCCAAGCACATACGGTCTGAATCCCCAGTCCGGATATTTTCTCGGAATAGATATTAAGAGGAATCACGTAAATGTGGGGATATGTAACTTCAATGGAGAAATCGTTCGGCAGGATTTCGGTATTCTGTATAATGATCAAGGCTCTCCGATGGATCAGCTCAATGAGATATGCCAGATTGCATTGGATTTTATCAAGGGAAGTGGTATCGACAAATCCAAGATTCTCAACTCGTGTGTGAATATAAGCGGTCGTGTGAATCCGACTACGGGTTACAGCTATAGTCTGTTCATATTCTCCGAAACACCGCTTACAGACATCATATCGGAAAAGATAGGAGTGCCGGTATGCATAGAGAACGATACGAGGTCAATGACATATGGGGAATGCCTGAAGGGCTCTATTGTAAATGGGGAACGCAATATACTGTATCTAAATCTTGGCTGGGGGCTTGGGCTTGGTATGGTCATTAACGGCTTGCTGTACGAAGGTAAATCAGGCTTTGCCGGTGAGTTTGGCCATATAAGCGCGTTTGACAACGAAATACTTTGTCACTGCGGTAAAAAAGGCTGCCTTGAAACAGAGGTGTCCGGTTGGGCTTTGCACCGGGAAATAGTGGCAAACATAAAAGACGGTAAAGCATCGCTCCTTTCTCAAAATATTGAAAATGGCGAATCCATATCGTTGCATGACATTGTAGATGCTATCAACAATGAAGATTTTCTGTGCATTGACCAATTGGAACTAATCGGAGAAAAGCTTGGCAAGCATCTTGCCAATATGATAAATATATTTAATCCCGAGCTTGTCGTAATTGGCGGAACGCTCTCGACGGCAGGGGAGTACCTTATCCAGCCGATTCGTCAGGCCGTCAAAAAATATTCTCTCAAACTGGTAAACAGCGACAGTAAGATTATTTGCTCGAAGCTCCATGAAAAAGCCGGCATTATAGGCGCCTGTATGACAGCTCGGCGGCAAATGTTTGAAAGAACCTGAAACAGGTCTGCACTCTCGTCTTTCATATATAGAATCTCGGACATCGCTCCCGTCAACCGTTAGCGATGCCCGGTTTTAATGCCGTTATTCGAAAGCCGTTCTCTTTTCAATGAGGGGGAGGCCGTTATATTTTTAACACTTAAATCTCGTCGATTCCGGCGAGATTTCGTCTTATTAGGTAGAAGCATCAATACAGACACAGTATGTTTAAGAAGATACGGCACAAAACTATCAGCAGAATAATCGAGGATAATCTCGACTATCTTGTCCGTTTTGCGTATTATCGACTTGGCAACCATGTTGAGGCCGAGGATCTTGTGTATGATGCCGTTCTGAAATTTCTTGAGAGAGATACCGACAATATCAAGCCGGAGAGCATCAGACTTTATCTTTTCAGGATTGTCCATAACCTTTGTCAAGACTATTCGCGGAGTAACAAACGGGAATTTATGTCGATTGAAGATTATGACGTAGAGGGCGCAGACGATGAAGCTCTTGATCTGGAAGATGCCGACAGAATAAACGCATGCTTGGATAGTCTGCCATCGCGTGAAGCCGACATAATAAGAATGAATGTAATTGACGGATTGTCATTTGTCGAAATCAGCGGCATACTTTCCATTCCTCAGTCCACAGCAAAATCCCGGTATAAATCCGGAATGGAAAAATTAAGGAAACTGTTCATTAAATAATAGAATGTCATAGCATGGAAGATTACAAAGAAATAAAAGAAATGTTGAAACCGCGCCGTGACATTAAGGCTTCGGAAGAATTGCGTAATAAAGTCGACAGTGCATTGGAACGGAAGGGCAGAAAACAAGCTATCCGAGAATGGACCTTCGGAGGAATAGGGCTGAGCGCGGTAGCGGCAATACTGATATTTGTGTTAATTCCATCCGGAATGTCTGCCACGGAGGTTCTTGCCGAGGCAATAAAAGCACTCGGAGAAACCGAATATATTGAAATGACAGTTGATATCAGGACACGTCCGGTGGAAAATTTCGGATATATCGGCATAAATGAGGATTTTGTCGCACACAACATATACATCGCCGATTCTGATTCACTTTTGAAATGGAGAATAGACAAAGGCGAGCGTGTTGCAACAGGTAACGGGTCGGATATTTACGTATGGTTGCCATCGCTCAAATTAGGAATGCATCTTTCGGACGTCGATAATGAAAGGGTGTTGGGATATATGTCCACTTTGTTGACGCCCGGAAAAGTGCTTGAAACGGAATTGTATAACTGTACCAGCGGAGATGGTGCGGAGTATATGGTGAATAAAAAGGGTAGTGAGATAATTCTTACCGTCCACGCTGCCCCGCAAGGCAACTTTGAAAATCCATATTTACTGAATACATCTATTTCAGAATCAGAAAACATTCGCAGGTATGTGATTGACGCAGATACAAAGAGGCTTAAAAGTGCCACGGTGAGTGTGATTTCAAGAAATCGTGAAATTACGGCGCTTGATATTTCTGTCATCAATTATGGGAGGCGTAAAGATGATATATGCCGCCTTGCCGATGGTATCCGTTATGTAGAGACGGAAAACCAACTTGTCGGATTGACAGGTCTTAGTGCAGAGGAGTCGGCATTGATTGTTCTGAATGCTTTTGCCAATTGGGATAGTTCAATTCTTGACAAAGTAATGCCGAGGGAAATTTCGGATATCGCGTACAAGGAGAAATTCAGTGGTTCAAGACTGATTTCAATAGGGCGTTCCTTTACCTCCGGCACGGGCCGCACGATTTTTATTCCATATACGCTGGAACTTAGAAACGGCTCCATACATCGCCATAACATTGCCTTGCAAGAAACCTATTCCGGTGGGTGGATTGTTACAGGCGGTCTTTGACGAAACCATAATCAAAAAAATATAATTATATGTCATTAAAGGAATTAATGGCAGGGCTGTTGCTCTGCCTGACCTTCAACACCCTTTTAGCCGAGGTGCGGATTTACGAAGGCAAGGTAATGGATAATTCCGGCAATCCTTTGGAGTTTGCAAATGTAGCGCTGCAATCCCTTGAGGACTCCACATTGATTGATGGCAGCGTCACGGATGCGGAAGGGAAATTTGCCGTTCGGGGAAGCGTTGTCCCGGTATTCCTGCGAATCTCAGCAATGGGATTTGAGGACAGGATTATAGACAATCCGACTTCTTATTCAGGCGATATTATGCTGTCGCCGGCGTCGTATATGCTTGGCGAGGTGATAGTCAAAGGCTCACGCCCTATGGCAAAGCTTAAGGGCGGCGGTGTGCAGGTTGCTGTTTCAGGTACATATCTCTCCAAGACCGGCACAGCCCTCGAAGTGCTTGGCAAGATGCCTTTTGTAGCCAAATCAGGTTCAAGTATCGAGGTGCTTGGAAAAGGCACTCCTATAATATATATAAACGGCAGGCAGGTAAGGGATATGTCAGAACTTGACCAGCTTGCCTCGACAGATATCAAAAGCGTCGATGTAATTACCAATCCGGGGGCGCGTTATGCCTCCACTGTCAACTCTGTAATTAAAATATCAACGGTAGCGCATGCAGGCGAAGGGTTATCGTTCAATGACCGTACAACGGTCGGCTACAAGCATTACGCTTATCTTTTCGAGCAAGTCAATTTCAATTGGCGTAGGAACGGCTTTGACCTTTTCGGAATGCTGAATTATGAAAATTATCGTGAACGCCCACGTTTCTCCAATACAACATTCCAATATCTCAAATCGGGCATTGTGCGGCAGTACAGTTCAGGATTGGAGGCTGCAAAATATCCTGTTTATCAGGGTAAAATCGGACTGAACTACAATGTTTCATCCCATAATCTCGGTTTCTACTATGACTTCTCTTTCAAACCGTCCTCGTCTACCGGAAGATCATTGACCAATCGCTATACAGACCATGTATTCTCCGAAACTCTTGAGAACCTTTACGATATTAACCGCCATAACCGCCAACAACTTTTCAGCGCATATTATACCGGAGAAGTAGGAAAATTGCGTTTGTCTGCTAATTTTGACGCGCTGTGGCAGATAAATGACCGGCATACCGCAGAGAATGAGATTACGACGATGAGTCCGGACCGTGATTTTACAACGGTCAATGATGTCAAGAACCGACTTTTGGCAGGCAACCTCATAGCTTCCCTGCCGGTATGGAAAGGCGATTTCAGATTCGGGACAGAGATAAGCAATATTCACCGTACAGACGTCTATAGTGGCAATGCTGAATTTATCCGCCACAACGATATTAAAATCAGCGAAACCACCACGGCTTTATTTGCCGAGGCAGAGCAGACTTTTGGGCTTGTTTCAGCAAGTGTGGGATTACGTTGGGAACACACTGATTCCAAATACTGGCAGTCGGGACAGCTCAGCGAAGACCAAAGCTGCAGATACCACAATCTTGCTCCGTCGGTTATGTTGTCATTTCATATCGGCAATGTGAATGCTCGGCTGGCATATGTGAGAAAAACTTCACGTCCTGCCTTTGAGCAGCTCAGCTCTGCTGTAAAATATATCGACAGATATTCTTATGAATCGGGCAACCCTGATCTTAAGCCGATATACCGCGATTATTTCTCCGCTTCAGCCACATGGAAAAACCTTGTAATAGAGATGGAATACAGCTCGACTAAAAATTACTTCATGTGGCAGACCTCGGAATATCCGGGAAGTGACGATGCCACATTGCTGACGATGGTCAATATGCCTCGGTTCAATTCTTTTGGAGCATATATCAACTGGTCGCCCACATCCTTTGGCTGTTGGCATCCTGCTTTAATGGCAGGAGTTCAAGCACAGGATTTCAAGATAAGTCATGCGGATAAAGTAATGAAACTGAACCGGCCTTTGGGAACATTCAGATTCGACAACGCCATAAATCTTCCGTGGGGCGTCTGGGTTAATATCGATTTTTCGGCAAGGACATCTGGCAACGGTGACAATTTATATATGAAACCATATTGGCAATGCAATATGGGGCTTTATAAATCCTTTGCCCACGATAGGTGGAGCGTGAAACTACAGCTTAACGATGTATTCGACACATGGCGACAGGATATGATTTCATACGACGCTCTGAGCAGTGCTTCTTCTAAGAAGATTTATGATACGCGCGATTTGTCAATCACAGTCAGATATAATTTTAATTCCGCACGTTCCCGCTATAAAGGACGTGGCGCAGGAAATACGGATAAGGGCAGACTTTGAATACAATCGCCGGGCAAACCGCATCCCAGTCGCAAAACTACGGCACTTGGTTATCCCATGTTTCAGCCGAAGGAGCCCCGCAGACGCTAGAAGGCTTCTCTAAAGGGAGTGCCTTACCCGATGATTTCAAACTGTGGCTGAGCCGCCATCCCGGACTTACCATAGAAGAGGCCCTTCACCGCTATCGTGTAGAACAAAAAGCCAAACGCCGCCGACAAGGGCCCAAATTACATTAAACCCAACGCCGCTGAGGGAAGCAGCCCCCGGCGGCGTTTCTCATCTAATCTCTTCAGTGTGGCGTGAATGAATATTGCTGTGTTTTCCAACATAAATGATTGCCACCTCAAAAATTCTTTGTAATTTTGTAATTAGGAATAGTAACGCTAATCTGAAAATGACCAAGTAATTATCACAAAGATATACGGCGAGAGTCGAACTCTTTGAGAGTACCCACGTAGTCGTTACAGGCTTTGGTCGGCCTTCAGATGCTACTTGGGTATTCTCTTTTATTGGTATGAACCCAAACCCTAGAATTGCAAGACAAGAAGGTGTTGTTAGACGCTTGAAAATGTTTGCAGAGGAATCGAGAAATATTAAATCGGATGATGCGTATTCCGATTTAATTAACCGTCTTTACACATTTTTGATGAGCAATGGATATACGGACAGGAATCTCTTACCTCTGAAAAACGCCCTTCACCATCATAACGAAAATA
>CAJTSR010000032.1 GCA_910579035.1 uncultured Muribaculaceae bacterium | reverse complement strand
TCTAATGTTTTTATAATGAACGCTTTGGCGATTCATTTGTATTTGACAATTCGTTATATTAACTTAAGTTTCAACTACTTCTGTAATTTTTACCGAATCATTGAATAAGGAATCAGAGGATTCCCCATAATGCGCGGCGCCAGCACAGTATGCCCGGCACCGTGTTCTGAAGGATAAAGCGCCCTCTTTCTGAGCCGGAAGCTGATTCGGAATAGTAATCACGTTCTTTGATAATACCAACCATTTATTATCCCAAATCCAAACCATGAAGAAATTTCTCATCACGGTAGCGCTTATCTGTAGTGGCACTATGGCATACGCCCAGCTGGTCGATGTTGAATCCGTTCAACAAATCAGGCTGTCGGAGAATGTCATTGTAAACCACCCCACGATCAGCCCCGACGGCTCCTTTGCCGTAGTTTCCGACCTCGCAAGTACCGCACTCAGACGCGTGGACCTCGCCACGGGAAAGGTAGATTTAATCACCGACAACGGCTCCGGAGTGGACGTGCGCATATCGCCCGACAACCAGAACGTTGTATACCGCCAGATTACCACAGGCAAGAACCGCCTGCGCTACACCGCGCTGAAAGCCTACAATTTCGCCTCCGGCTCCGTGCAGCAAGTACTCAAGCCCTCCCGCAACCTCAACGGCGTGGCATTCAACGGCACCGACGTGGTAGCGATCGAAAAGGGCAGAGCGCGCACAAAAAGTCTGGGAAAGGCCAAGGAAAACCGCCCCGTGGTGTCTATCAGCCAAGGGCATCTCAACATTACCATTAACGGCAAAACGACGACCCTCGACCCGCAGGGGCGCTCAAGCTACCTGTGGCCGAGCATTTCGCCCGACGGGACAAAGATTCTCTACTGGGCGGCATACCGCGGCTGCTTCGTGTGCGATCTCGACGGCTCGAATCCTCTAAGCCTCGGCGAACTGCGCGCAGCCCGCTGGCTCGACAACAACACCGTAGTAGGACAGCGCGACCGCGACAACGGCGAGTTCATCACCGAGTCCAGACTGATTGCCGCCGACCTCAAGGGTACCGAGCAAGTGCTCACCGACGACTCCGTGGTGGCGCTCAATCCCTCAGTGAGCACCGACGGCAAAAAAATCGCATTTGCCACAAACAAGGGCGAACTCTACATTCTGAACCTTAAATAAGCAGACACGCCATGAAAAAACAACTACTCACCGCCGCCATGGCCCTCATAGCTTCTGCTTCCCTCCCGGCCAAGGACGCAGACCAGCTCCGCGTATACATCAACCCCGGCCACGGCTCATGGACTGCGAACGACCGCCCCTGCCAGCTCGTGGGGCACGGAGCATATAATGTCGCCGACCCCGACACCACAAACTTCTTCGAGTCGAACACCAACCTCTACAAAGGCTTCGGCGTTCTGGAGAAGCTGCGCCAGTTAGGACTCAAATACGACCCCACCCTCAACCAGGAAGGCGAACGCTGGCAGGTAGGCGCCGCCCGCGACCTGAGCAACAACATTGTGATGAGCCACGTCAAGGCAGGCCCCCACGAAGGCGACTTCCGCACCTCAGCACAGCTTAACGAAGCCCGGGAAGCAATACTCAACGGCCGAAAATACGAGGAACTTAGCGACGCCGAAAAAGCGGAAGTAGACAAAATCGACCGCCATAAGGCCAATCTGGTGCTTTACAACAGGAACCTCACCGAAATAGCAGCCGAAGCCGACGCCAACAACTTCGACTTATTCATCTCAATCCACTCCAACGCGGCAAGCGAAGGCACCTCGACCAACTATCCGCTCTACCTCTACCGAGGCTACGACGCAGGCAAGGGAGGCCCCAAGGTGGCGGAATCCGACGTGATGGCACAGGCATGCTGGCCCCACTGCTTCGACAACGAGCATATGGTATGGAGCTATTACTCCCGCACCAATCCCAATATACGCGGCGACCTCAATTTCTACTCCACTTCGAGCACCTACGGATACCTCGGAGCGCTCAAGCACGAAGTTCCCGGATTCCTCGTGGAAGGCTATTTCCACACATACCAGCCGGCACGCCAGCGAGCCATGAACTGGGACGTGGACTATATGGAAGGCTATACCTACGCCCGTGGCATCGCTGATTATTTCGGGCTTACCGACAAGAAAGGCTCTATCTACGGCATAGTGCGCGACCGACACGAAAAATTCGTCCACAGCCAGTACAAACCCAACCCCAACAGCGCCGACCTCTACCTTCCCGTCAACGGCGCAACCGTGGTACTGAAGCAGGGCGACAAGCAGATCGCCACCTACACCACCGACGACTATTACAATGGCGCTTACGTGTTCCGCGATGTCGAACCGGGTGTTTACACCATAGAAATAACCCACCCCGACTACAAGGAAACCGAGCCGGTGGAAGTAAGCGTGAAAGCAGGCCAAACGGCATATCCCGCCGTTCAGCTCGAAAGCAGCTCCTACGTGCCCCCGACAATCAACTACGTAACCTACCCTGACGAGTTCAACCTGCCGGCATACGGCGCACAGGCTGTTTACAACCTTAAAGAGGACTTCAGGGACAAGGCCGTCGACGCACTCGCCGGCAAGAACATAAAGCGTGCCATAGCCCGGGGCGAGCACCTCTACATACTTGCACTCGACGAAGATGGCTCTGCCACTGTTCTCATTTTCGACACCAAGACAAGCGACGTTCTGCGCCAGCTCGGCACAGAAGGAACTTCGGGCGAATATCTCGCGCTGAGCGACATAGCCCTCACCGCCGACGGCACCCTGATAGGCATCAACAAGTCGCTCCAGCCCTTCAACGGCCCGAACAACGTCAAGATCTACAAATGGGAGGTCAACAGTGGCGACGGCATGGCTGAAGGCAACCCGACCATATGGTTCTCCACTAACAACGGAGGCAACTACAACAACGCCGTCACAGGCGAAACGATGTCCTATGCAGGCACCCTCGAAGATGGACGCCTCATTTACTCGGCTGTAACCACCGGTGCCACAAAGGCTCTGCGACTCACCAACGTGGCCGTTGCAAACGGCGAGATGGCATCGGCATACCATATGAACATCAACAGCATCGACGGCTGCAACGAAATCGACCTCGGCCAGTATCAGATCAACGCCTCTCCCGCAGGCGACGACCGGTTTATTCTCAATCCGTCCTCACGCCCGGCCGAAGAATACATCTGCGCCGCCGCTGCCGCAGGCGTGCCCGTCCCGGCAGGCTCCATGCCCGACGACCTCGCGCCTGTTGCAGGCTTCCGCACCCAGATGTTCAAATATTCAGGCCACACATACATGGCAGTGCCCGCAGCGCAGGACTCCGAAGCCAACACCGCAGGAGTGACTCTGGTCGACATAACCGAAGGCCTTGACAAAGCCAAGGAAGTAGGCACCGTGGGTGCCGAAATCTCGCCGGCGGCACTCTCCTCGGTGGCAACCATGGGCCAGACCATCGTCACTCGCGACATTGAGGACAATGTTACCTCCGGCCACATAAACCTCTACGTGGCAGGAGCCAACGGCCTCTCGCGCTTTACTACCGAAAAAGTCGACCAGCCAGTCAAGCGCGCCTCCTTCGCATACAATCTCAAGTCGGAGCTATCCGGCGAAGACGGCTACACGCTATCTTTCGACGCCATAGAGGACGCGCCGATGGCCAACATCATCTTCACCGACATGGAAACCGGCGAGCAGAAGACAGTCGAAGCCGGCCAAGTAAAGAAAGCAGGCAACACCGTCAAAGTGGCTCCGCAGGACCTCGGCAAAGGCAAGTACACATGGGCCGTGGAAGTGCTTTCCGACGCCCAGGGCGTGGCAGGCTGCACATTCCGTCAGAACGCTCCGCTCAAGAGCCTCACACGCGGCGGTGTGGCCGTAATCGACGACGAGAACAGCCCCGCCTTCGGCAAAGTAGTAGTATCCAACGGCTTCGCCCAGGGCATCGACGTATTCTCGGCATCGCTCGAAAAAGAAGGCAACTATATGGCCGGAGCGCAACCATGGCAGGCCGGCAACGGCGCGTCTTCATTCCGCGTGGGCCAGAACAACGGGCTCGTCTACCTCACCGACTGGAGCGACGCAGGCGCAGGCTACTGGCAGTTCGACCCGATGAAACCCGAGGCAGGTGTCACAAACTATCTCGGAGGCACATGGACAAAAGGCGGCAGCTTCACCGTCGACGGCAAGGTTATCGGCGGCGGTGCCACAGGCATCAGCTTCTACGGCAAGGGCGAAGACACAAAGATGTATGTGTTCTGCGAGGACTATCCCGCCGCCAACGCCGGCAACTATCTGGTACGCTACGACGTAGGAACGGCCGAAATCGTCGATTTTGCCCCGCAGTTCACCTACAATAACTCCAAGAGCCGCTTCGCCAACACCAATGTCAGCGTGCAGGCCACCCGACACGGAGTGCTGGCATCGCAGGTACGCGGCAGCGGAAACAACGCCCAGAGCTGCCCCTGCTTCATATTCTACAACAACGACGGAGAAGAAATCTTCAACTCATACGTGCTTGAAGACCTCAACAGCTCGTCGGCCGGAGCCGCATTCAACAACGACCTGAGCCTCTTCGCCATCGGCGGCAACAACACCGGCATCTCTGTATGGAGCGTTGAATGGGAAGGCGAGAAGCCGTCGTTCACCAAGCTCTACGACGTCCCCGGGTCGAATTACTCCACCGAGGCCGTCCAGATTGCATGGGACCCCGCCAACAACCTTTACGCCTATATCCGCGCCGAAGGACTCCGCGTGTTCGCACTCCGCCAGGACCGTCCCACGGCAGTAACCGAGGCACCCAAGTCCTATATAATCGAGGGAACAAGCGGAATCGACAACGTGGTTGCAGACCCGGACGCGACCGAAGGCCCCGTTGAATACTGGAACCTCAACGGCGTCAAAGTAAACGGCGACAACCTCGCCCCCGGCATCTACATACGCCGCCAGGGCAACAAGACCGAAAAAGTTATTATCCGCTAAGAGCACCCGCTCACACATCTCATCCGACCTTCCCCGGTGCCGAAAACACGCCGGGGAAGGTCTTTTTTGCGCGGCAGCCTGCGCAAAAGTTGTTCTTCGGCAGCTTTTGCAAAAAAATGCCCCTGTGGCTTGGCAGGGCGGGAAAAAAGGCGTAAATTCGCCGTATGATACTTGCAGGCGGCCATACCGCATGGTGTGGCCGACTGCGTTTCACAACCAAAATACGCATAACGACACCATACCTAACCAATCTAAAACCAAAATGAGTTATCTTAAATTCGATAAGAATCTGCTCATAAACTTGGAACAGTCGCTGCCGAAGGAGATGCTCCGCACTAACCGCATGGGTGCATACCACTGCACCACCCTGCCCGGATGCAACACCCGCAAACAGCACGGATTGCTGGTGATACCGATAGAAGGAATGGGCGACAAGCCGCACGTGCTGCTGTCGAGCCTCGACGAAACCGTGATACAGCACGGCGCACCTTTCAACCTCGGCCTTCACCGCTACCGTGGCGGCGTCTACAGCCCCAACGGGCACAAGTATATACGTGAGTTTGACTGCGAGGGCGTTCCCCGCATGACATACCGCGTGGGAGGCGTAATTCTTACCAAGGAAAAAATATTCATAAGCAACGAAAACCGGATCCTCATACGCTACACCCTTGTAGAGGCTCATTCGGCCACAGTGCTGCGTTTCAGACCCTTCCTTGCCTTCCGCGACGCAAACAGCCTCTGCGTGGCCAACAGCGCCATCAACCGCGACATAGAAGCCGTGCCCAACGGCGTGGCCACCTGCCTCTACGAAGGCTTCCCCAAACTATACATGCAGTTCAGCCACAAGGCACAGTGGGTCGACGAGCCCAACTGGTACAAGGACATCGAATACGTCAAAGACCTTGAACGCGGCGTGCCTTACTGCGAGGACCTCTGGGTGCCCGGCTACTTTGAAGTGCCTATCAAGAAAGGCGAAAGCATCATATTCTCGGCCGGCGTAAGCGAGGCAAGCCCGCGCAGCCTGAAAAAGATGTACGAAACCGAGATAGCGAGCCGCACTCCCCGCACATCGTTCTTCAACTGCTTAAAGAACAGCGCCAAGCAGTTCTATGTACGCAAAGACGGCGACATGTTCCTCATATCGGGCTTCCCGTGGGGCATAGTGCTTGCGCGCAACACCTTCATGGCTCTTCCCGGCCTCACCCTCGCCATCGACCACCGCGCCGACTTCGAGGCAATAATGGGCACAGCCCTCAAAGCACTGCTGCGCTTCGCCGAAACAGGCGAGCTGAACGAGCGCATACACGGCATCGAGCACCCCGACATACCGCTATGGGCGCTCTGGGCCATACAGCAGTACACCAAGAGCGCCGGCAAGGACACCGCGCGCCGGATGTACATGCAGCCCGTGGCAGAGCTTATCGACTACGTGCTTGCCGGAGGACACCCCAACCTATATGTCGACTCCGAAAGCGGCCTGCTTTCCACCGACGGCCACAACAAGGCAGTGTCGTGGATGAACTCTATGCTCGGAGGCGTGCCGGTGGTACGCCGCACAGGCCGGTTGGTAGAGTTCAACGCGCTGTGGTACAACGCGCTGATGTTTGCCGCTGAATTGGCAGAGCCGGTAGAGGAACTGGCCGGACGCCGCGAGGCATGGCTCGCAGAGGCCGAAAAGATGAAGAAACCATTTGTCGACACCTTCATGAGCGAAGGCGGCTACCTGTACGACTACGTGGACGGCACATTCGCCGAGCCGAGCGTGCGCCCCAACATGGCGATAGCCATCGGTCTTGACTACAGCCCGCTCGACCGCCGCCAGCGCAAGACGGTGCTCGACGTCGTTACCCGCGAGCTACTCACGCCCAAGGGCCTGCGCACACTCTCGCCCAAAAGCTATGGCTACCGCCCCTGCTACGTCGGCTCGCCCGACGAGCGCGAGTTTGCCATGCACAACGGCCCGGCAAGGCCGTGGCTGATAGGCTTCTATGCCGACGCATACCTGAGAGTGTTCGGTATGAGCGGCGTGGCATATATCGACCGCATGCTCATAGGCTTCGAAGACGAGATGACACAAGGCTGCATCGGCTCCCTCAGCCAGCTCTACGACGGCAATCCGCCCTACACGGGCCGAGGCGCCGTAAGCCACGCCACGAACGTGGCCGAAGTGCTCCGCACATACCGCTCGCTCAAACGCTTCGAACAGTGATAAACATTCCCACCATTTAACCATAAACCACACAACGATGAAAGCATTAATGTTCGGTTGGGAATTTCCGCCCCATATCCTCGGAGGCCTCGGCACGGCAAGCTACGGCCTGACACGAGGCATGTGGGAATGCGGCGACATGGACATCACATTCGTCATTCCCAAGCCTTTCGGCGACGAAGACCGAAGCTTCGCACGCATCATCGGCGCATCGCAGGTGCCGGTGGCATGGCGCGACGTGAACCGCGACTACGTAGAGTCGCGCATCGGACGCGTAATGGACCCCGACCTGTACTACCGACTCCGCGACCACATATACGCCGACTTCAACTACATGCGCACCAACGACCTCGGCTGCATAGAGTTCTCCGGCAAATATCCCTCCAACCTCCTCGAAGAAATAAACAACTACTCGATAATGGCAGGCGTGCTCGCACGCACCCTCGACTTCGACATTATCCACAGCCACGACTGGCTCACATATCCTGCCGGCATACACGCCAAGCAGGTGACTGGCAAGCCGCTGGTAATCCACGTGCACGCCACCGAGTACGACCGCTCCCGAGGCAAGCCCAACCCAACTGTCTACGGCATAGAGCGCGACGGCATGACACATGCCGACCACATAATAACGGTCAGCAACCTCACCCGCCAGACAGTGATCGACCACTACGGCGTGGATCCCGCCAAGGTAACCACCGTGCATAACGCCGTGGTGCCACTGAGCCAGGACCTCCTCGACATCGAGATGCCCAAGAGCAAGGAAAAGGTGGTGACATTCCTCGGCCGCATCACCATGCAGAAAGGCCCGGAATACTTTGTCGAAGCCGCCGCCAAGGTGCTGCGCAACTGCTCCAACGTGCGCTTCGTAATGGCAGGCTCTGGCGATATGATGGACAAGATGATACAGCTCGCCGCCGAGCGAGGCATTGCCGACCGCTTCCACTTCCCCGGATTCCAAAAAGGACGGCAGGTGTACGAAATGCTCAAGGCAAGCGACGTCTATATGATGCCCTCCGTGTCGGAACCATTCGGCATATCGCCCCTCGAGGCAATGCAGATGGGCGTGCCGTCGATCATATCCAAGCAGAGCGGCTGCGCCGAAATCCTCGACAACGTAATCAAGACCGACTACTGGGATATCGACGCCATGGCCGACGCCATACACTCAATCATATCCTACCCGGCGCTGTACAAGCAGCTGAGGGAGGACGGACTGGCAGAAGTGGCCCAGATAACATGGGACAAGGCCGGCCAGAAAGTAATCAACATTTATAACAAAGTACTCGGAAGAAGCTAAGGGCTGTCTGC
This sequence comes from uncultured Muribaculaceae bacterium, assembly GCA_910579035.1. Lineage (GTDB taxonomy): Bacteria > Bacteroidota > Bacteroidia > Bacteroidales > Muribaculaceae > CAG-873. Next base: position 20,490 of record CAJTSR010000032.1, on the reverse strand, counting down.
CGACAAAATCAATGAATAATGAAAGCTATCTGTTTCAACTTTGAAATACACCAGCCCTTCCGGCTTAAACGCTACCGCTTCTTCGACATAGGGCGCGACCACTATTACTTCGACGACTTCCTCAACGACGACATCGTGAGCCGCATCGCCCACAACTCCTACATACCCGCCGCCGAAACACTCCTGCGCATGATAGAGCAGAGCGAGGGTCGCTTCCGCTGCTCCATCGCCATATCTGGAGTGGCATTCGAGCAGTTCGAGCTGTACGTGCCCGAGTTTATCGACGTGCTCGGCCGCCTCGCAGCCACCGGCGCCGTGGAGTTCGTGGCACAGCCCTACGCCTACTCGCTTGCCAGCCTCTCCGACCCCGAAGAGTTCGCAGCACAGGTCAAAGACACCTGCTCGATGCTCAAATCACGCTTCGGCATCACACCCAAGGTCGTTCGCAACACCGAGCTGATATACTTCGACGAGCTTGCCCCGCAGCTTGTCGAGATGGGCTTCAAAGGCGCCCTCACCGAAGGCGCAAAGCACATACTCGGCTGGAAATCGCCCAACTACGTGTACACAGCCGCATCGGCGCCCAAGCTGAAACTGCTGCTGCGCAACTCCAAGCTCAGCGACGACATAGCGTTCCGCTTCTCCGACTACTCGTGGAGCGAATACCCCCTCACCGCCGACAAGTACATCGACTGGATTGCGTCGACTCCCGCCGAGGAGCAGATTGTCAACATCTTCCTCAACTTGGAAACATTCGGCGACATGCAGCCTGCCACAAGCGGCATATTCCAGTTCCTCGAAGCCCTTCCGCGCTTCGCCGCCGAACGCGGCATCGACTTCCTCACACCGAGCGAGGCCATTGCCAAAATCAAGCCTGTGAGCGAGCTGAGCGTCATGCACCCCATATCGAGCGCCGACGAGGCCCGCGACACATCGGCATGGCTCGGCAACAGGCTCCAGAACGAGGCTTTCGAGAAGCTGTACTCCGTGGCAGAGCGTGTGCGCAAGTGCGACAACCGCCGCCTCAAACAGGACTGGGAATACCTCCAGACCTGCGACCACTTCTTCTACATGAGCACCAAGCGCAAGGCCGACGGCGCCATGCACAGCCTGTTCAGCCCCTACGAAACACCGTTTGCAGCATTCACAAACTATATGAACGTGCTGGCCGACTTCCTGATGCGCGTCGAGGAGGAATTCCCCTCGCAGGTAGGAACCGAGGAGCTTAACGCCCTGCTGCTCACCATCTCCAACCAGGGAGCCGAAATCGAAACCCTCAACAAGGAACTCGCCTCGATGCGCAAGAACATCGAGCAGTACAATATCGAGCACCGCCTCCGCGAAGAGCCCAAGGAAGAAGCCCCCAAGGCAAAAGAACCCAAGACCCGCAAGGCAACAACCCGCAAGACAGCAAAAAAAGCCGATAAAAAGGCATAACACAGCTAAATAACCCGTAAAATCCCCGGGAGTCGCAAGGCTCCGGGGATTTTGCGGACATACAAACAAGATGTTACCACAAAGATACGTAATAACGATAGGCCGCAGCTTCGGCAGCGGAGGGCGCGCCCTCGGACGGGCGATAGCCGAACGCCTCGGAATCAGCTTCTACGACAAGGAACTGCTCGTAAAAGCGGCAGAAAAAGCCGGGTACAACCTCGAATACTTCGAGAAGAACGACGAACGCGCCCCGAGCGTCGTAGGAGGAGTCATACCTTTCTCGATGGGTTTCTACCCGATGTCGTGGATAGGCAATCCCGGCGGAGGAGGCTCCGACAGCACATACTCCGCCCAGTGCGACCTCATGCACGAACTGGCCGCATCGGAACCCTGCGTGATAGTGGGACGCAGCGCCGACTATGTGCTCCGCGACCTGCCCAACGTGGTAAACATCTTCGTCCACGCCCCGATGGAAGAATGCGTAAGGCGAATAATGGAGCGTGGCGACGTGGCCAAGGAGCAGGACGCCCGCGCACTGGCCGAACGCACCAACAAACTAAGAGCCAATTTCTACAATTTCTACACCGACAAGCGGTGGGGACACGCACACAGCTACCACCTGTGCCTCGACTCATCGTCGCTGCCCATCGACGAGCTGGCAGACTTCGCAATCGACTTTGTACGCCGCAAGCTCAACGACGCTCCCTCTTCATAACGGATACACCAACCTGTGCTTCAACAGAAATTATCAAACACCATCTGAATGAAACAGCTATTCTCAATCATCGCGCTCGCCATCATAGGCTGCGCATGCGCAAAGGCTTTCTCGGTCGACACCGTGACGGTGGCCACCACACGCCTCGAAAGCCCCATGAAAGTGACAGTGATAACCCCTGACGGATCCCAAGGCCAGAAATACCCCTCGGTATACCTTCTCAACGGCTACGGAGGCGACTACCGCGCATGGTGCCGCACACAGCCGCGCCTCGGACAGCTCGCCGACCGCCTCGGCATGGTGCTCGTGATGCCCGACGGACGCGACAGCTGGTACTGGGACTCCCCCTCCAACCCCAAGATGCAGATGGAGTCGTTCATAGTCAAAGACCTCGTGCCTTATATCGACGCCAATTTCCCCACGATGCCCGAGCGCGGCATGCGCGCCGTGACAGGCCTCAGCATGGGCGGCCACGGAGCGCTCTACCTCGCCGCACGCCACCCCGAAGTGTTCGGCAACGCGGGCAGCATGAGCGGCGGCGTCGACATACGCCCCTTCCCGAAAAGCTGGGGCATGGCCAAACTGCTCGGCAAAACGCTCGAGGAAGATCCCGCGCTGTGGGACAGCCACACTGTGGCAACCCTCATACCGCAGCTTAAGGAAGCCAAGCTGAACATCATTTTCGACTGCGGCAAGGACGACTTTTTCGCCAAGGTAAACGACAAGCTCCACGCCGACATGCTCGCGGCCGACATACCACACGACTACACAGTGCGTCCCGGCAACCACAGCCACAAGTATTGGGCCAACTCGATACTGTACCACCTGCTGTTCTTCAACCAGGCCTTCCGTCGCAAATGATACTGCGGGAGCTTATACTTACTAATTTCAAGAATATTGAGTCGGCAAGACTGGAGTTCTCGCCGAAAATCAATTGTTTCCTCGGCGACAACGGCATGGGCAAGAGCAATCTGCTCGACGCCCTCTATTTTCTAAGCTTCTGCAAGAGCTTCACCGGCGCTCAGGACGGCATGCTCGTGCGGCGTGGCGAAAGTTTCGCCATGCTGCGCGGCCGCTACGCGCGCCGAGGACTCGACGAGGAAGTGGCAGCCGCCGTGCAGCCGGGACACCGGAAGAGCTTCAAGCGCTCCGGCAAGCCCTACAAGCGGCTTGCCGAGCACATAGGCGCCTTCCCGCTGGTGCTGCTCTCGCCGGCCGACATGAGCCTCGTTGGCGGCGAGCCGGCAGAGCGACGACGCTTTATCGACCAGATAATATCGCAGCGCGACACGCCGTACCTCGACGCCCTGCTCCGCTACAACCATGCCCTCGAGCAGCGCAACAAGCTGCTCAAGCAGGAAAGCGGCGACAACACCCTCTTCGACGCCCTCGAAGCACAGCTCGAAATAGCCGCCAACTACATAAGCCGCCAGCGGAAGGCCAACATAGCGAGGCTGCAGGAAATCTTCACGCCTTACTATCAGGCCATAGCCGACTGTTCCGAAGACGCCCGCCTGCGCTACACCGGCAACGACTACTCCGACGAGGGCGGCCTCGCCGAGCACCTGCGCGCCATGCGTCAGCGCGACCGCCTGCTGCGGTTTACGGCCTCCGGCCCGCATCGCGACGACATCGAGTTTTCCCTCGACGGCATGCCCGTCAAACGCTCCGCGTCGCAGGGACAGACCAAGACATTCACGTCGGCTCTTCGCTTCGCCCAGTACGAACTTCTGCGTGAAAGCCTCGGCCTTAACCCCCTGCTGCTGCTCGACGACATTTTCGACAAACTCGACGCAGGCCGCGTGCGGCGCATAATGGCCCTTGTGGGCGGTTCTGGTACCTTCGGCCAGATTTTCATCACCGACACCAACCGCAAGCACCTCGACGAAATCGTGGCCGACATACCGGGCAGCGACGACGGCGGAGCATACCGCCTGTGGCACGTGGAGCAAGGAGTTTTCAGCACCATAGAGCAATGAAACGCAGAGAGCCGCGGCTTCTCGGTGCCATAATCGAGAATATGATCGACGCCACAGGCCTCCGCCCGCAATATCAGCGCCACAGCATAGAGGCCGTGTGGCCGCAGGTCGTGGGCAAGCACATAAACGACTACACCGGCCGCATCTACGTGGAAGGCACCGTGCTGAAAGTGCACATAGTTTCAGCATCATTGAAAGAAGAACTATCCTATCTGCGCCCGCTGCTCGTAAGGCAGCTCAACGAGGCCGCGGGGGCAGAGATAATCAACGACATAAAAATATTATGAATATTCCGGAAGCCAAATTTGAATTTCACCACCGCACACCGGTGCAGACACGGTTCAACGACGTCGACATGTTCGGCCATCTCAACAACTCGGTATACATGCAGTTTGCCGACCTTGCCAAGATGCACTACTTCCGCCAGTTCATGGGCGGCGAGTTCGATCCAAGGCGCCTCGGAGTGGTCGTAGCCAACATAAACTGCGATTTTTACGCCCCTGCATACATCGACGACCGCCTCGAGGTACTCACCGCCGTGGTGTCGATAGCCAACAGCTCCCTGGTGATGGAGCAGCGCATAATCGACGAGCGCTCACAGGTGAAGTGCATATGCCGCACCGTGATGGTGGGCTTCAACGTGGCCACCGCGCAGGCCGAACCCATCAGCAACCAATGGCGCCGCGACCTTTCGGCCTACGAAGGTCGCGAACTCTCCAAATAGGACTATATACCGCATAAGGCGGGAGTATGAAGTTTTGTTAAAATGCTTCATACTCCCGCCTTTTTATGTTTCTGTTTAATAAATTTTCGTAAAAAATCGCCACAAACAGCGCCGCAGACAAGCAACCGCAATCTTTTTGCAAATTAATGTGTACCTTTGCGCAATTTTATCTATCAACTTCTTACAACTTACACAAAGGAACATCAGCAGCCAAAGATGAACAACGACCAGATTAAGGTGATGTTTGCCTCGGAAGAGCATACCAAGTATGCCGAAACGATAGTGAACCTCATCTATGAATCGGCCTTGCAACGCGGCACAGGCATAGCGCGACGCTCGCCTGAATATATCGCCAAAAAGATAAGCGGCGGCAAGGCTGTGGTGGCTCTCTGCGATGACAGGCTAATAGGCTTTAGCTATATAGAGAGCTGGGAACATGGTGATTATGTGGCCACATCAGGCCTAATCGTCGACCCCGAATTCCGACGATTGGGGCTTGCCGCGCGCATCAAGACAAAGACTTTCGAGCTGGCCCGGCTAAGATTCCCCTTTGCAAAGATTTTCTCCATCACCACATCGCTCCCGGTGATGAAGCTCAATTCGCAGATAGGCTACAAGCCCGTAACATTCTCCGAGCTTACCAGCGACGACGAGTTCTGGGCTGGCTGTCAGGGCTGTGTCAACTACGACATACTCCAGCGCAACAACCGCCGCATGTGCCTATGCACAGGCATGCTCTACGACCCCAAGGCACGACTCGAAAGGCCGTCGAAAAGCCGCCCCTACACTATGTGGCTCGGCAACAAAATAAAATCACTCCTTCACCTCAAATAGCAGCTCATACACAATTATGAACAATAAGAAAAAAGTAGTACTCGCATTCAGCGGCGGCCTCGACACATCTTTTGCCGCCAAATACCTCTCCGAAGACCTCGGTTACGAAGTTCACACTGCCATAGCCAACACCGGCGGCTTCGGTCCCGAAGAACTCGCCAACATAGAGAAGCGCGCCCTTGCTCTCGGCGCCGCCTCCCACGCCACCCTCGACGTCACCGGGGAATACTACGACCGCTCCATAAAGTACATGATAGCCGGAAACGTGCTCCGCAACGGCACATACCCTATCAGCGTGTCGTCCGAGCGCATATTCCAAGCTATGGCTATTATCAACTACGCCAAGGAAATAGGCGCAGACGCCGTTGCCCACGGCTCGACCGGCGCCGGCAACGACCAAGTGCGTTTCGACCTCACCTTCCAGATTCTCGCCCCCGAGATAGAGATAATCACCCCTACCCGCGACATGACCCTCACCCGCGAGTATGAAATCGAATACCTGCGCAACCACGGTTTCGAGGCCGACTTCAAAAAGATGGAGTATTCCATCAACAAGGGCCTGTGGGGCACCAGCATAGGCGGCAAGGAAACCCTCCACTCGGAGCAGACGCTGCCCGACAGCGCTTATCCCAGCCAAGTGGTGGAAACGGGCGAGGAAAAGCTAACCCTCACTTTCGAGAAAGGCCAGCTTAAAGCCGTAAACGGCAAGCACTTCGACAATCCCGTCGAAGCCATACGCGAGGTCGAAGCCATCGGCGGACGCTACGGCATAGGCCGCGATATGCACATCGGCGACACCATAATCGGCATCAAGGGCCGCGTGGGCTTCGAGGCTGCCGGCCCGATACTCATCATCGCGGCGCACAAGATGCTCGAAAAGCACACCCTCACCAAGTGGCAGCAGTACTGGAAGGACCAGATCGGCAATTGGTACGGCATGTTCCTCCACGAGAGCCAGTATCTGGAGCCTGTAATGCGCGAAATGGAGGCATATCTGGAAACCTCGCAACGCAACGTCACCGGAACTGTCGAGCTCACCCTGCGCCCGCTGTCCTACACCCTCGTGGGCGTCGATTCGCCTTTCGACCTTATGAAGACCGACTTCGGCGAATACGGCGAGGTGAACAAGGCGTGGAGCGCCGACGATGTGAAAGGGTTCACCCGCATCATGGCCAACCCCATGAAGATATACCACAACGTTCAACTCCGCAACGGACTCGATGAATAAGGCCGCCATAAAAGCCGGAATAATCGGAGGCGCGGGATACACCGCCGGCGAGCTGCTGCGCCTCCTCCTCAACCACCCCTCGGTGGAAATAGCGTGGGTGCACTCTACCTCGAACGCCGGGGTGCCGGTATGGCACGTGCACGAAGGACTCGTGGGAGAAACCGACCTGCTTTTTGCCGCCGATTACGACCTCGGCTCCGTCGACGTGGTGTTTCTCTGCCAAGGCCACGGATTCAGCCGAAAGTTCTGGGAAGAAAACCCCATGCCCGCAGGGCTCAAGGTGGTAGACCTCGCGCAGGACTTCCGCGACGAGTCGGAAGGCTATGTGTACGGACTGCCCGAACTACGCCGCGACGCCATAGCCGGAGCCGACAAAGTAGCCAATCCCGGCTGCTTCGCCACGGCCATACAGCTCGCCCTGCTGCCTCTGGCATCTGCCGGCATGCTCGGCGGCGAAGTGCACATAACGGGCATCACCGGCTCGACAGGCGCCGGCGTGAAGCCCGGCGCCACCACCCATTTTTCATGGCGGACCGACAACATAAACGTCTACAAGGCTTTCACCCACCAGCACCTTGCCGAAATATCGCGCTCGCTCGCCGAGGCACAGGGCGGCACGGCTCCGACGCTGACATTCGTGCCGGTGCGCGGCAACTTCGCCCGAGGCATATTCGTTACCGCCGTGGTAGATACCGGGGCAAGCCTCGAAGAGTGCCGGCAGCTGTATGAGCGCTTCTATGCCGGGGCGCCGTTCACGCACCTGTCCGACAGGCCGGTCGACCTCAAACAGGCCGTCAATACCAACAAATGTATAATCGGGCTTGAAAAAGAAGGCTCGAAGCTCCTCGTGGTATCAGCCATCGACAATCTCCTCAAGGGGGCTTCGGGGCAGGCCGTGCAGAATATGAACCTTATGTTCGGACTGCCCGAAACCGAAGGACTCAGGCTCAAACCTTCCGCTTTCTAATGAATCTCTTCGACGTATATTCTCTCTACGACATAGAGCCTGTCCGAGGCGAAGGCTCATATGTGTTCACCGCCGACGGCACGCGCTATCTCGACCTATACGGAGGCCATGCCGTGATATCCATCGGCCACTCCCACCCGCGATATGTCCGTGCCGTCAGCGAGCAGGCCGCGCGGCTCGGTTTCTACTCCAACTCCGTGCAGAACTCCCTGCAGCAACAGCTCGCCGACCGCCTCGGACGCCTCAGCGGCTACGACTCATACTCGCTGTTCCTGTGCAACTCCGGCGCCGAGGCAAACGAAAACGCCATCAAGCTGGCATCGTTCGCCACCGGCCGCGCCAAAGTACTCGCCTTCGACCGCGCCTTCCACGGCCGCACGTCGGGCGCCGTGTCGGCAACCGACAATCCGGCTATCCGGGCGCCGTTCAATGCCACTGCCAACGTCGATTTCGCACCCCTCGGCGACATCGAAGCCGTGCGCCGCAAGCTGTCCTCCGGCGAGTTTGCCGCCGTCATCATAGAGGGCATCCAGGGTGTGGCCGGCATACGCATGGTGCCCGACGACTTTATGCGCCGGCTCCGCCAAGCATGCTCCGAGGCCGGGACACTCCTGATTCTCGACGAGATTCAGAGCGGTTATGGCCGCACCGGGCACTTCTTCGCCCATCAGCACGCCGGCATTCAGCCCGACATCATCACCTGCGCCAAGGGCATAGCCAACGGCTTCCCGGCAGCCGCAGTGCTGATTTCACCGTCAATAAAGGCTGTCAAAGGCATGCTCGGCACCACATTCGGAGGCAGCCATCTGGCATGCGCGGCAGCTATCGCCGTGCTCGACGTCATTGCCGACGAGAACCTTGTTGAAAACGCCGCCGAAACGGGCGCATACCTTATCGAACGCCTTGGCGAAATGGCAAAGTGCCACAGCGTCATCACCGAAGTGCGCGGACGCGGCCTCATGATAGGCATAGAGCTGGCAGGCGATGCCGGAGCCATACGCCGCCAACTGCTTTTCGACGGCAAGATATTCACCGGCGGCGCAGGAGCGCACACCGTGCGGCTGCTGCCCGCGCTCGGCCTCACAAAAGAGCAGGCCGACATTTTTCTCTCTACTTTCAAGAAATATCTATGAAACACTTCACGAACGTACACGACATAGGACCGCTCGACAGCGCCGTAAAGGAAGCTCTCGAGCTGAAAGCCAACCGCTTCGCCCACACGGCACTCGGCAAGAACCGCACCCTCATGATGATTTTCTTCAATTCGAGCCTGCGAACACGCCTCAGCACCCAGAAGGCAGCAATGAATCTGGGTATGAACGTGATAGTGCTCGACGTCAACCAGGGAGCGTGGAAACTCGAAACAGAGCGCGGCGTGATAATGGACGGCGACAAGGCCGAACACCTTCTCGAGGCAATACCCGTGATGGGCTGCTACTGCGACATCATAGGCGTGCGCTCCTTTGCCGGACTGAAAGACAGGGACGAGGACTACGAGGAGCGGGTAATCAACCAGTTCATACGCTACTCCGGCCGCCCGGTATTCTCCATGGAAGCCGCCACGCGCCACCCGCTGCAAAGCTTCGCCGACCTCATCACTATCGAGGAACACAAGACCAAGGCACGCCCCAAAGTGGTGCTCACATGGGCTCCGCACCCCCGCGCCCTGCCGCAGGCCGTGCCCAATTCCTTTGCCGAGTGGATGAACGCCACCGACTACGACTTCGTGATAACCCACCCCGAAGGCTACGAGCTGGCACCGGAATTTGTAGGGCGCGCACGCGTGGAGTATGATCAGCGCAAGGCTTTCGAGGGTGCCGACTTCATATATGCCAAGAACTGGGCCGCGTATGCCGCCCCCAACTACGGCCGCATACTGTCGACCGACCGTTCGTGGACGGTCGATGCCGAAAAAATGGCACTCACCGACAACGCTTTCTTCATGCACTGCCTGCCGGTGCGCCGCAACATGATAGTGACCGACGATGTAATCGAATCGCCGCGCTCCCTTGTGATACCCGAAGCCGCCAACCGCGAGATTTCAGCGCAGGTGGTGCTCAAACGCATGCTCGAATCGCTGTGAAAACGGTAAGCATAGTCAAGATAGGCGGAAACGTGGTAGACAGCCCCGAAGCGCTGGCACGTTTCGCCTCGGCCTTCGCATCGATGGAAGGCCCGAAGATACTCGTCCACGGCGGCGGCAAGGAGGCCACGCGCCTGGGCGAGCGCCTGGGCATACCCGCCACCATGCTCGAAGGGCGCCGGGTGACATCGGCCGACACCCTTGAAGTAGTCACCATGGTATACGCCGGGCTTATCAACAAACGCATAGTTGCCCTGCTCCAGCGCGAGGGCTGCAACGCCCTGGGGCTTAGCGGAGCCGACGGCAAGGCCATACAGGCCACGCGGCGCCCTGCCGCGCCGGTCGACTACGGCTTTGTCGGCGACATATCGCCCGATGGCGTCAACGCCGCGCTGCTGTCGGCTCTCATAGAGCAAGGCTTAGTGCCGGTGGTATGCGCCATAACATACGACGGCGACGGCGGCCTGCTCAACTGCAACGCCGACTCCGTGGCCTCGGCCATCGCCACATCAATGGCGCGCACGAGGCCCGCGAGGCTCGTATACTGCTTCGAGCAGCCGGGCGTGATGGAGGATATAGACAATCCGGCATCGCTGATACCGCACATCGACCCGGCGCTGTACGCCGCCCTGAAAGAGCGCGGCACCGTCAGCCGGGGAATGCTGCCCAAGCTCGACAATGCTTTCCGCGCCATCGAATGCGGGGTGGAAAGCGTGGTGATAAAGCACGCCGACAATCTGCTGTCCGGCACAGGCACAACCCTTTCAAAATGAGCGCGAGCCTGCTCGGAGGGCAGCCCGGCCACATACAGCTACTCGCAAGGCTGATAGCCACACCGTCGCACTCGCGCGAGGAACACGCCACCGCCGGCATCATCTACGACTACCTCGCCGCGCAAGGAATGGAGCCGAGGCGCACGGCAAACAACGTCTATGCCGTGGCGCCGGGTTTCGGCCGCCACAGACCCACGCTGCTGCTCAATTCCCACCACGACACCGTGCGCCCCGCCGCCGGCTACACGCGCGAGCCGTACACACCCGTGCTTGAAAACGGCGCCATATACGGCCTCGGAGCCAACGACGCCGGAGCCTCCGTGGTATCGCTTACAGCCGTGTTCGGCAGTCTGCGCCACGCCGCGCTCCCCTTCAACCTCGTGCTTGCCATAAGCGCCGAGGAGGAAGTGGGCGGCGAAAACGGCATGCGGGCTCTACTGCCGCATCTGGCATCGGAGGGCATAACGCCCGACTGCGCCATCGTGGGCGAGCCTACAGGCATGCGCGCCGCCGTGGCCGAACGCGGACTGGTGGTGCTCGACGCCGTAACCCGAGGCATCAGCGGCCACGCCGCACGCGGAGAAGGCGCCAACGCCATATATCGCGCAATGAGCGACATCGACGCACTGCGCTCGTACGCATTCGCCGAACGGTCGGAAACGCTCGGCGACATATCGCTCAGCGTCACCCAGATTTCGGCCGGGAAAGCCCACAATGTCGTGCCCGACGAATGCCGCTGGGTGGCAGACGTCCGCACCACCGACGCCTACTCCAACGAGGACACTATAGCATTGCTGCGCAAGGCCGTAAGCGGCCACACCACGCTGACAGAACGCTCCACTCGCGTGCGGGCTTCCGTGATAGGACGCGAACACCCGCTCGTGCAGGTCTGCGAAAGGCTCGGCATAGACTCCTTCGTGTCGCCCACCACGAGCGATATGTCGCTGATGCACGGTTTTCCCTCGCTGAAAATAGGACCCGGCGAATCCTGCCGAAGCCACACTGCCGACGAGTATGTGCTACTATCGGAAATAGAGGGAGCCATCGAAACTTATGGTAAAATCATAACCTCACTTAGCTTATGAAACTATGGAGCAAGGGCTTCGAGCCCGACCAACTTATAGAGCGGTTTACCGTGGGGGCGGACCGCGAACTCGACCTGCGCCTTGCGCGCTACGATGTGCAAGGCTCGATGGCTCACATCAGAATGCTCGAAAGCATAGGTCTGCTTTCAAAAGACGAACTCGACAAACTCCTCGCCGGCCTGCAGGAGATTGCCGCCATAATCGAAGAAGGCAACTTCAGAATCGACGACGGCGTTGAAGACGTGCACTCGCAGGTAGAATTCATGCTCACGGCAAAACTTGGCGACATAGGCAAAAAAATACACTCGGGGCGCTCGCGCAACGACCAGGTGCTCGTCGACCTCAAACTGTTCATGCGCGACGAGCTGCGCCGCATCGCCTCTGAGAGTGAGCGATTTTTCCACAAGCTGCTCGAACTTAGCGAGAAACACAAGGACGTCCTTATGCCCGGCTACACCCACCTGCAGGTTGCGATGCCGTCGTCGTTCGGATTGTGGTTCGGCGCATATGCCGAATCCTTGGCCGACGACATGCAACTGCTCGTGGCTGCATACAACATAGCCAACCAGAACCCCCTCGGCTCGGCCGCCGGCTACGGCTCGTCGTTCCCCCTCGACAGGGAAATGACCACGCGCCTGCTCGGATTCGCCGACCTGCACTACAACGTTGTAGCGGCGCAGATGTCGCGAGGCAAGACCGAGCGCGCCGCTGCAATGGCCATAGCCGCCATAGCGTCGACTTTGGGACACTTGGCAATGGACGTCTGCATGTGGATGTGCCAGAATTTCGGATTCGTGTCCTTCCCCGACGAACTCACCACCGGATCGTCGATAATGCCGCACAAGAAGAATCCCGACGTGTTCGAGATTATGCGCGGCAAATGCAACCGCCTCACAGCTGTACCCAACGAGATAGCACTCCTCACGGCCAACCTGCCCTTGGGCTACAACCGCGACCTGCAGCTGCTCAAAGACATCATATTCCCGGCTACGACCGAGCTTGCCGAATGCCTCGACATGGCAACGTTCATGCTCGGCCATATGCAGGTGCGCCGCGACATAGTGTCCGACCCGCGGTATGACTATCTTTTCACGGTCGAAGAGGTGAACCGTCTCGTACTCGGCGGAATGCCCTTCCGCGAAGCCTACCGAAAGGTCGGACTCGAAGTGCAGGACGGCACCTACAGACCCGTGCGCGAAGTACACCACACCCACGCCGGAAGCATCAGCAACCTGTGCTCCGACAGAATCGCCGCCAAATTCGACGCCCTCGCCCAAAAACTGAAATAAGAAACGCAATAAAAATATCGCAGGCACATTGCGGCGCGCCGCAATGTGCCTGCGATATTTTTATCGGCATTATGCCACGGTAGGCTATTTGACAAAGGCATGGCGGTAGCCGTCGAGCTTCTGCCAGCCGCCACGGGTAAAGTCGGGCACCTCCACCGGCGCGTTGCCGTTCTCTATCGACAGCTCGCCAAGGGGTGTAAGGCAGCACCACTCGGCAAGGTCGTACACGTCCATATCGAGGGGAAGCCCGTTTCGCAGGCAGTATATCAGGCGGTAATCCATTATGTAGTCCATTCCGCCATGGCCGCCCACTTGCCGCGCAACCTCGCCCACTTCCTTGATTATGGGGTGGGTATATTTATCAAGCAGCGCAGCCTGCTGTTCAGCCGTGATAGCGCCGTGAGCCGTAAGGTTCTGATGGTCGGGCATTGCCGCCGAATCGAGCTGTGCAGGCTCGAAAGCATACTGCTCTACCGGATATTTATTCGCAAAGCCCTTCGTGCCTGTGAGCTGGTACATACGGCTGTAGGGCCTCGGATTCACCACATCGTGCTGTATGTGGATAGTCTTGCCGTTGGCAGTGCGTATCATCGTCATGGTATGGTCGCCGTTGGCAAACGATTCAGGGCGCTCGCCGAACATCTTTTCCCATGCCGCCGGCCCGTTCACGGCCTTGGTATCCATAGACACGAGGGTTTCCATACGGTCGCCGCGATGTATGTCGAGCAGCTGGCAGGCCGGTCCCACGCCGTGGGTGGGATAGACGTCGCCACGGCGCTCGCGGTTGAAATCGAGGCGCCAGTTGTCCCAGTAGTAAGGCCAAAATTCGTCAAGATTATGTATGTAGCTGCCTTCTGTGTGCAACACTTCCCCAAAGAGTCCCTGCTGGGCCATATTGAGCGTGTTCATCTCGAAGAAATCGTACACACAGTTCTCAAGCATCATACAGTGCCTGCGTGTGCGCTCCGAGGTGTTCACCAGCGCCCATATCTCGTCGAGAGTCGATGCAGCAGGCACTTCCACAGCCACATGCTTGCCATGCTCCATGGCATATAGCGCCATCGGCGTGTGGTTTTTCCAGTCCGTCACCACATACACAAGGTCGATGTCGGAACGGTCGGCAAGTTCCTTCCACGCATCGGCAGAGCCGCTGTAACCGTCGACCTTGCCGTAGCCGTCGGCTTCCATACGGGCCACCACGCGGTTCACCCGCGAGCTGTCGATATCACACACAGCCACAACCTTAGCCCCGGGCACCTTGCCAAGACGGAAGGCTCCCTCGGCGCCACGCATGCCGAGCCCTATCACACCGACACGAACAGTGTCGATTGGCTCGGCGGCAAAGCCGACCATATCCTCCTGCCCGGCAGGACGTTCAGGCACATCGGTAACGATAGTTCGCGACATTTCGCTCTTGGCGCAGCCCGACAACAGCGCCGCCGCACTAACGGCGGCACACAACAATTGCTTGATTTTCATTTGTTCATGGTCAGTTAAAGTTTTCACAGGCAAAAATACGAAATTGAATTTGTTTTGCGCTCGACTTATTCGTATTTTTGGCTAAACGCCTTAGATACTCACGCTCGGCAAAACTAAATAAATTTGTTTTGCGCTCGACTTATTCGTATCTTTGACTCATTATGAAAAAGAATCTTGAAAAGATAGCGCAAAGCTTCAATATTGACGGAACCGTGCAGTCCGTCGAGCCGCTCGGCAAGGGCTTGATAAACGACACCTTCATAGTCCGCACAGCCGAAAATGACGCGCCCGACTATGTGATGCAGCGTGTCAACCACGCAGTGTTTAAAGATGTCGACACCCTGATGACCAATATCGGGGCCGTAACCTCGCACATACGCCGCAAGCTCGAAGCCGCCGGCACGCCGGACACCGACCGCCGCGTGCTCGAATTTGTAGCCAACAAAGCCGACGGACGCCTCTATCACTACGACGGCGACAGCTACTGGCGCATTATGAAGTACATAGACCGCACCAAGACCGTCGACACCATCAGCCCGGAGTCAGCCCGGACAACAGGCAAGGCATTCGGCGAGTTTCAGGCCATGCTCGTCGACATCGATGCCGAGCTGAAAGAGAGCATTCCCGACTTCCACAATATGGAATACCGCCTCCGGCAGCTCCGCGACGCCGTGGAGGCCGATGCGGCAGGCCGAGCAGGCAGCGTACGCGAGCTGCTCGCCGAACTCGAAAGCCGCGCCGACTCGATGTGCCGCGCCGAAAGGATGCACCGCGAGGGCGTGCTGCCCAAGCGCATATGCCACTGCGACACCAAGGTAAACAACATTCTTTTTGACGAAAACGGCGAAATACTGTGCGTTATAGACCTCGACACGGTGATGCCGAGCTTCGTTTTCAGCGACTACGGCGACTTCCTCAGGACTGCCGCAAGCTCACGCCCCGAGGACGACCCCGAAATCGACAAAGTGGAGTTTGACATGGACATATACCGCGCTTTCACCCAAGGATATATATCGGCGGCAAAAGGCTTCCTGACCCCTGTCGAAATCGAAAACCTGCCATACGCCGCCGCGCTGTTCCCCTACATGCAGGCCGTACGCTTCCTCACCGACTACATAAACGGCGACACCTACTACAAGACAGCGTATGCCGACCACAATCTCGTACGCACCCGCAACCAGTTCGCCCTCCTGCAGAGCATAGAGCGCCACCAGCCCGAAATGGCCGCGTTCATCGCCGCAAACATATAAAAAACAATGGCCGGAACCATTCGAGTCCCGGCCATTGTTAAGAGGGTGTTTACTTTTGGCCTATGTTAAGATTTAGAATGATTTTTCGAGTATGTTTTGAGATTGAATGAAGGAGTTATGGGGTCCCATAACGACTGAATGAAAGCTTGAAACAGGCCGAAAAAGCTTCTAAAGATTTCATAGAGTTAAAAGTAAACACCCTCTAAGAATCAATGCAGATTGTGGTTGATTGAGGGCCACTGCTCGATTTTGGGCAGAACCCCCATTTCGATAACCTCGTCGCGAAGCTTGCACAGGTGCTGGTAGCTCTTTTCAAGCTCCTTCTGCTCCTGAGGCGTGCCCTTCATATCGTGGATATGAACGCCCTTGCTGTCGACAGTGGTTTCCATAGCCATCATAATGTGGCGGAAACAGCCGTTATCCACGTATGTGCCGACAGGCCATGTAAACGGCTTTCCGCCCATCGCAGCCGCAATCATCTCTATCGACAGATATGCCGGGCTCTGGAACGACGAGCGTCCGCGCAGATCGATAATGTGCTTGCCGCCCTGTATCACACGCACCTTCATCGCCTCCCAGTCTTCAGCCGGAAGCTTCTGAGTGCCTATCAGCTCGGTAAGGGGAGTATCGTCGATCATAGTGGTCGAGGCATAGACGGCCATCTGCTCGCCGTGGCCTCCGTAGGTGCGGCAATTCACTATCCTCGCAGCCGGAATCTTGAAGTATTCCACAAGCTCGTGCTGCAGGCGTGTGCTGTCGAGAGCTGCCAGCGTGCTCACCTGCGAGGGCTTGAGGCCAGAATAGACGAGCGTGATAAGGCCGGTTATGTCGGCGGGGTTGAACACCACCACCACATGCTTCACATCGGGGCAGTACTCGCGCACGTCCTTGCCGAACTGTGCGGCAATCTCGGCATTGCCCTTCAGAAGGTCCTCGCGGGTCATGCCGGCCTTACGGGCGGCGCCACCGCTGCTCACCACGTAGTCGGCACCCGTCAGAGCCTCGCGGATATCGGAGGTATAGGTAAGGTTGACGCCTTCAAAGGCGCAATGGTAGAGTTCCTCGGCCACACCTTCGAGAGCGGGGGCGTAGGGGTCGTAAAGGCAGATGTTAGGCGTAAGGCGCATCATCATGGCGGTCTGTGCCATATTGGAGCCAATCATACCGGCAGCGCCCACAATGACAAGTTTATCGTTCGATAAAAAATCCATAGTGTTTAATATATAGTTTATGGTTTGTAATTCACAACGTCTATCTACTATAACACTTGAAAAATCAAAATTGCCATTCATAACTTTTATATTTCCGCGAATATTTTACGAAAAGGGGACTTGATTGATAAATAATTCTTACCTTTGCGCCATAGTCGCGGCTTGTCGCGGCTTGTCAACCTTGAAATCTAACAACACAATCTTTATCATAAAACTTAGTCATGTTGGAGAAAACCAATGTAAAAGTTCTCGACAAGGTGGTTGTTCGCTTCTCGGGCGATTCCGGCGACGGAATGCAGCTCGCAGGCAACATCTTCACCAACGTGTCGGCCGGCCTCGGCAACCAGGTGTCGACCTTCCCTGACTACCCTGCTGAAATACGCGCCCCGCAAGGCTCGCTCAGCGGTGTTTCAGGCTTTCAGGTAAGCGTCGGCACAGGAGTTCACACCCCCGGCGACAGCGCCGACGTGCTCATTGCCATGAATGCTGCCGCTCTCAAAACCAACCACCGCTTCCTCAAACCCGGCGGGGTAATCATTGTGGACATCGACTCCTTCCGCGAGAGCGACCTCAAAAAGGCCCTGTACACTACCGACAATCCTTTTGAGGAACTCGGCATAAAGGCGCAGGTGGTAGAGGTACCCGTCACAACCATGACCAAGGCAGCGCTCGCCGACAGCGGGCTGGACAACAAGAGCGTTCTCAAGTGCCGCAACATCTTCGCCCTCGGCCTCGTGTGCTGGCTCTTCGACCGTCCCCTCGAAAGCGCGCTCCGACATCTCAAAAACAAATTCGCCAAGAAACCCGCCGTATACGAAGCCAACGCCAAGGTGCTTCAGGCAGGATATGACTACGGACACAACATTCACGCTTCCGTAAGCACATACAAGGTAGAAACCGAAGACCCGCGTCCGGGCGTGTATACCGACATCAACGGCAACACAGCCACCGCCTGGGGCCTCATCATGGCTTCCGAAAAGTGCGGACGCCCCCTCTTCCTCGGCTCATACCCCATCACCCCCGCCACCGACATACTCCACGAACTGGCCAAGCGCAAAGACCTCGGCGTGAAAGCCTGCCAGATGGAAGACGAGATAGCAGGCGTATGCTCGGCCATAGGCGCTTCCTTCGCAGGCAATCTGGCCGTCACATCGACATCAGGCCCCGGCCTCGCCCTTAAGAGCGAAGGCATCGGCCTTGCCGTAATCGCCGAGCTTCCCCTCGTGGTTATCGACGTGCAGCGCGGCGGACCCTCCACAGGCCTTCCCACCAAGACCGAGCAGACCGACCTCATGCAGGCCCTCTATGGCCGCAACGGCGAGTCGCCCGTGGCCGTGGTTGCCCCCGCATCGCCCACCGACTGCTTCACCATGGCATTCGAAGCCTGCCGCATAGCCGTGGAGCACATGACTCCCGTAATCCTGCTCAGCGACGCATTCATAGGCAACGGCTCCTCCGCATGGCGCATACCCGAAGCCGACGAATATCCCGAAATCAAGACACCCGACGTTCCCGCCGAGCTGCTTGCCTCAGGCACATGGCGCCCGTACATGCGCACCGACAACCTGAGCCGCTACTGGCCCGTGGGAGGTACCGAAGGCGGTGCCCACAGGCTCGGAGGTCTTGAAAAAGACACCAAAACCGGCGCAATATCCACCGACCCCGTAAACCACGAGAAGATGGTATTGCTGCGTCGCGAAAAAATCGCCCGCATCGCCGACAACATACCCGCCCTCGAAGTCCTCGGCGACCCCTCGGCCGAAACACTGCTCGTGGGCTGGGGCGGCACCTACGGCCACCTACGCACCGCCGCCGAAGAGCTGTGCGCCGCCGGCCACCCGGTAGCTTTCGCCCACTTCCGCTACATCAACCCGCTGCCCGCCAACACCGGCGAGATACTCTCCCGCTACAAACGCGTGATTGTGGCCGAACTCAACACCGGCATGTTCGCCGACTACCTGCAATTCCGGTTCACCGACAGCAAAATCCTGCGAATAAACAAAATACAGGGACAGCCTTTCAGCGTAGGCGAAGTGGTTGACCACACACTCAAACTGATGGAGGAATAAGCAATGGAAGACATTCAATATACAGCAGCAGACTATAAAAGCGACCAGGCTGTGCGCTGGTGTCCCGGATGCGGCGACCACGCAATCCTCAACACCCTCCACAAGGCCATGGCCACCCTCGGCGTGGCACCCCACAAAACAGCCGTCATATCGGGCATCGGTTGCAGCTCGCGCCTGCCCTACTATATGAACACCTACGGCTTCCATACCATCCACGGACGCGCCGCTGCCATAGCCACAGGCTACAAGGTGGCAAATCACGAAATGACAGTATGGCAGATATCGGGCGACGGCGACGGACTCGCCATCGGCGGCAACCACTTTATCCATGCTGTGCGCCGAAACATCGACATCAACATCATACTTTTCAACAACAAAATCTACGGCCTCACCAAAGGACAGTACTCCCCCACGAGCGACCGAGGATTCGTATCCAAGTCGAGCCCCTACGGAACCGTCGAGGACCCCTTCATACCGGCCGAACTCGTCTTCGGAGCACGAGGCAACTTCTTTGCACGCTCTATCGACGTCGAGCTCGCCACCTCGCAGGAAGTGCTCGCCGAGGCTGCCCGCCACAAAGGCACCTCTGTTGTTGAAATACTCCAGAACTGCGTGATTTTCAACAACGGAATCCACAACGAAATTACCGACCGCGAAGTACGCGCCGACCGCACCATCCTTCTGCGCCACGGCGAGAAAATGATATTCGGCCGCGACAAGAACCGGGGACTCGTCCGCGACGGATTCCTGCTCAAAGCCGTCACAATCGGCGAGGACGGATACACCCTCGACGACGTGCTCGTGCACGACGCCCACGAAGCCTCCAACTTCCTGCACCAGCAGCTCGCCATGATGGACGGCCACTCGCTGCCCCTCGCCCTCGGCGTGATACGCGACGTGGAAGCCCCCACATACAACGACGGCGTGACGCAGCAAGTAGAGGAAGTACGCGCCCGAAAAGGCTTCGACAGCCTCCGCTCGATGATTCTCGCCGGAGAAACCTGGACCGTGGAATAAACCGCACCCACTCACATACACATTCCGACAGCGCCGAGGCCCCGCCCCGGCGCTGCCCGCATCCCTCCTATGATTACCCATTATTGTATATCATACACTAAAAGCCTGTCTTAGGACTCAAACAAGAGCGTTTTGATGCAAAAAGATACATCTTTTAGCATATCTTCGATTTTTCATTGTGAAAAATTTGCATTTGTCAAATCATAAAATTACATTTGCAAAATAACAATGATTCGGTAAAATTTGAGGTTGTTCAGCCTTGGCTAAGCCGCTAACTGAGCCAACCGATGATTTATTTTCTGAATTATTTTGAGATGCGGAGATTTTCCGCAAGTCGAAATAATTGTTGA
>CAJTSR010000031.1 GCA_910579035.1 uncultured Muribaculaceae bacterium | reverse complement strand
CAGGATTGCTATGATACAGGAACTTATCGCACGAAGATACTAAATTCTTCTACTATCAGTAGCCTGCTTTTTGCATATTAGGACTTTTTCCAGCGTTTTCAGCCTACTTTTTGCATATTAAGCCTAAATTTATTTTTACAATACAAAAAAAAAAGTTAACTTTGCTCCGTGACACACTTTTTAACAGAAGTCACAACCTTGAATCAGCCGTCATCACCACCCGGCAAGCCACAATGGTTCTACCTGAATTTCAGCACAGTCAAACACTAATAATAATTTCAAAAACCATCCATTAACACACACAAAAGCGCATCAACACAAAACAATTCTAAAACAACTAAAAACCTATCCACAAAGACCTATTGTCAAATAACTAATCATGCCATTTCATGAATAAACAACGAACCTTAAATCTGCTTGTCGCATGCAGCGTATTGCTCGGTGGTTCAGCCACAGCCTATGCTACGCAGACCCCGCAGGCACAGAGCGTTTCGCAGGGTTACATCAAAGCTTCCGGTACGGTTACCGACTCCAACGGCGAGCCTTTGATCGGCGCGAGCGTTAAAGAAAAAGGAGCCAAGACAGGCGTTTCGACCGATATTGACGGTAAGTTCACTATCAGCGTAAAACCCGGCACCACCCTCGAAATAAGCTACGTCGGCTGCAAGAACGCCTATGTGAAGGCTTCGTCTTCCATGCAGGTCACTCTCGAACAAAACAGCGAGATCCTCAACGATATAGTGATTGTGGGCTACGGCACACAGCGCAGGGAGAACCTTACCGGTGCTGTGGCATCGGTCGACATCGACAAGACTCTTGCCGGACGTCAGATTCCCGACATCGGCCGCGGCCTTCAGGGCACGACAGCCGGTCTTAACATCGTGATGCCTGACTCCGAAGTAGGTTCCGACCCCAACATCAAGATTCGCGGCCAGATAGGCTCTATCAACGGCTCGTCGGCTCCGCTGATCCTTATGGACAACGTGGAAATCCCCTCCATACAGGTTGTCAACCCCGACGACATCGAATCAATCTCCGTGCTCAAGGACGCCGCCTCATCGTCGATCTACGGCGCCAAGGCAGCATTCGGCGTAATCCTTATCACCACCAAGAAAGGCGCCAAGACCGACCGCGTGGACGTTACATACTCAGGCAACTTCGCATGGCAGAACATCTCCAAGAAAATGGAGATGGGAACAGTCGACGCCTCTCAGTACCGTGTCGACGCCCTCAAGCGCTCCAACGGCACCCGCTACGGCGCTTTCTGGATTGTCGACGAAGAAACACTTGAAAAACAGCGCGAGTGGGCACAGACATACGGAGGCACCGTAGGCGTCAACGATCCCTTCACATACGGCCGCGACTGGTATCAGGACGCCGAAGGATTCCGCCACTTCATCCGCTCGTACGATCCCTACGACTATATGATACGCGAATGGGCGCCCTCTATGACACATAACGTGTCGGTCAACGGCAAGGCCGGCAAGACGCAGTTCAACGTCAGCCTCGGCTACCTCGACCAGAACGGCATCATCAAGCCCGCCAAGAAAGACGACTTCCGCCGCTATAACGCTGCCGCCCGCGTAAGCACCGAGCTCAGCAAGTGGCTCACTTTCCGCGTAGGCATGAACTACTCGCTGCGCAACAAGCGCTACGCCTATGCCAACGGCGCCAACCAGATGACCTCCGACCCCTGGTACTACATGTACCGCTGGGACGCATACCAGCCCTTCGGAACCGACGAGAACGGCCGCCCGCTGCGTTCGCCGGCTACTGAAATAGCTTTGGCAAACACCGCCAACCGCGAAAACTCATATCTCAACACAAATGTCGGAATGACCGTAAACCTCACCGACAACTGGCACATCAACCTCGACTACACCTTCGCCAAGGAAGACCTCACCATCAACCGCCCCGGCACAAAGTTCACAATGGCAAACACCTGGGAAAAAGGTATAGAGCGCCTTGACGCCGACGGCAATCAGGTATACGTCAACAGCGCAGGTCAGGTAGTGGCTGCCGACGCACCCGGTGCCATGAAGGCTTATGATTTCAACTACTACCAGATTACAGCCGACGGCTCGGGCATCGACCACATCAGGCGTGAGGGAACCAATGCAAAGCGCCACACGCTCAACATCACCATGGACTACGACTGGAAGATCAACGACGCCAACAACATCAAGGCTCTTATCGGTATGAACCGTGCCGACTGGGAATCCAAACAGCACTGGGCGCAGATCACCAACCTTACCGACATCACATCTCCGTCGTTCGATAAGACAAACGGCACACAGACCTCCTCTGGCAACTTCTACTGGGACGGACAGCTCGGCTTCTTCGCCCGCGTGAACTACTCGCTGCTCGACCGCTACCTTGTGGAGGCCAACGTACGCCACGACGGCTCGTCCAAGTTCCCCGGCGACCTCAAATGGCGCACATTCCCCTCCTTCTCGCTCGGCTGGCGCCTCGACCAGGAAGAATTCATGAAATGGTGGCAGCCCGTAGTATCCTCGTTCAAGATTCGTGGCTCGTGGGGTATGATCGGCGACCAGTCTGTCAGCTCTTCGCTCTACATTCCCACAATGTCGCAGAGCCAGGGCACATGGCTCAACCCCGATGGCTCCAAGGTGGTAATCGTCGGAACCCCGGCAGCTGTTGCAGGCGACGTTACCTGGCAGGACATTTTGACAACCGACATCGGTTTCGACGCACGCTTGTTTAACAACGAGCTCGGTATCTCCTTCGACTGGTATCAGCGCGACACCAAGAATATGCTCGTGCCTGCAGAAGGCGTACCCGTGACCTTCGGAGCCGGAGCACCCAAAGGCAACTACGGCAACCTCCGCACACGTGGCTGGGAAATCACCATCGACTACAACCACGCCTTCAACAAAGACCTCTCCGTCAATGCAAGCCTTACCTTCGCCGACGCTATCACCCACATTACGAAATATGGCACAGGCACAAGTGTGACAGGCTACTACAACGGCAAGGAATACGGCGAAATCTGGGGTTATACAGTTGACCGACTCTACCAGAAGTCCGACTTCGTATGGGGTGCCGACGGCAAGATGGAAACCGTTTGGGTGAAAAACGGCAAGATTGTCGATCCCAGCACCGTAGGCGCTAAGGAAATGAACAAGCTCGCCGACCCCGACGCCGTATATCAGGACCGCTGGCAGACAGGCTCCATAAAATTCGGCCCCGGCGACGTGAAATATGCCGACCTCGACGGCAGCGGCGAGATTTCGAACGGATACGAAAATATGATTAAGCTCAAGGGAAAGTATTACCTCCCCGGCGACCCCGGATATGAAGAGGCGCTAAAGAATCCGGAGCACAAAAAAGTCGCTACCGGCACGACTGAAAACCACGGCGACCTCCGCAAGATCGGCAACAGCACTCCCCGCTTCGAATACGGTATCCGCCTCGGCATTAACTACAAGGACTTCGACTTCTCGATCTTCGGCCAGGGCATCGGCAGCCGCAAGATATGGGGTAGCGGCCCGCTTGCCATCCCCGGATACGATTGCGGTGACGGCGCCATCCCCCAGGCTATCGCATCGGACTACTGGACAGAAAGCAACACCGACGCATTCTATCCCGCGCCCTACAATATGGGGCAGTCCGACACGGGCTTCAACATGCTGACCTCCGACCGCTATCTGCTCAACATGGCATACTTCCGTATCAAGAACATCACGCTCGGCTACACTCTCCCCCGCATGCTCACACAGAAAATCCACATCAACCGCGCACGCTTCTATGTGGCATGTGAAAACTTCTTCACGTTCGACAAGCTCCGCGGCCTGCCTATCGACCCCGAAGTAATTTCCGGCCAGTCGATGTGGCACAGCGGCGGCAACTACAACCTTGGCCGTACAGGCGTAGGCGCTCCTGCAATGAAGAACGTCAACGTAGGTATCCAACTTAACTTCTAAAGCAATATCATAATGAAAAAATATATATTGATCGCTGCGCTGGGACTCGCACTGACCTCTTGCGACGAAGTGCTCGACCGTCCCCAGCTCAACACCCCGGACGATAACGCCTTCTGGAAAACCGAAAGCGATGTGCGCCTATACGCCAACGGGTTCTATACCGAATATTTCACAGGCCATAACAGCGGTTGGTCATCGGCATACACCTACCGCGCCATGACCTTCTGCGACGACTACGCAACCACCGGCCAGCAGTCGAACTTCATCAGTCAGGTTCCAGAAGATGCCGGCACAACCACCTCCGGCTATGTGGGCAACACCGGCGGCCAGACCTGGTGCTTCTCGATGGTGCGCAAGGCCAACATCTTCCTCGACCGCCTCGAAGAGCGTATGCAGGGCGTACTCGACGAAGAACAGTACGCACACTGGCGTGCCGTGGCCAAATTCTTCAAGGCTTTCGAATACACACGCCTTGTCATCACCTACGGCGATGTACCCTACTATGAACACACCGTAAGCAGCTCCGACTTCGACGCACTCTACAAAGAGCGCACTCCGCGCAACGAAGTGATGGGACACGTCTATGATTTGTGCAAGGACATTCTCCGCGACATGCGCCTCAACGACGGTGCAAACGTGCTCAACCGCTACGTTGCAGCAGGCTTTATCTCCCGCTGGATGCTCTTCGAGGGCACATGGCAGCGCTACAACGAGAACAACGAAGAACTTGCCCGCAAGTACCTCCAGCTTGCCGTAGAAGCAGGCGACCTCGTGATCAATTCAGGCAAATACTCCATCGCTACCCCGATGAAGGAACTCTTCGGCTCCTTCGACCTCGCAAGTAATAAGGAATGCCTCCTCTACCGCCACTACGACTACGCTATCGGTGTGAGACACTGCGTAACATCGTACTGCAACGGCGTCGAGAACGCGCCTTCTGCCGTGAACCTTGCCTTCCTCAAGTCGCTTATCTGTGTCGACGGCAAACCCTACAAGACCTCTACAGTGGAGAACGCCGATCTGCTGTCGGTTCCCAACATCGCCAAAACCCGCGACCCGCGCTTCGAGGCACAGTTCGCCGACGCGGCTCACGCCCGCTCCGCAACACGCGTCTACGGCAACAAGTACATCGACCGCTACGGCTTCTCGCTCAAGGCTCCGGGTACAACGCCCGAATATGGCTCGGCCACCAACACTATCGACGCCCCGGTTATGCGCTACGGCGAAGTGCTCCTCAACTGGATCGAGGCTAAGGCCGAACTCGGCGGTGTTACTCAGGCCGACATCAACAAGTCCATCAACCAGCTCCGCGCACGTCCTCTCGACGCCGTGGCACAGGAAAAGGGACTCAAGAACACCGCACCCATGGTACTCTCTGAAATCGACGCACTCTTCGACCCCGACCGCGACTCCGATGTAGACCCCCTCGTATGGGAAATCCGCCGCGAACGCCGCCTCGAAATGGTATTTGAATTCAGCCGCCTCGTCGATATCCGCCGCTGGCACAAGCTCCACTATATGGACAACAGGAAATATCCCGACACAATGCGCGGACCGTGGATCAACTTCAACGAGGAACTAACCGAAACTCTTGCCGAAGGCAAGACCGCTGTATTCCATGCCGACGGCACACGTGTGGTATACGACGGCAGCAACGCTGCCGAAATGGCAGGCTTCTACGAACCTCTCAACGCTCAGCCGCGTCTGAACTTCTCCGACCGTTCGTATCTCTACCCGATCGGCACAAAGGTCATCGAAGCCTACACGGACAGAAATTACACCATAAGCCAGACCAAGGGCTGGTAAACAGCAGCAATCTGAAGATTTGGACTGGAGAGCGGCAAGCTTAGGCTTGCCGCTCTTTTTATTGGCGCTACTACAAAAAGGAACAGCATAACCGTCATAGACATAGAAGTTTGTAAGATTTTCGTTTGTAATAGCACGCGAAACGTTGCTTACGTGGGAGTTGAACCCTATCACCGCTCCGGACTCCAGATTCTCATCCGCTATGTCCGTACTCGAACATGCCGTAAGAGCAAGCGCAGAAGTTGCAAATAAAAGATTGTAAAATCTTATGTCTTATAAACTATGATTGGTATTGAATCCAAATATTTTCGGGGGCGCAAAATCAGCAATAATTTCAGTTCGCTGCACTAAATCAACATTAATTTCACAAAAAATTCCCAAAGATAAAAAGCTGCGTACCAAAGACCCGCAGGAGGCTTTCCGGAGCATAATCCCAAATATACCACGGCATAAATATGACTGTTTTTCTATTTTAAATTTCTATCTTTGCGTTTACAAACGCTAACAGCTTTCAATCGACTTACACTATTATGACCGACATAGAACTAATCCTTATCAACATATCGGGCGACGACCGCCCGGGCGTGACCTCGGCCCTTACCGACATTCTGGCACGCCACGAAGCCCACATACTCGACATCGGCCAGGCCGACATACACCACTCCCTGTCGCTGGGCATACTGTTCCGCACCACTTCCGACCGCTCCGGCGACATTATGAAAGACCTTCTTTTCAAGAGCTACGAGCTGAGCGTGAAGATCCGCTTCACCCCCGTGAGCATATCCGACTACGAAGAGTGGGTGTCGATGCAGGGCAAGAACAGATGGATCATAACCATACTCGGACGCCGGCTCACGGCACGCCACATAGCCCTCGTCACCGACGAGATAGCGCGGCAGGAACTGAACATCGACGGCATACAGCGCCTCACAGGCCGCATGCCCCTGCGCGACAACGAGGAGCCGCGCTCAAAGTCGTGCGTGGAGTTTTCTGTCCGTGGCAACCCGAGCGACGTCACAGCCATGCGCGCCCGCTTTCTGGAGATATCACAGATGGAGGAATTCGACATTTCCTTGCAGGAGGACAACGTGTTCCGCCGCTGCCGCCGCCTGATTTGCTTCGACATGGACTCCACCCTTATCGAAACCGAGGTAATCGACGAGCTGGCCATACGCGCCGGGGTGGGCGACCGGGTAAAGGAAATCACCGAGCGCGCAATGCGGGGCGAGATAGACTTCTGCGAGAGCTTCAAGGAGCGTGTGGCGCTGCTCAAAGGGCTTGACGAGAGCGTGATGCGCGACATAGCCGAGAACCTGCCCATAACCGAGGGCGTGGAGCGCATGATTCAGGTGCTGAAACGCACCGGCTACAAGACGGCCATACTGTCGGGCGGATTCACATACTTCGGCAATTACCTCAAGCAGAAATTCGGATTCGACTACGTGTATGCCAACGAACTCGAAATCGTCGACGGCAAGCTTACCGGGCGACACCTCGGCGATATCGTCGACGGCAAGCGCAAGGCCGAACTGCTCAAAATAATAGCGCAGGTCGAGAATATCAACATCGCCCAGACCATCGCTGTGGGCGACGGCGCCAACGACCTCCCCATGCTCTCCACCGCCGGACTCGGCATCGCCTTCCACGCCAAGCCCAAGGTGAAGCAGACCGCCCGCCAGTCGATATCCACCATCGGACTGGACGGCGTGCTCTACTTCCTCGGCTTCAAAGACAGCTTCATCTCCGACGGCCGTGCCGAACAATAGCGCCGCGCCCCGCGTTATACAATCAGCCATAACTTTTCAACTATCTTCATCTATTTATGCAGGCCATAAGGGCAAGCAGGTGCTTATTTCTATCAATCCTTCTGAGTGTGCTTCCTGCGCTACTGAAAGCGCAGGCGCACCAGTCGGTGGGCTTGGTGCTTAGCGGCGGAGGCGCCAAAGGCATCGCCCACATCGGCCTTATCCAGGCGCTCGAGGACAACGACATACCCATCGACTACATCACCGGAACGTCGATGGGAGCAATCGTGGGCGGCCTGTACGCCTGCGGCTACACCCCTGCCGAGATGATGGAGCTTATCAACTCCGACTATTTCGGCTATCTCAGCTCGGGAAAGGCCGACCCGGCGTTCACGTACTATTTCTCCAAGGGCAGCCCGTCACCGCAGATGTTCGCCATGTCTGTCGGAGGCCGCGACAGCACAGCCCGCAGCAAGATATTCAACCCCCAGTCGCTCATATCGCCGATGCCCATGAGTTTCGGCTTCATGCAGATTTTCTCGGCCTACGGCGCCCAGTGCGACGGCAACTTCGACCGTCTTTTCGTGCCGTTCCGCTGCGTGGCCTCCGACGTCGCGCAGAAACGCAAGAAGGTAATGGGCGCGGGCGACCTCGGCGAGTCGATACGCGCCTCCATGAGCTTCCCGCTCATCTTCCAAGCCACCGAAATCGACGGACAGGTGCTCTACGACGGCGGCATATACGATAATTTCCCCGTCGGCGTGATGCAGACAGAGTTCGCGCCCTCGGTAATAATAGGCTCCGACGTGTCGGCGCCCTCCGACGGCCCCGCCAACAGCTACTTCCAGCAGCTCGACCTGCTCGTAAGCCGCGCCCAGAGCTACGAGGTCCCGCCGGAAACTGGCATCAAGGTGCGGATCGACGTGAGCAACTTCGGGCTGCTCGACTGGGACCGCGCCGACGCCATATACCGCGCCGGATACAGCCGGGGCATCGAGATGATGGACTCCATAAAGGCACGCATACCCACCCGCGCCGACAGCACGGCCCGACGGCTGAGGCGAGCCGTGTTCAAAAGCGGTACCCCGGCGCTACGCTTCGACAGCGTGAACGTCGAAGGTGCCACCAAGCGCCAGAACGAATACATCAAATACCTTTTCCACCCCGCCAAAGGCACCGACACCATAGGCATAGACCGTGCACGGCTCGCTTTCTACCGTGCGCTATCCTCGGGCAAGATGAGCTATCTGCGGCCTCGCGCACACGTCAACAACGACAGTGCCGGGCTGTTTACCCTCGACCTTAAGGCCCTCGTGAAGAGCAATTTCTCAGTCGGAGCAGGCGCATACATCACCTCGAGCAACAACAGCTACCTGTACCTGCGCGGAGGCTATTCGTCGCTCAGTTTCAGCTCCGTAAGCACCGATATCGAGGCGTGGATAGGCCAGAGCTATATGGCGGGGGCGCTCACCGGGCGGCTCGACATCGCGTCGGCGCTTCCATCGGCCCTGGTGCTGAACGCCGTGGCATCTCGCCGCAAGTATTACGAAGACGAGGAGCTGTTCTTCCGCGACAATGAGCCGGCATTTGTCACAGCCCACGAATACTTCGCCAAGCTCGCGTGGGCTATGGCGGCCGGACGGCGAGGCTGTGTCGACATAGGCCTCGGCGGCGGAAAGCTGCGCAACACCTTCTACAGCCCCGGCCACGAAGGCGGCTATCGCGAGGGACGCCACCATGTCGACTTCGCCCTCGGGCAGGCATACGCCGCATACCGCTCGTCGACCCTCGACAATATCAACTATCCGCTCTCCGGAAGCAGCCTCAACGCCTCTTTCGCGGCAGTGCTCGGCAAGGCCACCTGCGGGCAGGCCGGAGCCGACGGGCGCGGCACCGACAAGCATATGGCGTGGCTGCAGCTCGACGCCCACTGGCGCAACTACATAAGCCTCGGGCGCCACTGGGTGCTCGGCACCGAAGCTCGCGCCCTGCTGTCGAACCGCCCGCTCCCGGGCAGCTACGAGGCATCGGTAAGCTCAGCCCCGGCCTACTCTCCCACCCCGGCATCGACCAACACGTTCAACCCCGCTTTACGCGCCAACAGCTTCCTCGCCGCCACTGTGGTACCCGTCTACAAATTCAACAGCTCGCTCTCTGCACGATTCTCGGCCAGCGTCTTCGCACCCCTGCGCGGCATACGCGAAGGCGACGGCGGAACGGCGCGCTTCGGCCGCTGCTTCGACTCTACCGAATTTTTCGGCAAGCTGAACCTTGTGTACGCCCTGCCGTTCGGCAATATAGCGGGATACTGCAACTACTCGTCGTCGCCCGGAAAATTCCACGGCGGCATATCGTTCGGCATCTATCTGCCGGCGCCCTCATTTCTCTGAAATCTCACGTGAAATCATGGAAAAAGAAAAAACACTCATAGTAGCCGTCCTCGGAGCCGGTAACATAGGCTCGGCAATGGCCCGCGGGCTTGCCGGAAGCGGCCACACAGTACATCTCTACAACCGTGGCGCGGCACGTCTGGAATCATTCGGCAGCATGCCCGGCGTGGTGCCCACACAGTCGCTCGAAGACGCCCTCCGGGGCGCCGACCTGAGTCTCATATGCGTGGAAGGACACGCCGTGATGCCGCTCATAGGCGCCATGGGGCGCTTCCTCGAATCGAAGTCGGCCGTGGTAGGCTCGTGTGCCGCGGCCATAAGCACCGAAGAGCTGT
Organism: uncultured Muribaculaceae bacterium; assembly: GCA_910579035.1. Lineage (GTDB taxonomy): Bacteria > Bacteroidota > Bacteroidia > Bacteroidales > Muribaculaceae > CAG-873. The sequence goes on along the minus strand of CAJTSR010000031.1, from coordinate 19,171 downwards.
CCGAAGCCCTCGGCCGGTTCGTGTCGCAGCCCAAGGTATTCCGGCTGCTCCCCAACATAGCGGCCACGGCAGGCAAATCCACCAACCTGCTGTGCGCCAAAGGTATCGGCAACAGCGACCTATCCGTGCTTCAGAGCATATTTGAATGCACCGGCACCACGCTCATCGTCGAAGAGCGGCTCTTCCCGGCGGCCATGGCGCTGTCGTCGTGCGGCATAGCATATGCCATGCGCTATGTGCGCGCCACGATGTCGGCAGGCGTCCAGTTGGGGCTTTCGCCCGCTGTGGCCGAGGCCATAACGGCAGGCGTGCTCGACGGCACCGCCGCCCTGCTCGCATCAGGCAAGCACCCCGAGGAACTCATCGACACCGTGACCACCCCCGGCGGACTCAACGCCATGGAGGCAGCCGGATTCACACCATCGGTCATAGCAGGACTCACCGCAGCGGCAAAGGTATGAACAAGGTAATACTGCTCGGCCACGTGGGCCGCGACCCGAAGATACGCATCGTCGACAGCAGCACTGTCGCCGAATTCAGCCTCGCCACCACCGAGAAGCGTCGCGGGCGTGCCGCCGACGGCTCGCCTGTCGACATGCCCGAGATAACGGAATGGCACAACATCGTGATGTGGGGACGCGCTGCCGAATTTGCCGAAAAATACATACGCAAAGGCACACGCCTGCTCGTGGAAGGCAAAATCCGCACCCGCTACTGGGAGGACCACAACGCCATAAAGCGCACCGTCACAGAAATCTACGTCGACAGCTTCGAGCTCCTCCCCAAATAACCCCACCTACCCACCTAACCACTTAATCACCTACCCACCTAAAAACATGCGAATGGACGGACGCCGCAGAAGCGGCAATGTAGACGACCGCCGAGGGCGGCCAAGCGGCCGCGCCCTTGGAATCGGAGGCGGCATCATCGGTGTGATAATAGCAGCTGCCATAACGCTCTTTTCCGGCGGCAGCATAGGCGACGTCGTAGGCAACGTCCTTGGCAGCGGCGCATTGAGCGGAAACAGCAGCTATCAGGAAAACTACACGCCAAGCCCTGAAGACGAACGCCTTGCCGAATTTGCATCGCAGATACTGGCAGGCACCGAAGACGTATGGACCCGCGAGTTCAGCCGCCGGGGCTGGGGAGAATACGAATGCCCCAAACTCGTGCTATTCAGCGGCGCCGTCAATTCCGGCTGCGGCAACGCCACCTCGCAGACAGGGCCCTTCTACTGTTCCGCCGACCAGACCGTGTACATCGACCTCGACTTCTTCAAGGACATGAAGCAAAACATAGGCGCCAGCGGCGACTTCGCATATGCCTATGTAATAGCCCACGAGGTAGGCCACCACGTGCAGCATCTCCTCGGCACCCTCGACCAGGCCCACAGCCAAATGCAGCGGCTGCCCGAAACAGAGGCCAACAAGATAAGCGTGCGCCTCGAACTGCAGGCCGACTACTACGCCGGGGTGTGGGCGGCTCTCGACAACGAAATGTTCGGCTCGATCGAGCCGGGCGACGTGGAAAACGCCGTCGAGGCAGCCTCGAAAATCGGCGACGACTACCTCCAGCGCAAGGCATACGGCCGCGAAATGCCCGACAGCTTCAACCATGGCCGCTCGGAGCAGCGCGTGCGATGGCTCACCAAGGGACTCAGGACAGGCAATCCGCTCGGCGGCGACACATTCAGCCCGGCATACTCAGCCCTATGACCTTCTCGCCCGACGACACCAAGTACATGCGCCGCGCACTGGCCCTTGCCCGTGCCGGCGCCGGCCATGTATCGCCCAACCCAATGGTAGGCGCAGTGATAACGGCATCTGACGGACGCATAATAGGCGAAGGCTGGCACCGCCGTTTCGGAGGCCCGCATGCCGAGGTCAACGCCGTGCGCTCGGTTGCCGACGCCGACCGCGCCCTGTTCCCGCAAAGCACCATATACGTCACCCTCGAGCCATGCTCGCATTACGGCAAGACACCGCCTTGCGCCAAACTGCTCGTCGAGTGCGGCTTCAGGCGCGTGGTAGTGGCCGCCGGCGACCCCAACCCGCAGGTGGCTGGCCGTGGCATCGCCATGCTCCGCCAAGCCGGCATAGAGGTCGACGAAGGGCTCCTCGCCGACGAGAGCCGCAGCCTCAACGCCGCATTCCACACCGCCCACATCCTCCACCGGCCCTTCATAACCCTCAAATGGGCTATGAGCGCCGACGGATTTATGGACTGCGACCGTGCTGCCGACGGGCGTCCCGCCAAATTCTCCACACCGCTCACCCAGACATTGGTCCACGCGCGCCGCGCCGTCCACGACGCCATCGCCGTCGGCGCCCGCACAGCTCTCGCCGACAATCCGCGCCTCGACACCCGCCTCTTTGCCGGGCCGTCGCCGCGCCCGGTGGTATTCGACCACCGAGGCATAGCCTCTGAGGCACCACTGCTTGCCGACCCCAGACGCACCATATACATAAGCCAATCCACACCTCTCGAAGAAACGCTCCGCAGCCTATACCGCGAAGAGGGAATCACGTCGCTACTCGTGGAAGGAGGCGCATCGCTACTGAACTCCTTCATACAGTCCGGGCTATGGGACGAAGCATACGTGGAAGTGTCCCCGCACCCCCTCGGAAGCAGCGGACGCGTACCCGCCCCGGCCATTGGAACCATACCCTGCACAGTCGAAAAAATCGGTTCCAACACCATATCCACATACCGCTCGGAAGCCTGCGCCGCGCGCTTCGGAAAACGTTAATGTTTATTCGCACAAGCTGACAAAGGGCGTTAAAAACATATAAATGCGCCCCAAAAAGGGGCTTTTAGGCAAAATGGTTTGCCCTATTGGTCGCAAAATTATAATTTTGCACTTCGTAACAACGTCAACTCAATGAAGAAATTCACTGCAATATGCTTGGCGGCCTTTGTGGCGGCCCTTGTTTTTATGGGATGTAACTCCGATTCGTACATTCCCTCCGAGAATACGGCATCGAGCGTGGCCGTCTACTCGTTCGCCCTCAGCGAAGACGACAGCGTGCTTAAAAACCTCGACACCGTTTTTTTCTCGATAGACCTCAACAAAGGGCTGATTTTCAACGGCGACTCGCTCCCTTACGGAACACGCACCAACAAGCTTGTGCCCCGCATACGCATGCTCGAGGGAGTGTCGGTGGCTAACCTCATCGAAACAAGCGAGAAAGGCGAAGAAACCATCCACGACTACCTCACAAACCCCGACGACACCATCGACTTCACCCGTCCCGTAAGGCTTCAGGTATCCTCGCCCGACGGCATGGCAGCGCGCAACTACACCATATCGGTCAACGTGCACACGATGAAAAGCGACTCCCTCGTATGGGACCGCAACGCGCTCCGCACACTGCCCACAAACCTTGGCGGCACACTGCAGAAGCAGCAGACCGCGCAGACAGCCGACGGCCTCTACTGCCTCACCTACAACGGCTCGGCATACTGCATGGCACATACCGCCGACCCCTTCGCCGACAACTGGGAATACTCAGTGCCCGCCCTCCCGGCAAACGCACGCATAGAAACATTCTCGGCGGCAGAAGACGCCCTGTACATACTCGCCGGCACAGTTAAATCATCGCAGCTATTCCGCTCTACCGACGGCGGCGCCACATGGACCGGCACCGGCAAGACGTGGAGCCACATCATAGGCTCCGTCACCGGCAAGCTCGTAGGCACGAGCAACGCCGACGGCACATGGCGCTATACCGAATACCCCGCAGGCTCTATCGACGGACAGGCAATGCCGGCCGACATGCCCGTAAGCGGAATGTCGCAGCCCGTTACGTTCAGCTTCCCCCTCAGCGGAGGCCTGCAGGCCACATTCGTAGGCGGACGCCTCGCCGACGGCTCGCTCACCGACGCCGCATGGGCTTACGACGGCACCGAATGGGCAAAAATCAGCATCAAGCCGATACCGGCCAAGCTCGAGGGTATGACTCTGGTGCCTTTCTTCACCTTCAAGACTTCGATAGCGTGGGTTGTCACCGAATACTCCGTGATGATGGCCTTCGGCGGCTCCGACGGCACCAAGAACAACCGCACCGTCTACATATCAAGCGACTACGGCATGACATGGGCCAAGGCAGGCGACCTCGCTCAGCTGCCCGAATACGTTCCCGCCACAGCTTTCGCCAACGGATTCGTGTATGAAACCACCCTCGGCTCCCGCTCCACAGGCGCATGGACAGAAATGCCCTTCACAGGCCGCATACCCGCAGGCGCCCTGTTCGCTGCCGGAAGCTCTCTATCGCGCGCCACCAAGCCCGTGGAATCGTGGGAATGCCCGTTCATATACCTCTTCGGCGGCACGGAAGAATCCGGCGCACTCAGCAACAACGTATGGCGCGCCACCATCAACCGTATGACATTCAAGCCCATACTCTAAGCTCGCTTAACGCGCAATGAAGCTTTTACGCCTGTCACTACGAGCCATAGCAGCCGCCGGCATCACAGCCGCCGGCCTGCTCTGCGTATGCACGGCCACAGGACAGTCGGCACCCTATAAATTCGACATCGGGGCACAGCTCGGCATGAGCGGCTACATAGGCGACGCAAACCGCAGCAACCCGTTCGCCCATCCCGGTTTCGACGGCGAAATATCGATGCGCTACCTGCCCGACACACGATGGGCGCTGCGCGCCGTACTCTCCACATTCTCCCTCAGCGGCGACACCCGCGATATGAGCGACGTCCTGCCCTCAGGCGCGGCATACAGCTTCTCAGCCCAGGCATACGAGCTGAGCGTGCGCGGCGAATTCAACTTCCTGCCATACGGCATAGGCGAAACATACAAGCGGCTCCGCAGATGGTCGCCCTACCTCACAGTGGGCGTGGGAGCGGCATTGTCCGCCTCGGGAGGCTCCACCACGGTGGTACCGACAGTGCCTATGGGCGCAGGCATCAAATTCAAGGCCACACCAAGGCTCAACCTCGGTCTTGAGTTCACTATGACGAAAGCTTTCGGCGACCATATCGACGGTGCCGAACTTGCCGATCTCAACGGAATAAAGACAGCGTTCTACAAAAACACCGACTGGTACTCGCGCCTCACTATCGGGGTGTCCTACGAGTTCGGACCACGCTGCGAGACCTGTCACTATGTCGAATAAAACTCTCCCGCACGGCATGAACAGCACACCACAGACCATCGACCCGGCCCGCATTCCCGCACACGTAGCCATAATAATGGACGGCAACGGGCGCTGGGCCACATCGCGCGGACTCGAGCGCTCGGCAGGCCATGTCGAGGGCGTTTCCACTGTCCGCCGAATAACCGAAGAAGCCTCCGCCCTCGGCATAAACTACCTCACACTCTACACCTTCTCCACCGAAAACTGGAACAGGCCGCAGGAGGAAGTAGATGCCCTGATGCACCTCATCGTCACGGCAATAGAGCGCGAAACACCCGACCTTATAAAAAACAACGTGCGCCTCGCCGCCATCGGCGACCTCGACCGCATGCCCCGCGAATCGGCCTCGCGCCTGCGCCGCTGCATGGCCGACACCGGCCACTGCACAGGGCTTGTGCTCGTGCTTGCTCTCAGCTACTCCTCCCGCTGGGAAATAGTGGAAGCCGCCCGACGGCTTGCCGCCCGCGCCGTGGCAGGCGAGCTCTCGCCCGACGACATCGACGAAAGCACCATCTCCGACGCCCTCGCCACTGCCGGAATGCCCGACCCCGACCTGCTCATACGCACCGGCGGCGACATGCGCGTGAGCAACTTCCTCCTCTACCAGATAGCATACACCGAGCTGGCCGTAACACAGACCTTCTGGCCCGATTACAGCCGCGAGGATTTCAGAAACCACATAGCCGAGTACCAGAGGCGCCAAAGGCGCTTCGGGCTTACCGGCGAACAAATAAGCCCGGGAGAGTAAGCTACCTTACCTCCGACCAACCCAATTATCAGAACCGTCATTATCCATTATGCGACAAACGATACTACTGTTTTTGGCTTTAGCGATAGCAGCCTTCGCCCCGAAAGCCGCCGCGCAGGCTCCCGTCGACACCATATACAACCCGACAGTACTCTACAGCGCCATGCCGCGCACATACGAGATTGCCGGAATATCCGTGGAAGGTGCGCCCAACTACGAAGACGTCCTTATATTGGGCTATGCCGGACTTAAAGTGGGCGAACGGGTGACGATTCCCGGCGACGACATAACGAACGCCGTCAAAAACCTTATGCGCCAGACTCTCTTCGCACAGGCAAAGATAGAGCTTGAGAAAGTGGCAGGCGACAAGGCGTGGCTCAAGATAGTGCTGCGCACACAGCCGCGCATATCGGCCGTGAACTATATCGGAGCCAAGAAAGGCGAAGCCAAAGAGCTGCAGGAAAGGCTGCAGCTTATGAAAGGCAACACAATCACCCGAAACGTGGTGAACCGCACCGAGGCCATCGTGTCCAAATACTACAAAGACAAAGGTTTCGGCAACGCCACCGTGCGCGTCAACCTCCGCGAAGACCTCTCCAACGAAAACGAGATGTTTGTCGACGTCGTTATCGACAAGCACCACAAGGTGAAAGTACACAAAATCTACTTCGACGGCAACGAGGTGCTGAGCGACCGCGCTCTCAAACGCACCATGAAGAAGACAAACGAGAAAAAAGACCTTCTCAAAATCTTCAGCCAGAAGAAATTCGTGGAGAGCGACTATCAGGACGACCTCAACCGAATACTCGAAAAGTACAACGAGAAAGGCTACCGCGACGCCAAGATTACGGCCGACAGCGTAGTGCCCTACGACGAGAACAACGTCGATGTGTACATCGACCTCGACGAAGGCAAGCAGTACTTTATCAAAGACATACACTGGGTAGGCAACACTATCTACCCCAACGACGTGCTCGACGCCTACCTCGACATGAAGCCGGGCGACGTATACAACCAGAAGCTGCTCGACAAGCGCCTCACCACCGACGACGACGCCGTGTCGAACCTCTATATGGACAAGGGCTACCTCTTCTACCAGCTCATACCCATCGAGCGCGAAATCGAAGGCGACTCCATAACCCTCGAAATGCGAATGATAGAAGGCCCGCAGGCCCGCATCAACAATGTGATAATCAACGGCAACGACCGACTGTACGAGAAGGTTATCCGCCGCGAGCTCCGCGTGCGTCCCGGCGACCTCTTCAGCAAGTCCGAGCTGATGCGCTCCATGCGTGAAATCGCCCAGACAGGCCACTTCAACCCCGAAAACATGGTTCCCGACATCTCGCCCAACGAAGAAAACGGAACCGTCGACATAGCCCTCAACCTCGAATCCAAAGCAAACGACCAGATAGAGTTCTCCCTCGGCTGGGGACAGACCGGCATCATCGGCAAACTCCAGCTCAAATTCACCAACTTCTCTATCAAAAACCTATTCTACCCCAGCACATACCGAGGCATCATACCGCAGGGCGAAGGACAGACCTTCACCATCAGCGCGCAGACCAACGCCCGCTACTACCAGAGCTACGCCATATCGTTCCTCGACCCGTGGTTCGGCGGCAAGCGGCCCAACAGCCTCTCTGTAAGCGCTTACTACAGCCGCCAGACAGGCGTCAACTCGTCGTTCTACAATCGTTCGTGGGCCAACTCCAGCTACTGGGGCGGCGGCATGGGCTACTATCCCGGCATGAACAACTACTACAACGACTACTACCAGAACAGCTACCAGAACTCTCTCGATCCCAACAAGGTGCTCCAGATGGTGGGCGTGAACGTGGGCTTCGGCAAACGCCTCAAATGGCCCGACGACTGGTTCACATTCACTGCCGAACTCGGCTACAACTGGTACTACCTCAAGAACTGGGACTACCTCTTCCTGATGAACAACGGCACGGCCAACTCTCTCACCCTCGGCTTCACTCTTGCCCGGAACTCCATCGACAACCCCATCTACACCCGCAGCGGTTCCACATTCCAGCTCAGCTTCCAGATGACTCCTCCCGCCGAACTCTTCAGCGGCAAAAAGGACTGGAAGACCCTTACCGAGAAATCGCAGTCGCAGGACGCCGCCGTAAGCCAGGCAGCCAGCAAAGAGCTGTACCGCTGGATCGAATACTGGAAGCTGCGCTTCAAGAGCCGCACCTACACCCCGCTGTCGACAAGCCAGCAGTGGACACCCGTACTTATGACCCGCTTCGACTTCGGCCTCCTCGGAAGCTACAACAAATACCTCAAATCGCCGTTTGAAACATTCTACGTCGGCGGCGACGGCATGAGCGGCTCATACACCTACGCTACCGAAACAATAGCCCTGCGCGGCTATGACAACGGCTCGCTCACCCCGTGGCGCTCCGAAGGCTACGCCTACACCCGCATGGGCCTCGAACTCCACTTCCCGCTGATGCTCCAGCAGAGCACCACCATCTACGCCCTCGCCTTCCTCGAGGCCGGCAACGCCTGGACCTCGGTAAGCCAGTTCAACCCCTTCGAGCTTAAACGCAGCGCCGGTGCCGGCGTGCGCATACAGCTCCCCATGGTCGGACTCATGGGTATCGACTGGGCATACGGCTTCGACAAAGTGTTCGGCGAACGCGGCGGCAGCCACTTCCACTTCATTCTCGGACAGGAATTCTAAACCTTTCAGGCTTTCGCTTGTCATATAAAGTAAAATACCACTGAATATGAAAAAAACAGCCATCACCCTCCTCATGGCCGTAGCCGCAGTGCTTGCCGCCTCGGCCCAGAAATTCGCCCTCGTAGACATGGAGTACATCTTCAAGAACGTGCCAAGCTACGAAATGGCAAACGAACAGCTCAACCAGCTCTCGCAGCGCTGGCAGAAAGAAGTAGAGGCTGTAGGCAAAGAAGCCGAAACCATGTACCAGAACTATCTCTCCGACAAGGTATTCCTCACCGAAGAGCAGGTCAAGAAACGCGAAGAAGAAATAGTGGCCAAAGAAAAAGCCGCCACAGAGTTGCGCTACAAATACTTCGGGCCGGAAGGCGAGCTTTACAAAAAGCGCCAGACACTTCTCAAACCGATACAGGACGACGTATACAACGCCGTCAAAAAGGTGGCCGAAGAACGCGGCTACCATACCGTTTTCGACCGCGCGTCGGCTTCCGACATAGTGTATGCCTCGCCACGCATCGACATAAGCAACGAAGTACTTGCCAAATTGGGTTATTCCAACTAATTTCGTAACTTTGCAAAGAACAAACAATTCACCGCAATATCAAACTATAAAACCATAAATATGTTCAAGAAAATCCTTCTCGCCGTTGCCCTCGCTCTTCCCCTGAGCGGTATGGCCCAGAAATTCGGCGTGGTAGACATCGAATCCGTGTTCCAGGCTATGCCCGAAAGCGCCGCCATGCGCGCAGAGCTTGAAGAAACCTCCAAAAAATACGAGGACGAATACCAGAAGCTCTCCGAAGAAGTCAACAAACTCTTCGCCGACTTCCAGACCATACAGAACGACCCCAACACTCCCGACGCGATAAAAGAACGCCGCATCAACGAAATACAGGAGCGCCAGGCCAAGGTAGAACAGTTCCGCAACACAGCCATGCAGAACATTCAGCGCCTCCAGGAACAGCTCACAATGCCTATCCAGACCAAGCTCACCGACGCTGTGAAGTCGGTAGGCGCGGAAGGCGGTTTCACCTTCATTCTGCCCAACGAGCAGGCTCTCCTCCTCTACAAGGGCAACGACGTGGTAGACATTACCCCGCAGGTACGCGCCAAGCTCGGCCTCAAATAAAGAGCCGCAGCGCCACAATCACACAAGGGCTGTGCCGACAGGCACGGCCCTTTGACGTTCTCCCGCAGCACCAGACCGATGAGCATAAAGAAAGCACCAAACACAGGCCACACGGGAAAAACACATTTTTATGTATAATTTTTCATAAAATACACCTTTGAATCGGAATTGTTGCTATCTTTGCCGATAGTAACACAAGACAAATCTCTACCGAGAAAACACCTAATAAAAAAACGCTATGGATATTAACAGTATCATGGCTTCCCTCGAAGCCAAGCACCCCGGCGAAAAAGAGTACCTGCAGGCAGTGAAAGAAGTGCTTATGTCGGTACAGGACATCTACAACCAGCACCCCGAGTTCGAGCGCAACAAAATCATCGAACGCATGGTTGAGCCTGACCGCATAGTTACCTTCCGCGTGACATGGATCGACGACAAGGGCGAAGTACAGAACAACATCGGCTACCGTGTGCAGTTCAACAACGCCATCGGCCCGTACAAAGGCGGTATCCGCTTCCACGCTTCTGTAAACCTTTCCATTCTCAAGTTCCTGGGCTTCGAGCAGACATTCAAAAACGCACTCACCACCCTTCCTATGGGCGGCGCAAAGGGCGGCAGCGACTTCTCCCCCCGTGGCAAGAGCGACCGCGAAATCATGCGCTTCTGCCAGGCCTTCATGCTCGGCCTCTGGAAGAACCTCGGTCCTGACCGCGACGTACCCGCCGGCGACATCGGCGTGGGCGGACGCGAAGTAGGATATATGTACGGTATGTACAAACGCCTCGTCAACCAGCACGACGGCACATTCACCGGCAAGGCAATGGAATTCGGCGGCAGCCGCATACGTCCTGAGGCTACCGGCTTCGGCGCCCTCTACTTCGTGCAGAACATGCTCAAGCAGCGCAACGACGACATCAAGGGCAAGACCGTGGCAATCAGCGGCTTCGGCAACGTGGCATGGGGCGCGGCCCTCAAGGCTACAGAACTCGGCGCAAAGGTTGTGACCATCTCCGGCCCCGACGGCTATGTATACGACCCCGCCGGTCTCGACGCCGACAAAATCAACTACATGCTCGAACTCCGTGCCTCCGGCAACGACGTTGTGGCTCCCTATGCAGAACGCTACGCCGGTTCCACTTTCTTCGCAGGCCGCAAGCCCTGGGAACAGAAAGTGGACATCGCACTCCCCTGCGCCACACAGAACGAGCTTAACGGCGACGACGCTCACGCCCTCATCGCCAACGGCGTTGAAATGGTTGCCGAAGTATCAAATATGGGCTGTACTCCCGAAGCTATCGACGCTTTCATCGAAAGCCGCACAGTGTACGCTCCGGGCAAGGCTGTCAACGCAGGCGGCGTAGCCACCTCTGGTCTCGAAATGAGCCAGAACGCCATGCACCTCCAGTGGACGGCCGAAGAAGTGGATCAGAAGCTCCACGTAATCATGACCGATATCCACAGCCAGTGCCTCAAGTACGGCGTGGAAGCCGACGGCTACATCAACTATATGAAGGGCGCCAACATCGCCGGCTTCATGAAGGTTGCCAACGCCATGATGGGTCTCGGCGTTTGCTAATCGTAAACACCAAGCACCAATACCCTAAAAAAGCCGCCTTTCCGGGCGGCTTTTTTAGTAGTTAGAAGAAAGTGTGTCATAACGCTTGTCGCGGAAAAAACGCGGCGTACCGCGCCCCTACATTGAGGCAGTGATTTTTTATTACGAGCCTGCCGCAAGCGGGTCGCGGAGTGGCGCGATGCCGCGCTCGGCAGCGAGGCGCAGCAGGTAGGCAAAGGCAGCCTCACGGGTATCGTCGATTTCGCAGTCCTTAATGGCCTGTTTGAGATTTTTGGCGAAATAGCCCACCTCGGGGCCCTGCGGCAGGCCGAACAGCTCCATAATCTCCGTGCCGTCGACGGGGTTCTTGCGGTTGCGCTCGAAATCCTTTGCATTAGTGGTGCGGAACTTTTCCTCCACAAGATCGAAATTAGCCAGATAGCGCGCCTTGCGGGCCTCGTCCTTGCTCGTTATGTCGGCTCGGGCAAGCAGCATAAGGTCGGCGAGGTCGTCCTCGGCATAGTGAATGAGCCTTCGCACGGCGCTGTCGGTCACCTCGTCCTCCACAAGCGCTATGGGGCGCATGTGCAGCTCCACAAGCTTGGCCACATAGCGCAGTTCCGCCCCCAGAGGGAACTTCATACGCCGGAAGATGGTCTTCACCATCTTGGCTCCCACAAAATTATGATTATGGAAAGTCCAGCCTCGCACCTTGTCGAAATGCTTGGTCACGGGCTTGCCTATGTCGTGGAACAGCGCGGCCCAGCGCAGCCACATATTGCCGGAACCGGCAGCCACGGCGTCGAGCACCGCCATAGTGTGGTAGAAATTATCCTTATGGGCGCGACCCGACACTACTTCCACACCCTTCATGCGGGCAAGCTCCGGCAACACCAGTTTGAGCAGGCCGCTGTCGAGAAGCAGTTTCCAGCCCGTCGACGGCCTTGCCGAGCACATTATCTTGAAAAGTTCGTCTTTGACGCGCTCGGCGGTGATAATCTCTATCCTGTCGGCATTACGGCATATCGCCTCGAATGTTTCGGGATATATGTCGAACTGCAGCTGCGTGGCGAAGCGTATTGCACGGAGCATTCTCAGCGGGTCGTCGCTGAACGTTATGTCGGGGTCGAGCGGTGTGCGGATTATACGCCTCTCTATGTCGGCGAGGCCGTCGAAACGGTCTATCACCTCGCCGAAGCCGTCGCTGTTTACCTTCACGGCAAGCGCGTTGATAGTGAAGTCGCGCCGTGCGAGGTCTTCTTCGAGAGTGCCGTCCTCCACTATGGGATTTCGCGAATCGCGGCGGTAGGACTCGCGGCGGGCACCCACGAACTCAAGCTCGAGGTCGGCGTGGCGCACCTGCGCCGTGCCGTAATTGCGGTAAACGGCCAGCGACGTATGGCGGCCGAGCCGCTGCGCCACAGCCTCGGCAAGCTCTATGCCAGAGCCCACGGTGACGAAATCGATGTCTTTCGAGGGGCGTCCTATGATAATGTCGCGCACATAGCCGCCCACGGCGTAGCATTCGCGCCCCATACTGTCGGCTATAGCGCCGATGGTGGTAAAAATCTTCTTGTCGAGTGAATCTTTGAGGTTCATTCAATCAAGCTTTATTATGCCCTGCGGAGCCGTGGTAACGGAAACACCGCCCTGCTCTGTAACGATATAAGTATTCTCGATACCGACAGCGCCAAGTCCGGGAATTACAAATTTTGGTTCGAGGGCAATCACATTTCCTGCCTCGATAATATCTTTTGACCGCGGCGCTATCACAGGCAGTTCGTTGATCTGTATTCCCACGCCGTGACCCACGAATCCTGCGTGGCTGCGATGGCCCATAAAGTTGTCGGCCATGCCTGCCTGCTGCGCCATAAGTGCCGCGCGGGCGTACAAATCGCGTGCCGGAGTGCCGGGTATCATCATGGCGGCAAGCTCCCCGCATATAGCCACGCTCAGCTCATTTGCCCGCACGGCCTCTTCGGCAGGCTCGCCGGCCACGAAGCAGCGCGTCATATCGGTCATATAGCCCGTATAGTCGCCGTTCACATCTACCATCACAGGTATGCCCGGCTTTATCAGCGTGCCGTCGGCTCCTACCGGTATGGAGGGGTCGAGGCCCCGGCCACCCATGGCAAAATCGTAAGGCGACGGGGTATCGGCATTATGCCCGGTGAGGACATTGCCCATAAAAAGCTCCATATCGTCGCCCCCGACACGGAAAATGCCCAGACAGCCCTCAAGACGCGACACCCGCTCTATCTCTATCTGGAATTCGATGTCGGTCATACCCTCCTGGTAGAGATGCGGAATGCGCGAGTATGCAAGCGTGTGCCTGACGCCCGACTCGCGGATAAGCTCCTGCTCCCGCGGCGTCTTTACCGCGCGAGCCGTCCTCATGGCAGGCGAGAGGTTCGCCTCCGGAGCCTCCATGCCGAACGCCCGTGCAAGGCGGAGGCTTTCGGAGTAGGACACCGAGTCCAACTCAAGAGCTACCGGGCGCGCCGCGTCGATGCCTGCCGCGGCAAGCAGCGGCGCTATCTCCTCGGGCTTGCGCACCATGTGCAGCCCTTCGCCGCAGAGGTGGTTGGGCTGCCGCACAAAGTAAAGGGGCGCGGCAAGCGCCTCACTGATATATATGAAGCCACGGAACACGCGGCCTGTAAGATAATATATATTGGCGAGATCGCGCACAAGCGCGGCCTCCATACCGCCGCTCCGCATAGCCGCATACACCCTTGCGAGGCGCCGCGACTGCTCGTCGGCTCCGAGGAGGTTTATATCGAGTGGAGATTCTGCTTTTTTCACTTATAATCTGTTTAAATCGCTGAACTTATCGAGCTTTATTTCGTAATCGGTCACGTCCCTGCCGAAGCCGTAAGCCGCCCACGCGAAAGGCAGACCGGCCTTGTGGGCAGCCGCTGCATCGCCGGCAGTATCGCCCACATACACAGGCGCGCTCAGGTTATAACGCTCCACGATGGCGGCAATGTTCACGTCCTTCTCGCAGCCGTTGTCGCCGAAAGCCCTGAAATCCTCAATAAGCCCTTCAAGGCCCGTGAACCGAAGAAAATTAGGGACGCCGCCGGCATCGCAGTTGCTCACCATGAACAGCCGCGCGCCGCGCGCCTTCAAGGCTTCGAGCGTGGATCTCACATCGGGGTAGAGCCTGCCGCCGAGCGAAGGCATCATACCGACTTCGTTTGCATGCAGACGCTCCATAAATCCGGCAGGCAGTGCCGTGTCGCCAGCAAGCGCGCGGCATATGCCGTCGAGAGGCGTGCCCATCAGCGCTTCAAGCTGCGGACGTGTCACGGCGGCAACATTCACGCCGCATTCCTCAAAAGTGCGGTTCCACACCGCGCAATAGCTGTCGACCGCGTCCCACAGGGTGCCGTCCATATCGAATATATAACTGTCGAACATATTATTCCATACTTAAGGTATAAAAACTATGCCCACACGCTCTATGCCCTCAAGGGTGTCAAGACGCATTATATGGCGCACGCGCACCGGCCTGTGGCGGGCTATTGAGAATGCTCCGGGCAAGGTGTCGGACACCTGAAAGGAGAGTCCCATGCCGCTGCCGAGCCATTTGCCGTAAGGGTCGGCCAAGGCCACATTGATGGTGTCGGCAACCACTGTCGAGTCCGGCCCGTCGTATGCCACTTCGAGCCAGAGGTTGCTGAAGCCGTAGTTCTTGCCGTGCCGTACCGAAACCAGCAGACGGCCCGTGGCCACACTGTCGCGCAGGGTGTCCGGCTCGAACTCGAAAGGCTCGGAGTATGGCCAGCCCTTTGAGTCGACTGTGGCGAACGCGCTGAAAGTGTTGTCGTCGCCGTCGCTACCGCTGTAGACGCCCGAGCACGCCGCCATCATCAGCAGCACCAGAGGCAGGAGCAGGCGCATCATTGCGGCTTGGGGGCGTCGCCTCCCTTGGGGCGCCTGTTGGGCTTGCGTCCGTGACCCTGCCCTTTTTTCTGCGGCTTGTCGCCGGCAGGCTGTGGCTGCTGCGATTGCTGCGGTTGAGCCTGTTTGCGGGGGGCTTCCTGTGCCGGCTTCTGCTCTTTCTTCTGCTTCTGCTGCGGCTTGGACCTGCGCTTCTTCTTTTTGTCGAAGCGCGTGAGATCGTCCTCTCCCAGTATGTCGCCGAAGGCCGAGCGCTCCTTGGGCTTGGAGTCGGCCTCGCGTTGCAGGCTCAGGGGCTTCTCCCCGGCCTTGTTGAGGGCTATTATCTCGAACACGCGGTCGGCGTCGATCGTCACAAGGTTCGCGGCAAGCGACTTGTCGGTAGAATACGTAATCTGCCTGTTGAAAACGTCGCTCTTGAAGTGGTAATATGTCGCATCGGCTGTTTCGAGGCGCACATCGCGCGGCGGCATGCGCCGCGAGGCCTCCATATAGGCGTCGACCTCGAAGTTGAGACAGCATTTGAGCTTGGCGCACTGTCCGGCCAGCTTCTGCGGATTAAGCGATATGTCCTGATAGCGCGCGGCACTTGTGGCCACCGACACAAAGTTGGTCATCCACAGCGAGCAGCACAGCGGGCGGCCGCAGGGGCCTATGCCGCCTATGCGTCCGGCTTCCTGACGGGCACCTATCTGCTTCATCTCTATGCGCACCTTGAAGGTTTCGGCAAGTATCTTGATTAGCTGCCGGAAATCGACGCGCTCGTCGGCTATGTAGTAGAATATGGCCTTGTTGCCGTCGCCCTGATACTCCACGTCGCCGATTTTCATATTGAGATTGAGGTCGTCGGCTATCCGGCGGGCACGAATCATGGTGTCGTCCTCGCGGGCGCGAGCCTCGTCGTATTTCTCTATGTCGGCAGGCTTGGCCTTGCGGAACACCCGCTTGATGTCGGCCATGTTCACACCTCCGCGACCCGACGATTTACGCAGCCTCATCTCCACGAGCTTGCCGGTAAGTGTCACCGTGCCTATGTCGTGGCCAGGACTCGCTTCCACGGCCACCACGTCGCCTATCTCGAGGGGGATGCGGAGGCTGTTGCGATAGTAGCCCTTGCGGGTGTTCTTGAACTGCACCTCCACAAGGTCGCTCTCGGCAAAGCCGCCGGGTATGTCGCCGAGCCAGTCGAACGAATGCAGCTTGCCGCGGCGGCACGAACCGGCGCAGACATGCGGCTCGGCAGCGGCACGCGGGCCTTCAGAGGATTCCTGCGAGGGGCGTCCGTCCTGCTCGTCGGGCTCTTGGTTTGGCTTGTCTTGCTTCGACATGGCTTACTTGGCAAAACTTACCGAACGGGTTTCGCGGATAACGGTTATCTTCACCTGTCCGGGGTATGTCATTTCGTCCTGTATGCGGCGCGCTATCTCGCCGGAGAGCTTTTCGGTTTCGGCATCGTCGATTTTGTCGGCACCCACTATCACGCGCAGCTCGCGGCCGGCCTGTATGGCATATGTCTTTACCACGCCGGGGTAGGACAGGGCAAGCTGCTCGAGGTCGTTAAGGCGCTTGATGTATGCCTCGACGATTTCGCGGCGCGCGCCGGGACGGGCACCCGAAATGGCGTCGCACACCTGCACGATGGGCGCAAGGAGCGATGTCTGCTCCACTTCGTCGTGGTGGGCGCCGATGGCGTTGCATATCTCGGGCTTTTCCTTGTATTTTTCGGCCAGCTTCATGCCGAGGAGGGCGTGGGGCAGCTCGGGTTCCTCGTCGGGCACCTTGCCTATGTCGTGGAGCAGGCCTGCGCGGCGTGCCTTCTTGGGGTTGAGGCCGAGTTCCGATGCCATCACGGCGCAGAGGTTGGCTGTTTCGCGGGAGTGCTGCAGCAGGTTCTGGCCGTAGCTTGAGCGATACTTCATCTTGCCCACCAGGCGTATAAGCTCGGGGTGAAGGCCGTGTATGCCGAGGTCGATGGCCGTGCGCTGGCCTGTTTCGATTATCTCCTGCTCTATCTGCTTGCGCACCTTGGCCACAACCTCCTCGATGCGGGCGGGGTGTATGCGGCCGTCGGCCACGAGCTGGTGCAAGGCAAGGCGCGCTATCTCGCGGCGCACGGGGTCGAAGCCCGACAGCACTATGGCCTCGGGGGTGTCGTCGACGATTATCTCTATTCCGGTGGCTGCCTCAAGGGCGCGTATATTGCGGCCCTCGCGGCCTATGATGCGGCCTTTTATTTCGTCGGAATCGATATGGAACACAGTGACGGAGTTCTCTATCGCCGTTTCGGTGGCCACTCGCTGTATGCTCTGCACCACGATGCGCTTGGCTTCCTTGTTGGCGGTCATCTTGGCATCGTCCATAATGTCGTTGATGTAGGACGCCGCGGCTGTCTTGGCCTCGTCCTTGAGGCTTTCGATGAGCTTTTCCTTGGCCTCTGCCGAGGACAGGCCGGATATGTGTTCGAGCAGGTCCTGCGCCTGTCGGTGCATTTCGTCGAGCTGCTGCTGGCGGTTGTTGACAACGTTCTGCTGCGCGTCGAGATTCTGGCGGAGGCTGTCGAGCTCGTTGCGCGTGCGCTGGTTCTCGCTCTGCTGCTGGTTGAGCTGCAGCTCGCGCTGTTTCTGCTTGGCCTCGGCCGACTGCACGCGGCTCATCTTCTGGGCTGCTGCCTTTTCGGCCTCGGTGGTTATGCGAAGGGCTTCCTCGCGGCCTTCGAGCGCTTTGTTGCGCTTGATGTCTTCGGCCTCGCGCTCCGCCTCCGATACTATCAGTTTGGCTCTCGAGGTTGCCATCCGGCGCTGTGCCATCAGCGTTATCCCGGCGGCTATTGCCGCTGCTATTACAGCCACGGCGATGTAGGACAATATTACCATTGTATTATGAATGTTGCTTGTGGGTTAGGTTAATACAAAAGACGCACTTCACACAGGTGCCTCTGCACCGGCATATGAAGTGCGGAAAAAATCGTTCTCTATGGGATATGCGAGAGAAGCCTTGCGTGCCGCTCCCGATGCGGGGTACGGAAACCGAAGGTCAGTCGGTGCCTTCGAGGAGCCTGTCGATTCGTTTTTCAAAATCCTCGAGCAGCCCGGACTGGGAATTAATCAGATTCGTCTGGCGGTAAAGCATTGTGGCGTAGTATAATGTTACCTTGGCAAGGGCCACGGCGCGCGAATCGGCGTTTACACCGTAGCTCAGACGGTCGACATTGCTGTTGATTCGTCCTATCACCAACCGGTAGAACGACTCTTCGTCCTCCGGCACCGGGAGCTTGAAAGGCTCTACACCGGCAATCTTGATCGTTATTCTATGTTCTTTCGGTTCGTTCATCGGAAAGCGGGGTCGGGGCTACACATCTCTCGTAAGGTCGGCGACGCAGTCGTCGATTTCCCGCACTAAACTTGAAATCAATGACCGGGCGGCCTGCACATCGGCCGGAGTGGCCGCCAGAGCGGCGGATATCCGCGTGTGTTCGGCCTGCATCTCGAGCTTCTGTATCTGTGCGTCGCGCGCCAGAAGCGCGGCCTGCATCTCCTCCAGTCGTCGGCGCAATTCATCGTTCTGACGACGGAGGGTTTCGTAGCGTGTCACAAGGAGTTCGGCCTTGTGCCCCAGCCTCTCCAGCTGCTCGGCGAGTTCCTTTGCCATTTTTTCCAAATTTTCACAAAAGTAGGTATTTTTTCCTTGTCGGTCAATACCTGCCTCGAAAAAAAATCAAGGGCCAAATTGCCAATTCAAAAAATCAAGCACGCCATACTGATTTTTCCGATACTTTTACTTACTTTTGCGAGGCACAATAACAACGCCTTTCAGCATACGCACTCAGACCGGCCGCAAGCCCCGCATACCGGCGCGGCCCGCAGGTGTTCAATATTCTATAAAACAATAACAATGATTCGGTAAAATTTGAGGTTGTTCAGCCTTGGCTAAGCCGCTAACTGAGCCAACCGATGATTTATTTTCTGAATTATTTTGAGATGCG
>CAJTSR010000030.1 GCA_910579035.1 uncultured Muribaculaceae bacterium | reverse complement strand
GCGTCTTTTTGTTAACCTGCCCATTACTCATCGGTCACATAGCCACCGCTATGCTCCCTCTTCTTAATGAACAGTTTAAACAAAAATACACCAACCTGTGCTTTAACAGATATTATTAAACACCCTCTTAGACTCTGCAACTCATCATTATATGGCAAAGACAAAAAACACATCTCGAAACAGCCGTCAGCTAAAGGCCGACGTCGACAATTACATAGCAGGCCGTAAAAACGAAACATTTAACTACAGGCAGGTTTCGCACGCCATAGGGCAGGATACTCCTGCCGCGCAGAGGACTGTCGCTCTTTATCTGGCCGAACTCGCCTTTGACGGCGAACTTATAGAAACAGCTCCGGGCAAGTACAAGTCGCCGCAGCGCACAGTAAAGGCCGAAGGCGTTTTTGTGCGCCGCAGCAACGGAAAGAACGGCGTGATAACCGACGACGGCGAGGAGCTATTCGTGGCAGAACGCAACTCCATGCACGCCCTTAACGGCGACCGCGTGGCAGTGGCCATAGCCGCGAGGGTGAAAGGCCGCGAGCCGGAGGCGGAAGTGACTGAGATTATAGAAAAAAAGGAACAGACCTTTATCGGCACTCTGAAAGTGGACAAGCGCGTGGCCTTCATGGTTACCGATTCTAAATTCCTTGCTGCCGACATATACATACCGCGCACCAAGCTTAAAGGCGGTAAAAACGGCGACAAGGCTATTGTCCGCATCACCAACTGGCCCGACGAGGCCAAGAATCCCCAGGGCGAGGTTGTAGACATACTCGGAGAAACAGGAAAGAACGATACCGAGATGCACGCCATTCTCGCAGAGTTCGGGTTGCCGTACCGTTACCCTGAATCGGTAGAAAAGGCTGCCGAAAAAATTGACGCGGGAATAACCCCCGAAGTGATAGCCGCGCGCGACGATATGCGCGATGTCGTTACCTTTACCATCGACCCCCGCGATGCCAAGGACTTTGACGACGCTCTTTCGGTGCGCCGTCTTGCGAATGGGAATTACGAGATAGGCGTCCACATTGCCGACGTCACGCACTATGTGCAGCCCGACACGCCTCTCGACCGCGAGGCCCGCGACCGTGCCACGAGCGTGTATCTGGTAGACCGCGTGGTGCCCATGCTGCCTGAACATCTAAGCAACGGTATATGTTCGTTGCGCCCTGACGAGGACAAGCTTACCTTCTCCTGCGTTTTTGAAATGGACGACAACGCCCGCGTGCAGGCATCGCGCATAGTGCGCACGGTTACACGGAGCAATCGCCGTTTTACCTACGAGGAAGCGCAGGAAATTATCGAAACTGGCAAAGGCGATTTTTCCGAAGAGGTGTTGCTGCTCGACCGCCTCGCCAAAAAACTGCGCGAGGCACGATATGACAATGGCTCTGTAGATTTCGACCGCGCCGAGGTTCGCTTCGAGATAGACGAAACAGGACACCCGGTGTCGGTATTCTTCAAGGAATCCAAAGACGCCAACAAGCTGATCGAGGAGTTTATGCTCCTTGCCAACAAGACCGTGGCTGCCGCTATAGGCATAGTTCCCAAGCGTAAGAAAGCAAAGGCGTTTGTATATCGAGTGCACGATGTTCCCGATGCCGAGCGTCTGTCGAATCTCGCCGAGCTTTCGCGTGTGTTCGGCTATAAGTTGAAGACTACAGGCACGCCGAGGGATATCAACCGTTCGCTCAACAAGATGCTTAAAGACATCAAAGGCAAGGGAGAGGAAAACCTGTTGGGAACCCTCGCTATCCGCTCGATGGCAAAGGCTATATACACAACCACCAATATAGGACACTACGGGCTCGGATTCGAGTATTATACCCATTTCACATCGCCGATACGCCGCTATCCCGATATGATGGTGCACAGGCTGCTCGAGCGCTATCTTTCCGGTGGCCGTAGCGTGAATCTTCAGAAACTCGAGGAGCAATGCAAGCATTCGTCCGATATGGAGCAGCTTGCGGCAAACGCCGAGCGTGCCTCCATCAAGTACAAGGCCGTTGAATATATGGCCGATCATCTCGGAGAGGTGTTTTCGGGCGTTATATCGGGCGTGACCGAGTGGGGCTTGTATGTGGAGCTTGACGACAACAAGTGCGAAGGTCTTGTGCCGATGCGTGACCTCGCTGATGATTTCTACGATTTCGACGACCGCAACTACTGTCTGGTGGGTCGCAAGCGTGGCAACAAGTACCGCCTCGGCGACAAGGTGGTGGTGCAGGTGGCGCGTGCTGATATTCAGAAGAAACAACTCGACCTCGTAATTGTGGACGAGAAGAACCCGCCGCGTCCGCTTGAAGCACTCTCCGCATCGAAGCCGCGTGGCCGCCAGCCCGAAAGCGTGGGCAAGAAGCGCCGCAAGGGCAGAAGATAATATTATTATTGCATCTGAATGAATAAAAACGATAATATGCCCGTCGGCACCATACATGTCGACGGGCTTCGTTGTTTCGCAAGGCACGGAGTGTTGCCTCAGGAACGCGTGGTAGGTAATGTTTTCGAGGTGTCGCTGGTGCTTAAAGTAAGCGCCGGGGCAGCCATGGTTGGCGACTGCCTCGACGCAACAGTGAATTATGCTGAAATTGTAGATGTTGTAAGGGAGGTTATGGCCGAACCTTCGGCATTGCTCGAAAATGTGGCTTGGCGCATAAAGGAGGCGCTGTCGCAGCGCTTTGAAAGGATTGCCGGAGGCACAGTGTGTGTGTATAAGCTCCAGCCTCCGATGTCGGCCGAACTTTCGCGGGTAGGCTTCTCGTTCAGCTGGTAGCCGGGCTATATCAGGGGGCTTTTCATGTCTATTATTGTGGTGGCTCCTGATACCTCGGTAATGGTCACGATGCAGTTGGCGTTAACATCTGTTTTTTCGAGATGTTCCCATATGGAGCTGTTGTCCATGGCGTCGAACGCGCTAAATTCGCGCACCTGTCCCGCAGGGCTGATTGTGCGGCAGCTTGCGCGCAGGGCGTTCTGGTATGCGCGTTCGCTGTACTTGCAGTCAGCGCTGTAGCCGCGAGTACGCTCGGCGCGTTTCTGTGCATCAGCAGCTTGTTTGCTCGCTTTTGCAGCCTTTTTGCGAGCCTCGCAAGCTTGCTTCCGGGCTTCGGCGGCGCGCTTGCGTGCCATGGCCGCCAGTTTTTTATTGGCTTTGTCGGCTTGCTTTTGGTAGCTATTGGTTGAAGTGCTTGTGCTTACTTTTGTGTTGCAGCCGAAAGAGTCGAATACCAATATTTCCGAGCCTGTCGAATGCTCGTCGTCTATATAGCTTTGGTCGTCAGCGTCTTGGCTGCGCCAGCTCATTACAAGTGTGTATGGGGCGGAGTAGCCCTGGCCCCATGTGAGGGAGTATGTGCTTGTGCCTTTGTTGTTTTCAAAGCGATATGTCATCATCTTGTCCGTTTTCGAAGCGCTCACTGTATTGTCGCGCTCGTCTTCAAAGGCTTTGAGGAGCTGCTGGTAATATTTGGGATTTTGGAAATTCATTATTCGCGATATGCGCACAAGCTTTTTCTTGCGCGGGGCGCGGCGTTCGGTATATGTTGTTTCTACATCGGGGCGCTTTTCCATATCTTCGATGTATTTGTCGATTTTGGCTTGTGCCGAAGCCGAAATCGCTATGCAAAGCAATGCTATTGCAGATATAATTGTTCGAGCCATATCTGTATGAATTATGATTGTTTGTGTTAGTTGGAATGTTCGTTGAGCAAATCGTTGCAAAGCTGCCGGGCAAGCACCGGGTCGCTTACGCCGGACAGGGCGTTTTCAATAATGGTGTTGTCCGATTCTATTTCGGGAATGTTTTCAAGTTCGGTAGTGAAGTTGCTGAGGCTGTCGGCAATGTGCTCTGCCCGTATCACGGATACCATAATCGCGTCGAGGTCGCTGATGCGCTTGCCGTTGCGTATCACGTAGCTTCCGACATATTGCGCATACAGGGTGTTGTCCATCTTTTTTTCCAGCGGGTCTGATATGAATAGGGCCGATACGGTGATTGCGGCGGTAGCCGCGGCAGCGGCCCCGTATTTGAGCCACGCGCGGTATCTGCGTTTGGGTTTGGCAGAGGGTATGGTGTTTTCTTCACCCGAAAGCGAGGCATACCATGCGAACATAGCCCGATAGCGTTCGAGGTCGGAAGGAAGGCTTCCCGGCTCCGATTTGCTGTACGCCGAGTAGATGCAGGCTTCTTCATCAGGCGTGGTAGTGCCGTCGAGGAAGGCTTCTATCTGAGTGCGGAGTAATTCGTAAGGCATATTAATCATTTAAACAGGTTGGGTCAATATTTGAGCCACACGCCTTCTGGCGCGTGATAGCGCGGTGCGAACAGCACCCTCCGAGGTTCCGAGAACGGCGGCTATGGCAGCATTGTCGTAGCCTTCGACGTGCCTTAGTCTGATGAGTATCTGCTGCGCTTCGGGTAGGGCGGCAAGCACTGCGTCGATACGCGCGGCACTTTCGTTGCGTTCAAGCTCCGTGTCGGGACTCTCGGCATCGCTCAGCTCGGCAGCATCTTCGAGGCTTATGGCTCCGTGGTGCTGGCGGACGGCGTTGAGAGCCAGCCTGCGTATAATAATGCGGGCAAGAGCCTCGACCGATCGGTATTCGGTAAGCCTTTCGCGCATGCTCCATAGCTTGAGCATGGTGTCCTGCGCGAGATCTTCGGCTTCCGCTTCGCTCACCACAATCTGCCTGGCCGCTTTTACGAGGCCGGGTCGCAGGCTGAGTGCGAGTGTTTCGAAGTCTTTGGCGTTCATGCTGTTTTTATGCGTTCTCGCAATATAGACACGCAATATGTGCCTTTGTTACACCCGTAGGTGAAAAAAATCAATTTTTATCTCAGTAAGGTTGCCGTGGCGACTTTTATGGTGTTAAGTTGTGTTAAAATACGTGGTTGCCGCTTGTAGTTCGGCAAAAAGGCAGTACTTTTGTGTCCGGGTAAGTCCTACACGGCCAGCTCCCCGAGAATCCCCCAGGTCTTGACCGAAGCAAGGGTATCGGGTTGTAGCGGTGCGATGTAGTAAGCTTACCTTTTTTTGTATACATACGTTGGCTCCCTCTTATTATAATCAAGATGAAAGAAGCTGTAGACCAATTGCTTGCAGAAGGTGCTGATTTGGCTATGCCAATATCGGCGTCGTTGGTGGTAACTGCTGCATGGCCTGTTATGAAGTGCCGTTATGGCTGTCCTAACTATGGCCATAATCGCTGTTGTCCGCCTTATTCGCCGGCATGGGAGGAGATGCGTGCCATTCTTGGTAATTATACTACGGCCATACTTTTCAGAACGCATTCTATCACGGCAGGCACTCCGCTTGCCGTGTCGGTTGCCGCCGGGCTTTTTCGGCGGGGCTACTACAAGGTGCTTCCTTTCGGAACCGGGCCTTGTCGCTTGTGTGCGGAGTGCACTCCCGATTCGTGCCCACGACCGTGGGAAACGGCGCCGTCGATGGAAGCTTGCGGAGTAGATGTGTTCGCAACGGTGCGCAATGCCGGGGTGGAGGTGTCAAGTTATGCTCCCGAAGGCTCAGTGCCTGATTGTTTCGGCCTGATTTTGGTAGAATAATAAGGAATAAGCAATGAGGCTCCGTCTGGTGTTATCCACGACGGAGCCTCATCGTTATATATGAGTGTTGTTATTTAATGGGTTTGTACTCCACGAATGCCTCGATAGCTTCGTAAGAGGCGAGGCCGAGTCCCTCATAGAGCTGAGCGGTGGCACGGTTGCGGTCTTCGGCACGCTGCCAGAACAGACGGTCGTCGTCGCCAAGGAACGGCGCGTTTTCCATCTGGCTCTGGTGTTTGAGAATGGAGTTGCGTTTGGAGCGTAGTTCTTCCGGGCTGATTGGCACAGCCATTTCGATGTGGTCGATTTCCCATTCGGCCCAAGCTCCTCGGTACATCCATATGCGGCAGTCTTTCATCCATTCTTCGTCGCGTAGCTCGTAGAGGGCTGCGAGAACTGCGTCGGTGCACACCTTGTGTGTGCCGTGCGGGTCGGCGAGGTCGCCGGCAACGAAGATTTGCTGCGGCTTGACGTCCTGCAGAAGTTTGATTATGATATCGACATCGCGCTGCGACAGGTCACCTTTCTTGATTGTGCCCGTTTCGTAGAACGGCAGGCGCAGGAAGTGTATGTTGTCGGGTTTGACTCCTATGTAGTTGCAGGCGATGGTGGCTTCGGCCTGGCGAATCATAGTCTTGATTTCGCGAATGTCGCTGTTGTCCATATCGCCGGCGCTCTTGGTCTTGATAAACTCCTGCACTTCGGTGGAAAGCTTGTTGTACCCGTCGTTGTTGAAGCCGAACATAGGTGCAATCTTATCCATCATAAGGAAGTAGCGTATCATATCTTCGTCGCCTACGGCAATGTTTCCGGAGGTTTCGTATGCCACGTGCACATCGTGGTGCTGGTCCACGAGCCGTTTCAGGGTTCCGCCCATGGATATCACGTCGTCGTCGGGGTGGGGAGAGAACACTATCACGCGCTTGGGATAGGGGTTGGCGCGTTCGGGACGGTAGGTGTCGTCGGCGTTTGGTTTGCCTCCGGGCCAGCCTGTGATAGTGTGCTGCAGCTCGTTGAATACTTTTATGTTCACGTTGTATGCCGAACCGTAGAGTGCCAGCAGCTCGCCGAGGCCCCAGTCGTTATAGTCCTTGTCGGTGAGTTTGAGGATAGGCTTGCCTGTCATATTGCAAAGCCATACGATGGCGCGGCGTATAAGCTTGTCGTTCCATTCGCAGGAAGTCACCTTCCACGGCTGGCTTATGCGGGTGAGTTCTTCGGCAGCGCCGAGGTCTATAACGAGTTTCACGTGGGGGTGACCCTGCAGGAGCGAGGCGGGCACGCTCGGGCTGGCATCGCCTTCTACAACCTTGCGGACAATTTCGGCGCTGTTCTCACCCCATGCCATAGTGAGTATGCGCTTGGCCGAACGGAGGTTCGCCACGCCGAGTGTGATGGCGGTTGTCGGAACCTCGTCGCAGTTGTAATTCTTGCTGATGATGTGGCGTATTTCGTTGCCGAGAAGCACCAGGCGGCAATAGCTTGATTCGGGCGAGCCAGCCTCGTTTAATGCTACTGTTCCGTGCGGTCCGATTTCGAACACGGCAAGGTCGATACCTCCGTCGTCGGCTATGGCCTGCTCGTATGCCTGGCAGTACTCGTACATCGTTTCCTTCGTTATCTCGGGATTGATGGTGCGCACATTCTCAGGCTTTATGTTGATGTGGTCGAGGAGGATTTCGCGCAAGCGCTTCAGTACCGACGGTCCTTCCGGCAGCAGGGGGAAGAATTCGTCGATGATGTATATAATCACGTTGCTGAAATCAACGCGTCCTTCGTTGTACAGCTTGATGAGGCTTGCATATGCCCTGTGGGTGCTTACTCCTGCGCCGAGGGCGAGTACGCATCTGCCTTTTTGCTCGGTGTAGCGGTTGATGTAGCGAGCCATTTCCGAGGCAATGAAATCGCCGCCGTCGGAAATTGTTTCAAAAATGCGTGTGAATAGCTTTTCTTCACGGCGCAGAGCTGTAAGTTCAATCTCGTTGTCGGGATTGTAATACCGGCGCGGAATCCGGTCCAGTTTAATCTGCGAGCTGAGATCAGTTCTCATGATAATTGTGGTTTTTGATATATCGGTTGGGTAAATTCTCTATTTTCGGATTACTGTTTACCGAAGTACAAAAGTAACAAAAAATCAGCAACACCATTACCCAAACCTCAAAAAAAATCTCCTCCCGCCAAAGGCGATTTTGGGGAGGCGGCGGTATTTCTGCGTAAAAAATGAGTGGCTTGTCTTTTTTTGCAGGGGAAAATGCTATTTTTGCAGGAACAAAGGGTTTGATCTTTGTTTTGTAAATTTAGATTCATACGAAGAAATAAAGTATTATGCAGATAAAGATAGGTGATAATGTGCGGTATCTGAACGCCGTTGGAGGCGGCAGGGTGGTGCGCATTGTCGATAATATAGCCTACGTCGACGAAGACGGATTTGAAACTCCGGTATTGCTCAAGGAGTGCGTGGTGGTTGGAAACACCACGCGGTTTAACAACCCGGTACCGACGCCTGAAAAGGAATTGCCTAAGGCTGCGGCAAAGCCGGCACCACTGTCGCTGCCTGTTATCGAAACGCCGGGTGGCGACGAGCTGCGCCTTGTTCTTGGCTTTGAGCCGTCGGATATAAAGGCGCTTTCGCGGTCGACTTTCGACGCATATATCGTCAACGATTCCAACTATTATGTGTATCTGGCTCTTATGTCGCGTTCTGCCGACAGTGCCGAATGGACTCATCGCTTCGACGGTCTTATAGAGCCTAATATGCAGGAGTTTCTGTGTGAAATCGAGCCGTCGGATCTCCCTGCCATGGACAGGCTTGCCGTTCAGTATGTGGTATTCAAGCGTTCCAAGGCTTTTGGGGCTGTGAATCCGGCACTTGTGGAACTTAAGGTGGACACTACGAAATTTGCCAAGCTTCATTGTTTCAAATCTAATCCCTACTTTGATAATCCGGTAATAGCTTTCGACATAGCTGAATGCGGAAGGCCGGTCGCCCAGGTTTCGTTCCGGTCTGAGGATATAGAGCAGGGTATCAAAGCGAAGAAACGCGACATTGCTTCGCAGAATGCCGTAAGGAAGTCTGCCGCGCCTTTGCGTGCGGATATAATCGAGGTGGACTTGCATGCCGACGAGCTGCTTGACACCACGGCCGGTCTTGGTCCTGCCGATATTCTGAATATGCAGATCGACCGCTTCTGCAGCGTTATGGATGCAAATCTGCGGAATGTGGGGCAAAAGATAGTGTTTATCCACGGCAAGGGCGAGGGCGTTCTGCGTCAAGCCATTATGAAAGAGCTTACGCACCGGTATAAGGGACACGATGTGCAGGACGCTTCGTTCAGAGAGTACGGCTTCGGAGCCACGCAAGTTACGATACGCAATATATCACCTAAATCACAGCGTAGAAAGTGAGCCGAATACTTTGTTTTTCTGGCACGGGCAACTCTATGTATGTGGCCCGGCTTCTTTCCGAGGCTCTCGGCGGTGGAAGTGTCGAGTCTTTGTCGGGAGAACGATTGAGAAAGCCGTCGGAATTTGAGGTCGACGCGGATAGCCCATCGGAGCCGGTGGTGTGGGTGTTTCCCACATATTCGTGGGGTGTGCCGCCTGTGGTGGCCGATTTTATACGCGAGGTGTCCTTTGGTAAAAACGCTCTGATGGCGCGGCACTATATGGTGACTACCTGTGGCGACGATATGGGCCGTGCTGACAGACAATGGCGCAAACTGCTTGGCCGAAGAGGGATTACCGGCGAAAGTGCGTATTCGGTGCAGATGCCGAACACGTATGTGTGTATGAAGGGTTTTGACGTAGATTCCCCGGAGGTAGCGCGCGCCAAGATTGAGTCGGCGCGTACACGGGTTGAGGCGATTGCCGGGTCGATTATTAGCCGTGGCAGGGACATGCTTGTGCGAGGTTCTTTTGCCGGGCTTAAGACAGGTGTGGTATACCCGTGGTTTGTTCGTTTTGCGATGTCGCCTAAGCCGTTTGGCGTGACAGAGGTATGTCGGGGCTGCGGGGCTTGTGCAGGAGCCTGCCCTATGGGTAATATATCTATGGTGGCAAGGGGTGAAGGCGTTTGTCGCCCGGAGTGGGGAGATAAGTGCGCCATGTGCCTTCGCTGTTACCATATGTGCCCCCATGGCGCGGTGTCGTATGGCTCGAAAACGCACGGCAAGGGACGGTATACAATGATGATGGCGGAACTTCCCGATAGAAAGTCCCGCCGTTAAGAGGTGATTATCAGATATTACTCTTGGAGGATCAGCGTTCGCTCCAACTTCCGAAAATCGATTTCTTGAATTTCGCTTTGTGGGCAACGGCTTCTTCCGAGCCGTACTCTATGGCGCGGTCAAAGTATTCGATTCCCTTTTTTATGTCGGGCTCGGTGCCTCGGCCGAATGCGTAAGCCACACCAAGGGCATTCAGCACCATGGCGTCGAGCGGTTCCCATATTTCATCTAAAATGTCCTCTATCTCGGCAAGGTGCGCGAATGCCATTTCGTCGTCCTGAATGGTGCCGAGCCCGTCCTGATAAAGAATGGCCAATTCGGCAGCCGGTCGCCAGCGTTCGTCTTCGTCGGCATTGAGGTAGGCCTCGTTCAGCCATTTGAAGGCCTTGGCATAGTCGCGGGCAACGTTTCCGCGTCCTGTAAAATAGAAGTTGCCGAGCTGGAACTGTGCCGATACCCATCCGGCTTCTGCTGCAATCGTATAGTACTCAAATGCCTTGTCGAGGTCTTCTTCCACACCCATGCCTGTGGCGTACGACACAGCCACGTTGTAGGCTGATTTGAGGTCGCCAAATTCCACCGCTTTCTTATAATAGCTGAATGCCTCTTCTTCACAGTCCTCGTACTCGTCCTGCAGGTACTTGCCGTAGTCGTTGCATACGAGGGGGTTGCCTCCGTCGGCAACGTGCTTGAAGTATGCCTCGTAGGCGTGCTCGGATATGTTGCTGTGGTCAGATTCGTAAATGGTGCGGAAGTTGCCGAATCCGTAGAGAATGCCATCGTCGAAGGCGTGCTCGAAGTAATTGGCAGCCAAGGGGTATGCGAAAGCATTGTATTCTTCCACGCTTTTGAATTGTTTGGCTGCTTCCGGCTCGAATATGAGGTAGTCGCCCCAGAACAGTGCGTTGCCTATCATAAACAGGCAAAAACCGTTGCCGTGCTGGGCTTCGCACAGCACTTCTGCAAAGGCATCTCTTTCTGAGGCAAACGGCATTTTGCGCTTTACTCCCGGGGTAAGTTCGCCGCAACGCATGGCTGTCAGTACTCCTATGGCGCTGCCTTTCAGCACACTTTCCTTGATGAGCTTTGCTGCTTTTTCTGGATCTTCTTCAAATCCTGCTTCTTCCCATACGTAATCGCTGCCAAGATGGCAGCGGCCGAGAAGGCATATGGCGTCGGCATCGCCTTCGTTGACGGCTTCATTTATCAGTTGGTAGCCTGCGCGTATCTTCTCGCGGTCGAAGCTTTTCCAAATCAGGTCGATGGCCTTAGATGTTTTTTCGCTGAACATACTCTTATAGTTTGTTTGCCAGGTTGTTAAAAAATTCTTCTACATCGAATTCATCCCACTCCGGGCTTATATCAGGTGCTTTGCGCTCATTGTAGTAATCGGCAAACCATTGCTGTACGTCATCGAGATTACATACAATCCGTCTAAAGCCGCGCCTTATGCCGGTTTCTTCGTCATCGGTCTGAAATTCGACTTGGTATCCGTCGGCTTTCTTACATGCTTCTAAGTAACCGTTCTGGGCGCTTTCGGTCTGGAGCATCACGCTGTCGATTTCGCCGTCGCATAGCTGTTCGATGGCAGCAAGCACATCGTCAAAGTCGAAGTGTTTGAATTCATCGTTCCCTGCATATAGAATATAAGGCTCGATTTCTTCTTGCGCTCTGCGCAGCCATTGTTTTTCCCAGCCTATTACGAGAGGGGGTATCTGTGAATGCTCGAAAAGCGAGCAGAGCATGGCTTCGCCCCGACTCTTGGTACAGTTTGTTTTGATGTAACGGGTGTGCGTGCCGTCGTTTTCGGTAAAGTATATGGCGGCAAATGGCACGTCGCTGTTCGGGTCGTATCCCCATCTCATATATTTGGCACTTCCTTCGTGCAACTTTAACGGAATGCAGCATTGAAGTTCTACATATGTGTGGCTCGACTGGGCGCGCGCGACAGCTTCAGCAATCAGTTCGGGTGTGATGATAGATGTGCGGTCGCCGTTGTCGCCGTATATCAGCACAAAATTTGCCGACTGCTTTTCGAATGATTTGGAGAATCCTTTCATATACCGTTTTTGATCTTTTTCGGAGGGCGTTCAACAGATATTATCAGACACCCTCAAAAAAAGAGCCGACAAATTGCCGACTCTTTTTTATCTTAGAATTAACTATGCTTATTTGCTGCCAAGGTGATCCGACACAGTGAGGTGAAGGCGACCTTTGGCACGGCGGCGTGCAAGTACTTTACGGCCGTCGGCTGTTGCCATTCTTTCGCGGAAGCCGTGCTTGTTAACTCTTTTACGGTTAGAGGGTTGGAATGTTCTTTTCATTGCCTATGTTGATTTTTCGATTTATTTCCACTCTTTTCGGAGCGCAAATTTAGGAATTTTTTTTCATTCCTGCAAACTTTTACGCCCTTCCGAACCGTGTTTTTTGAGAACTATACGGCAGGGGTGGCTGCAACGATGGGTTTGGCCTCCCAGCCAAGCGCGCTTGCGCCGAGCACTGCGGCGTCTGCTTCCTTGAGCTCGCTGAGTATGACTTTGGGCTTGCCCTTGAACATCGACAGCATGTTTTTGTCCATGGCTTCTTTGAGAGGACGCATAAGCATGTCGCCGCTCTTTGCAAGGCCGCCGAAGAGTATGAATGCTTCAGGCGAGGAGAATACCATCATGTCGGCCATTGCTTCACCGAGCAGGGTGCCGGTATATGTGAA
Source organism: uncultured Muribaculaceae bacterium (assembly GCA_910579035.1). GTDB lineage: Bacteria > Bacteroidota > Bacteroidia > Bacteroidales > Muribaculaceae > CAG-873. The sequence goes on along the minus strand of CAJTSR010000030.1, from coordinate 19,806 downwards.
GATGTCCTTGGCAATCTGGTCGCCCTGTACGGCGGCATCGTAGACGTCCTTGGAAGTTATTTCTTCTACAGGTATGTTGCGCAGGAGCGACGGCTCGGTGCGTATTTCGAGAAATTCGCGAGCGCTGCGTGCAACGCCGGTTGCCGAGCAGTATGTTTCGAGGCAGCCGGTGCGTCCGCAGCCGCACAGACGGCCGTTGTTGCGCTTGATAATCACGTGGCCGAGTTCGCCTGCAAGACCGTCGTGGCCGTATACTACCTGTCCGTTGATAACTATGCCGGAGCCTACGCCGGTGCCGAGAGTTATCATGATGAAGTCTTTGAGGCCGCGTGCCGCGCCATATGTCATTTCTCCGAGAGCGGCCGCGTTGGCGTCGTTGGTGATGGCTACGGGTATTCCGAATTTCTCGCTCACGAGCTGGGCCAGCGGCAGGCTGGGCCAGGGAAGGTTCACGGCGTTGTCGATTCGGCCGGTGTAGTAGTTGGCATTGGGTGCGCCGATGCCGATACCTTGTATCTTGTCGGTGGCGTCGTAGGCATCAATCAGACGGCTGGCCTCAGTGTGCAGTTCTTCGAGATAGTCGTTGAAGTTGCTGTGCTTCTGAGTCTTTATCGATGAGCTTGCCAGCACGTTGCCGCGAGCGTCTACTATGCCAAACACGGTGTTGGTACCGCCTATGTCAATTCCGAGTACGTAAGGTTTCATGGAATAAGGTTATGTTTAAAAAGTATATGTTTTGTTATTGATAAGCCAAAGTTACAACTTTTTCTCCAATCAAACGTTCTTAAGCCTGAAAAAACTGCCGCAGCGGCCGACAATCGGAGTGTCGCACTATGAGCGCGCAGGGGCTGTGCCATTTCTTCAACCGCCTTCCACCGGTTTCGCATGTGGCAAGTTCTCCCGCGCTTTTATTCATTCGTTAGGTTCATAATCGGGTAGTGGCAGACTGCCAATGTGGCAGAAATTGGCGTCAAAACATTTTTGGCACGAGGTTTGTTCTATCTTTAGCAAAAACGAGAATCAGAAAACATAAAAAACATATAAAAAAGCACATACAACTATGGGAAAAATCATCGGTATAGACTTAGGAACCACTAATTCCTGTGTCGCAGTACTTGAAGGCAACAATCCTGTTGTTATTCCTAACAGCGAGGGACGCAACACCACCCCCTCTGTCGTGGCATTTGTTGACGGCGGCGAACGCAAGGTGGGCGATCCTGCCAAACGTCAGGCTATAACCAACCCCAAGCGCACCATCTACTCTATCAAGCGCTTTATGGGTGAAACATATGACCAGGTAAAGAACGAAATAGAGCGCGTGCCCTACAAGGTGGTGCGTGGCGCCAACAACACTCCGCGCATTGATATCGACGGCCGCGAATACACTCCCCAGGAAATCTCGGCAATGATTCTTCAGAAAATGAAGAAGACAGCCGAAGACTACCTCGGCCAGTCGGTTAACGAGGCCGTTATCACGGTGCCCGCGTACTTCAACGACTCTCAGCGTCAGGCAACGAAAGAAGCCGGCGAAATTGCAGGTCTTAAGGTTGCCCGTATTGTCAACGAGCCTACAGCGGCAGCGCTCGCATACGGCCTCGACAAGACGAACAAAGACCAGAAAATAGCCGTATTCGACCTTGGAGGCGGTACTTTCGATATTTCGATACTCGAACTCGGCGACGGTGTGTTTGAAGTTAAATCCACGAACGGCGACACCCACCTCGGTGGTGATGACTTCGACCACGTGATTATCGACTGGCTTGCTGATGAGTTCCTGCGTCAGGAAGGTGTCGACCTCCGTCAGGACCCGATGGCCCTGCAGCGTCTTAAAGAAGCCGCCGAAAAGGCCAAAATCGAGCTTTCGAGCGCTACAAGCACCGAAATCAACCTGCCGTACATTATGCCCGTCAACGGTGTGCCCAAGCACCTTGTGATGACGCTTACGCGAGCTAAATTCGAGCAGCTTGCCGACAAGCTTATCCGTGCCACTGTCAAGCCTTGTGAGGACGCTCTTCGTGACGCAGGCTTGAAACCCTCTGAAATCGACGAGGTAATCCTCGTTGGCGGTTCTACCCGTATTCCCGCCATTCAGGCCGAAGTTCAGAAGATTTTCGGAAAGGCTCCGTCTAAGGGCGTTAACCCCGACGAAGTTGTGGCCATCGGTGCCGCTATTCAGGGCGGTGTGCTCTCCGGCGATGTTAAGGACGTGCTCCTTCTCGACGTTGTGCCTCTGTCTGTAGGTATCGAAACACTTGGTGGCGTGATGACCAAGCTTATTGAAGCCAACACAACCATTCCTACCCGCAAGAGCGAAACATTCTCGACAGCTGCCGACAACCAGCCGTCTGTAGAAATCAACGTTCTTCAGGGCGAACGCCCCATGGCAAAGGACGACAAGCTGCTTGGCAAGTTCCACCTCGACGGAATCGCGCCCGCACCCCGCGGCATACCCCAGATTGAGGTGACATTCGAAATCGATGCCAACGGCATTCTTAACGTATCTGCCAAGGACAAGGCGACCGGCAAGGAGCAGAGCATACGTATCGAGGCCTCCAGCGGTCTTACCGACGCCGAAATCAAACGAATGAAGGACGAGGCTGCTGCCAATGCCGATGCCGACGCACGCGAGAAAGAACGCATCGACAAACTCAACCAGGCCGACGCAATTGTGTTCCAGACAGAGAAGCAGCTCGGCGAATTCGGCGACAAGATTCCTGCCGACAAGCGCTCTGCCATCGAGGCTGCAGTTGCCAAACTCAAAGAGGCTCACAAGGCTCAGGATATCGCTGCAATCGACGCTGCAATCAAGGAAATCGAAACAACCTTCGGCGCAGCACAGCAGGATATACTCAATGCTCAGGCACAGGCCCAGCAGGCTGCCGGCAACACCAATCCCGGCGCAGGCTCGCAAGGCGGCGACGACCAAGTGACCGACGTCGACTTCGAAGAAGTGAAGTAAGTCCACTAATCAACAATTACAAAATGGAGTGTAGCTCAGTGAGTTATACTCCATTTTATTATTGTTGATTTTTTAATTAAAGCTGTGATTATTTTGATATATTTAGTAATTTTGGGGTTGCAAAGAGAAATAGTATGTTGGAAGGACAGACAGATAATAGTACGGCGACAGGCGACGGATGTGTTGCGTCGTCGATTATGAAGGCTCTTACATATGTGGAGCGAGGTGTGTTTGAATTGCGGGATAAGCGGAAGCCTGAGGTCGTCGATGCGAAAGATGCCGTAGTGAGGGTGACGCTTTCGAGCGTTTGCTCGTCGGACCTGCATATTCTTCACGGCACTGTGCCTCAGGCACAGGTAGGCGTCACGATCGGCCACGAGATGGTCGGAATTGTGGAAGAAGTTGGCTGTGATGTGAAGAGTGTCCGGCCTGGTGACCGTGTGGCAGTGAATGTGGAAACTTTTTGCGGCGAATGCTTTTTCTGCAGCCATGGCTGGGTGAACAATTGCACAGACAAGGACGGCGGCTGGGCATTGGGCTGCCGTATTGACGGCGGACAAGCCGGCTATGTCCGGGTGCCTTATGCCGATAACGGGCTGACGCCTATTCCCGTCGGTGTAAGCGACGAGGAGGCTCTGTTTGCAGGCGATATACTCGCTACGGGATATTGGGCTGTGAAAATTTCAGAGGTGTCTGAATATGACACTGTGCTGATTATCGGAGCGGGTCCTACTGGTTTGTGCACTCTTGAGTGCCTGCGGCTTAAACAGCCTAAGAATATCATAGTTTGTGAAAAGCAGGCTTCGAGGCGTGACTTTGTTCGCAGCCTTTATCCCGAGGTGCGAGTGGTAAGCCCTGAAGAGTGCCTCGAGGTGGTGATGGCAGTAGGTGGGCATGGTGGTGCCGACCGTGTTATTGAAGTGGCCGGTATGGACGATACTTTCCGAATGGCGTGGCAGGCGGCGCGTCCTAATGCCATTGTCACTGTGGTGGCTCTTTATGAGCATGCCCAGATACTGCCGTTGCCTGATATGTACGGCAAAAACCTCATATTCAAGACCGGAGGCGTTGACGGTTGTGACTGTGATGAAATATTGCGGCTTATCGCAGATGGTAAAATCGACACAACGCCGCTCATAACGCACCGCTTTCCGTTGAGCCGCATTCAGGAGGCATACCGTTTGTTTGAAAGCGGGTGTGACGGTGTTATAAAGGTAGCAATCTATCCTGACTGACATTGTGCCTGTCCGTTTTGGCTGTTTGCATTATCGATAGATTGTACGTATCTTTGGCTAAGCGCCTTAGATACTCACGCTTGGCAAAACGAAATAAATTTGTTTTGCGCTCGACTTATTCGTATCTTTGTTGAGATGTAATTAATGATTGATAGGATATGATAATAAATGCTGCGAGATTTGTGGTAAGCAATAGCGACTATCGGCGCTGTCCCGATGATAATCGCCATGAATATGCGTTTATCGGGCGCTCTAATGTGGGCAAGTCGTCGCTAATCAATATGCTTACCGGCAAGAAGGGTCTTGCAATGACTTCTTCGACGCCGGGCAAGACAATGCTCATAAATCATTTTTTAGTTAACGACAGCTGGTATATTGTCGATTTGCCGGGATACGGATATGCCCGCAGGAGCAAGGCCGACAGGGCGCGTCTTGAAGGGATTATCAGTGATTATGTGTTGAATCGCAAGCAGATGACCAATCTGTTTGTGCTTATCGACAGTCGCCATAAGCCGCAGCAGATCGATTTGGAGTTTATGGAGTGGCTCGGCGAGAACGGGGTGCCGTTCAGCATTGTGTTCACCAAGCTCGACAAGCTGAGCCCGAATGCGGGTAAGAAGCTTACGGCCGATTACTGTGCGGCTCTTCTTGATACTTGGGAAGAGCTTCCGCCGGTATTCCGCACGTCGAGCGAGGACAAGCGCGGGCGCGATGCCTTGTTGAATTATATAGAGGAACTCAACCGTCTGCCGGTAGGCTCGGACGAACAATGACTTGCCTGCTTTTGTTGGATAAGAAATAAATACTTACTCCAATGAAAGAATCGAAAGCAGGAAATAACGAAGCATCAGCTGCCACTGCCGATGATGCCGGCAAGTACCCCGGTGTGGCAATAGATGTGGCCGATGGCGATGAAACAAATGCCGTTGATGTTAAGGAACGGACTTTGACTCTCGGTTTCAATCCGAGAAACGAGAAGTAATTCAGCAGTCCCGTTTTATGCAGTGGCGCGCGGCCGTGCACTCGTCGAGTGTGCGGTCGACTATTATATGTCGGTTTGCCATAGCGCCGATCTCGCTCATTTCGTGGCTTACCAGAAGTATGGTGGTGGTCTTGGCTAATTCTGCCATGATTTCATAAAGGCGGTTCTCGAAGTGCTTGTCGATATAGCTAAGTGGCTCGTCAAGCACGAGTATTCGGGGCTTGCGCACTATGGCGCGGGCAAACAGGGTGCGCTGTAGCTGGCCGCCTGATAATTTGCCGATAGGGCGCTCGGAAAAGTTTTCGAGTCCTACCTCGGCGAGTACTTCGGCTATCCTTTCGCGACGCTCTGATTTGGATATGTTTTTTTCAGCGAGCAGGCCTGATGCTACGACTTCGCCCACCGATATGGGGAAATGAGAGTCGACACTGTTTTTCTGAGGCAGGTAGCCTATTGCGGGGGGCGGGGCGAGCTCGCCCTGTCCGTTGCAGTAGAGCACCTTTCCTGAACTTGGCTTGAGAAGTCCGAGGATAATCCTGAGAAGTGTGGTTTTGCCTCCGCCGTTAGGGCCGGTGATGGCTATGAAGTCGCCGACGTCTACGGTGAGGTTGACATCGGATAGCACAATGCGTTCATCCCGACGGAATGTTACATCGCAGAGGCTTATAAGAGGCTTGCTGCCGGGCGCAGTGCCGCAGCACTCGTGGCATCGGCAGTGGTCGCTATGGCCGGGCGATTTCATTGGTAATCAGTTCGATTTGACCGAGCCAGTCGTATGCGAGAGGATCGATGGTTATCATACGCGAGCCTATGGCCGAATTTATGCTCTCTGCCTGACGGTTGTCATATTCTTTCTGGAAGAAAAATACTTTGACGTTTGCGTCGCGGGCATTGTCTATCACTTGGCGTACCTGTCCGGCCGGCATCTCTTTGCTTTCTTGTCCGACTGCAATCTGGTTCAAGCCGTAATCGCGGGCGTAGTAACTCAGCGATGGGTGCCATATTGCAAATGAGCGTGAAGCACCTTCAAGCCGGTTCGCTGTGGCTTTGTCGATGGAGTCGAGTCTTTGTTCAAGTGTGGCGAGGCGTCGGTTGACGGTGGCAGCTTCGGCTGAGTCAAGGTCGGCGAGGGCCTCTGCCATATTGCGGGCTATGATTCGTGCGTTTTTGAGCGATGTCCACATGTGGGGATCGGCGGCTTCGCCGTGGTGGTCGCAGTCGTGGCCGTGCGAGTGGCCGGATGTATGATTGTGTGTATGGCTGTGCGTGCCGTATATCGGCTCGATTCCATCGGAAGTATTCACAATTCGTGTCCCGTCGGGCAGGGATTTTGCCAACGATTCTTCAAATGGAAAAGCGCCTGTCGAAAAATATGCCGTGGCCTTGTCGGCCTGTAGGCGTTTTTCCATCGACGGGTCGAATGTTTCGGGATTTGCGCCACGGTCAAGCATGGTGCCGATTGCATAATCGTCGCCTACAAGCTGTTCGAGAATCCATTTTTGGGGCTCGATGCTTACCATGAGCAAAGGTCTGTCTGCGGCTGCTTCCTTCCTGGTACAGCCGCAGACAGAGAGTGCGAGTACTAAAACTGCGAGTATTTTATTCATTGTTCAATAACTGTGCTGCCATAGAGGCTGCGGCGCGTCGGCCGTCGCCCATGGCGAGGATAACTGTGGCACCTCCGCGCACTATGTCGCCTCCGGCAAATATTACCGGGATTGACGTTCTCAGATTGTCGTCGACGCAGATGGTTCCACGAGATGTAACATCGAGCCCCTCGATACTGTTCGGAATAAGGGGATTCGGCGATACTCCCACGCTCACTATTACGAGATCGACGTCTATTTCTTCGATTGCGCCTTCCACTGGCACAGGGCTCCGTCGCCCGGAGGCGTCGGGTTCGCCGAGTTCCATTCGCTGGACTACCACGGAGCGCACGCGGCCTCGTTCGTCGGCCTTATATTCAATCGGGTTGCAGAGAGTGAGGAACTCCACGCCTTCTTCCTTGGCATGGTGCACTTCTTCTATTCGGGCTGGCATTTCTGCCTCGCTGCGGCGGTATATAATCATGGCGCGTTCGGCACCCATGCGCCGAGCCGTGCGCACGCTGTCCATCGCGGTGTTGCCGCCGCCTACCACTGCCACGCGCCTGCCTGTCGGCGCCGGTGTGTCATATCCTTGGCGACCGGCCCCCATAAGGTTGATGCGGGTCAGATATTCGTTGCTCGACAACACGCCGATATAGTTTTCGCCCGGTATGCCTATAAAGCGCGGCAGTCCGGCACCGGAAGCCACAAACAGGCCGCTGAATCCGTCGTTGAGCAGGTCTTCGTAGCTGAGAGTCTTGCCTATAACGGTGTCGGTATGGAATCGGACTCCAGCACGGCGCAGGCTGTCCAGCTCGGCATCGACAACGGAGTTTGGCAGGCGGAATTCGGGTATGCCGTATTTCAGCACGCCGCCAATTTCGTGTAGAGCCTCGAATACGTCCACCTCAAAGCCGCGTTTTGCCATATCGCCGGCAAAAGACAGTCCGGCAGGTCCCGAGCCGACCACGGCTACCTTCATTCCGTTGCGTTCTGCTGCTTCGGAGGAGTTGTCAACAGCCTCTGCGGCAGCGCTGTCGGCGGCGAAGCGTTCGAGATAACCGATAGCCACGGGCTGTTTCTTCATTTTGGTATATATGCAGCGGCTTTCGCATTGCTTTTCCTGAGGGCATACGCGTCCGCACACTGCCGGTAGTGCGCTTGTCCGTTTAAGAACGGCGGCAGCATCGGATATCGCTCCGCGCTGTATGTTCTTTATGAAGCCGGGTATGTCGATGCCTACGGGGCAGCCTTCCACACAGGTGGGGGTGGGGCAGTCGAGGCAGCGGGTGGCTTCGGTCACGGCCTGTTCGCGGCTAAGGCCGCTGTTTACTTCCATATTGTTGGTTACGCGCACATCGGGAGCCAGTGTCGGCATCTGGGTGCGCGGTATGGCGGTACGTTCTTTGGCTGTCATTGCGGCGCGCAGCTCTTCGCGCCATTCGGCATCGCGGCCCTGTGTTGTTTTTGCCATATTGCTTATTTTTGCGGGTCGTAGGCCCTCATTCGCATTATCATTTCGTCAAAATCTACCTGATGGGCGTCAAATTCGGGTCCGTCGACGCACACGAATCGCGTCTTGCCTCCCACATTCACACGGCAGGCTCCACACATACCCGTTCCGTCGACCATTATGGTGTTGAGCGAACATACGGTGGGGACATTGTACTTTTTTGTAAGCAGTGACACGAATTTCATCATTACAGCAGGGCCTATGGCCACTACTTCGGCCACATTCTCGCGCTGTATCACGTCTTCGACACCTGCGGTGACGAGTCCCTGACGGCCGGCACTGCCGTCGTCGGTCATAATAATCACTTCGTCGGACGATGCGCGTATTTCGTCTTCGAGGATTATAAGGTCTTTGTTGCGTGCAGCCAGTACGCTTACCACTCGGTTTCCGGCGGCTTTCATGGCCTGAACTATGGGCAGGAGCGGAGCTATGCCCACACCTCCGCCGCAGCATACCACGGTTCCGTTGCGCAGGCCTACATCGGTAGCTTTTCCGAGCGGCCCCACGAGGTCTGTAAGGGTATCGCCGGCCTCGAGCGCGCATATTTTTCGGGTGGAATGCCCTACGGCCTGTATCACGAGGGTTATGGTACCTCGGTTTACGTCGGCCTGCGCTATAGTGAGCGGTATGCGCTCGCCGTTCTCACCGCAGCGTACTATCACGAAGTGTCCGGCTTTGCGGGCCTTGGCAACTTCGGGTGCCTCCACAACGAGTTTTACAACGTTTTCGGAGAAATGTGTTTTTTCGATTATTCGATTCATGGTTGTGATTGGTTCGACCACGCAAAGGTACATAAAAACACGGGATTCTAACAATCGTTGCGTGCCGAATGTGGTCCCATAAGTAGGGAGATTGACTCGTGCCACAGCTCCGCGATAGTGCCGCAGTCGAATTGTGCCGCATATGCCGGGTAAAGCGCCCTGCGCTGTTCGAGGCCTTGTCGGTCTTGGAGCAATCGATGTAGCTCGGCGGCATACGCTTTTTCGTCGAATCCCTCTACAAGCACGCCGCGCCCGTCGCCGAGAATTTCGCGCACACCGTCGGTACAGCCAAAGGCTATGGGTACCACTCCCGACGACATGGCTTCTACCAGCACTTGCGGCCAGCCTTCGAATGTCGATGTCATACACAGCACCGATGCGGACTCATAGTGGGGAGCCGGGTCGCGGTAACCGTGGAATGTGATGTTTTTGAGAGCGAGCTCGCCGGCAAGTTTTTCGAGGTTCGGCCTGTCTTTGCCGTCGCCTACGATGTGCAGCGACCAGTCGGGGTTTTGTTTGCTTACTTCTGCCCAAATGCGCAAAAGGCGGTCAACGCGTTTGTCTGCATATGTCAGACGGCCTACAAACAGCACCTCTTTCTTTTTCTCGCAGTTTGCAAGCGGCATAAACCGGCCGGTATCTGCCGGGTTTGGCATTACTTTTATCTTCGGATTGTCGCTTTCCACGCCTAAAAGACGGGCGAGTCTGTCGGCATATCCTTGGCAGAGAAGCCAATAGCTGTCGGAGATGTCGAACATGTCGCGGTATCTCCGCTCGAAGCGTTTGCTGTAGCTGTGCAGAAGGCTTTCCCTGATGGTCGCGCTGGCGTATTTGAAGTTGGCGGCAAGTTTCTTCAGCGGTTTGTCCGCTGCGACGGCTCTTTTGGTGAGTGCGTCCTGCAGCTCCCACATCGGCGTGCCGTGGAGATGGAACACGATTTTGCATCGTGGCGAGATGCTGCGGCGGAGTTCGTGGGCGCACCCGACCGCGTTCACCGATATTATCAGCACGTCTATGTCGTGGCTGTGCACAAGGTCGGCAATGTGGCGAGATGTGCGCGGTTCGTGTATTCTTGCCTTGAACGACCGGGCGAAATTCTCCACTTGGTAGCCTTTCGCACTCAGGGAGTCCTCGAATCCCTGAGCTATGCGTGATGCCCATATGTGGATTTTATGGCCGTAGCGCGACATTAGCATATCGCCCACAGTGATTGCCACGTTCTCGGCGCCACCGCCGGCATATGCCGGAAATAGTATTGCTATGTTTGCCACGTTGCTATTTTTTATCTCGGTTTGCTTTTCTGTTCTTTGTGCAGAAAGAGCTTACAGGGCAGTCGGAGCATGAGTTTTTGTCACGCCGCAAAAAGCGGCATACGAAGTATAATACAGCGCAGGCTATGATTATGCCTACAGCAATCCATTGCATCATCGGGCAGACGGCTTGTACTTGGTTATGGCTTGTTTTACTTTGCCCGGAGTGGCGTCTGCCGGGCATATGTCGAAGGGCAGGCGGAATGCGCAGCCGCTCGCGTAGTTGCTGCAACCGTATGCTGTCCGTCCGCGCATTATGTGTCCTTGGCCGCATACCGGGCATGCGATTTGTTCGAGCTTGGTGGTGCGTGGCGCACGCGGCTTTTTCGGGCTGTCGGCAGTCGTGGTGGTTTTCGACTGCTTGGGCTGCGGGGCTTCGGTAGCGATTTTGCGGGCGCTGTTGTCGTTCATCACGTTTGCCACAATCTCCCTCATAAGCTGGCTTATCTCGGCCACGAAATGTCCGGCGGAATATTCTCCGCGTTCGATTCGGCGCAGCTTGTTTTCCCATAGGCCTGTCAGTTTGGCTGATTTCAGCAACTCTTCCTGTATTGTGGCTATAAGGTCGATTCCGGCTTGGGTGGCCAGTATGTTTTTTCGCTCGCGATATATGTATCGGCGGCGGAACAGGGTTTCAATTATTGCCGCTCGGGTCGACGGGCGTCCGATGCCGTTTTCTTTCATGGCGTCGCGCAGCTCTTCGTCGTCGACGGTGCGTCCTGCTGTTTCCATTGCCCGCAGGAGCGTTCCTTCGGTATAGTATTTCGGCGGCTGCGAAGTCTTTTTGGCGAGGAAGGGAGCGTGCGGGCCGCTTTCGCCTTCGGTAAATGGAGGAAGCACGGCGTTGTCGGAGTCCTGTGCGTCGGTATTCTCGCTCTTTTCCGGCTTGGCGGGGAGCAGCACGCGCCATCCCGGCGAGGTGATGACCTTGCCCGATGCCTTAAATTCGTATTCTGCCGCCTTTCCGAGTACCGTGGTGGCTTCAAACTGGCAGTCAGGGTAGAACACGCCTATGAAGCGCATCGCTATGGTGTGGTACAGCTTGCGTTCGTCGCCTTCAAGACCTCCCGGCATCTGCCCCGTAGGTATAATGGCGTGGTGGTCGGTAACTTTTGAGTTATCGAATATTTTTTTTGTTTTGGCTATAGGAGCCGCCAGCACCGGCTCGGTGAATTGCGCATACGGCGTCATCTTGCGCAATGTCGGAGCTATCTTGGGGTACATATCGTCGGAGAGATATGTGGTGTCGACACGCGGATATGTGGTAAGCTTCTTTTCGTACAGGCTCTGGATAAGCTTGAGGGTCTGCTCGGCGGTCCAGCCGAAACGGCGGTTGCATTCCACCTGTAGCGAGGTGAGGTCGAACAGGCGCGGGGCCGATTCGCGACCTTTTTTCTTTGTTACGGAGGTGATGGTGAAAATCTCTCCGGCTATGCGGCGCACGGCTTCTTCTCCGGGGGCTTCGCTGTCGAAGCGGTCGCCGGTGTATGTGAAGTCTACTTCCCGGTATCGTGTGTGCAGCTCCCAACTGTCTTTGGGCACGAAGTTGGCTATTTCGTGATGGCGCTTCACGATAAGGGCGAGGGTAGGGGTCTGCACGCGCCCTATTGAAAGCACTTGCCCGCGGCCTCCGTATTTGAGTGTGTACAGGCGGGTGGCGTTCATTCCGAGAATCCAGTCGCCGATAGCCCGCGACAGCCCGGCCTGAAACAGGCGGTCGTAGTCGGACTGCGGCTTAAGATTGCTGAAGCCTTCCCGTATCGATTCGTCGGTAAGCGACGAAATCCACAAACGCCGCACAGGGCAGCTTGTGGCAGCTTTCTTCATAACCCACCGCTGTATCAGTTCGCCTTCCTGCCCGGCGTCGCCGCAGTTCACAATCTCGTCGGCACGTCGTATCAGTTCTTCGATTACGCCAAACTGCTTTTTGTACCCGGCGTCATTGATAAGTTTGATGTCGTATTTTTCGGGCAGCATGGGCAGCGAGCTCATAGTCCACCGCTTCCACTCGGGCTTGTAATCGTCGGGCTCAAAAAGGCAGCACAGGTGGCCGAAAGTCCATGTCACATACCAGTCGCCGCCCTCGAAATAGCCATCGTGGCGCGTGTTTGCGCCTAAAATCGATGCTATGTCGCGGGCGACGCTCGGTTTCTCGGTAATGCAGAGCTTCATTCAGAGGGGTGTTTGACAGATGTTACGGCCCCTCTATATGCTGCTTTCGGACGCTTTGGCTTCGTTCCACAAGGCGTCCATCTCTTCAAGGCTCATCTCGGTGAGTTTGCGGCCTTGAGCGTTTGCGGAGGCTTCTATATGGTTGAATCGCGATATGAACTTGCGGTTTGTGCGTTCGAGGGCGTTTTCAGGGTTGACGCCGTGGAGGCGTGCGGCATTGATTACGGCAAAGAGCAGGTCGCCGAACTCGGCTTCGATTTCTTTTTCGTTGCCGGAACTTACGGCGTTTTCCACTTCGTCGGCTTCTTCCCGCACCTTGCCCCATACTTCCGAGGCGTTTTCCCAGTCAAAGCCTACATTGGCGGCTTTTTCCTGTATGCGGAACGCTTTTACAAGAGCCGGAAGGGCAGCCGGAACACCGCCGAGTACAGAGCGGTTGCCGTCTTTCTCCTTGAGCTTGATTTGCTCCCAGTTCATTTCCACCTGGTGCGCTGTGTCGGCGTGAACGTCGCCGAAAACGTGCGGGTGGCGGGTAATCAGTTTGTTGTTTAGTGCATCGGCAACGTCGGCAATGTCGAATTCCCCTTTTTCCGAGCCTATTTTGGCATAGAAAAAAACGTGGAGAAGAACGTCGCCGAGTTCTTTCTTTATTTCAGGCTGATTTTCGTCGAGCAGGGCCTGCACGAGCTCGTACACCTCTTCGATAGTGTTAGGACGCAGGCTTTCGTTTGTCTGCTTGGCGTCCCACGGGCATTTGACCCGCAGAATGTCGAGGGTGTCGAGCACGCGGCCGAGCGCTTCGATTTTTTCAGGACGTGTATGCATTATTGCTCCTTGTATTTTTGGATTCCGTCTTCGAGCCATGCCACGAAGTCGGATACGTTTTCGTCGTATACGCGCGGAGCCGAAAGGGGCTTGCCGTCGTTGTTGAGGAGGATATAGTAGGGCTGCGAGGAGATGCCGAATTTGTGGTACTGGAGGTAGCTCCAACGTTCGCCCACGGTGGTGAGTTTCTTGGTTACGCCGTCTTCTTCCACGTACATGGGTTCAGGGAGAGCCTTCTTGTCGTCAACCATAAGCACAATCATCACATAGTCGCGCTCTATTATTCCGCGAACGGTGGGAGTGTCGAATACCGCTCCTTCCATCTTTCGGCAGTTGACACAGGCGTAGCCGGAGAAATCGACAATCACAGGCTTGTTGTGCGCTGCGGCATAGGCCATTCCTTCGTCGTAGTCGTGGAATTTCTGGAACTCGCCTCCGTACAGGTTGAAGTCTTGTGTGTACAGCGGCGGGGCGAATGCCGATATTGCTTTAAGCGGGGCGCCCCAGAGTCCGGGTATGAGGTAGACTGCGAAAGAGAACGATGCCACAGCCATAAAGAAGCGGCTTACGGGTGTGTGGCTCATCTCGCCGTCGTGGCTGAAACGTAGTTTGCCGAGCAGGTATACTCCGAGCAGCACGAAGAGCACTATCCATATGGCTATGAACACTTCGCGGTCGAGTATGCGCCAGCCATAGGCAAGGTCGGCCACCGACAGGAATTTGAGCGACAGTATAAGCTCTACGAAGCCGAGCACAACTTTGACGGTGTTGAGCCAGCTGCCCGAGCGGGGCAGCTCCTTGAGCATCGACGGGAAGAACGCAAACAGGCCGAAAGGCAGAGCCAGACCGATTGCGAAGCCTCCCATGCCCAGCAGCGGGCCCATAAGGTTCTGCTGGGAGAATGCTTCTACGAGCAACGTGCCGATGATGGGGCCTGTGCACGAGAATGATACCAGCACGAGGGTGAACGCCATAAAGAAGATACTCAGCAGGCCGGTGGTATTCTCGGCCTTTGCATCGATTGCCGTGGACCATTTTGACGGCAGCGTGATGTCGAAAGCGCCGAAGAAAGAGATGGCAAACACCACCAAAAGTGCGAAGAATATGAGGTTGAACACTGCTCCGGTGGCAATCTCGTTGAGCTTGCCCGGCCCGAAGATAACAGTAAGCAGTATGCCGAGCACGAGGAATATCACTATGATGCTCGCGCTATAAATAATGGCGTCGATTATGGAGCGGTGACGGCTTTTGTTCTTTTTAAGGAAGAAGCTTACCGTCATGGGTATCATAGGCCATACGCAGGGTGTCATAAGGGCTACGAGGCCGCCGAGGAAACCGAACAGGAGTATTGCCCAGTAGCTTTGTTCCGAGCTGTTTTGCTCTACTTCTACCGGCTCCCACCACTGTGCCTGACGGGAATCTGCGGCAACAGATGGTGCTGCCGCTACCGGTTGAGCCTCGGCTGCCGGCTGTGCCGCAGGCTTGACGGCTTCCGGGTTACCGAACGGCACGGAAAATTCGTATTTGGTCGGAGCTGTACACGACTGTTCGGTGCAGGCCATGTACTTGACAGCTCCCGTTACGAGAGCGCCGTCCACGCCGTCAAGCTCGAAAGCCTGTCGCAGGGTTATGGTGCCGCTGAGCCAAGGCAGGTTGAGGTTCATCAGTTCGTCGAGGTGCATGGTAGGCTCGGTATCGCATTCGAGCATATCGACAGGCTTGACGCCCTCTGAGTCAAGGACGATATAGGTGGGTTCGGGAACCCCGGTCACATCTCCTAAGTCGGGCATCTCTGTGCCGTAGATGTGCCAGCCGGGTTCGATAACGCCGGTAAGAATGAGTACTCCTTTTCCGGGTGCGGTTTGTTCTGTTTTAGCTGTCCACTCGACGTGCGACGGCGGTGCTGCCTGCAACGATGACGCTGCAAAGGCCATTATTGCCGCAAAAACGGCCAGTAGTTTAGTTCTCATTTGGTTATTTTGACAGGTGCTGAGATATTTTCGGTTATGGGGGGGCGGCATGAGCTACCGTCGCATGCCATATAGCTGATTTTGCAGATTATGCGGGCTTCTGCCGGGTCAGTGACGCGGAAGGGGACTGTGAACTCCACATTGGAGTCCCACCATGAAAGTGTCATGCCGAACAACGGGTCTTCGACAGATAGCGCGGTGCGGGCGGGCTTGACTTTGCCTGTGAATTTCACGCCCTTGCTGCCGGCAAGATCAAAATTTGTGGCTTTCGGGCCGCCCTCGGGCAGTTCGAGTCCGTAAAGATGCCATCCCGGACTGATCAGCGCGCGGAAAGTGACAGTGCCGTTTCCGTCGGCTCCGGCTTTGACTATAGTGCGCCAACGCACCGGATTATCGCCCTGCGCCGCTAATGCCGACATAATGCCGGCAAGTAGCATAACTATGCTTATCGTTAATTTTTTGAGGCTCATAAATATGGATAATGATTCATGGAAGAGCTGCGTCTGCACGCTGTCAATTCGAGCGCAAAGTTACAATTTTCGGCAATTAAAACGAAACTTAAAAATCAAAAAAAACGTCAAAACAACATTCCATAGCCGTTATGAATCAAAAAAAATAGCTACCTTTGCCACATTATTATTAACACGAACACCATAATCTCAGCCCACATTCCGAGAATGGACGTAAACAAAGTGCTATATATCTCCCAGGAGATAGAACCTTATCTTCCCGCAAGCCCGCTTGCAAGCTTCGGGAAAAATCTGCCTCAGGGAGTACAGGAGCTCGGGGCGGAAGTGCGAACTTTTATGCCGCGCTATGGCGCTATCAATGAGCGCCGCAACCAGCTCCACGAGGTAATACGCCTCTCCGGGATGAATATCATAATCGACGATACTGACCATCCCCTCATTATTAAAGTGGCTACGTTGCAGCCCACAAGGCTTCAGGTATACTTCATTGACAACGATGACTACTTCCTTCGTCATTCTCCCGGCGTGGTAGAAACACAGTCGATGCCGGAGAATAACGACGAGCGTACAATCTTTTTTGTGCGCGGCGTTGTGGAAACAGTCAAGAAGCTGCGTTGGGAGCCGTCGATAGTGCATTGCACCGGCTGGATAACATCGCTCACGCCTCTCTACCTCAAGACAATATATGCTGACGACCCGGCTTTCCGTGCCAGCAAGATAGTTTTCTCGCTTTTTGAAGATTCTTTCGACGGCGAGCTTGACGCCCGTATGGTGGAAAAACTCCGTGCGGAAGGCTTCGATGACGAGAAACTGAAATCGCTTGTTGACAATGACGGCAATGTTGACTACAAAAAGCTTAACAAGATAGCGATAGATTACTCTGACGCGATTGTGCAGTCTTCTGAAAATGTTGATCCCGAAGTGCTTGAATATGCCAAGGCTTCAGGCAAACCGTTCCTTGAATATCCCGGAGAGAACAACCCCGACGCATACCTTGAGTTCTACAAGTCGCTTTAAAAGCGCCTATATTCTTATGAAATATCAGTTAGCCCACATCGTGGCTGCTGCCGCTATGCTGTTTGCGGCTTCAGCGTGCGAAGACACAACATCAAACATAGGTTCAAGCCTCGTCAACGATGACGTAAAAATCGTGATAGATTCTGCCTTTACGGCAAATGGCCGCAGTGTGGCCATACAGTCGATTCGTCCCAAGACGGTTACCCAGATACTTGGTAAAATCGACGTGCCGGAGTATGGCCGTCTGTCAAGCAGCGTGGTATCGCAGTTCTTGCCATCGACAGAGCTTGATACTGCCAACTTCGTGCCTTCAGATGTAGACTCGCTGATATTGACGCTCCGCTATGCGAACGGCTCCTTTATCGGCGACTCGGTGGCTCCAATGGGTGTCAACGTATACGCCCTTACCAAGCAGCTGCCGTCAGGAATCGCAAGCGATTTCGACCCCGAAGGTTACTACAATCCTTCCAAACCGCTTGCTTCGATTATATATAATGCCACAAGCCTCGGAAGCGACTCCATAGCCAAACTAACATACCGCGATATAAGGCTCAAACTGCCTCGCGAGCTTGGACGCGAACTGTTCCAAAAGTTTGTTGACAATCCTTCGTCGTATGCCAACGGTAAGACTTTCGCCAACGAGGTATTCCCCGGAATATACATACGCAACTCCTTTGGAGCCGGACGCCTCACGATGGTGTCGCAGACATTTATGTCGATGCATCTGCGCCATATCGAAATGAACGAAACCACCGAGAAACTCGACACAACAGACGCCGTTCACCAATATTTCCTCGTTACTCCCGAGGTTCTTAATAACAACAACCTTTCGATAAATCTTGCTTCAACTCTCACGGAGAAGGTTAAGGAGGGAAAGAGCCTGCTCGTGGCGCCGGCCGGTTATGAAGTGGAATTTGACTTCCCGACGCGCGAGATGGTAGCTGCGTTCCGTTCCCACAAAGATGGTGTGGCCGTTGTTAACGGCGTGTCAATGAATCTTCCGGTAGACACTATTCAAAACGACTTCAAAGTGTCGCCGCCGCCGTATGCTCTCATGGTGCTTAAGAAAGACCGCGACGCGTTCTTTGCAGAAAACAAGTTGCCTGACGGAAAGACGTCGTTCTATGCCGCTTATGACGCGTCAAACAATCGCTATCACTTCGGAGCATTGCGAAGCTACATACTCGAAATGCTCGACAAAGAAGAAATTACCGACGAAGACTGCAATTTCTGCCTTGTGCCTGTGCAGGTGAACTTTGAAAACCTTGCAGATTCGGGCTACGGTGGCACTCAGCAAACAGAAAGCGAAGTCCTGCCGTACCTTATATCCCCGGCAATGTGCGAGCTGCGCTTCGACAAGGCAAAAATAAAAATAACATATAGCTTGCAGACTCAAAAATAATCGCTAACTTTGCATCGCAAAAAGCGAGAACGCCGCAATAGCTCAGTTGGTAGAGCATTTCATTCGTAACGAAAAGGTCGTGGGTTCGAGTCCCACTCGCGGCTCATAGGATAGCTGATAATCATTTGATTATCAGCTATTTCTGTAAAATCAGGTAGCCAAAGGGTGGCCCAAAGCGATACGAGGTGTACTCTTGAAGAGAACCAAAGAGAATTCACGCTGTTCTATATTCAAGGAAAAACTGCAATTTCCTTCAAACACATCCCCACATGATAAACGAGCTTGTTCAAAATCTTAACTCCATCAATAATTCCATCGAGGGGCAAGAAATGTCCTTTGTGAATGCATTGTCCATCGTGAAACTTTACGATGAGATGCCAGAACCGAATAATCTGATTGATGAAGCGGAGGAGATAGCTGCATCCGATATTGATGCTCTGGAAAAGTCCGTCATCAAACTCAAAGAGGAATCAGAACGATTTTTGTGTGTCGGTATGCCAATGCTGAAGGAGGTTGATTTCAAGGCTATCGCACAAAACTACTCACGCACTTTTTATAATAAGTTTCATAAAGCAGAGAAAGAGTTGACAGCATATTGGAGAGAATACTGCCAGTTCAATAACCGACTTGACTATCTGGATTTCGATTCCCGGGAATACATAGAAACAGAAAAACGTTGCGAGAAAGACAAAACAGAACATGATGAACGGCAAAGAGTGGTTCGGGAGTTATATGCCGAATATGAACAGGCAAACAAGGAGAGCGCACATGTATTCCGGTTCAGAGCTGACTTTCTGGGAGCTGTCATTTCCCGATATAGAGATATAGCAACTGCGATACTTGCAGACATCAAAAGAATCAGGGAGGGCGGTTCATGAAGAAGATTTTGATGAAAGATGCCGAGCAGTTTCGCGATACCGTATCGGCGAAGCTCTGTAACTGTCTTTATGATGCCTGCAACGAGGTACTGTTTGAATTTACTACTCCTATAATGTTCAGTGTTCACATGAATCTGAGATCAGAGCATGATTTCTTTCAGCTTATAAAATTCAAGCAGCTTCATATATGTTATATGGTGTATGCTGTGGAGAAATTAATCTCACCGACTGCACTTGGAAAGGAATGGTCATCGCTGTTCCTGAAACGCTGCGGCATAAGTCAGACCTATTATAAAAGTCATCGGCTCGATGACGCAAGAAGCGATGTCCCGGCTAACATAGAATTTCGTGAAAACATAGATAATGCCATCAAAAACTGGGAAGAGATGAGACACGCCCCACGCTAATCACAATTTCTACACAACAGAATTCGATTTTCAGAACTCACAACGCGTTATATCGCTGCAATCCAGCATATAGCGCGTTTGCATTATTTATATTTCGACACAATGCGCCCACATGGTGTCACTTTGAAGAGGCAGTAACTTTGCATCGGAAACGAAAGGTACTCAATGCATGCCAAGAATACCCGGGTATTTCCAAAAGTATCTACGAAAATCAGACGATAAAATATGCAAAGAAAACTTCTCACCTCTAAGGAAGCGGCACAATATCTCGGTATTTCTCTGTCCTTCCTCCGAAAGATGATGATGAACCGCATCATCC
>CAJTSR010000029.1 GCA_910579035.1 uncultured Muribaculaceae bacterium | reverse complement strand
AATCGTCAATACGTTCATATTGTCTAATGTTTTTATAATGAACGTTTTGGCGATTCATTTGTATTTGACAATTCGTTATATTAACTTAAGTTTCAACTACTTCTGTAATTTTTACCGAATCATTGTTTATAAGCACAAAGTTACAAAAATATTTTAGGAAATTAACACAAAGTGATAAGATTTCAACTTTTTAGATTGAACAGTTGCCCTTATAAATGTGCCCTTAGAAGAGCAGCTTTCCTTTTGAATATGTAAATATTTGAATAAGTCCCTATATATCTGTGGATTGAAAATCAATGACCTTCATCTTGCCATTAACATCAAAAAGAAAATTTCCTTCATTAAAATCAATTTTTCCGCTCGGACAAATTGAGACTAACTCGTGATAAGCATCATTAATAAAATCAAAAAACTCAAGAGAGTCTTCCTTTCGAGTTCTGATTTCAGACTCAGTTAATCCCCGATTATGAGATTCATCTTCATTCAAATGGTCGATATAATTGATAAGTAATTCCCTCGTTCTATCAATCTCAAGGGTTTTATTACTACGATAAAGGATTTGTAAATCATCATTAGACATTGGGGATATCGGACCCGCAAATAAAGTGAACCAAGCATGTTTGAAATCATAAAGCGAGTCTTTCATCTTAGATTGACCATCGGGATTGACAAACAAACGTTCTTGCAGAATCCAAGCATAGGAGCGTTTCTGAAATTTAAAATAAAACTTATCAACCGCTACAATATTGCAAAGATTCAAGTTCTGCCGCCCGCGAAGTGCTTTACATGTTGAGACTTCACCGGGATCCAATGTGAATTTGATAACATTGTTGTTTTCTGTCAAAAAAGCAGTGCCAAAATTACCATGTCCAAGCATTTCCTCAATTTTATATTGTGGGAATACGCGGTTAAACTCCTTTTGGAGTAAATAAGCCTCTATTTCATTCATCTTAAAATTTTTAATAAAATTCCTTAAGTGTCAAGCCAATGATCCGTTAGCTTTATTGTCTGACTCTTTGGTTGAGAATCTTTCGGAAGCTCCTCTACTTGTAACACAATCGGCAAGTCCGCAATAAGTCCGGATAATATACAAGCACCAACTGGCAGTATAGGCAACGATTCCAAAGATACCTTATCAAGGTATGATACCGCTTTGTCAATCATGTCGATATCCTTATTATTGACCAGACGATGAATGAAATAATTATGCAATTGGGAGATTATAGTTGGAGAAATATCCGAGGGTCTTTGGCTTGATATAGTAAGGAAGACCCCGAACTTACGTCCTTCCTTGATTATTTCTTCAAATGTTTCCAAACGGAAATCTTTGAATGATTCGTTTTCTCGAAGAGATTCATAAGAAAGAACATTATGAGCCTCATCCACTATGATGTTCAGAGAAGAATTGTTTTCCTCCCTATTTTTCTTCTCCTCATACAGACGATAAGACACAAACATAGGAATAAGCTTCTTAACCGCAAGATTAGCTTGATTAAGATCAATTACGACTAAATTATTGTTATTCCAAAAATCAATGTTATTATCGAATATGAAAACCTTATCAAAATCATGAACAAAACGTTTAAGCTTATTGATAACGGGGGCAATGTGTTCATTCAATGCCCGATTACTAAGAATATCTTTTATTAGTTGGATATAAAGAAAGTGTATAATCCCGTTAAGATAATCTTCAGGAAACTCATAACTTTTGGCTGCCTTATATATGCATGTCTCCTTGATATACTTAACATTATTAGGATCGTTCATATATTTCACTCCGTTGTCGCACTGTATATAGTAACAATTATTCTTGGCATGCCATATTAAGTCGTATTGGATGGGTTTTGGCAATCCTAAACCATCATAGTCATGTGGTAGAATTTCTTCAAAATAATCCAATATTTGCTTTGACTTAACTCGGTCGCTCATTATAAGAGTATCACTAACGAGGTTTCTTAACATTTTTCTGATGTAAACTCGTGGGTTCTCTTTATCTTTTACAGAGTTTAAAAGCCTGAGAGCACGGCTTATAAATGGCTGCTGTGTTTTCTCAGAAGCGCTACATAGTATATATAGTAATTCTGGTTTCAGCATGTCTTCTTCCCTCAAAGGAAGTCTATCCTTTTGAGTTCTGGTAGATATCTGATATGTCGTTTTTTTTTGTGTTATTGTATTTACTCCAGAATATTCTCCATTAAAATCAAATAAGACAAATTTAGCATTGTCCCTGAAATGTGATTGGTCGTTAAACTTTTCAAAGAGAGCTTTATATATATTGGCAAGTGTGTGGCTTTTACCACTACCGGTGTTGCCGAATATGCCAATATGGGATGCAAAAAGCTTGTTGATACTAACTTGTATCGGAACATTCTCATCTGCCATAAGATGCCCGATGTTAAGTGTTAGCTCATTTTCCTTTGCAAACCGATGAATTGCCGAAAATTCCTCGTTATCCATAAGATAACATGTGTCGCCTATTAGAGGCAGCTCTTTGATACCTTTATTATATTGCCTATTGTCAAAATAGCCTATTAATTTGACTATCAGAATGCGAAACAGCTTGTCGGCCTCATTATGGTAACTAATGTCAACCTTAGATTCCTTTAATTGTTCTGACTCGACCTTACCTACAAGTTGAATAAACCCTTTCTTTATCTTCACATAGCTTCCAACAGATACGCTCTTGATTATTTCTCCACAATAAATAAGATGTGACAAATTTTTGTTCGTGTCAACCTTTATAGTTATTTCACGTCCATTCACAGCAAAGACCTCCCCGATTCTAAAAATCGAGGCTTTTATAAGTTCTTTTTCAATCTTATTGCTAACATCTTCCATCGTTTAAAAGATGAGTCGTTCTATATTCTTAAAAACGTATTGATTGATATTATCCAAAGAGAAGACTGTCAAAGGGCATCCCTTGCTGTCATTTTGCATGTTATCGGAACTTTCCTTTGCGCCATTGTCATCGGAGTGTTCTTTAGTTGTAGCATTTGATACTTGTGTCATATTCTCTGGTTCGGTAGCATCATTTGCTGACTTATCATCTTTAGAGCTACATGCTACAACGAAGCCTTGTTCTCTAAGATATTCTCTCATATTATTATCTTGAGCATTATAAAAATCAAGAGGGGAAATGATTTTTATATTATTATTGTAGTTCACTCCAACTCTCTTTAAGTTTTCAATTATGTCAGCCTTGCCATTTTCATCATAGGCAAAAACCAATATTTGCAGAGTCGGGTTGGAGTTTGCTGCCCTTATAGTAAGTTGTGCCAAATGTTCGTCCGCAAAAGAAAATCCGAGTACAAACAATGATGTTCCGGAAACTTCAAGGGTATTTGAGTAAATACGCATTAATTCATAAAAATGCATATCAAGCACACTTTCTTTAAATTTGGTTTTACGCGGGTGAATCATTATAAGCTTAAAATATGCGTCATTGAATCGGTCTAACGCTTCTTCAATAATCTTAGATTCATCATCGGAGAGGCTATTTATTTTCTCCTCAGCATATTTACGCAAATTTTCAATACCCTCATCGCAATTCTTAATTTCTGTATCAATCGGAATAAAGGTATGTTCTGACTCTGCAAATCTAATGGCTTCCTTAATTTCAGATATCAATTCCAGGTCATGGTCATATGTAATAAAAGCCTCAGAGTCAGGAAGCCGTTTCCAGTTGATAGAACCATGAATTTTCAAATAGTTGAAAATAGGAATTTGAGACGAATTCTGATAGTGGGAACTTACTTTAGAAACAACTTTGCTGAAACTATCTTCATGAAAAGTCGGTCTTAAATGTCCTCGGAAGCCATCGTTGAACTCAAGTTTCAAGTTTTCACCAACTCTCTCCAATATATTATCAATATTGGTTGTGAAAATGTTTAGGGTCTTGTCCAATAATGAGCTGCTGCGCTTTGCCATTATTGAGGTCCATGTCGTAAGCATTTCTGAATATGCACCGATGACAACCTTTAACTTAGAAATTTCATCTTCAGTTAAATGGTCATCTATTTTGGAACATGGTTCCATGACAGATGTAAAATATTTAGAGAACAATGACGACTCTACAATTTTCCATTGAAAATCATCTTTGATGTCTTGCGCCTTTGTTAATAGGGTTTCTATTGGTCCAAGAACAGACAGAAATGGTTTTGATAATCCCGACCCAAAGAGAAAATTCACATGGGTTGATTGTATAAGTTTCTTTAGCTGGTCTAATTTGTATATTTCCATATTCAAAAAAATGCTCGTACTGCAAAGTTACAAAAACATTATGGAATTAAACACAATATGATAATATTTTAATCCTCTAAGCTTTTTATTAGAGATTATATGTTAGTACGTTAACAAAGATACGTATGGCCGTTTACTTCCTCCTCCGATATGCTAAATATCGTAAATTGGCTCATATAGAACCCTCATGGTTTTTAATCTTAACCAACCTATGATTAAATATCGGTGCAATTCTACCCTGATAGGCTATTCGGCAACTATAAGATGCCTCCTCTTAGAACTTATATCACGCTTTTTCGGGTCAGGCATAAAAATTTTCAATAGTTCTCTATGGCCTCTAAGAAGGGAAAGTCCTCTGGCTCAGAGGAGCGAAGTGGGTAGCGCTCAACGGGGCCGCGCTCATCTTTACCGTAGCCGATGCCTGCACAATATGCGAGGGCTTCAGCCTCGGTGCCGAAGGTTTCTGGGTCGTTGAAGTAAATGGTGTCATTGGAGTCGAGGTATTCTTTGAAGCCCTCGATGTCGCCGTCTTGGGCGAAGTCGATAATAATGGGGTCTGTAAGGACATAAACTTTGATTGGCATATCAGTTGGGTATTTAAGGTGTTATATATTTAACGGTGGCATGGAGTCGATTGCGGCTTGTTTGAGGGAATCGACGGCGCGGGTGTATTTCTCGGTGTGGGCGAGGCCGCTGTGTCCGAGTATGCTGGCTACAGTTTTGATATTGGCTCCGTTGCTCAACAGGTTTGTTCCGCAGCTATGACGTGCGCAGTGCCAGGTTATGTGCTTTTCTATACCGGCGCGGGCGACCCAGTGCCGAAGGGCTTTCAAACACATGGTGTGGCTGGGAAGTGGGAAGATAATCTGATTACGGTTGCCGTCTTTCGGTTGGCCTATGAGAGCCAAAAGTCAGTCGTTTAGCGGTATGACAACTCTGCTGGCAGCACTATGAGCCTTGGTTTTGTTCTGCTCGAACTTCAGTAGCTTGTTTGAATAGTCGACATTGGCATAGGTGAGGTCTTTTACATCGGACCAGCGCAGACCGCAATACAGACAAAAGATGAACGCACGGCGAATGTCGGGATTCTCCTTGGCGTAGTGCGTGGCAACGAGCTTTGTTATTCTTCCTGAGTGAGTATGTCCTTTTTCAACTGCCCGTAGTCTTTCTTTATCGAAACGCCAATGCAAGGATTCTTTCTGATGATATCCTTTTCTATTACAGCCAATATCATCTTCTTGAATCTGGCATAAAGGGTGTGCAAATCCTTGGTCATCTGTTCAGAATTAACTTTTAGCACCGCTGCCTTTTTCTCCTTTTCAGCTGCCTTCTTCGCATTATTCTTTTGGATGGTCTCCTTTTCTTCCTTGGTCATGTCGCCTTTGACTTTTTCCGGCAACAGTTTCATCTTAGGGTCAATCAGAAAATCGATAAACACGGTTCGGATGCGGCGGATCTGATTGCCATCGCTATTTGTATAATTGGTATGATACTCAGCCATCCAGTCAAGATAGTTTATTTCAACATCTTCCTTCTTAAGTCGGTATCCAAGTTTGTCCTCTTTAGGCTCTTGTTCGCGCTCAAATCGAATTTTCTTGGCCATTTCCAGCACCTCCTGATGATTTCGAGGAACTTTTTTATGTATAATACTATACATTTGTTATATTTGTGGTAAATTAAAAATTGATGTAATTATGCCATTACCTCGGTTGGTAGAACTGATAATATTTGTAATTGTATCCTGGATTATGGTTAAGACGATGCTTGCTATATGTAAAGAGATAAACAGCGTGTCTGAAGACCCATTTGCTGATATAGAAAAGATAGTCATAACGATTGAGGATAAAACTCAGCAGAAGAAAGACAGCCGCCAAGATGGAATCAAGAGCGGGATGCCTGCGGATTCTCCTGATTTGGAGCCGAAGTCAAAGCCTCGGACCTCTGCTTCTGCCCGGCGGGCTATGGAGTGGGGGATTGAGGAAGACTGATATAGGTGTTTGCCATATATAGCAACTGTGCTCCACACGTTAAATGCATGGAGCACAGTTGCTTTTTGTTTAGTTTTTTAGCGTGGTTGTTTTATGTTGGGGAGCCATGCTGCGATGATGCCGAGCAGTGGCATAAGGGTGCTGACTTGGAATATGAATTCGATGCTTGTGCGGTCGGCGAGCCAGCCGAAAAATGCCGAGCCTATGCCTCCGAGGCCGAACATAAGGCCGAAGAATATGCCGGCAACCATTCCTACTTTGTCGGGCATGAGGTCGGTGGCATAGACTACTATGGCGGAGAATGCCGAGGATATGACAAGGCCTATTATAACGGCGAAAGCAATGGTCCATGCAAGGTTGATGTAGGGCAGTGCCAAGGCGAAGGGCGCGGAGCCGAGTATGGATAGCAGTATCACATATTTGCGGCCATATCGATCGCCTATGGCGCCGCCGGCCACTGTGCCTATGGCTACGGCTGCGAGGAAGATGAAGAGGCAGAACTGGGAGTCGCGCACGCTGACGCCGAAGCGTTCTATGAGGAAGAATGTGAAGTAGCTCGTCATACACGATATGAAGAAGTACTTGGAGAATATCATCAGCACGAGTATGGTCATTGCTTTGCGCACTGTTTTTCGAGGGAATACGGGCAGGCCTGCGACTGCGGAGGAGCGATGGCTTCGCGTGGCTATGACGCGGCCGTACCATCTGCCTATGCGCATGAGTACGCCGAGGGCGAAGAGTGCGGCGACAACGAACCATAGTATGGCTCGTTGGCCTGAGGGCAGAACTATGAGGGCGGCGAGCAGCGGGCCTATGGCGCTGCCGCCGTTTCCGCCTACCTGAAATATCGACTGGGCGAGTCCTTTGCGTCCTCCCGAGGCCATCTGGGCCACACGTGATGCTTCGGGGTGGAATACGGACGAACCGGCTCCTATGATGGCCACAGATACGATGACGAGGGCGTAGTTGGCGGCTACGGCAAGCGATATGAGTCCGGCGAGCGTGCATGTCATACCGGCAGCGAGAGAGTACGGGCGCGGGTGGCGGTCGGCGTAGCGGCCTATGAAGGGCTGTATCACAGATGAAGTCATCTGGAATACGAATGTGATAAGCCCTATCTGGCCGAAGGTGAGGTTGTAATTATCTTTAAGAAGCGGATATACAGCCGGAATCACCGACTGGATCATGTCGTTGAGCAGGTGTACGAATCCTATGGCGAAGAGAATGGCAAAAGCAGTGCGGGGAGCGCCGCCGGCGGCACTCCCCACTTCTGTGGTATTTCTGTTCATTTTGTTCTGAAAGTGATTGAGGCTTCCGGCAATCCCTTGGCGGTAACCTTGAGGCGTTCTTTACCCTTTTTGTGGGTACTCCGCACGGCTATCAGCGCGCGTCCTTTCCAAGTGGTGTGCGAGGCATCGAAATACGGGTCGTTGTCCTTGATATCGCCGTTTCCGATGCCTGCCACTGTGGCGCGTTGCCCCGCGGTGGCTGTGAACGGAATCGAGGCGTCGGGTACCAGACGTCCTTGCGCGTCGACTACTTCCACTGTCACAAAGGCTATGTCGCCGCCATCGGCGTTCAAAGCCGTGCGGTCTGCGCTCAGGCGTATGGCGGCAGGAGCTCCTGAGGTGGTGAGAGAGCGTGTGTCGACGCTTTTTCCGTTGCTGTCGACGGCTTCGGCGCGTATTGTTCCGGGTCGGTACGGCAGGGTGAATACGGTGCGGCATTCTGCAACGTCGTTAGTGCCTACCAGGGTGTCGTCGAGATAGAGCTTCACGGCTGGGTATGTGGTGTATATTTCCACTTCGATGTCCTTGCCTTCGTGTCCGGGCCAGTTCCACGATTCCCATGTCGGCCATACCGACCATAGGGTTTCCTTGATGCGTCCGTGGTATCCGTCGGGCTCACGTACGGCCATATAGAGTTTTTCTTCCTGTCCGGGGTTGTGGAGCATGCTGCGGTAGTGGCTTACAGGTTTGCGCCATCCGGTAAGGTCGATGTCGCCGCAGTATGCCGCGTGCCACGGATATAGCGGGCGTTCGTAGTGTTCGCCGGGCACATCGCCTTCGTAGTAATAGCGTCCGATGCCGGATTCTCCGAGGTAATCGATGGCAGTCCATACGAAGTCGCCTATCACATAGGGCAGGTCTGTTGCCGTGCGGTAGTTCTTGTATACGTCGCGCGGGTAGGATTCTGTCTGCATCATAACGCGGCTCGGCACGCGGTCGTGGTCGCTCTCTGCCTTGTGTATCATGTAGTTGTATCCTACAATTTCGTGCTGTGCGGCGAGCGGGTCGTATATGTCCCAGTCGTTGTCCCACGATGCGAGAGCCGATGTGACCGGACGCGACGGGTCGAGGCGGCGGCACAGGCCCGCGAGCTGCGAGGCTGTTTTGATTACTTCGATTTTTTTGCGCTCGATTATCTCGTTGCCGATGCTCCAGCAGAATATTGAGGGGTGATTGCGGTCGCGCAGCACCATTGCCGCGATGTCGTCCTGCCAGCAGGTGTCGATAAGGGTCGAGTAGTCGTAGGGATTCTTGCCGTCGCGCCAGCCGTCGAATGCTTCGTCGATCACGAGGAGGCCTATGCTGTCGCAGGCGTTGAGGAATGCCTCGGACGGCAGGTTGTGCGATGTGCGCACGGCGTTGAACCCGGCTTCTTTCATAAGCGCGGCTTTGCGTATCTCGGCGCGGTCGTAAGCGGCGGCTCCGAGGATGCCGTTGTCGTGGTGGAGGCAACCGCCGTTGAGTACTATGGGGCGGCCGTTGAGCGTGAGTCCGTCAGCGCTGTCATAGCTGATGCTGCGGAATCCTGTCGTGGTGCTGCGCCGGTCTATGGGCTTTCCGTCGGCAAGCAGTTCGGTGGTCAGCGTGTACAGGGTAGGGGAGTCGGGGCTCCACAGGCTTGGTGACTTTACCGTGACGGCTGTTTTGGCACCATTGGCTGTAGCGACGGTGTTGCCGGAGGCGTCTGCAAGGGTGTGGCGGACTTCGAGTCGACGTTTGTCGTCGGTGGCGGTGCATATGTCGCTCTCTATGTCGAGGCTCCAGTTGTCATTGCCAAGATTCCGCGATACCACGTAGATGCCGTGGTTGGCGATATGCGTCGGCTCGGTGTTTATAAGCCATACATGGCGGTATATGCCTGAGCCGCTGTACCAGCGGCAGTTTTTCTGCCGCGAGTTGTCGGCTTTCACAGCTATGGTATTGCGGCCGGGCTTCAGATAGGGCGTGATGTCGCAGAAAAACGACGAGTAGCCGTAGGGGTGACCGCCGGCGCGTTGGCCGTTGACATATACGTCGGAGGCCATATACACGCCCTCGAAATAGAGCTGTAGCTTGCGCCCGGCCTCTGCCGGCCCGATTTCGAGGTCTTTGAGGTACCATGCGGTGCCTGTGGGCAGATATCCTCCGTCGTTTCCTGCGGGGGCGTCGGGGCTGAAAGCTCCTTCGATGCTCCAGTCGTGGGGAACATCGACTGTCCGCCATTCAGATTTTGAATTAAACGCGGAGTCTGCCCCTATGCGGAAGAGCCAGCCGTTGTCGAAAAGTTCGCGGTGCTCTTTTGCACCGGCAATCAGGCACAGCCCCAGGGCTGCTGTAGCGAGAATGTGTCGTTTCATCAGTAAACAAGTTGCAGGTCGTCGAGCCACATAGTCGATGACTGGCCTCCTGTGTAGTAGTCGCCATATCGGCTTGCGGAGGCAACGACTATTATGTTTGATGGTTTTATGTCGGTTTTGTAGTATTCTATGGGTATTTCAAACTCAATCATACCGTCGCCGGCTGTCGCTTCGGTGAATATGCGTTCGCCGTAGGCTATGACATTAGGCTTGTCCTTGCTGAACAGCCAGTTGGCCGGGTCGGCCGTGCGCACTATCCAGGGGTAGCTCTTGTAACTCTGGTATGACTTGTGAGAGTCGTCGACAAGGGCTATGTAGAGTATGCCGGAGTCCATGTCGCCGGTGTGCACGTCGGGCAGATTGTCTGAGTCCACGTGGGTGATAGCCTGAGGCGAGTACTTGATGTATCCTTTCAGTGCTTTCGGGCGGGTTGTCCACGGGCGTCCCCAGCCAAGAATGCCCTTGGTGGAGTTCTCTGTTCCGAGAAATTCGCCAACGAACATATTTCCGGCGGCAAAAGCGCCAATTGTGCCTACGCCTACAAACTGCGATTCCATTTTTATGGAGCGCTGTCCCGAATGCTTGACTGTTTCGTCGGGCTGGGTCACGTTTTTGCCCAATAATTTCGACGAGCCGTGGTTGCCGGAGTCCCAGAACATCGACGAGGCATCAGTGCAGATGAGGTATGTTTTCGACGAAGTGTTCCATTCTTCGAATCCGGCGTTGGGTAGCTGTTGCTCGGAATCGGTGGTGAAGCTTTTTATGTCAGCGCTTATGAAATCGTCGGCATATACCTTGTATTCGTATCGTGTGCCGGGAGTGAGGCCTGTTATTGTTGCTGTGACAGTGGTGCCGGAAACTTCGCCGACCGCTTTCTGCCAGTCTTCGTCGGCCCGCGATGCCGCTGCCCGGTACAAGAATCCGTACTCGCTTGCTCCGGCGCTTATTATGCCGCCGGAGAGAGTGGCCTGCGATGTCCATATGCCTGCCGGGGACGGGTCTTCGACCTTTACGGGCGCGTTGCTAACCACGAGGCTGAAAGTGGCTTCCGTGCGGTTGCTCGTGGGCTTTACGTCGGTGGCTATGATGCGGAAATCGTAGCGGCCTTCGGGCAGCACGTTGTTGAACGCAGCGCTGAATTTGACTCGCAAGCTTGCCACGTCGAGGTCGGGGTCGTATGTATGCACTGTTTCGATGCCGTGTGATTCGAGTGCGCGGCGTACCTCGTCGCTCATATGGATAAAGTCGACGTCATTGCCGTCGAGGCCGCACTGTTCCATGAAAAACCGGCTGTCGATAATGACAGAGGACAGTTGGGCGGAGGCGTTGACAAAGAACGCGTGGTCGCCTACTTTACCCAACTCGGCGTAGAAAGGCTTGGTGATGTCGAAATTGTCGCCCATAATGAACGGCGCGAGCCGTATCACCACTTCGTGGTTAACCTCTATGGCGGTTTCGTCGATTTCGATAGAGAAATGTCCGCCGCCGACAGTCGTTTCCGAGCCGGAGTAATTGACATTGATGGTGTATTCGGTGGCTCGCTTGGGCGATTCGATAGTTCCTGTGCGTGTGAATGTTTCGCCCGAGGGCAATGTGCCGTTGAGGGTCCACTGCAGGTCGCGGCTGCGCGACGACATCATAAAGTAGCCTTTGCGGGTGTCGCGTCCTTCAAATGTAAGCTCTCCGCCTTCGTGGCCCACGGTAAGCGAGTAGGAGCTTATCGCCTCGTCGATGCCCTCGGAGTAGTTCACAGACGCCACAACATTGGCTATCTTGCAGTTGAGGTTGACGCCTGTGCTTTGGCCCTTGGAAACTGTGAAGGGGGCGTAGCCGGTGAAGTATCTGTCGGTAAAGGAGGCCGGCACACTGTCGCCGGCCCAGCCTTCGGCCACGTATTCGCCTGTGGTGAGCCACAGGCCGTTGGCCGGCAGGGAGGAAAGCCCTTCAAATTTCTTGACGAGTCCTTTGTCCTTTTTGGATATCCAGATCAAGGTGTTTTCTTTCAGTTCGTCGGTGCCGGCGCGTGAGGCGAGTTTGATATCGGAGCTTACAGAGGCGTTGAGGTATACCCGAGCACCACCGTCGCTAAGCTCGTTTTCGTCGTGGCAGGCTGTCAATGTTCCGCAGAGCATCAGCCAAATGCCTATATATATATAGTTAAGAGCTTTCATGCTATTATTTCGCTACGAAGGTGAGGGTGCGCGATACCGATGCCCCGTTGACATCAGTTACTTTGAGGGTGAAGGTATGGGTGCCTTCAAATCCGGCGAGCAGTGGCGCAAGGGTGGTTATGTCGAAGTTCACTTTGTTCTTACCGCGAACCTCGCTGCCTACCGGCAGGCCGAGGCTTGCTATGTCTGAGCCGGGCTTTGAGTTTTTATCAAGCGTGGCGAGGTCGAAGTCGAGAGGCAGCATTTCGCCGGCAGAAGAGGTGAAGTCGGTGTTGCTCGAGCCGATTGTCACATTCAGGTTGTTGATGCCGGCTTTCGACTCTATCACCACGAGGCAGGGTTTGTCTGTGTCCCAGCCGTCGGGGGAGTTCGCCTCTGTAAAGCTTAGGCCTTCGCTGGGGGTGATGGTGAACTGGTCGTCATCATCGCCGGGCTCGGGCGGTGTCGGCTCTTCGCCTCCGCCTTCTGTTCCGGGGCGTTCTTCTCCGGTGATGGGATCTTCTTCGACAATCACGTTGCCGTTCTTATCTTCTCCTACGACGGAGGAATCGACCTTTATGCCTTCTCCGCCTATGGTGATGTCGCCTTCTTCGGTGGGAACGTCCGGCTCGCGGTTGAGCCTGAACGTTATTTTATAGTGTGTGCCTGCTTTGACGTCGGGTATGGAAGTCACCTGCTCTACGATGCTTCCGTGTATGGTGCTTCGGAATGTGGCAACCAGAGTGGTGCTGCCGGGCACGGCGGCAAAGTAGCCGGAGCGTTTCTCCGAGGGTGTGTAGGTGAGAGTGCCCTCGTCGTTGCATACAACAGTCACACGAGTGTCTTCCCCCATCTGACTCGAAAGCGCGTCGGAGTAGAGTATGCTCACGCGTATGCTCTGGAAGGAACATACGATGGTGCCTATGTCGGTAATTTTTGACTCGGCAATCTCGAATGCTTTCGTGCCGAGGTAATACGGGCAGTCCCAGCCTGATTTTTCGAGTTTGTGGCTTTCGACGTCGATATTGTATTTGCCGACGGGTAGTGTCATAACTTCCGGCGTTTCGGCATACTTCCATTCTTTGACGGCTGTGCCTGTGGCGTTGTTGGAAATTTTGATTATAAAGTCCGAGAGGTCGGCAACGGCCCGGCTTTCAGCTTCATTTTCTTTCTCTTCCACCTCTACTCCCAGCGAGGAAAGGTCGAGGGAGCCTGTTTTCTCTTCTGCCGGTGGAAGCGGCTTGTCGTCGTTGCAACTGTACATCGGCAGCATTGCCGCAGCGCAGATTGCGAGTGATAATATATTGGTTCTCATAAGAGCGGTTCTCTATGTGGTATGTGTTAGTATATTAATTCTATCTCGTCGATGTATAGCTGCGAGCCCATATACGTTCCGTCGCTGAGATTTGATCCTGGCGGAGGTGTAAGATATGTGGTGTTTATAAATTGCTTGTCATCTCTTACGATATTCGACGATTTGAATTTCACGATGAGAGTTTTTGCCTTGGCTGTGTTCAGCGGATATTCAAGAGTAAAAGAAATCTCTTTCCAGTCGGCCTGGGAGGAAAGTTCCGTATTTTGGGTGGATATGGTTTTTCCTTCACTGTCGAGTATGCTTATTTCAGCATAGGCGCGGTCGTCGGAGCTTTTAGGCTCGTACTTATAGTAGAATTTCATGCCCGATGGACGTGACGTCCATTCCGTGCCGTATACAGGCTGCTTGGTATTGGTATCGAAGTATCCCACATAAAGTTCTCCCGGAGTTATATGCTGACACGTGCCCATATTTCCGGAGATTGCAGCTGCAGTGTTGCCACCGCCCCAGCCCACAGTTCTAATCAACGCTCCCTGACCCATATAGCCGCCTTGGTTGTCGCCCATAATGGTGGATATGGTTCCGGATATGGCTGAGTAGGCACAACCATTTCTGTTAAATATATTGGTGGAGCTTCCTCCTTCGGAGGTGGTAAGCAGATTCATTGTTCCCCACTTGGTAGAGGTGTCGCGTCCGGGATATGAGCGCCACCAGTAAGCAGACTGGCCGTCTTCGCGTGTCCACATCTCCATAGAGCCGTTTTCAAATCTTTTTGCTTCTTCGGTCTTG
This sequence comes from uncultured Muribaculaceae bacterium, assembly GCA_910579035.1. Taxonomy (GTDB): domain Bacteria; phylum Bacteroidota; class Bacteroidia; order Bacteroidales; family Muribaculaceae; genus CAG-873. The sequence goes on along the minus strand of CAJTSR010000029.1, from coordinate 18,366 downwards.
AAACTTACGGGTTCTTTGCAGAAAGTTTCGTTAGAACGCACTGTTACGGTATATGTGGTGTTGTGCGTGAGCCTGTTGATGGTTATAAATGCACCGTTGACAGTGAATGACGCTCCGGCCCAAGTGGCTCCGCCGTCGGTTGAGATGCGCACATAAGGATTTCGGGCTATCGCCTCGGGGTCGGCAGTGGCGCATTTCACTTCAATTATCGCTTTGGTGGAAAATACATTGCGATCGTCGGCTTCGATTGTGAATTCAGGCACAGTGTGCTTGACGGTGATTGTCGGGCTTTCGGTGTCGTTGTACTTGGCGCGGATAATGAGGTCGGATGAAATGACGGGTACGTTCAGCGTAACGCGGTACATGTTGTCGCCTTTGTCGGTGACGCTTTCTATGGTCAAGGGGTCGAATGTGCCTCGGGAATTTCGGTATTGGAATATGACGTTCTTCTGGAGGTCGGCTCCGTTGAACTCGACGTCGAGGCTTAGCGTGTTGCCTCCGATTGGTAGCTCGGACGGGTTCGACAGGTTAAGCGTGGCCTGTATTGTGTTGATGGTGAATGTGGCCGGTTCGCTGGTCTTGCCTTGGCGGTCGGTGACCACGACAGTGAATTTCGATACGTTGTTATGGATATAAGGTGAGAATTTGATATTGGAGGCAACGCCGGTAAAATCGATTACACCCATCTGGTCGGGTCTGTTCCATATGCCCAGCGTGCTCAGACCGAGAGATTCGAGCCGCGACTGCATTATCTCGTCGGCGGCCGCGAGGTCTACTTCTGCCGGCCATGCCTGTGATGTAAGGTATTCGCTTTCGGTGCTGAGTTTGACAGAGCGTATGCCGCCACGGGCCACAACATTCATTTTCAGGCCGTCGGCAGGCGCGGTTGCACCGATAGCGTCGATAACGTCGCCCGAGGTGAATCCTTCGGTCTTGATTTCGGGCGCGGGTGCGTTGAGTATCTGGTCGCTGAGGTCGATAATCACGTCTTCCTGGCCGAGTTGCTCGTCAAGGCTTACCACGAGGGTGTGATTGCCTACCTCGCCGTTGTTCACATCGACAGTGAACCGGTAGTGGTGGCGCGGTTGGGCTGTGAATGTGGCCACTTCGAGGCGAGCCTCGGTGCCGTTGTTTTTCACCACGCGCACCTGTAGTGTCACCGAGCCGGGATTCAGGTATATGGGGCGTGTTTCTGTCGGGCCGTAAAAATTGTAATCGCCGCCTGCGGAGTGGAGTATGGCGTTGAAATTGCTCATGTAGTTGCGGAAAGCGTCGGTATAGCTTACTGTAACCATTGAGTTTGCCAATACTGCGGTGAGGTCTACAGAGGCGGTTTCATCCGATTTGACAGAGAATGTCTGCTCGTCGTAGAAATAGGGCTTTTCAAAGCCTTCAACGCCGTTTTCCCCATAGTATGCAGACAAGGTATAACGACCTACTTTGAATTTTTCGTCGGTCGGGAAGTCGTTGACAGAGCTGAATGTGCGGTTTATAGAGCCGTCCTCCGATACAAGTTTAAGGCTCAGGTCGGAGGCTGCAATGTTCGGTTCAGAACCGGCACGGTTTACGGTCGATGTCAAAGCCTCCGGCTGTAACGACACGAAAGGCGAAATGCTTCCGGTGGAGGAGGTGCCTTTTTCTTCGCCGGAGCAGCCAGCAAGGCTGAGAGTTAAAGCGGCGGACACAGCCAAGACACCAAAGATTGGTTTAATCATTGATAAAAGATTGGTTTAATCATTGATATATGTGTATGAGAAAAATATCGGCCACAAATATATGTAAAAAAGTCTAAAGGAACAAAAAAATATGCCATACACCCCAATCATTTGGCTTGATGGGAGATTATGCGTGGGGTAGTTAGTGCGTGAATAGCGACGCCGAGAGCTGAAAGGTTATTTGTAAAATTAGTAATTTTGCACTTTCAAAAGTAAATATTACGTAAAAAATGAAGTATTACAGTCTTGCAATAGCTTTCGCTGTTATTCCTGCGATGGTGTCGTGCATTCAAGACGAACCCCTAAATGCGGAATGCGACATAGTGTCGGTAACGTTGGCGGGCGATGTTCTCAACCGCGAGCCTCGAATCGACAACGACAAAGTGATTCTGATTGTTAAAAACGATGTATCGGTAATGGCTCTTTCGCCAGAGTTCGAGCTGACTCCCGGAGCGACAATCGAGCCTCCGAGCGGTACGACGCTGAATTTCCTCTTGCCGCAGAAGTATGTGGTGACCTCCGAAAGCGGCGAATGGTCGAAAACATACACTGTGGAAGTGCAGCGGAACAACAATATAAACCTTGATTACGGCTTCGAGAAGGTGCGCGTGGTCGGCGCTCTTGGCGGAATGTGCCACTACGACGAGTTCTACGAGGTAGGGACTGCCGGCAATGAAACCATGGTGTGGGCGAGCGCTAACTCTGCTTACGCCCTGACCATGCAGGCTTCCACTCCTGAAACGTTCCCGACTTATCAGGGCAGCGAGGGTATGGCGGGCAAGTGCGTGGTTCTGACCACGCGTGGCACAGGCGACTTCGGCAAGCGCATGGGCAAGCCTATCGCGGCCGGAAATCTATTTATAGGAAAATTTGACGGCACAAATGCGATAAAGCACCCGCTCGAGGCCACGCATTTTGGAGCGCCGTTCACAAGTGTGCCTACCTATTTCAGCGGATACTACAGATATACACCGGGCAAGGATTACTGCCGGCTTGACGAAGAGGGCGATTTTGTGCCGGTACTCGGCAAGACCGACTGCTTCAATCTTTATGCGGTTCTTTTCGAGGCTGTGCCCGGCATGGAATGGCTTGACGGAACCAACGTGTTGTCGGAAGACAATCCCAATATAATAGCGACAGCCGAAATTCCCGACAGGAAGGCCGAGGCAGACTGGCGCCAATTCTCTGTGCCGTTCAAGTACCGTGCCGGCAAATCGATTGACTACGATAAGCTGAAAGCGGGCAGATACAGCCTGTCGGTGGTTATGTCGTCGAGCCAGGACGGCGATTATTTTGCCGGGGCCATAGGCAGCACGCTTATGGTCGACGAGCTTTCGATAACATGTGAATCCGAAAAATGATAAAGAGAAAGATTATGAAAGCACTATATAAGACAATATGCGTTGCCGCCATCTGCGCTATCCCTGCTACAGCGTTCGGCGCGTCGGGCAATGATGGTTCGGAGGCTGTGAAATTCGGCCTTTTGGAGGGCATAGAGTACGAAGTGAATGCCGGCACCAATATAGGCGGAGCCACGCCGCTGCCTATTCCTGCCGAGATACGGCATATCGACTCGTTCAGCCCGCGCCTTAATTTGCAGATAGGGGCGAAAGTGACCAAATGGTTCGCCACAGATAAGAAGTGGGGCGTGGCCTTGGGCGTGAGGTTTGAAACCAAGGGTATGGACACCAAGGCTACCGTTAAGAATTACGGAATGGAGATATACGACAACGGCAACAAGCTGAGCGGCCGCTGGACGGGCAAGGTCAATACCAAGTACCAGTCGCAGCAACTTGTGGTGCCGGTTACGGCGGTGCTGCGTGTGCACCGTCGCACGGTGCTCAATGCAGGCCCCTACTTCTCGTATGCGTTCAGCAATAGCTTCGACGGATTTGTGCACGACGGCTATTTGCGCGAAGGCGGTCCGACGGGCGACAAGTATGTGTTTGAGGACGGCTCGCGCGCATCGTATGACTTCGGCGAAAATCTGAGCACCTTCCAGTGGGGTATGCAGGCCGGAGTGTCGTGGTCGGCATACAAGCATCTGGTGGTCAACGCCAACCTTGTGTGGGGCTGCAACGATATATTTGAATCCTCGTTTAAGACAATCAGTTTCGATCTGTATCCGGTATATCTGAATTTCGGATTCGGGTACGTGTTCTGATACATAGATAGCCATAAAAAAACAGGCGTGGGAAAATTTCCACGCCTGTTTTTTATGATAGGCTGTTTATTCGGCGGAGGGTTTTACCTTCGAGAGGTTGACGCCGATTTCGATTTTCGATGTGGTGTCGATAATTTCGGGCATCGACTTGAGTATGCCGCCGAGCATGGGGGCCATAGCGCCCATATCGGGGTTGGAACCGGCTATTTCGATGATGCTGTTTACAAATTCTTCGTCGGCGAACAGGGGCTTAACGGTTTCGAGTATGGGCAGGAGTGTTTCTGTGCCGAGATAGAAGCTTTTCACATTGGCGTCCTCGTTGACGTTGCCTTCAGGGTCGAGCAGGGCTGCGCCGTAGTGCAGGGGTATGCCGTTGCTGAGCATGGGGATAAGCTGGGTAAGCAGGCCTTCGATCATTGCAGTGGTATCGATAGCGCGCGAGCGTGCCAGCGTCATAGTTGCCTTGATGATTGCGTAGGGATCGAGGAACAGGCGGATAGTGTTGTTGTCAGCTACCACATACTGAGCAAGGCCTTTGGGCGCTTCTGCCTGACCGGGAGTTTCGGCATCAAGGTCGGTGTACAGTGCTGTCACGCTGCCGTCTTCGCCGAATGTTACGTTGTTGAGCAGCATAGTGTACATCTGGAGCAGGCTTACGTTTTTGCCACTTTCTTCACCGGGGAGAATGGGCATAACGAAAGTCATGCCGAGGATAGTTTCAACAGGCATTCCGTAGCCAGGCATCAGCTCGACTTGTTTCTCTGCCTGCCATTTTACGCGCAATTGGTCGAACGCGTTGTTGTTTAATGTGGGCACATACCAGGTTCCGGCGAGCGAGGTGTTTTTGAGTTTCACGTCGGTGAGGTCGAACGACAGTTTTTCGGCGCTGATTTTGCCGGAGTAGGAGAATGTGCAGTAGGTGGACTCGGACGATCCGGTGAACGAGCATTCGTTGTCGCTGCCTGTGAGTACTACGGGAATTTCAACCTTGGGCGAGCCGGGTATGATGCCGGCGGTGGGTATGGTAAGCGCGCCGGAGTTGTCTGCAGCAGTCATAACGCCGCCTATGATTTCGCTGATGTCGAGCGGGGTACTCTGTATTGTGATTGTGCCTTTGCCGTTTTCGGCGGGCGTGAATGCCACAATCTGGTTTTCGGCAGTGCGGCCGTCGATTGTGAATGCGAGAGTTTCGGTGGTGTAGGACTTGGCTTCGAGAGAGCTTCCGGGGATTTCAGGTTCGTCATTGTCTTTGCAGGACGACAGCATAAATGCCGCTACTGCAAACGCAGCATAGAGGTAATTCTTTCTGATAATCATTTTTGTGATAATTATACAGTTGTACTTAATGAAAACTTGATTCTTTCAGATATTTGTGTCGCAAAGGTAAGAAAAAAATATGAAATCGAGCTTTCTTGTGCGCAAATCGGACGGTTTAATGGCAATTTTGCAACACCATCTCAATATGTTATTAAACCCTCTAATAAAAAAAAGCTGTATATGTGCGCCTTCGGCTAACAGATATACAGCTTTTTATTGCTATGCGGCAACCTCTATTGTTCGAGTTGCATTTCTTCTACATTCACATCGAATATTATAGGCTTGAGTACATCGGGATTGTCTATTTTGATATTGTATACGTATGCGTGGCCTATTTTCCATTCGGTAACACTGGTGGTGGTGACGGGGAAGAACAGGCGTCCGGCAGGACTATCCTGAACGAGCTGTGCCGGCGGGGTGGAGGCATTAGGCCATATTTTGGTGCCGGTTGCGGTGTCGAACAGTTCGCAATCAACTTCGATTCCGTTTCCTGTATATTTTGTTCCGTCAAATCCAAGCTGGGTTAGTGGCTGGGGAATGAAGAAGCTCGCGTTGAGGTTGTTTTCGGTTATATCGACTGGAGTGGACGTAAGGTCTATTATGTCGCTATCGTCTATGGGGTAAAAAATAAGCTGGTCGCTGTTGAGTGTGAGGTCAGACCAGCTGCCGACATTGCCGGGTTGCTCAGGAGATGTCGTGGCCTGAGGGAAGTTGAAAGTTCCCTGGTGGTATATGTTGTATAGCTTCACATAGTGTACGTGGACCGTTATTGCAGGGTTGGAGCTGCTGAGCATTGCCGACACCCGTGTGAGGGCGTGGCGGAAATTGAGGTTCACGGGTGTTCCGTCGGGCGATTCGTCCATATTCACGGCGTACAGCAGGTCGGTGGCGCCGTTGGAGTTATATCCGGGTATGGTTCCGAGTCCGGGTGTGCCGGTCGACGGCGAGTTGGTTATATTGGGGCTGAAAGCATAGAAATTTACCGGTGTACTCGGCCAGTATGCCACAGGGCTGTATGTCCACGAGGATCCGCTTCGTGTCACGTGCACATTCTGCATATATGGTTTGCCTCCGGTAAAGGCATATACCGTAAACTCCTTTATTGTCGCAGTTGTGGTGGATTCCGCTCTCGGGGCTTTGGGCACGATGGCGTTGAAACCGATGGTGCCGGTTGTGTCTTCCCTTTCAGGGAGGTCTTCTCCGATACAAGATGCCGTCAGGACTCCGAGTATCAGTGCTATAAAATGTACATTCCTCGATTTCATAATCAGGTGCTTCTAAGTGTTTGAATATATAAACGCATTACGGGCATATTGGTTCTATGACGCTATGTCGATTATGATAGTGGTCCAGCCGTCGACACTTACATCGAAGGTTCCGCCGGGTTTGGGATTTTCTACTTCGGGAAGTGTGAGCCCGTCGATTATTATTTCGACATTCATAGGGTCGGGGGCAGTGCGTGCCTGCTCGGTGACATCGAATTCGTAACACATCTTACGGCCGTCGGTAAGCCAGATGTAGAGCGACAGTGTGTTTGGCGCCGATGGCTCAGACGGCAGCCCGTATGTGAAAAAGCGGCCTGAGATTATGCAGTCTGTTTCGGGTGATGCTTTTAGCGGCAGTGTTACGGGCTCTGTGCCCCTCCACATGTCGGAAGGGCGGAGTGACGCCGCCATACCGCTGATCGACGCGCATACACGGTCGACGCTTTCGAGATTTTCCACATTGCTTACAGAGTAACGGTAGAATGCTACTATTGCCCTTGGATACATTGTGAGAAGTCGCTTGTCGGAGTATGAGAAACCTGAATTTGGCGTGCGCTCCACCGCCGTGCCGTCCGGGTATAGCTCGAATGTGTTCACGGCATCGCACCACAGCATGTCGGGACATATGTTCACTTTCTCGCCATTGGCGGCAACGGGCGGTCCCAGAGGATTGTCGATAGTGCCCCCAAGTCCGTCGTACAAGGCCCCGGGACGGCAGTAAAATGTAAAGTCCCGATAACTTTCGCTGTTATCGAAGAGTATTCCGGAGGTGTCGTCGTTGAATGTGAGGACGTTGTAATCACCGTCGGGCAAGTCGACATCACCTCCTTCTTTTCCGGGGAAGTCGAAACGCCAGCAACAGTTATCCCCTGAGGGGAAAAATATATATGCCATACCCTCAGGAGTCGCTGACGGGGCTAATCTCCAGTCGTCCTCGACATCGAACTCGCCATATCCCGCCGGGCAGTTGTCGTAGTCGTATATCAGGCCGCAGCCTGACAGGATCGGAGCTACGAGCATCACGGATAGAAGAAGCAGGGCATCTCTGTTCATATAGCATCTCTCATATTAACTTAACTATAAAAAGAAACGTCCCGAACAGAGAATGTGTTCGGGACGCATACTGCTTATCCGGCTTATTATATGATTCTGAAATGGACGAGGGCTTTTTCTATTCCGGAATTGTCGATGGTGTCTGTTATATGGTCGGCCACGGCCTTTAGCTCGGTGTTGGCGTTTCCCATGGCCACCCCTATGCCGGCTGCCTTGATGATGGGTATGTCGTTGCCTCCGTCGCCGAATGCCATTGTTTCTTCTATGGCAAATCCTCTTGCAGCCGCTATTTCGGCAAGACCCTTCGCCTTGCTTACGCCGGGTGCCGTGAAATCGGCGAAGGCCGGATGCCATCGTCCCGACTCCACCGCGCCGAGCGATGCGAGCAGGCGCTGCTCTCCGTCGGCATCGACTATCGGGGTTAGCTGGATTATGCGTTGGCGCAGCACATTCTCAAGCGGTGTCTTTTCGCCCATGTCGGCCACGTTGAGCAGGTCTTTGAATATATATTCGGCCTTTTCGGTGGGGTTGTACATAGTGAAATCGTTCTCGCCTACCACCATGCAGGAGAAGTTGTCGCGGTCGGCAGCGCGGAGTACTGCCTTGACGTCTTCAGGCGCTATCGGGCTGCACGATATTTCTTGTTCGCCGATAAAGCAGAATGCTCCGTTGGCGGTTATGTAGCCGTCGACATACTGTTCGATCTGGCCTATGTTGTCGATTATGGCGCGAGGACGCCCGGTGGCTATGTATATCTCCAAGCCCCGGCTTTTGGCCCGGGCGAGGGCGTTTATTGTGGATTGCGGTATTGTGTGGCTGTCGAAACTGACGAGGGTGCCGTCGATGTCGAAAAACAAAGCTTTTATCATATATCTATAACGAGAACGCTATGTTTTTATTGAGCCAAGAGGGTGTTTCATAATATCTGTTAAAACACAGGCCAAAAGTTTGAGATGGATTTATCACTGAGGCGAAGTGATAAAGACACTCAAAATTTTTGGAGGCGAAGCCTTTGATGCCGCCCTGACAGATATTGTTTGATGATTCGATGTAGGGCAAATTTAACAATGGTGTCGTCTTGGCGTCTTTTTGTTAATCTGCCCATTACTCATCGGTCACATAGCCACCGCTATGCTCCCTCTTCATAATGAACAGTTTAAACAAAAATACACCAACCTGTGCTTTAACAGATATTATGAAACACCCTCTAAAAACGGATTTTGTGGAATATCAATAAATACTTACTTTTGCAGTCATAAACTCTTGATATGAAAGAAAAACTAATTGTAGGATTCGGCGAAGCGTTGTGGGATATGCTTCCTGAAGGTCGCAAGATAGGCGGCGCTCCGGCAAACTTTGCTTACCATGTGTCGCAGTTCGGTTTCTCCTCCTGTGTGGTCAGCGCTGTGGGCAATGACCCGCTTGGCGATGAAATTGTGGCAGATTTTGAGGCAAAAGGGCTGAGTAGCGTGGTGGAACGTGTCCAGTTCCCCACAGGGACTGTGGAGATAGAGCTTGACCCCGCCGGTGTTCCGCGCTATGACATCAAGGAAGGTGCCGCATGGGACAATATTCCTTACACCGCTCGTCTTGAAGAGCTTGCTGCCTGCACAAGGGCCGTGTGCTTCGGCTCGCTCGTGCAGCGCACCGAGGTGTCGCGTGGCACTCTTGCCAAGTTTCTTGACGCTATGCCGCAGGATGGCTCGGTCTTGGTGGTTTTCGACATAAATATGCGCCAGAATTTTTACAGCCGAGAGGTGGTGCGCGAATCCTTGAACCGCTGCAATATACTAAAGCTCAATGATGAGGAACTGGAACTGATTACGCCGATGCTCGGATTGTCCGGTGACAGCGTGGAGGAAAGATGCCGCGCCATAATCGGAGAATACGGGTTGAAAATGCTGGTTCTTACCTGCGGTGTGAATGGCAGCTACGTTTTTTCGGCTGATGCGCAGTCGTTTCTTCCCACACCGAAAGTCGAGGTAGCTGATACCGTGGGTGCCGGCGACTCGTTTACGGCTACTTTTGTGGCAAGCCTGCTTCGCGGCTTCGATATGGCCGAGGCGCACCGGCGCGCGGTAGCCGTATCTGCATTTGTATGTTCGCAGAAGGGCGCTATGCCTGTTCTGCCTGATGAATATAAATTATAGACTAATGAAAAAACTTATTTATTGTATCTGCGCCGCAGGACTGCTTGTGCTGGGCGCTTGCGGTACGAAGAACAACGACAAGGCTGACGATGCATATGCTACCGACGAGGCTTGTGCCAAATGCACCGCTGCCGGCATAGAAGGCAAGTGGGTAATCGACGAAATACTTTGCGGAAAGCAGTTTGTGAAGCCTGCCGCAGAGAATGGCGAGCGTATGTACATATCGTTTGCTGCGGACAGCACTGTGAATTGCTACACAGGCTGCAACGCTATCGGCGGCGCTTACTTCGTTGCCGGTGATTCGATCCGCTTTGACTATATGATGCGTACCGAAATGGCTTGCCCCGATATGGAGGTTGAAGATACCATCAGTGTGATGCTTCCCCGTGTGGCAACTTTCGCTATCGAAGGCGACACCCTGCTGAAACTCAACACTGCCACTCCCGGCGAGCAGATAGTGCTTTCGCGTGCTGCCGTAACCGAAGAATAATCATATAGCTAAGCATAAAAACCACCGCGCGAAGTACAGCCTCGCGCGGTGGTTTTTGTTATCTGAGATTGTCGTATTCTTGGTCGCTAACTAAGCAAAAATACACCAACCTGTGCTTTCACATATGTTATTAAACAACCTCTTATTATCTGGGGTTTGACTATCCGCAGCATCTCAGCCGCATGTTCAAAAAGAGCGAGGGTGTGTCGCCGTCGCAGTATCTCGATTTGATACGACGGTAGCACGTCCGACAGATATATTTTCGCACGAGTACAATAACGAGCGCCGCTCTTCGTTGTAGAAAGAGATAGCGCCCCGGCTGGTGCGCGCATCGTTGAAGGCGGTATGCTGAGGACTGTCGCTTCCCCGGCCTATACGCGGCGGGAATGCCTGCCGCACGGGTTTGCAGATTATTAGGTTTGGGGGATAAGGACATGGTAATGGCGTTCGCTTTCTATGCGGGCGCTATCTCTGTAGAACAACACGAATACACAATAACTATTAAACACAATTTGATCCATGCTTACGCAGATATACAACGGTAAGGTGCTGATTCCCGGGGGCCGATGGGTGAATAATGGCTCGGTACTGATTAAAGATTCGGAAATAGTAGAAGTATACGGCCATAGCCGCATTGTCGAAGGGGTTGACAGAAGTTTTAATGCCGGAGGCGGCTACATTCTTCCGGGCGGTATTGATATTCATGTTCACGGCGGAGGTGGCCGCGACTTTATGGAGGCCACGGAAGAAGCATTTGTGACGGCTGTGGAAGCTCACAGACGCCACGGCACCACGAGCATGTTCCCCACATTGTCGTCGTCGCCCTTTGAACTTATCAAGGCTGCCGCGCAGGTATGCTCGCGCCTTGTCGACGACCCGTACAGCGGAGTGCTCGGTCTGCATCTGGAAGGCCCGTACTTTTCGCCGAAGATGGCGGGTGCCCAGATGCCGGAAATCATACGCATACCTTCGCCGATGGAGTATGTGGCTCTCGTGGAAGAGTTTCCGTGCATCAGACGCTGGGACGCGGCACCTGAACTTCCGGGGGCGGACGATTTCGCGCGATTCATCACCAGCCGCGGAGTGGTGGCAGCTTTGGGGCATACCGAGGCCAAATACAACGATGTGGTGAAGGCTTATGAGTCGGGTTACACGCTTGCCACTCATTTCTACAACGCTATGACAACATCGCATAAAAACGGCGTGTACAAGCACGAAGGGACAGTCGAGTCGGTGTATCTGATTGACGGTATGAATGTGGAGGTGATTGCCGACGGAATCCATGTGCCTCCGATTATGATAAAGCTTGTTCACAAGTTCAAGGGCATAGGGCGTATGTGCCTTATCACGGACGCGCTTGCGTGCTCGGCGTCCAACAGCACCACGGCTTTCGACCCGCGTGTGATAATAGACGGAGGTGTGTGCAAGCTTCGCGACGGTTCGGCCATTGCCGGAAGCATAGCCACCATGGACCGCCTTATAAAGACTGCCGTGAAGGAGGCCGGGCTTCCGATTGAAGACGTGGCGCGCATGGTGTCGGAAACACCGGCTCTTATCATGGGCGTGTACGACCGCAAGGGCAGCATATGCAAGCACAAGGACGCGGATATCATAGTGATGGACAAGGATCTCAATCTTACCCACGTGTTTGCGATGGGGCGTGCCGTCAACCTTGGTTAAGTGGTGTTCGGAACCCGATATTGTTCCGTTACCTGCAAAAAAAATTTGCAGGTAACGGAATTTTTCGCGAAATTAGCATTATAATCAGTCTGAATAAAACCGACTGACAGATACTTAGATGAATTGTAATACGTTAAATATCAATCAGGCAGCAGAAGCCTCCTCAGAGGCGGCAGTGTCTGCACAGACGGGAGGGATGCTGCCTCTGTCGGAGCAACCATTTGACACTCTTCAAGCTATCACGGAGGCTAAAAGATGCCTTCGCTGCAAGGTGCCCCAGTGTGTGAAAGGTTGTCCGATAGAGAATAATATACCCGAGTTCATACACCAGCTGTCAAAGGGCAATATGGGCTCGGCTATGAAGATTATAAACGAAACAAGCAACCTGCCTGCGATCTGCGGTCGTGTTTGCCCTCACGAAAAGCAATGTCAGGGGCATTGTGTTCTCGGAAAGAAAGGGGATCCTATAAAGATAGGCCGTCTGGAAAGTTTTATAGCTGATTTCGATACAGGTATGGAGCTTATCCGCGAGGACATACCCCAGAAGACGCGTGGACGGGTGGCTGTCATAGGTTCGGGCCCGGCCGGGCTGACAGTTGCCGGTACTCTGGCGCGACAGGGTTTCAAGGTCACTATTTTTGAGGGGCACAAGGAGCCGGGCGGCGTGTTGCTCTACGGTATACCCGAATACCGTCTGCCCAAGGCTGTCGTAAGGCAGGAAATAGAGAAAATACAGGCTCTCGGAGTGGAATTCAAGACCGAGTGCATGGTGGGGCGCAACGGAATAACGGTCGACAGTATTTTTGAAGACGGCTATGATGCGATTTTTATAGGCACTGGTACGGCGCGGCCCAAGGATATGGATATTCCCGGCAACCGCCTGCGGGGTGTAAATCAGGCTTTGTATCTTCTGCATCAGGTTTCGGCGTTCAACGAGGGCGCTATAAGCCGCCGCTTCGTGCCTATCCGCGAAGGTGGCCGCGTGGCCATTATCGGAGGAGGCAATGTGGCTATGGACGCGGCGCGTACCGCCCTTCGCTTCGGGGCAAAGGTGACAGTGCTGTGCCGGGAGGGACGCGACGAGCTTACGGCCATTGAGTCGGAGTACAACGAGGCCGTGAAGGAGGGCGTGGAGTTCCGCTGGTTCACGCAAGCTCTTGAGTTTGTCGGCAACGGCAGTGGCGTCCTGCAGTCGATAAGGCTGTCGACCCCCGAGGGCGAGATTACGGAAAATTTTGAACGTGTGTTCATTGCCATCGGTTCCCGCCCTGCCAACAGGATTGTGTCGACCACCCAGGGTATAGAAGTGGACCGGAAGGGATATGTGCTCACGCAGGATTATCCTTACGGTATGACTACCCGCAAGGGCGTGTTTGCAGGAGGCGATGTGGTGCACCGCCCGCAGACGGTGGTGCTGGCAATGAAGGCCGCCAAAGAGGTGTCGCAGGGTATTGCGCAGTATATTGACGCCGTGAAGCTTATGCGCCATATCGAAACGAACAATAATTGATTTGCGACGATGGCGAGGATATTGGTGGTAGACGACGAGGAAACCCTTTGCGAGGTACTGAGGTTCAACCTTGAAGAGGAGGGTTATGACGTTGATACGGCATGTAGCGCGGAGGAGGCCCTTGCGCTTGAACTGTCGGATTATTCGCTGATTTTGCTTGACATCATGATGGACGGCATAAGTGGCATGCAGCTTGCCGCCATACTTAAGAAAAGGGAATCGACATCTCGTGTGCCTATTATTTTCTGCACGGCCAAGGACTCCGAGGAGGATATGATTTCGGGTCTTGAAATGGGAGCGGACGACTACATATCCAAGCCGTACTCGATAAGGAATGTCCTTGCCCGTGTCAAGGCTGTGCTGAGGCGTACCGAGGCAGCGCGAGGCCGGGCAGTGGACACAGAGTCCGGAGATGTGGTGTTCAAGGGGCTTTGTGTGTCGATGAGCACGAAGATATGCGTGGTTGACGGCCGGACTGTGAAAATGCCGCGGAAGGAGTTTGAGATCCTGTCGTTGCTGATACAGCACAAGGGGCGTGTTTTTTCGCGTGCCGAACTCATAGAGCGGATATGGCCTGAGGAAGTTGTGGTTCTTGACCGTGTGGTTGATGTCAACATCACCCGTCTTCGAGCCAAGCTTGGAGAGTACGGGCATAATATTGTTACACGTCCCGGTTATGGCTATGGATTCGTGGAGTAAGCTGTCGTTCCACCATAAGATTTTTGTAGGTCTTGTGGGGTACTCGTTGCTGATGGTGGCTTGTCTTGCCGCTTTTCAGTATAACAGGGAGCGACAGTTCAAAGCCGACAAGCTGAATGCGCAGCTGCAATTGCTCAACGACCGTATTATAGATGATATTTCTGAGTGTGACACTGTTTTTGAGCCTGTGCTGAACGAGCTGGGTGCCTTCGACGGTCTTAGGGTGAGTATCATAAGCTTGGACGGCAGGTTGGTGTACGATAGTATGCTTGACTCTATGCCCGGTGCTGACCATAGAGGACGCAAGGAGGTTTCTGATGCCATACGTGAGGGAATCGGATTCGATACACGGCGCCATAGCAAGAGTACCGGCCAGACATATTTCTACTCGGCCAAGAAGGGCAAAGGGTACATCGTGCGTACGGCAATGCCTTATTCGGTTAGTCTGGACGAGTTCCTGTCGGCAGACTACACGTTTTTATGGGTTATAGCCGGCATAACCGTGGCAATGTGCTTTATAGGGTTTTTCGCGACCCGGGGCATGGGTGAGAATGTTGCCAGATTGAGCGAATTTGCTGAACGAGCTGAGCGCGGAGAACGTGTGTACGATACTGCCGCTTTTCCCGACGACGAGCTTGGAGTCATATCGAGCCACATTGTGCGCCTGTATGCGAGGTTGCAGCAGGCTCTTGCCGACCGCGACAGGGAACACCGCCTTGTTATGGAGGAGGAGCAGGAGAAGATACGCATCAAGCGTAGGCTTACCAACAATATAAACCATGAACTTAAGACGCCCGTGGCCGCTATGCAGGTATGCCTCGAAACATTGATGGCGCACCCCGATATGGCGCAGTCAAAAAAAGATGAGTTCCTTGGCCGATGCTATGGCGCAAGCTGTCGTCTGAACCGTCTTCTTGCCGATGTGTCGCAACTCACGCGTATGGAAGACGGCGGCGATTCTATCGTGCGCGAGAATGTATGTATTGGCGAAATAGTCGCTGAGGTATGCGATGAGTTTAAGCCGGTGGCGGCGGAAAAAGGAGTAGAGATAGTCTGCAGTCTTGGGTATGACGCGTATGTAAAGGGAAACGCGACGTTGCTCGCGTCGATATTTCGCAATCTGATTGATAACGCATTGGCCTATTCGGGGTGTTCGCGAATCGATATCCGGCAAGAGTCGGCAGACAGCGGCTATATAACCATAAGTGTGGCAGACGATGGCTGCGGCGTGGCTTCGGAGCATCTGCCACGGCTTTTCGAGCGGTTCTACCGAATCGACAAGGGACGATCGAGGCAGGCGGGCGGCACAGGACTCGGACTCGCCATAGTGAAGAACGCGGTGTTGTTCCACGGAGGCAAAATCACGGTGCGTAATCGTAAACCGTCGGGTCTGTGCTTCACATTCTCGCTTGAATTAACAATAGATTAAACTTTATGAAACATTTATGAAATAATAATATCCGTACTTTGTCGTGAAAAAATTAGCGAAGTTATATGGATATATTATTTCTCTGTGTAGTAATTTTCTTGTTTTTGCTCGCGGTATTCGATCTGTCGGTAGGTGTGAGCAATGATGCTGTAAATTTTCTGAATTCCGCAATCGGTTCACGTGCAGCCTCTTTCAAACGTGTGATGATAGTGGCCGCTATAGGTGTGTTTATAGGCGCTGCTATGAGCAATGGTATGATGGACATAGCGCGCCACGGCATATTCAGGCCTGAGAATTTCTCGTTCTACGAGTTGATGTGTATATTTATGGCGGTGATGGTCACAGACATAATATTAATCGACATATTTAACTCTCTGGGAATGCCCACATCGACAACCGTGTCAATGGTTTTTGAACTTTTTGGAGCTACCTTCGTGGTTTCCCTTATAAAGATGGCAGGCGATACCACCGGGCTTGAATTTGCCGATTTGCTTAACACAGGCAAGGCGCTGTCGGTGATATTGGGAATATTCCTTTCGGTGGCTATTGCTTTCTTTTTCGGCACCGTGGTGCAGTTTGTGTCAAGAACAATTTTTTCGTTTAACTACAAGAGCAATCTTAAATGGAAAATAGGCTTGTTCGGAGGCATATGTGCCACGGCCATAGTCTATTTCCTGCTTATAAAGGGAGCCAAAGGGCTGTCGTTTATGACGCCCGAAGTAGCAGCTTGGATAGACGGCAACACGGCTCTTATAATTGGTGGCTGTCTTCTTGCTTCTACCCTGCTGATGCAGCTGCTCCACATACTGGGAGTGAATGTGCTCAAAGTGATAGTGCTTATGGGCACGTTCTCGCTTGCCATGGCCTTTGCCGGAAACGACCTTGTGAACTTTATCGGAGTGCCGCTTTCAGGCTTGTCGTCGTATCAGGATTATGTGGCAAACGGAGGCGGAGATGCCCACGGCTTTATGATGGGTTCGCTCAATGCTCCGGCAAGCACACCACTGTATTTCCTGATAGGGGCGGGCATGATAATGGTGGTGTCGCTCGCCACCTCTAAGAAGGCGCGCAAGGTTACCAAGACAGAGATAGGACTCGGTAGCCACGGTGATGGCGACGAGATGTTCGGGTCGTCCCGCATAGCTCGCCGCCTTGTTCGCTGGACGCTGTCGCTGATAGCCTTGGTACGCCGGATTACGCCTCTCGGAGTGCGCCGTTGGTTTAACCGCCGCTTCAACGTCGATGAAACCATTATGGACCAAGGTGCCGCTTTCGACCTTGTCAGAGGCTCCGTGAACCTTGTGCTTGCGGGGGCGCTGATTGCTCTTGGCACATCGATGAAGCTCCCGTTGTCTACAACTTTCGTCACGTTTATGGTGGCGATGGGCAGCTCGCTGGCCGACAAGGCTTGGACGCGGGAAAGTGCGGTGTTCCGTATCACAGGGGTGATATCGGTTGTCGGCGGCTGGTTTCTTACTGCCGGAGCGGCATTCATCGGAGCCGGACTTATTGTGGCTCTGATGCATTGGGGCGGCATATGGGCGATGTTTGCATTTGTGGTTATCACTATTGCCATTATCATACGCAGCAATCGCCGCTTTAAGAAAAAAAATGCGGAAGAATCGGGCGACGCATTATTCCAGTCCATTTTGTCGACCGACGATAAAGAACAGTGCTGGAGCCTGCTACAGGTATATATCACCGACCAGCAGCGCAAATTCCTCGAGTATTCGGCCGAGTGTTATCGTGCTGTTACCGAAGCCTTCATCAAAGATGATGTGCGAACTCTCGGAAAAGTGGAAACTTCGCTTAGAAGCCAGAAAACAATACAGAAAAGTGCCCGTAGGAAAGAAACTCTCTGTCTGCGCCGTATCAGCCACGAAACGGCTATTAAGATCAATGCCTGGTTCTACCTCGGAAACAACTGCTGTATGTCGATGCTTTATAACCTCGGCCGTATCAACGAGATATGCAAAGAACATGTGGAAAACAACTTCCGTCCACTGCCGCAGCAGAATGTGGCGGACTACGAGATGGTGCGCACGCAGGTGTCGGTGCTGTTCAACGATATGCTCGCAATGATAGACAGCGGCCAGATAGACACCGTGCGGCTGCTCAGACGCCATTGCGACGAAATAAAAGATGTGGTGTCGGACACATATCACCGCCTGCACGACCAGCTGCGCGAGGGCGATCCCGCAGCCACCACAGTGTTGTACGTATACCTCAACATGCTGCAGGAAACTCAGGAAATGGTATCCTCGATCCGCAAATACCTCCGCGCATACGCCAAACTCCGCGACCCCGAATTCTCCGGGCGCCCCTCCCTCCCCTGAAACGCACCGCGGGCGTGGCTCACTCAGAGCCGCGCCCGCGATGCGTTTCAGGGGATGGGTTGTGTTATTGCTCGATTGCGGAGCGGATTGTGGCGGCGATGTGGCTGAGGTCGTCGTCGGTCACCCATGGGCCTGCGGGGAGGCAGAGGCCGGTGCGGAAGAGGACCTCGCTGACGCCGTTGGTGTACGCCGGGGCGGCGGCGTAGACGGGCTGGCGGTGCATCGGTTTCCAGAGGGGGCGCGCCTCGATTCCGGCGGCGTCGAGGGCGGAGCGCATGGCCTCGACGTTGGCGTTTGGCTGGCAGTCGGTGGTGGCCGATGCCGCAGCGTGGGTCACTCCCGCGGCGCCGCCGACGGCGCCCGCGAGGACTGCGGCGTATGCCTTGTCCTGCCCCTTGACTTTGACGGAGGGGTCGATTGTGATGGTGCATAGCCAGAAGTTGGAGCGGTGTCGGGGCGAGGGGTTGTCGTGGAGGGTGATGCCGGGGATTCCGGCGAGCAGGCGGCGGTATTGCTGCTGCACGTGGCGGTGGTGGGCGATGTGGTCGTCGAGGACGG
>CAJTSR010000028.1 GCA_910579035.1 uncultured Muribaculaceae bacterium | reverse complement strand
ACGCAGGATTGCTATGATACAGGAACTTATCGCACGAAGATACTAAATTCTTCTACTATCAGTAGCCTGCTTTTTGCATATTAGGACTTTTTCCAGCGTTTTCAGCCTACTTTTTGCATATTAAGCCAAAACTTTAGTAAACCATAGCGAAGTCCCGCCCCGATATGCAGAATCATTTTGCCTATAAATGAACGCATAAACATTTCAGTTAAAAGCTCAAAAATCATATAAAACAATGTTATGGGAGATACTGCCCCACCCTACTTATATGTGACGATGCCGAATCATTATCGCCCGTGGCGTCCTGACCGGCATCGTTCCATTACTATAAGTTGAGATATTCCTTGAGGGCTTCTACATATTTCTCAAATGCACGGAGTCCTTGTTCGGAAATGCGGCACACTGTCCGTGTTTTTTTTCCGAAAAAGCCTTTTTCGATGGTTATATAGCCTGCGGCTGCAAGTTTGTCGAGCTGTACGCTTAGATTGCCCGCCGTAGCTTCCGTTTTCTCCCTGAGGTACACGAAATCGGCTTCTTCGACATTTATCAGAATCGACATCACGGCCAGTCTGAGCTGGGAATGCAGCAGAGGATCAAGCTCTTTCATATTCCTTACGTGCTTTTTGCCTCATTTCAAGCCCCGGCAATATCATCATAAGACCGAAACAGAGTATGAATATCGGCATTAACCATACTGGTTTTATCGCAATTCCTGTAAGCAGACAGCATATAAGCCCAAAACCGAAGCCTACGCTGAAAGCTCCACCGAACACCATACTGCGCACTTTAAGCACGGCACCCGAAGCAAAGGTACCTCCGCCAACCACCATCAGTGCATAGATAAACATAGCGAACCACGGAGATGTTCCCGTCGCATATTGGAATATGGCGCACATAAGCGCTCCCGATACCCCCAATATGCTTACTGCGCGCCATATCTTAGCACAGACCTGATCGGTATACGATTTATATCCGCGTTTCTTTTGAGCGACCGTGTGCTTGCGATTCAACAGCCAGCCGAGCACCATCAGTCCCCACAAGCCGTTGTATGCCGGATTATTAGTCACGGCAACCGCTATCCACACTACTGTTGCCACCGCGACTGTGAGCACACCCCAATTGAGGAGTATGTTGCCGTCACCGACTTCCAGACGACTCTTCGTGTCGGACAGCATGCGCGCTATTAGCTCGATGCTTTCTTTCTCGTTGATTTTTTTCTCTTCCATAGATTGTAGTTTTAGAGGGTTGCAAATCGGTTTATAGTATAAACCATATTTTGAAAAAATATATGAGTTGACCCGCGCGATGCCTTCCTCATAATCCTTTCTGAATGCAAAGATAAATCAGTTTATTTTATAAACCAAATTTTCAACTAACTTTTTGAAAAAAATTGCGACATTTTATAAAGCGCCCGTGCTTGAGCAACACGGACGCTTTATATAATGGCATAGCAAACATCTTATGAATCAATCAAATAATGAGAGCTGAGCATCATTGTCCGGCGCAGGCTTGCGTACAGGCGCCGTATAGCCGAAAGGCTCTTCCGACGCGGCCCTTAATCCGGGTTCTCCCGGAGCAGGCTCGCTCACGAACCAGTCGGGACATTCAAAATCTTCTTCTATCGCAGCGATGGCAGCCTCGTCTTCATCGGTCGGCTTGACTTCTTCTTCACTGTCCACAAGGTCGAAAAGTCCTCCGTCTGCCAGCACACGGTTACGTGCCAGCTCCTCGCGTATTTCAGAAATTTCGTCTTTCAGTTTCTTGTTGGAAGCCTTGAGTTTGGCAATACGCTCGTCGCGCTTTCGTATTAGTCCTTCCACCATACCCATCTGCTCCTGCATTTCTACAACCGAGTCGTATATCTTCTTGGCATCGGCAACCTCGGCCTCGGCCTTTACCCTGCCTTCGCGCTCGGCCACGAGCTGGTTCTGCAAGTCGTTGTACATTGTCTGCCCAAGCTCGACCTGCTCCTTGTGCTGTTGCAAATCGCGCTGTAGGTTTGCTACTTCTTCCTTCAGTTTCTCTATATCTTCAGGATTCGGAACTTCCGCCGCCCTTGCAGCCTTGAGGCTTTCAATCTCGCGGGCCATCTCTTCCACAACTCCCGGCTGTATGTCGGCCAGTTTAATCTTATTGAGCAGGCTCTTCTTCTCGAGGTCGAACTGCTCCCGCTCGGCATCAGCCGCCGCAAGCTGCGCCTCGAGGTCTGTCACACGGTCGGCAAGCGCACGACGCCTACGGTCGGCACTGAGCTGCTGCTCTCTGAGCGACACTCGTTGCTGATCGAGCTTCTCCATCTCGTTTCTCAAGCGTTCGGCCTCTTTCTTGGCCTCCTCGGCGGCGTGCTTGAGCACACCCTCGGCATATCGTTGGGCGTCGAACACCACATTGTCAAGGTATTCATTCAGCGACGAATCAAGACTCTCGACTATCCTCCTGCTCTGCAATGCCGGATCGACAGATTTCTGCAAAAAATCAGGCAGCGCTTCATTAAAGATCGCCACCACACCGTCAAAAATACGCGATTTAACCTCGTCGCTTATCGCCGGTACTGAAGGAAGTTCCGAAAGACCCTCGACGGGTTCCTGCTTTTCTTCGGCTACACTTTCCGCTGCCGAAGTTTCATCGTACTCCGACTCTATAACTTCATCTTCGTCATAATCACCGCCAAAGCCAAAGGCACGGCCTATACTTTTAAAGAAACTCATTGCAAAATCATTGTTTGGGATAAATCATTAAGCTCAGCCTCCGGCTTTACAACAATACCGAGGCCCGAGCGGCCATTAATGGCTATGGAGAGTGGCTCGTCAAACCGGACTATGCGCACATGCCCGTCTTCATATACCGCCGGCATGGAATCAAGATATGCGCTGTCATAGTATCCGCAACCCGAACGCTCGTCGACCGTGAAATAACCGATTCCGAAAGAAGTAAGGTTCTGGAAGAAATGCGTGCCTTGGCTCGGCTCGATACGGTAATCGCCCACAGCAGCCTCCACTATCACCTTGGCGCCAGAAATATCGGCCCACTTCACAGGAATGCCCAAGGCTGCATCAGACGAGCCCCAGCGGCCGGGTCCGATCAAGATATAGCCCTCTCCCTGCGCCGACAGTTCCGAGTTGATACGGCTCACTACCGCTGCCATCTCACGGTTCGCAGCCGAATCGAACGAATCAGGCTTTATATACACAACCGTCCGCACGCCCTCTATCATACCGTTTCCGAGGGCAGTGCCAGTACGGAGAATCAGTTCGCTATCCGGCCGTTCGAGCACATCGTCCGAAATCAACTGCTTGCGGTCTATGATAGGCCGAATCTGCAACCAATACAAATGCCCTGATATGCCGCTCTCCGTGCTTTTAGGCAGTATATTGCCGGCAAACTCGATTTCCACCGGGCGTCGCATGGCTGTCTGCCCCTGCGAAAGCATAAAATGAATAGCATCGGCAAGCGGAAGCGCCCTGTCGCGCAATATGTTGGCAAAGGTCACCACACGCCGTCCCCGGCCTTCCTCATAGTCTTTCAATATACCGTCTATGGCGTCATATGTCGACACCATATACCTCAAAGCTCCCGTCCCGGCAAAATCCTGAACAGACTTGCGCATAAGACACTCGCCCTCATCGACCTTGACCGAAAACTCATCGCCGCCCTTCTTCATTGCAAAGAGATGGGTCTGAGTGTCGCGAAGAGCCAAATCAAGTGTCGATGTCTGCAACGCATGCGCCGGGTGCCGAGGTGAAAAACGCAAGGCCCTGCTGCCGTCAACTATATACTTACCGAGTCCCACAGCAATTTCGGCCACACCGTCCTCGGGCAGTTCGTCGCCAAGCGGATAGTAGTTAAGCGACCGGCCCACGCCCGAAAACGACGGGAAATAATATTCGCCGCGTTCTTCGCCTACCACCTCCTGTATGATTACAGCCATCTTCTCCTGGTCGATAACATTGCTCGTGGCTGTCATATACACCTTGCTGGCGGCATAGAACACAGATGCGTACACACCTTTCACAGCGTCTTCAAGCCATTTCAGGCGACGCTCCGCATCTGCGGTATACGGCACCATATAGGTCGAATATATACCGGCAAACGGCTGATAATGCGAGTCTTCAAGCAAGCTTGAACTTCGCACCGCAAACGGGCGGTCGACCACATCGAACAATGCTAAAAAATCTTCCGTGAGCTGTTCGGGAAGCTTTGCGGCAAGAAAGGCTTGCAAAATGTCCTCGTCCGAAGCATCGCTGAGAGCCAATGGGTAAAGGCCGTTGGCAGCCATAAATTCATCGAAAATATCCGTGCAGAGCACTACCGTTCGCGGTATGGATATGGTAAGCCCATTGAAATTATCGCATATCGGGTTTTTCTTTATGATAGAGTCGACAAACGCAAGTCCTCGCCCCTTGCCGCCAAGACTGCCCTGCCCTATGCGGGCAAAATTGGAATAGTGGTCGAAACGGTCTTTATGGAACACGGCCACCACTCCACGGTTCTTCATCTTGCGATATTTGACTATCAGATCGAAGAAAAGCCGCTTTACGGCAGGAGCCTCGTCGATAGTGTTGAAATGGTGCTGTTTCACCACCTCGGCTATCGGAAAGAGCGCCCGCGAATAAAGCCAGCGTGAAATATCATTCCTCGACGCGTGGTAAAACAAGGAATCTGCCGGGATATCAAAAACATTCTTCTGCATATCCTTAAGACTCCGTATAGTCATTATAGGCTCGCCGCTCTCGGGATTGCGTATTATGAAATCTCCAAAACCGAAGTTATCCATAATAGCCTCACCGAGATCTACCGGCAGCTTTTTTGAATTTTTGTCAATGAAGATACCGTTGAAATCCCCTACCGCGTCGGCGTTGTGCGACTCGCTCGACTCCACAATTATAGGCAGAAACGGATCTTGCGACCGAATCCATCTGGCCAGGCGCAGACCTGCCGCTGCGTCTTTCACCCCATCACGGGCAAACGACACATCGCTTATCACTCCGAGCATATTCCGCCCGTAGCGCTTGTAAAGCTCCACTGCCTCCTCATAATTACGGGCAAGCATCACTTTGGGACGTCCGCGCATACGCAGCATCTGCTCATGCTGGTTGAGTGCCTCTGTCGAGAATATCACCGATTGTTTAAGCAAGAACTTGTATATATGCGGCAGTACCGACGAGTAAAAACGCACAGAATCCTCCACAAGCAGTATCGACTGCACTCCGACTTCGGTAATATCGTCCACATTGAGTTTGTCCTCAAGCAGCTTTATAATAGCCAAAAGAAGGTCCATGTTGCCCAGCCAGCTGAACACATAGTCTATGTGCGACAAATCCTCGTTGGCGAGTCGGCGCGACACCTCTTTTGAAAAAGGTGTAAGGACAACGATAGGAACAGACGGATAACCCTCCTTAAGCTTGGACGCACCGTCGAAAGTTTCCGACAAATCGCCACCGGGCATAGCCACCACGATGTCGAACGGCTTTTGACGCATGGCGTCGAGAGCTTCGGATATTGTGGAAACACGGGTCACACGAGGTGGCGAACTCAGATTGAGCGCCACATACTCGTTGTACAGCTGTTCTTCAACCCTGCCGTCTTCCTCCATCATAAAGGCATCGTAAGGCGACGCTATAAGCAACACGTTGAAAATACGGTGTTGCATAAGCGCCTGAAACTCCGTTTCTTTCAGCAACATACGGCTAAGTGGCTCTTCGTTCATCTTCGCGGGCAATTTTAATCAACAAAGTTAGCATTTTTTCTCGTAACGCAATGTAACTTTAGCGTACTTCCCGTGTCTAAAATACAAAAACCACATTATATGAAACGTATTCTCATAATCTTCATTTCACTAATGATAATTTCGCCGACAGTCGTTTCTGCCCGAAAGCACCCGCACAGGCGACCCGGACACGAAAAACAAGAAAAACGCCACCATCGCCCTATGTACTACATAAGCGATAACGGCGTGTTCTTCGACGGACACAAAATAAAAGGGGCATCGGCCTTCACTTTCAAGATTTTAAGCGACGGTTACGCAGCCGACGCATGGTCTGTATACTACCTCGGCGTCAAAATAAAGGGAGCCTCGCCCGACAGCTTCAAGGCTTTGGACGGCGGCTATGCAAAGGATACGTGGAGCGTGTACTATGACGGTGCCAAAATAAAAGGAGCATCGCCGGATTCATTCATATGCGGACACGACGGTTATGCCCGCGATAACTGGCACACCTATTATCGCGGCCGCAAGATTGATTGACCACAGCCTATGCAAGGTGCATAAGGTCGCGGTAAATGTCGAGAGCCGCCTCTATTTCGTCCTTGGTTGCCGAACAGTTTATCATCGGGCGTCCGACCTCTTCGAGCAGCGTGAAGTTAATGCTTTCAGGGCTATCGTTCTTCTTGTCTTGACGCATAGCCTTCAGAAGTTCGGGATAATCCTTGCATTCCACCGCCATTGCCCCATAGTTTTCAAGCACGTAGGCAGCTATTTTATGCAGTATTTCCGATGGGAATCCGAGTTTCATATGAGAAAGCACGAGTTCGGCAACCATACCCCATGCCACCGCGTAGCCATGCGGCACAGGCGAAAGATGTGCGAATGAGAAGCTCTCAAAAGCGTGGCCTATGGTGTGTCCTAAATTAAGAGCCTTACGCAATCCTTTCTCCGTAAGGTCTTCCTCAACAATGCGTTGCTTCACAAGCACGCTCGCACGCAACAGCGGCAAAAGCGCCTCGGAGTCGAACTCCGGATAAACCGGGTTGTAATCAAGCAGACGGCCAAGTGTTGCCTCATCTTCGAGCAAGGCATGCTTCAGCATCTCGGCATACCCCGAAAGTATCTGCTGCTGAGGCAGTGTGTTAAAGAAAACAGTAGATATTATCGACGCTTCAGCCTCAGAGAAAACGCCTATCTGGTTCTTAAGCCCGTTGAAATTTACGGCAGTCTTTCCTCCTACAGACGCGTCGACCGCGCCGAGAAGCGTTGTTGGCACATTAATGCACCTCATGCCGCGCTTGAAGGCCGCCGCTGCAAAGCCGCCGAGATCGGTAAGCATGCCGCCGCCGACATTGATAAGCACCGACGACCGTGTGGCCTCTGACACTGAAAGCTGCTTCCACACATAGGCAAGCTGCTCAAGATTCTTATTTATATCCCCCGAAGGGATTGTGATGCGACGACCTTTGGCAACAACAGCAGAGTCATTGACAAGCAAAGGCATCACAAACTGCGAAGTATTGGTGTCTGTAAGCACAAACACATCTTTCGCGCCAAGTTCGTCGACAAGCGCATCTATAGCGCCTCCCACAAGATTAGTGAAGATAAGTTTCTGATTCATAGTAGCATTTTTAAAATATCAGCACAATCTTCCATGGAATTGATTTCTATATCGGCTCCGGCTTCCATAAGCGCTCCGGCAGGGATAGGCCCTGTGCGCACCCCTATGGTAAAAAGACCGGCCCGCGAAGATGACTCCACTCCAAGCGGGGCGTTATCGATGCCGATGCCGGCAAACGGCCCGGCACCTACTTTCGCCAAACCGACCAAATACGGCTCCGGATCCGGCTTCCCGTGACGGACATCGTAAGCCGTCACACGCCTCCACATAGGAAACGCTCCGGGATAATCAGTATCAAGGCGTTCCAAAAGCGTCCCCTGCCCCGACCCGGTTACCAGCACCGATGGCAAGCCCGACTCCGCCACAACGGCAACAGTCCTCTGCGCGCCCGGCATAACAGGAGCCGAAGGCATTTCTGCAAAGAACTCTGTCTTTCGCTTATACAGCCTGCGAGCCTCTTCTTCCGTGGCCGGTCGACCAAACTGCCTGCGCACCAGCAAATCGATTGTCGAGGCCCCCGTGCGTCCTTCATAAGCAAAAAACTCTTCGGTAACGGCCTCGATACCGGCCTCGTCGCACACACTTTTCCAAGCCTTTGCATGGCGCGGCATCGAATCGTACAGCACTCCGTCCATATCGAAAAGCACCGCCTCGAACGCCGGCCTTTCGAGCATATTGCGCCCAAGATATGCCCTGAGAGCATCTTCTATATTGATAGAGCAACCGTTCATTTCTCTTCTGCTTCATTAATCGGTTTAACAGGCGGGGGCAATATGCCTTCGCCTATGAGAGCCAGCGAGTCAGCCCGAGAAAGAGTGTCGCTTCCGTCTGCCGCCGACACATAGGCGGGCCTGCGACCTGGCGCCAATCGGGCAAAGCGCGAATTGCGCACGCCCCTTCGGAACACATTCTGAATCTGCCGCACGAGGTTCACACGCGCCGTGTCAACAACAGCGACGCTCTGCGACACCATGCCCTCGCGGAATTTGGCTCCTCCGAAGCGCACCTTGTATTTATCCGGATTTCCTTTTATATTTATACCGAACTTAAATGGCAGAGGCGACTTAAGAACAGCTATATGGTAATCAAAGTTCAATGCAAGATCATTATATCCCATCACGCCGAGCTTATAACGGTCGATATCAAATGTGAAGGGGAAAATATCCATACGGTTGTCGCGCACCAGCAGTTCCACACTCATATGCTTTATCTTATTGTCGGCACGGTCGCGGAATCGCAGCCATTTACCAAGCGTCCTATAAGTTTCCGCATTGATAAAGGCAAGAGAGTCGCCCTGCAGCTTCACGGCTGCGTCAAGCGTGGGCAGCACCATGTTCATATTGCTGTCCACATCGACTGTCGCAGCAAGATCGGCATCGATGATACCACTTATATCGCGCATCAGAGGCATTATCGAATCTATTGCCGGAACAAGATTCAGGAATTTGTCGATTTTGAAATCATTAAGCATCAGCCCGAAACCGAGCTTCATATCACGCGGTGCCGGAGCCGAATACAATGCCGACAGGCTCAACGAACCGGCATCTGATTCCGCCCTCAGGTTATTCAGGTTGAGGCCTCCGTCGAACAACAGTATATCTCCCCGCAAGTCATGCAGATGCAGATCTGAATACAGTATGTTTTCTGCCGCCACATTGATATTGGCATCGATATTAGTCGGCACGAGCAATGGACCTGCCGAGTCGGGCGTCTGGCTCACAAGGGCATCTACCTGGTTGTCGAGGTCACCGTCAAGCGAAGCCAAATCTATCTTGCCTACCGTGCCTTGACGCAGCCTCTCGGCATATGCCGCCCCGGCAAAGGCTGCCACAGTAAGTTCGTTAACGTCCACGGTGTCACTTTTCACAGAGAAATTCACCTTCAGTGACGACCGTCTGTTTCTCGATGTGAGAGCGCGCTGTATGTTTGTGATGTTGCCGGCTATCTTCATATCCGACCTGCCGGCCTGCCAGCGAACGCCACGGAGCACCACAGAGTCTGTGGTAAAATGTAGATTCAAGCTGCTTATACGGTTTCTCAAAGGGAAAAACGGCGTAAACAGTCGGGCATCTCGCGTCTGCACAGTGCCGTCGAGGCTCCAGTCCGTCAAAAATGTCTTCAGACCTCTCGTAATGCCCCACTCTATCACTTCGGCGTCATCAACAAAGGCACCGTGCACACGCCTCTGCCTACTGCCATTGTGTCTGCGTTTAGCCAATGCAAGAGCATATACCGAATCAGGCGAGAGTTCCGGGTGGACGCGCCTTATACTGTCGATTGACTGGCGGGCTGCCTTGCGCATCGCGGCGCGCTCGGGTATTTTATGTGTGGCAACGTGAATCTTGGCATCAGAAAGCATGAACACGTTGGCCGGATTACCAGCCATCATACGTCCTGCCGTAGCATCAAGCGTCAGTACCGGCATTTTTCCGTCGCCTTTAAATCGGTTGAGCGTCAAAAGACCGTCGAGATTACGCAAACGCATACCGGCGCTATCGCTAATCGACATAACACGCATACGCCCTATCTTCAACGCCCCGCCCATAGGAAGCAGCACGGTAGTGTCTATAGCCATATTCTGCGCTGCCGCGCCAAGGCGCAGCGCCTTGATGTCGATAGACACGCCGTCGACCAGCACAGATGCCGAATCGGCAGAAATAGTGGCAGACATAAGCGGTGCGCTCGTTGTGGAATCAGTGCGTATCACTCTCTTGCTGTCAAAATCAAAATCGACCTGGCCTACTTCTGCCATCTTGGCCGTATCATTCGACAGATAGTACAGACGGCGCCCCCTCAGCTTGCCTTCGACAGCCAAATTATGGAATCCGTTGGCATTGAGCATCGACATCGTACCGGCTCCGCTCAAATCAGCCTCCACAGTTCCCGAAAGATAGCCCCCGGCCAAATCAGCCACTATCGGTGGCAGATTTTTAAGATCGCAATATCCCTGAACTTTTGCATCGAAAGAAATGTCCGATGCAAAATCAGTAGCCTCGCCCGACACGAGCAGCTTTGTAGCAGGCCCCGCGATAGACAAACGGCGCAGTGTGGCTGTGGCATCATCGAGATTATTACCTCGCAATACGGCCTGCACATCCACGCCAAAATCAGTAAAACGGGCTTTGCCATAGCGTATGTTGCAATCAGCTATCTTGAGTTCGGCCTGAGCATACGGCAGAGTATCCGTTTCAAAGCAGAACGGACGCTGAAGCTCCGCCGACAAAGACAACACGGCATCTGTGCCGAAAGTTCCCGCACCAATCCCATAGCTGTCAAGCAATTCCGACGGCAATGCCGCCAAGGCGTCCATCACAGACAGCTCCTTCACATCTATACGGCCCTTGTTGACCGTCATCATATCTGAAAACGAAACCTCGGCATCGACATCGGCATTTATGAACGCACCTCGCAAGTTGAGCCTTTCTAACGACACCAACGCAGGCTCCGAGGGATCCCAGCGGACACCTCCGTTGACTCCAAAGGTAAAACCGTCAAGCCTCAGCAAATTCTGCGCCATAGGTCCGTTAAGCTCGCCGTTAATTTTAAGGCTGTACATAGGCTCGCTACTGCCGTCAAGCTCCGCATTGCTGAACAAAAGCACCGCTGCCGACACAGAGTCGAGAGCGTTAAAGAATCGCACCTCGCGCGGCTCGATAAACGCGAAATGATTTATCGATATGGCCGCCATCGGCGCCGAAGCCTCAGAAGGCACAGTGTCGGGAGCGGATTTATAGATATCAAAATTATTAACGCTGTCACCCGCTATCACAATATTCACTCCCGGACGCACTATGGCCACATCCCGGAGGGCGATTTCGCCCTTGGCCAAATACTTCGCCACGTTCACAGAAGCTGTCATACGGTCGAAAGTAAGCAAGGTGTCGGCATATGCCGGAAGTCGCCTCTTTGAGCTATCCGGCAAACTATTAAGCGAATGCGAGAGCAATGCAAGACTGTCAATCTCAATTGCAAGATGCGGGAACGACGGTTTGAAACCAAGCTCTATACGCGATACTTCAAGTTTGGCGTCAAGCACCTTGTCGGCCACCCGGCATACTATCGGCGTAAGTGTTTCCGGCCTCAAAAGATGCACCGAACATATCATAACGGCACCGAGCAGCGTCACCACTGTCAACGCCACGCACCATATCCCGAAAAACACCGACCCTAAAAGCCGCTTTATCCGTTTATTCATACTGTATATTCCCAAAAATAGAATCAGCCGGAGCTATCGAAGTAATATGAAAACACGCCTGCTTGCGCTCGTGCTTGACCAAGCACCGACCCTCGCTGCGCAAATCAGCGACAATCTCGGCGAGCAGATTCTTTAAATCTTCAAATGTACGCCTTGTCGAAGCAGCATCGTCACATATAAACTTACTATAGCTCAAATCGAAAGTAGTTGCATATTGATGTGCGCTCTCCTGAGAGGCGTTGCGGTTGACTCTCCTGAGCCTACCCACTGTGAGCGGAGTGCGAAGCACACTCGTAACCTTCGGCCTGTAGTCACCGCCACCCCGCGCCTGCAAAGTGTCGTGGAAACGACGTCCTATTTCAGCAAGCAGCGCCGCCGCGTGAGGTTTGAGATAAGGATACGAATGCGTGAGTTCGTCCACAAAATAATATCGGTTAGACTCTATCTTGACAAGCCCCCTGCCCTGTGTCCACGCTTTATCAGGCGAATCCACTGGTATGATTCCGTCACGCCGGGCCACCTCGATGTGCTGCGGGTTGATATCGTTGAACAACTTCGACAACGGTAGTTTCGTGCGCGTGCGCAGACGCACACAACCGTCATCCGGGACTGAATCTCCCGGCCTGTCATATGCCATACTTACCGAGTCATTCATAATGGCGGAAAGCAATGGCGATATTTCCTTGTCCCTCCGGCCGCAGCCACACGCAAGGACAGCTCCTAAAAAGCAAACTATGGCGCATCTATAATACATATACGCCTGCAAAAATACGAAAAAACAGCGATAGTACAGCCTGCTTTAACGTTATGAAAGCAAATATACGCCAAGGCCACACACGCCTACCCTCATGAAAACAAAAGAGCCCGGCGCTGACGCCGGGCTCCGATAGGGAGTATGTAGTTCAAAAGCCAATTACTGGAGTTTGAAGGTAACGGGGAGAGTGTAAGTAACCTTAACGGGCTGGCCGTTGTTACGGCCGGGAATCCAGTTAGGCATCGCCTTAACCACACGGAGAGCTTCTTTGTCAAGAGCTGTGTGGCGCGAGCGCACTACTCTCACGTTGCTGATAGAACCGTCCTTGCCTACAACGAATTCTACTACCACACGGCCTGAAACGCCTTCTTCGGCAGCGGCGGGCGGATAGACGATGTTGTCGCTGAGCCACTTGTACATGGCAGCTTCACCACCGGCGAACTGGGGTTTCTGCTCTACCATTGCAATGCTCATCGGCTGTTCTTCTTCAACCTTGGGTTCTGCAATAACTTCTTCTTTCACCATTACCTTGTTGAGGTCGTTGGTACCTTCGGTAATATCGACGGCACCTACTGCAGCCTCATTGTCGAGCACTTCGTCCTGGTTCTTAACCTGCTTGTCCTCTTCGAGCTGTTCGTCTTCTACGATGAGGAGGGCGGTTACCTGCTGCTGGTTAGCAACTTCTTCAGGAGCGACGATTTCTTCAGGTTCGGGAAGCTGGAAGGTTTCTTCTTCGATTTCTTCTTCAATCTCCTCCTCGGTTTCCATGGTCACAAGCTCCTGAACGGTGCTTACAGCCACTGTGTCTTCCTCGGGTTTTGCGAAAACTCCCGAGATTGAGAGAATGAGAAGAACCAGAATGATACCTACGGCCACGAGGACCGATACAACAGCTTTTGTGTGGCGGGCGGGCGAGGCTTCACGGATTTTGTATGCTCCGAATTCCTTGTTTTTGCCCTCAAATACTATTTCACGCCACTCTCTTGAGGTAAGATCTACGTCTTTTGCCATTTTTATTCAGCTTTTAAGAGTTAGGAGTAGATTCACCTTCCGCAGGAGCGGCAGTCATATGTGCTGCACGGGCGCGGACAGTGGGTCGTATAATAGTCGCGTTGTTAGCCTGCTCATAGTGACGCAACAGGAGCGTGTCGGTGTGCGTGGGAAGCTCGATGCTATAACGTGAAATCTGGTTGATGTTCATTTCGTCGATAGCATTTATAAGGCCTTCGTATGTGGTGTTGGGACCGGGTTTGATCACAACTACAGGACGTGTCTTCAGAGAGTCCGACGCATTCTGCTTGGCAAGTTTGTCGAATTCCTCTTTGGTTATTTCCTTGTTTTTCCACTGGTCTTTGAGCTTCACGTACTGCTCCATAACCTCCTTGTTCTTGCCACGGAGGATTTTGCGTATACCTTGGGGCTCGTGGTTCATATTGCCGATGAACTGTTCCTTCTGGAGGTACTTGCTCGTGGCAAATGTAGTGTCAGCAATACCTTCGTAATAGTAGATATTGTGGATGGTCTTGCCTGTTTCGGCATCGGTAGCAGGCTTGTCGCCATTATACTCGGTGTCGAGAATCAGTGTGATTGCTTCCGACTGCTTGGTCTGGCTCTGCTGCTCCTTCTTCACGTCTTCGTTGGTAGGAAGCACGATCTGAAGAGTCTGCGATTTAATCATCGTGGTACAGAGCATGAAGAATGTGATCAGAAGCATGTTCATATCCACCATGGGGGTAAAGTCCACATGGATAGCGATCTTTTTCTGGGCGCCTTTTTTCTTCTTGCCGCCGTCAGATTGTTCTATTTGTGCCATTTCGACTTTACATTAATTGGTGGGTTCATCTTCAGATTTGAGGGCAGTCATAAGGCTGAACTTGTTCAGCTTCATGGTCTGGAGGTTGTCAAAGACGAGCTGGACAGTCGTGAAAGGAGTGTCCTTGTCGGCCTTGATGGCGATACCCTGTCCCTTACGCATAAGGGCGGTATAGAGGTTCGACAACTGCGAGCGTTCTTCAGCAGCGAGGCCTTCGGCCTGCTCGTTGTTGATACGCTGAGCTACGTTGTAGATAGCTTTGAGCCATACCTGGAAATCGTTGAGGCGACCGTCGCGGTTGCGGTTGTCGTCGATGGGTATACCAACCTGAGGATTGGTCATATCACCCATAAACTTGTCGCGCTCTGTTACCGACATCGCCATTACCTGGGGAAGAACCGAGAAAGGCACTCCAATCATATTGGTAGCCTGGAACTCGGACTTCATCTGGGGCGTGAGAGCGATTTTGTTGTTCTTGTGCTGCTCGTTGTAGATGGCAAGAGCTTCTTCGAGCATCATACCGCGAATTTTTTCGCTGGACAGAGTCGAGTCGGCATCGCCGGTGAACGAGATGAAGAGTTTACCTTCTGCAACGGAGGGATCATCGAGCTTGCCCGACTTGTCGGCCGAAGACACGAGGACCGTCACCAGATTGTTCATCGGCACCTTTTCTTCAGAAACCGAAGACGGGGTGTAGACGATGGTGGGTTCCTTCTGCAGGAAGGTAGAAGTCAACATGAAGAAAGTAAGCAAAAGAACAGTCACGTCGCTCATCGCGGTCATGTCGATGAGAGTACTTTTCTTTTTGATTTTTACTTTTCCCATATTTACCTTTTGTTAATTGGTTATAATTTCTGTGGTAAACAGGGGATTAGTGTGTGGCTGCAAATGTCTGCACGATGGAGAAACCGATTTCGTCGATAGCGTAGGTGAGGTTATCGATTTTGTTGGTGTAGAAGTTGTAGAAGATTACAGCGAAAGCACCGGTTGCGATACCGAAGGCGGTGTTGATAAGAGCCTCGGAGATACCGGTGGAGAGTTCGGTGGAGTCAGGAGCACCAGACTGAGAAAGAGCCTGGAACGACTTGATCATACCCATTACAGTACCGAGAAGACCAACGAGAGTACCGAGGGTGGTCATGGTAGCGATGATGGGGAGGTTCTGCTGCAGAGTAGGCATTTCGAGAGCGGTAGCCTCTTCAACCTGCTTCTGGAGAGTGGCGATTTTCTGTTCCTTGGTCAGAACGGTGTTCTGGTCCATTTCTGCGTAGCGGATAAGAGCGGAGTCAACAACAGCTGCTACAGAACCTTTCTGCTTTGCGCAGAGGGCACGAGCACCGGCGATGTCGTTCTTTTCGAGGCAAGCCTTAACACCGGCAACGAACTTGGAGATGTTGCCTTTGCCTTTAGCTGCGTTGAGGGCGATCCAGCGCTCTACAGCAAGTACGATTACGGTAAGGAAGAGAGTCTGGAGTACGGGCACGATGAAACCGCCTTTGTAAACGGTGCCCCACAGGTTCTGAGGATGTCCGTCTTCGTCGAAGTGAATGTCGTTGCCGAACCAGAAAATGAAGAGGCAAACGGCGACAATGGCGCAGACGACGATTACCCATGCGGCATTCTTAATGCCGGGGGCGTTCTTTTTCGTGCTAGGCTTAGCCTGAGCTTTTGGCTTTTGAGCTTCCATAATTGTTTGAAATGTGTACTGAAATTAAATTAATGATATTAATTAAGATTAATTGAGTCTGTATGAGTTGTTCTATTTTGCATATTAGATGAGCAAAATCCTGCCCAATGGTATTGATTGAGGCGTTTTAAGTGGGACCTGCCCGTTAAACAATATCGCAAAATTAAGAAGTAGTTTTTAACCTGCAAAATATTTGGAGGGCTTTTTTATACTTTCTTATGCCGATTAAGGCTTTTTGGTGTGCCAAAAGTCTTTTTAGCGTTAAGATTGCTTAATTTATACTAAGTTTGTTTTAACAAGCTCTCCGAAGCGTCTTATCCGGCGGATATAGTATTCAAACAGAATGCTCCGGCACGGCCACCGGCGCTGGCTCAGCAGGTTCACAGCCGGATGCTGCGTGTATTCCTTCCTCATATGTGCAAAATGCCTATGCGCGCGGAATATGGCAGCGGCATTGGCCCAGTCAAACGACAGCACGTATTTAGCCCATGCCAAAGTGTCGAGCAGACGGCGCCTTATCAGCGCCGAACGCCTGCAGGAATCCGGCAGATTCTTATGGAGCATCAGCAGGTTATTGCGGAAATTAAGGTATGTCTTGCGAGGATTTTCCGCCGGCAGCGACCCTCCGCCAAGATGATACACTTTGGCCGAAGGAACCACGGCTATCTTCTTTCCAAGCAGCAGTATACGCCAGCACAAATCGATTTCTTCCATGTGGGCGAAAAACGCCGAATCAAGAGCACCGGCCTCCATATACACCGACGGACGCACCATCAGGCACGCTCCCGAGGCCCAGAACACCTCTGCCGGAGCATCGTACTGCCCGCTGTCCGGCTCGCACTCTCCGAATATGCGCCCTCGGCAGTAAGGATAGCCGTCACCGTCGAGGAAACCGCCGCATGCTCCGGCATACTCAAATCGGCCCGGATCGCGGTAAGACAGTATTTTGGGCTGGCAGGCAGCCGTGTCAGGATTTGCTTCCATATATAAGCAAAGCTCCCTGTCCCAGCCAGGCGACGTGGCCACGTCCGAATTAAGCAGAACCACGTACTTGTACCCCGAACACCGCGCCACTGCCTTGTTATAACCTTCGGCAAAGCCGTAGTTCTCGGGAAAAGACATCACTTCCACATTTTCGGGAAACGCATCAGCCACATAGGCAAGCGAGCCGTCCGTACTACCGTTATCAGCAACAATAATCCTGCTAATCGAGGCATCGGTCGTGGCAACGACCTTGGGGAGAAACTCTTTCAGAAGCTTCTCTCCGTTCCAGTTCAGTATCACCACGGCTATCGTGGGAGTTCCACCGGGTGCTTCCATCTCTTGTGTGTCCATAGCCATATCGAGGGATTTCTCTCTATTGTTTCCTCCAACACCGACGCATAAGCGCGGGTCACATCGCCACGCTCAGTGTCGGCAACATTCTCTGCCAGCAAACGGCAGTCTATCTCATAATATCCGCGACCGGTCTTGTACATATCCCAGTACACCGCCGCCATACCCATACGCCGTGCAAGTTCTTCCGTGCCGGTTATGAAGGCTGTGGGACGGTTGAGGAACATAAGCGGCAAAGCAGGATCTCCGTGGCTGGGCTTCTGGTCGCTCATAAACCCGGTAACATTAAGCATTCCGTCGCGACGCAGCCTTATCAGCTCTCTAAGCACAGTTGCCTTGGGAAGCGACAGCGATCCGAAGCGCGAACGAGCTCTCAGCATCAGCGCGTCGAACACATGGCTGCTAAGAGGCCGGTATACCTGGCAGTACTCTACCCCGTCGCCCGGACGGCGTGCCGCATGCAGGGTTACCGACGGCGCCCACTCCCAATTCCCGCAATGCGAAAAGTAGACGGCCACACTGCGCCCCTGCCGTACCAATGAATCGATGATTTCAATATTGCGGAATTTCATTCTACGCTCCATTTCCGAATCCGATATATGGAATAGCTTTACTGTTTCCATAATATAATCGGCAAAATTTCTGTAGAAATCCTTTTCAAGCCTGCGCCGTTCCTCCGCAGAGCGATCCGGGAAGCAACGCGCCATATTATCCTCCACCACCTTACGACGGTATCCCGCCACATAATATATGAGGACATATATAAGGTCGGCAATCACATACAATGCCTTCATCGGCAGCCACGCCACGCATTTAAGCAATATCAGCACAAGGCGCGTCATCGCACAAGGACACCTGTCATGGTTTCACCATCGTCCATTAAACCGGTAAGCCGAACATCGCGAACCATATTGTCGAGTTCGGGACCCGCATCGACCTCTACCCTGAGGTAATTATCGGTGAATCCGCCCATCGGACGCCCCGGACGCGAGCGTTCAAGCAGCACAGGGCGCACACAGCCTATGAAACGCCCGGCAAATTCCTTGTGCTTCTCCGCGCCGAGGCTTATCATAACATCAGCCCGGCGATGCTTTTCCTCCTGCGTTACAGCGCCTTCAAGAGCCAGCGCACGGGTGTCGGGCCGCTCGGAGTACGGAAACACGTGGATATGGCTCAGCGGCAAGCCTGCTATAAATGCCTTCGACGCCTCGAAGCGTTCCGCACTTTCACCGCGCGCCCCCACTATGAGGTCGGCGCCGATAAAGGCGTCAGGTATTGCGTCAAGCACACGGCGAAGCTTTCCTGCATACAAAGCGGTGTCGTACCGCCGCCTCATAAGCGCGAGCACCTCGTCGTTGCCGCTTTGAAGCGGTATATGGAAGTGAGGCATAAACCTGCGCGACGCCGCCACAAAGTCTATAAGTCCGTCGGTAAGCAAGTTCGGCTCTATCGATGAGATACGATAACGCTCTATACCCTCAACGGTGTCAAGCTCGCGGCAAAGATCGAGAAAATTATCACTGCGCCCGTGGCCGAAATCGCCTATATTCACGCCCGTAAGCACTATCTCCTTGGCACCTCTGCCGGCAGCATCCCGAGCAAGCGCCATTATCTGGTCTATAGTGCCCGAACGCGACCGCCCCCTCGCCTTTGGAATGGTGCAATATGTGCACCAGTAGTCGCAACCGTCCTGCACCTTTAAAAAGAAGCGTGTGCGGTCGCCACGCGAGCACGAGGGCATAAATTCAGTAAGTTCTTTTGCAGGTATTATCTCCGCAACGCTCGCGTGCCCGGCAAGACAATCGTCGAGATACTCGACGAGCTTGAGCTTGTCGTTGGTTCCGGCAACCACGGCCACCCCCGGCAGAGAAGCAACCTCCTCAGCTTTCAGCTGCGCGTAGCAGCCCGTTACCATAATAGGCGCATTAGGATAGCGGCGATTGAGCGAACGTATGAACGACCTGCATTTTCTGTCGGCCTCGGCTGTAACGCTGCAAGAGTTTATAACGATAAAATCAGGCACTTCGCACTTGTCGGCAGCCTTCACCCCCCTTTCCTCGAAAAGCCGGGCCACCGACGCCGTTTCGGCAAAATTAAGCTTGCACCCGAATGTATGATAAAGAGCCTTAATATTCATATTCCCATTTATTAACAATCTCCGATATCGCCTTGGCGTCGTCAACCGACGTACAGGCTGATACCGGCAGGCACACCACCATATCCGATATTTCTTCGGCCACAGGCAGCACAAGGCCTGAAAAACGCGCATAGCACGGCTGTTTGTGTGGCGGCACAGGATAATTGACGTCAGTGCCTACCCCGTTTTCAGCCAGATAGGCGCGGAAAGCATCTCTTTCCGGAACAAGCACGGCATATTGGTGCCACACGCTGTTATCAGGTCTGTCCACACGCGGCTTGCGCACGCACGGGTGGCTGATCAGCGCGTCGTAAGCAGCCGCAAGCTGCCTGCGCCTTTCGCATTCTTTGCCAAGCCGTTTCAGCTTGACATTAAGGAAAGCCGCCTGCAAAGGGTCCATGCGGCAGTTGAAGCCCTCGTATATATTATGATACCGCCTGTCCGAGCCATAATTGGCTATGGCACGCACAGTGCGCGCAAGTTCGTCATCGGCTGTAAGCACCGCTCCGGCATCGCCAAGAGCACCTATATTCTTTGTGGGGTAGAAGCTGAGCGCGGCAGCATCGCCAAGAGAGCCTGCAGGCCGCCCGTCACCGGCTGTAGCCCCTATGGCCTGCGCATTATCCTCCACCAATATCAGCCCGTGACGCTCTACAAACTCTCGAAGACGCTCGTCATAGCAAGGACGCCCGTAGAGATGCACCGTCAGGACTGCTTTCACTTTCGGAGTATAAGCCTCGTCAAGCAGGCGCGTATCCATATTGAGCGTGTCGGCATCAGCGTCGACAAATACCGGTTCAAGGCCCGCGTCCGTAATAGCGAGAACCGACGCTATATAAGTGTTGGCCGGCACAATTACGGCATCGCCCTGCTTCAGACGCCCCAACGCAATATAGGCTCTGAAAATCATGCGCAATGCGTCGAGGCCGTTGCTAACGCCCACGGCGAAAGGCACGCCCGAAGCACCAGCAAGCGCCTCCTCGAAGCTTTCCACCTCGGCTCCGCCTATATAGCGGCCGGATTCCACCACCCGGCAGGCCGCCTCTTTCAGCTCGGCAAAAAACGGCTCGTTAACCGCCCTAAGGTCAAGAAAAGGATACTTCATACAGCCTTGGTACGCATAAATGCGTCGAAATCGCGGATATAATCATCTTCGCTATATGGCAGCGACGTAAGCGACAGGCACACACTACCCGACGAAAAATTATCAAGCGTGCGCCAGTAGCCCGGAGGCACGAACAAAGCTTCAAACGGACGGTTAAGCGTGAATTTCCACCACTTAACACCGTCGAACAGATTTACATTGAAGCTCCCGCCTGCGGCAATAATGAGCGACAAAGCCTCAATATGAGCGTGGGAACCGCGCTCGGCTCCTGCCGGCACATCGTAAATCCAGTATGCGCGCTCTATCTTGAAGGGCATAAAATCATCGTCATTCTGCACGAATGTGAGGTTGCCTCGCGGATCGTAGATACGCGGAAGCTCTATCAGGCGCGGAATATCAGGCGTTTTCATTGGCAAGCCTGAGCAGATAGCGACCGTAATCGGTCGATTTGAGTTCTTCGGCAAGGTTCCGCAGCTGCAGGGCATCGATATACCCGCACCGGTATGCAACCTCCTCGAGCGACGCTATAAGCAGGCTCTGCCTCTTTTGGATAGCCTCGACAAATGCCGAGGCCTCCATCAGCGAATCGACCGTGCCGGTATCGAGCCAGGCAAAGCCACGTCCGAAACACTGCACCTTGAGCCTGCCCTCGCGCAGATAATGCTCGTTGACGCTGGTTATCTCCAGCTCGCCCCGCGCCGACGGCTTTATTCCTGCGGCCACTTGCGATATGCCTTGCGGATAGAAATACAGCCCCACCACAGCCTTGTCGCTGCGCGGATTCGCCGGTTTTTCCTCTATGCTCACCGGGCGCCCTTCGCTGTCAAGCTCAACCACCCCGTACCGGCGGGCATCACCCACTGTGTAGCCGAACACGGTGGCATATCCCTGAACGGCATCGGCTACAGCCTTGCGCAGCATTCCCGTAAAGCCCTGCCCGTAAAAGATATTATCGCCAAGCACAAGGCAGGCAGGCTCACCGCCCACAAACTGCTCGCCTATGGTAAAAGCCTGCGCCAAGCCCTCTGGACGAGGCTGCTCGGCGTATTGTATAGAAATGCCCAAGTGAGTTCCGTCGGAAAGAAGCCGACGGAAAGCGGGCAGGTCATCGGGCGTTGAAATAAGAAGTATATCCTTAATGCCGGCAAGCATCAGAACCGATAACGGATAATATATCATAGGCTTGTCGTAAACAGGAATAAGCTGTTTCGACACCCCGCGCGTTATCGGATAAAGCCGCGAGCCCGAGCCACCGGCAAGAATGATACCTTTCATAATCAACGGTCAGAATACATTTTTTTGTAATAATCGCGATAACTGCCCTCTACGATGCTTTTCACCCAGTCGCGGTTGGCAAGATACCACGCGACCGTGGCAGCCATGCCTTCCTCGAACGACACTTCCGGCTTCCAGCCAAGCTCTCGGCTCGCCTTGGTCGGATCGATGGCATATCGAAGGTCGTGGCCGGGACGGTCGCCCACATAGGTAATCAGCTCCTCGGTGATTGAATCGGGCGCCGCAGCCAAAGCCCTGTATTCAGGATTATTGCCGACGGCTTCCGCCACCATCTTTATTAGCAGTTTTACAATATCGATATTTCTTTTCTCGCTAAGCCCCCCGAAATTGTACACCTCTCCCGGCTTTCCGTCCAATGCGGCGGCAAGGACGCCCCGGCAATGGTCGTCGACATATATCCAGTCGCGCACGTTAAGCCCCCGGCCATACACCGGCAACTCGCGGTTCTCAAGAAGATTGTTAATCATAAGAGGTATCAGCTTTTCCGGGAACTGATACGGTCCGTAGTTGTTGCTGCAACGGGTCACCACCACGGGAAAGCCGAAAGTCCTGTAATAGGACAATGCAAGCACGTCGGCCGAAGTCTTCGATGCCGAGTATGGCGAAGAAGGCCTCAAGGGAGTAGTTTCTATAAACGACTCGTGCCCGTAACGCCCGAAGACAGGCTGGTCGAAGTCAATGCTCAGGTCGCCATACACCTCGTCGGTGCTTATCTGCACGAATTTTTTCAAGGAAGGAACAACACCCTGCCTCACCTCTTCGTCGCGCATACGCCGTGCACATTCAAGCATGGTGTATGCCCCTACCACATTGGTGTCGATAAACGGACGCGGATCGTCGACGCTGCGGTCTACATGTGTTTCTGCCGCAAAATTGACAATATACTGCGGACGTTCGTTCCGCAGTATCGACTCCACGGTGTCATAATCGGCAATATCCGCCTTGAAAAACTCTATACTGCCGTTTTCCATCTCCTCGGCAAGCGAGGAGGCATTGCCGGCATATGTAAGGGCGTCAAGAACCAACACGCGCGCGGAGCGGTGCGCCAACAGGTATTTCACAAAATTGACCCCTATGAAGCCGGCACCGCCGGCCACGAGGAAAGTTTCCTTATCGCACGTGCTCATCATTGTTCCGGCACGGGTGTGAGGTTAGCCATCTGGTTTCGCGCGGCCTCAAGCATACGCTCGTACTTTTCGCGATGTACCAGAGCGAGCCGGTGCGCCTGCAAGGCTGAGCCGTAAGCATAGCAGGCAAATATCTGTTCCCGTAGCTTGGGACTTATCTTTATATCTGTCTTGCCCTTGCTGCCACGAGCCACACACTTGCCAAAGCCGGGATGCGAAGCAAGCCACGCTCCGACACCTTCGAGGTCTTCAGGGCTGAAGCTTGCACTCTCGGAACCTTCCACTGCCACCACTCTGGCCGGCGATATCGAGGCGGTTGAAACAGACTCCGCCCCGTCAGCAAATTCGAGCGATGCAAGCCCGATTGAACGACCCTGGATATTGGCGACAAGATAAAAATGGCCGTCCTCGCTCACACGGGGCTGAATGCCGGTGGCAGTCATCACCTCAGTGGGCGCGTCCTTGGGCACATAGTAGCCCTCAAGCCCTACGCTGCTCTCGACCTTGCGAAATCCCGGTTCAAGCTCCTGAACACGGATTGTGGACTCTGCAAGAGCCTTGTCACCGGCCGATATGCTGTCGATGGCTATTCCTTCCATAGCCTTGGCACGCAGGGCAAGCCCCTTGCGCCTTATTTCGGTCTGCGACGGATAACGGCTGTTGAGCGTATCCAAAAGAGTGATAGCACCCTGATAGTTGCGGGATTCAACCGCCTGCTCGCCCTGCCGGTACAGCTCGTCGGCCGAAGCACGGTCGCTGTCGGAGCAGGCCGCGAAGGCAAGCGCCATGGCAGCCGCTACAGCCGCCTTACTTATTGCGTTGGACATTTTTGACACCTTTTACAGCTTCTATCTTTTTGATTAACTGATTCAACGATGATATGTCATTGACTCCTACCACGAGCACTCCGTGGAAAAGCCCGTCGTGGGAATCAATGGATATACTCCGCAAAGATACGGATTTTTCTTTATTGATAATAGACGTTATGTTCGTTACGATGCCTATGTCGTCCTTGCCCACCACTCGGAGCGATGCCGGGAGCTGGGTGCCGGCCTGCCCGCTCCAGCGCGTGCGGATTATGCGGTAGCCGTATTTCTGCCGTATGTGGGCGGCATTGGGGCAATCGTCGCGATGTATCTTGATAACGCCCTCAGACGAAATAAAGCCGAACACGGGGTCGCCATAAATGGGATTGCAGCACCGTGCCAGGCGATAGTTGATGCCCTTGATATTGTCGCCTATTACCACCACGTCGCCTCCCGAATCAGCAGCCGCATCATCTTCAGGGGCGCTCTGAAGCACGTATTCGCTCGCAGAAACGCGCTCGCCGCCCTCCTCTGCCTTGGCCTGACGCTCCAGACAGGCTATATAAGCCTCCACGACGTCGTTGACATCAATCTCTTCTGCCGCCACGGCACTGTAGAAGGCGATAGCATCTTTAAATCCGAGTTTAGCAAGCGTGCGCGACATCGTAGCCTCGTCGACATCTATCTTGCGGTTGGCAAATCGGCGGTGCAGCAATTCCTTGCCAAGCTCTCCGGCCTTGTTCTCTGCTTCTTTGATTACAGCGCGTATCTTGCTTCTCGCTTTCGACGTAACCACTATCGAAAGCCAGTCGCGGCTCGGCTCCTGCCTCGGCGAGGTAAATATCTCCACCGTATCTCCGCTGGCAAGGACATAATTCAGCTTGCGGTTGCGCCCGTTTACCCTTCCGCCCACGCACTGTGTGCCTATCCGCGTGTGGATATTGAATGCGAAATCAAGTAAGGTGGCACCCTGAGGCAGCTTGTAGAGGTCGCCCTTGGGCGTGAAGACAAACACCTCGCGGGAATAAACGTCCATCTTGAAGTTGCGCATCAGCTCCATAGGCCCCGTTTCGGCTGCTTCGAGAATGTCGCGGACATTGTTCATCCACGTGTCGAGCGAGCTTTCACTTTTGATGCCCTTGTACTTCCAGTGCGCGGCAAGGCCTTTCTCGGCGATGGCGTCCATACGCCTTGTGCGGATCTGCACCTCCACCCAGCGCTCGCCCGGCCCGTAGACCGTTATATGCAGGCTCTCATACCCGTTGCTCTTAGGTATGCTGAGCCAGTCTTTCAGTCGCCCGGGATTAGGAGTGTACATATCCGTGACAATCGAATACGCGAGCCAGCACTCGGGCTTCT
Organism: uncultured Muribaculaceae bacterium; assembly: GCA_910579035.1. GTDB lineage: Bacteria > Bacteroidota > Bacteroidia > Bacteroidales > Muribaculaceae > CAG-873. Next base: position 8,119 of record CAJTSR010000028.1, on the reverse strand, counting down.
CCCGCTCGGGTTCGCAATCGATCACTATTCGTATGGCAAAAAGGTCGAAGATGTCCTCCACAGTATTGTGCTGCTTTTTCATCTTGTTCCAAATCGAATATATCGACTTGGTTCGACCCTTTATCTCGAATTTAAGACCTTCGGCAAGCAGTTTTTCCTTTATCGGAGCAATAAATTCTGCGATATAGGCGTCGCGTCGCGCCTTGGTTTCGTTCAGTTCATGGGCGATACGGGTATAGACCTCGCGGTTGCTGTACTTCAAGGACATATCCTCAAGTTCCGACTTGATGGCATACAGGCCGAGGCGGTGCGCCAAAGGCGCGTAAAGATAGTTTGCCTCGTAGGCCGTATCGCGCACGAAGCGTTCGGCAGGATGGTGGTTTATAGCCCTCATCAGCGCAAGACGGTCTACTATCATTATGATAATCACGCGTATATCTTCCGCAAATGTAAGAAGCAGCTTGCGGAAGTTATCACTTTCAACCGAGGCGCTCTTGCTATACAGCGAGGCCACTTTGTCGAGTCCTCTCACAAGCTTGGCCACATCATCGCCCCACATAGAGGCGACATCGGCAGACACTATGCCGCCGGCACGCGAAAGCGGCGACAGCAGCACGGCAAGAACCATATTGCGGTCCGCCTCCACGCTGCGGCAAAGCGCCGTTGCAGTGGCTATGGCCGCAAGCACGGGATTGAATCCGAAACGGTCGCGCACAGGCAATTTATCGGGCGAGGCGGCAGCATAAGCCTTGCAGATAGCGCCGAAGTCGCCCGTACGCCGTGCCATGCCAACCTCGCGTGCGAGGGATCGGCACAATGAAGGCAGCGAACACCTCTCATCTTTAGTGAAAAATCCTTCCATAAGACTATAATTGGAAACGACGAGCCAAAATTACTAATTTTTTTGAGTAAATTTGCACTCCGAAAACTGAAAAAGACATACTAATGATTACTCAAGAACAATTAAAAGAGACTTTTGAGCGTATGCTTGCGCTGAGGAGGTATCTTTGACATCGACGGGAAGAAAATAGCCGTCGAAGAAGAACAGCTCCGCACAATGGCCGACGGTTTCTGGGAAAACGCAGAAGCCGCCCAAAAGCAGATGAAAAAAATAAAGGATCTGCAAAAATGGATTGCCGATTACTCCGAGCTTGAAAACGCCGTGGAAGAAACAAAACTCGCAATAGAGTTCTTCCGCGAGGAGATAGTCACCGAAGACGAAGTGGACCAGGCATATGCCACAGCCGTAAAGCTGCTCGAAGAGCTCGAACTCCGCAATATGCTGCGCGGCGAGGGCGACATAATGAGCGCCGTGCTCAAAATAAACTCAGGCGCCGGTGGTACCGAAAGCCAGGACTGGGCCTCGATGCTGATGCGCATGTACTTGCGCTGGGCCGAGAAAAACGGCTACAAAACCTCCATCGCCAACTTGCTCGAAGGAGACGAGGCCGGCATAAAAAGCTGCACCATCAATGTAGAAGGTGACTTTGCCTACGGATTCCTCAAGAGCGAGAACGGAGTTCACCGCCTCGTGCGCGTATCGCCCTACAATGCCCAGGGCAAGCGCATGACGTCGTTTGCATCGGTATTCGTGACCCCTCTCGTGGACGACACCATCGAAATCAAGGTCGAACCGGCTCTTCTGTCGTGGGACACCTTCCGTTCGGGAGGCGCCGGTGGCCAGAACGTAAACAAGGTGGAGTCCGGCGTGCGACTGAGGTATCAGTTCACCGACCCGTACACAGGCGAGAAAGAAGAAATCCTCATCGAGAACACAGAAACCCGCGATCAGCCCAAGAACAAGGAAAACGCCTTGCGCCAGCTGCGCTCTATCCTCTATGCCAAGGAACTCGAGCACCGAATGGCAGAGCAGGCAAAAATAGAAGCAGGCAAGAAAAAAATCGAATGGGGCTCACAAATCCGCAGCTACGTGTTCGACGACCGCCGCGTGAAGGACCACCGCACCAACTGGCAGACATCGGACGTAGGCGGCGTGATGGACGGCGATCTCGACGGATTCATAAAAGCCTACCTGATGGAATTTTCTGAAAAAGACTCTCAGGAATGACACCAAAGGCGCTTCGCGTACTTCTAATCGTAAACCCCATATCCGGCACAATTCCAAAACACCGGATAGTTCCATACATAGCACAGTGTATGGAAAATCGAGGCATAACGGTAGACATAGCCGGGACGGAAAGTCCCGGCCATGCCACCGTGCTCGCGCGCAAGGCGGCGGACGAAAACTACGACGGCGTTTTAGCCTGCGGAGGCGACGGCACCGTCAACGAAACAGCCCGGGGACTCGTAGGCACCAACACAGCACTCGGAATAATACCCACCGGCTCAGGCAACGGACTCGCACGCCACCTTGGCATACCTGTCGACGTGGACCGCTCCCTCAGGGTGATTGCCGAACGCAACATTATAAATGCAGACTACGGAACGGCCAACGACAAGCCGTTCTTCTGCACATTCGGCGTAGGCTTCGACGCTGCCGTGAGCGAACGCTTCGCACGCCAGAAACGCCGCGGCGTAATGATGTATCTTAAAAGCGCCATCGACGAATACATCAAATTCAATCCCGAAGAATACGTTATCGAGGCCAACGGTCGGGTGCTTACCGAACGTGCCTTTCTCGTGGTATGCTGCAATGCGTCGCAATACGGCAACAACGCCTTTATCGCACCCGGCGCATCTGTAACGGACGGCGAACTCGACCTCGCCATAGTGCATTACGGCAACCCTCTTTCACGCGCCATTTTCGGGCTCGACCTCCTGACAGGCTTTGTAGGCAAAAACGCGCTCGTCGACATCATTCGCGTCGAATCAGCGTCTATAATGCGCAAACGCCCGGGCATCACGCACATCGACGGAGATCCTGTACCCATGGATTCAAAAATAAACATACGCTGCATCCCTGGCACTCTGAAAATGTTTGCCCCGACAGGCGCCACACGGTTCAAACCTTTTGTCACACCGACAAGCCTCTTCCTGCGCGACTGCGGAATAGCATTAAGCCACATTTTTACAGGCCACAACCGTCCTTTCTGATACAAGGCACACATACAGTGATTGCAAAGTTGGAACATCGGTTCCGACTTTTTTTATGCACCCACCAAAATTATAAGAGGCGGCACGTGTCATCGCGACAAGTACCGCCTCTTGAGCCGTCAAGGGGTGACGGCTCTGGGGAATCCTTAAACGTTATGCTATTCAGCGGCTTCTTCGCCGTTGAGTATTTCGAGCATCTTTATTGCAGATACAGGAATACGGGTACCGGGGCCGAAGATTGCGGCCACACCGGCTTTGTAAAGGAAGTCGTAATCCTGGGCGGGTATCACACCGCCGGCAGTAACCATGATGTCTTCGCGGCCAAGCTTCTTAAGTTCCTCGATAACCTGCGGTATGAGGGTCTTATGGCCTGCGGCGAGAGAAGACACACCGAGAATATGGACGTCGTTCTCCACAGCCATACGGGCTGCTTCGGCAGGGGTCTGGAAGAGCGGTCCCATATCGACGTCGAAGCCGCAGTCGGCATAGCCGGTAGCTACAACCTTGGCGCCACGGTCGTGACCGTCCTGGCCCATCTTGGCAATCATGATACGGGGCTGACGGCCTTCGCGCTTGGCAAATTCGGCTGTCATCTGCTGGGCGCGCTGGAAGTCGGCGTCCTGTTTTGTTTCGCTTGAATACACACCGGAAATTGTTCGGATTACAGCTTTATAACGGCCTACGACTTCTTCGCAGGCGTCGGATATTTCGCCGAGAGTGGCACGGAGTCCGGCAGCCTTCACGGCGAGATCGAGGAGGTTGCCTTCCTTTGTACGCACGCACTCGGTGATAGCGGCAAGAGCTTCTTTGACCTTGGCTTCGTCGCGATGAGCCTTGACGTCGTTAAGACGCTCGATCTGCTCGCGGCGCACCTCGGTGTTGTCAATTTCGAGAATATCGATAGGATCTTCGTGGTCAAGACGGTATTTGTTGATACCGACGATTGTCTGACGACCGCTGTCGATACGTGCCTGCGTGCGGGCCGAAGCTTCTTCGATACGGAGCTTGGGAAGACCTGTTTCGATAGCCTTGGCCATACCGCCGAGCTTCTCGATTTCCTGGATATGCTGCCATGCGCGGTGTGCAATCTCGTTGGTGAGAGCCTCCACGTAGTACGAGCCGCCCCACGGGTCGATAGCGCGTGTTACCTGAGTTTCTTCCTGAATGTATATCTGGGTATTGCGGGCAATACGGGCCGAGAAATCGGTAGGAAGCGCGATTGCTTCGTCGAGAGCATTGGTATGGAGGCTCTGGGTATGGCCGAGAGCGGCACCCATGGCTTCGATACATGTACGGCCTACGTTGTTGAACGGATCCTGCTCGGTAAGCGACCAGCCCGATGTCTGCGAGTGTGTGCGAAGGGCGAGCGATTTGGGGTTCTTGGGATTGAACTGCTTCACAATCTTGGCCCAGAGCATACGTGCGGCACGCATCTTGGCAACTTCCATGAAGTAGTTCATGCCGATTGCCCAGAAGAACGACAGGCGGGGTGCGAATGCGTCGATATCCATACCTGCGTTGACACCTGCGCGAAGATATTCAAGACCGTCGGCAAGAGTATATGCCAGCTCGATATCGCAGGTTGCGCCTGCCTCCTGCATATGATAGCCGGAGATAGATATGGAGTTGAACTTGGGCATATTCTGCGATGTGTACTCGAATATGTCGGCGATGATTCGCATCGAGAATTCCGGCGGGTAGATATAGGTGTTACGCACCATGAATTCCTTGAGAATGTCGTTCTGAATCGTACCGGCCATTTCTTCAAGCTTGGCTCCCTGTTCGAGGCCGGCATTGATATAGAAAGCGAGCACGGGAAGAACGGCACCGTTCATCGTCATAGAAACGGACATCTTGTTGAGAGGTATGCCGTCGAAGAGCACCTTCATATCGTCGAGGGAGCAGATCGACACACCTGCCTTGCCCACGTCGCCTACCACACGGGCGTGGTCCGCGTCATATCCGCGGTGCGTGGCAAGGTCGAAAGCCACAGAAAGGCCCTTCTGGCCGGAGGCGAGGTTACGGCGATAGAACGCATTGGACTCTGCAGCGGTGGAGAAACCGGCATACTGGCGGATAGTCCACGGGCGCAGGGGGTACATTGCGCTGTACGGGCCACGCAGGAAAGGCGGTATGCCCGACATATAGTTGAGATGCTCAAGACCTTCAAGGTCGGTCTTGGTATAGACTGGTTTTACAGGAATAAGCTCGGGAGTGGTCCAGTCTTCGGTATTAACGGCCGCAGGTGCGGGGCCGGCCGTCCCGGCGGCGATATCGATATTTTTAAAATCGGGTTTCATAATAGCTGCGACGGTTATTTGTTAAGAAGACGGTTGTTGAAGTCACGGAGTGTGTCGAGAACGTTGCAGCGAACGTGAACGAAATCGTTGATTCCGGCAGCCTTAAGCTCGTCGGTGCAAGCGGGCGCGCCGGCCACAACAAATTCAGCCCGTCTGTCAAGGTACTTGAAGGCTGCGGGTGCAAGCTCTGCGTATTCGTCGTCGCTCGAGCAAAGCACTATCACGTCGGCGCCCTGTGCGAGAGCCGCGTCAACACCTTGCTCAACGGTGTCGAATCCGAGATTGTCGATAATCTCATATCCGGCACAACCGAAGAAGTTGGTCGAGAACTGGGCGCGGGCCAGACGCATGGCGAGGTTGCCGATAGTCAGCATAAACACTTTGGGGCGCTTGGCTGCTGCCTCGGTGGCGAGTCGGAGAGCCTCGAAGTCTGTTGCGGCACGTTTCATCGACAGCGCGTTGGGGCCTTTCTCAGTAGCGCAGCCACATGAGCAGCCTCCTGCGCATTCGATTTTGTCGGCAGCTTTTTCGTTGATATTGGGGTACTGGTTTGTACCAAGGAGAATCTCCTTGCGACGGGCAACGTCGGAGTGGCGCTTGTCGCACGATTCGTTAACGGCTTTCTGCACAGTGCCGTCGGCAACCTGCGCAAAGAATCCGCCGTTATCCTCTACTGCGAGGAAGAGCTTCCATGCCTCGCGGGCGATAGCCACGGTAAGGGTTTCCACATAGTAGCTGCCGCCTGCGGGGTCGACAACCTTGTCCATATGGCTCTCTTCCTTGAGAAGGAACTGCTGGTTGCGGGCTATGCGCTCCGAGAAAGCGTCGGGGCGCTTGTACGTAACGTCGAAAGGTGTTACCACAATCGAGTCAACACCGGCAACGCAGGCAGAGAAGGTTTCGGTCTGGCTGCGGAGCAGGTTCACGTGTGCGTCGTATATGGTCTGGTTGAAGCGCGAGGTGGTAGCGCATACCATCATCTTGGCGCTGTCGAGGCATGCGGGCTTGTATTGCTCCACAATCTGCGCCCACAGCATACGGGCGGCGCGGAATTTTGCGATTTCCATAAAGAAGTTGGACGAAACGCACATATTGAACTTAATGCGCGAAGCAACTTCTTCGGGCTTGCGACCGGCATCAGTAAGCAGGTTCATCCAAGCCGTGCCCCATGCGAGGGCATATCCGAGTTCCTGATAGATGTATGCGCCGGCATCTGCGAGAATACCGCAGTCAACGGCGATGCACCGCAGGCCGGGAACGGCAGCCACAACGTCGAGAAGAGCGGCGGCCTCGGCGGCAAGAGCAGCGGTATCCACGCCTTCTACTCCGTGACGGAGCTGGCGACGCAGAGGATTATAGTCAACCGAGCCCTTGAAAGAAGCCTCGGCACCCTGCTCCTTGACATAAGCAACGAGGGCTTCTGCCACTGCCACAGCCTTGCCGGGACAGCAGTTGAGGTTGATTTCAACACAAGAAAGGCATATGTCCTTCAGGAGAACAGGCACTTCGGCCGGGTCGGAAACCTTGAAGCCAAGAGAATTGATGCCTTTTCCGAGAACATCGAGAGCGATAGCGTTAGCTTCCTCGGGGGTATCGGCCACGATGTTCTGGCGCGACAGCCAGTCATTGTCGGTGCGGGTACCACGCACGTAGGGGTACTGCCCGGGGAGTGTGTCGGTTGTGCCAAGACCGGCAATGTCTTCGGCGCGGTAAACGGGCTCTACGCTGAAGCCTTCGTTGGTGCGCCACACCAGTTTTTTATTGAAATCGGCCCCTTTGAGGTCGGCTTCCACCTTGGCACGCCACTCTGCGTAGCTCACCTCGGGAAACTGGTCGAACAATCTTTCGTTATTTTCTGCCATATTTATATAATATATTGTGTATCACGAGCCGTCAGGCCTGATTTAAGGCGCGTCGGAGCACCTGGGCGCCATGACGCTTTTTCTACTTCGCAAAAGTAAGAACAATAAATCGAATTAGCAAATGAACTTCCCCAAACTTACCATTGCTATCCCCCAAAGTTGCAACAGCAATTTAGAAAGCCTCCTGTGACGTAACTCAACGTAGCACCCGATTATATTTTTACGTGGCATCGGACGAACAAGGGGAGCGCCTTAAATGTTACTTTTAATAGAAACAGCTAATATATCTATGAAAGAGATAGTAATAACCGGCACAACTTGCCACGTATTTGCCGATGTCGTCGGGGCTATGCTCGCCGACGGCCTTGCCGTTGAGGCTCTTGTTGATTTTCCTGAGAGAGTTATGATTTCAGACACAAGACTCACTATCGGGCATCTCCCTCTGGGCAATTACGAGAAAGTACGCGAAAGCTTCAGCGGCTACTCTACCGCCGTCCTTACATATAGCGACAACCTTCAGGACAGATACTCCAACGAACTCACTCTCCGCCATTTCGTTGACACGGTTCAAGCAGCCCGCGAAGCCGGAGTGGAACGCCTGATTGTTGTCGGCTCGCCTGACTCTCAGGCATTTTTCGTAAGCGACCTGCGCCGCCTCGACGATATCGACTGGGTATTTATATCCACCGAAGGAAATTATCCCGGACGCGTGGTGTCGGAAGTAAATAATCCGGCATTCCACAGCGCGGTGTACAGCGAAGCTTAGAGGGTGTTTCATAATATCTGTTAAAGCACAGGTTGGTGTATTTTTGTTTAAGCTGTTCATTATGAAAAGGGAGCATAGCGGTTGCTATGTGACCGATGAGTAATGGGCAGGTTAACAAAAAGACGCCAAGACAGCAC
>CAJTSR010000027.1 GCA_910579035.1 uncultured Muribaculaceae bacterium | reverse complement strand
TCGGTCCTGAATCGAAAGGATTAGACACGAAAAAACCGCAGAACTAATTGATAGTCTGCGGTTTGTCTGATTTAGTCTACAGAGTGTCCGTAGTAGCAAGTGGAGCTGGAGGGATTTGAACCCTCGTCCAAACGCGGAACTAATGAGCTTTCTACGTGCGTAGTTTCAAGTTGGTTTTCGAGTTGCGGCAGGCCTGAAACTACCAACCGCGACCTTATCCTCTAAATTTTCGGAAGCCTTCCGAGGCTGTCAGCTTCCTATTTCCGATTTACCAGCACCGCCTTGTCGATTAGTCTCGGAAAAAGGACAATCGGGCGATGTCTTGTCGCTGCAACTGTTGCGGCGATTAAGCGTAATCTACTGTACTTCGATTAGGCAGCAAGAGCGTAGTTATTTTCGCCATTTAAATTGTTCGAAGCCTGATATTAAAGAGCGTAGACCTCAAAGCTCTGCACGCTTACCCACCACTTCTACACGCTGTCAAAACCGGTCAGCCCCGATAGTATGTAGCTTTAATGAGCTAAGGAGTACAAAATTACGCCATCTCATAGAAATAAGCAAGGCTCTTAACATAGATTAACTGTGCGTCTATCAAAATCAGTCGAAATCAGACAGGGTAGGGCGGTCTGCATTTCGCAACTCTTCGATTATTTGACGACTCAGACGCGACTGTTCCCGCCATTTTATAATTCCTAATATCGTACCGATAACTAATCCGACCACGAATCCAGTTGTTATCGCAGTATCTGTCTTGTATATAATTTCTACTAACATCGACAATATAACCCCGGAGCCGATTGTCACAGACAATATTCTGAGGCGCCGCATACGAAACTTTAGATTGATGGCGTTTTCCAATGCTTGCAAGACAGGAAGCGACATATAATCTGCTTTCATAATATAGTTGCGAATCCAAATGTTCCCACAGACCATTATTACGCCGAATAGCGCATAACATATGGCTATCCATAATGGAAAGTTAAGCACTGTAACCACGAGAGGCGCCAATATGGGCAAGACACAGCTTACGACAATGCCTCTCTGAAATGTTTTTGCAAGTTGTTGCTTGTAGTTAACGGCTTTCCCTGCGGCCAGCTGATGTGCTAACCGGGCATTATTGTCTTCGAGTTTGTCGACCCGCAGACGTAGTTCTTGCCACTGAGTCTTTAATTCGTCGATATTCATATTTCCGTTTGATGGCTTTTGGCTGCCATCTCTGATAATTTCTGTTTAATACGATGTATGCGCACGGCAATATTCCCGGAGGACAAGCCTGTGACGGCAGCGATTTCATCATAGCTACGCTCGTCGAGCCACATAGTTATGATGGCTTTTTCAATTGGGCCGAGATGTGATATCAGCTGCTGGAGTAATTGCCATTGCTCGATTTTTTGAGCGCCGGAGCTATCATCGATAGGCTCTGCAACAAGATTCTCAAGACTGGTAGAGGAGGCATACTTCTGATTTCGTCTATGCCATGTTATGCAGGTGTTGATGGCTGTTCGATAAATCCACGTGGATAGTTTTGCTTCGCCACGGAAGCTGTCAAGCCCTTGCCATAAATTTATCAGCACCTCTTGATACAAATCGTCGAACGACGCATATGGCGACACATATATATAGCAGACCTTTGCTATGACTTCTTTATAAGAAGCGGTCATAGCGATGAAACGAGTTTCTTTGTCGGTCATTCGATCTGCCATAGCATACTACAGGTTTTGAAGCAATACAGATATATGACGCAGAGCAAAGCTAAAAATTACATAGATGCAGAAATTTCTCTTTTAACGACGCGCTATTTTGGCAGTCTTTATTTGTTTTATAATATGTATTATGTTAAATAGATGAGTTGGGATTTAACTACTGCTCTCTTCTTGAGTAGCTTTTACCTTATACTTTTTCCTGAACGGAGTATTGCGAAATGCGCTGATTTGTGCAAACTGCAAACGCCAAGTCAGTTTTGTCTGCAGGAACAGCCTCTGGCAGACGATGATGTATGGATACACGGTCGGGAATAATCGCCCGGCCCGACGGCTTGCGTTTACAGCCTTTGTGCCTTCGGTATTTAAGTTTGTGCCGGCAATGCTTCCTCAGTCCTTACGTTTCATCTGCGCATATTATCTGACATATACGTTCATGGCTGATTCTCAGCCCTTCAAGGCGGAGGTGGCCTGAAATCTGCCTTGGCGACCAGTCCTCCTCGCGTAACAGCCACAAGGCTTTTGTGAATAATCTACCGAGGGGTGTGTCGGTTTGTGCAGATGCGTTCCCGCCGCCATGTCTATTTCCAGTGTTTCCCGCGGCTGCATTTTGAATCTTCAGATGTCCTATCAAAAGGCATAATCACTTCTTAAGAAGCTACGTCGTCGAGCCGCCTATGTTGGACAAATTAAGGTGGAACAGTGGATTTTTTGATGTTCTTGTAATTTTTACACAGTTTAGCGTATGGGAATTTTCGTGTTTAAATACCCCTAAGTGTGTTGTAATTATTTAAAATAAAGATATATAGATGGTATTTAACCTCAGATAATCGAAACACGACACCTCTCCAGAATGTTCTATTTGTAAAATAATTGTCAATAGTACACAGATTTTGAAATTTGGCGTTGTGAAGTCGAAATAGGCCGCACTGATTTAAGATTTCGAACACGATTCACAAACACAAACAGCGGCTTAGGCAGGATAATTTGCAGTTGAATATCGGAAATTTAAATCCCTACAAATTCGGCAATTTATTATTGTAAATCACAAATGTGCATAGCAGTGCGTTTTTGCGAATCAGCTGGACGCGAATCCCCAGCACTGGTGCGTTTGCAATTCGCAACAACCCGTCTATTTTAGCAATAAACACATATTAACGTTTTACACACTCGGCTAAAACCCAGCCAAATACATACAAAATCCATAGTATTAGTTTAACTATATGTATCAAATGCACCCGGAAGGGCGATCGCCCGATTGCGGTAGACATATATAGCTGATTTTAACACTAATAGCAGATATAATCTATATTTATACAATAGATAAATTCACCCTTATTCTGCACCCTACCCCATTATTGCCGGATATCTCTTACGACTCAAAATGGCACAATTGCACATTGCAAACACCCTTTAGTTATAATTGTAAATACATATTCACAGCATAAAATTTGCATTTATCAATTTTAGTTTTTACATTTGCATCGTCAAATTCACGCTCAATTCTCTAAAAATATGGCCGAAGACGCAACCGTTATAGGTAGATTGAAAAGTTTTATAGATTATCTTGGCTACAGCAATTCCCAGTTTGCTGATAAGGCAGGCATACCTCGCCCAACTTTATCGCAGCTTGTTCATGGACGCAACAAATCAGTAAGCGACACTCTCCTGAGAAAGCTATACGAGAGCTTTCCCCAGCTAAACATTACATGGCTGCTATTTGGCCAAGGAGATATGCTGAGCTCATCAAATTTTGAAATCTCAGAGCGTCAAGATCCGCAAAACAAAGCGTATACAGACAGTCAAATTTCTGATTCCCAACAATCAGAAATACTCTTGCCGGGATTTGACGAAGATTATTTCGGCGTTGAATCTATGATAGAACCTCTTTCAAGTGCACAATATTCGGAAAAAAACGCCGTCCGAAACGAAATAGACCGTCTACAGCAACCAATTGAGCCAGCGCGAAGCGCGTCTGCTCCGGAGGAAAGGAAGCGAACACAAGCCGATTTATTCAACGATATTGTTATGCCTCTGCAAATGCCATCTTCGAGCAATAGCGAATCCGCAAATGGCAATCCCGATGTGAAAGATGGAAAACGCATAAAGTCCATTATTGTCCTGTATACCGACAGCAGTTTCGAGGTGTTTTCTTCCGATAAATGATATTGGCAAACTGAATCTTTCTGTTGCGTGTAACAATAGGGCTTCATTTAACGTCATATAATATGAGGAGTGCGAATATGCTCTTCATATATATATTCTAAACGTTATAAATCTAATATGAATAAGTGCTTGATTCTGGCATTTGCACTTGCAGCATACAATGTTACCCAGGCAAGAGAAATAAAGGGCCTAATTGCTGTTGAAAATGACACAACAGCGTTGCCGGGAGTATTATGCAGGTTGTATTCTGGAGATATGCTCGTTCAGAAGTCGGTCAGCGACCATTCGGGGGCTTTTACAATCGCCACCGAAAAGAATGATGAGGTGATTCTTCGTTTTTCATTAGCCGGATTCAGCGAAACGGAAATATTGATTGCTCCGGGAACAAAAAACCTCGACTTAGGACAGGTTTTGCTCACTGAAAGCATCAATCTCGATGAGCTTACTGTTACGTCCAAATCGCAATACAATGTGCGTGGCCGAACCATCGTATATCCTGCGTCATCGGATATAAAAGCGTCGTCTACAGCCATAAGCCTGTTTGAGAAGCTACCACTCCCGGGATTGGAAACAAACGTTATCAATCGCACGTTAAGCGTGGACGGAGCCACGCCAATGATTCTGGTCAACGGGGTGCCCTCCTCTATTTCCGATCTGAATTCAATACCTCCAGCAGATATCGAGAAAGTGGAATTTTCCCGTATTACTCCCGCTCGATATGCAGACCGTGGTTGCAGCGGATTTCTTAGCGTCACGTTGCGCCGACGTACTGACGGTGGCACGTTCTATGGCTGGACGAGAGGCTGCCCGACCACCGGGTTTTTAGATGCTGATATAAAGGCCTCGTATCATCAGGGTGAGTCGCAATTCTCTCTATCTTACAATCCGTCATGGCGCAATTATCAAGACGTGTATGACGTCACAGAGCAATCATTTGTAGGGAATGATTGTAAGGTCAATCTTATCGAAAAGGACCGTAATCCGTTCAACTATCTGATGAATCCCATATCATTCAAATACAACTTCACCCCGAACAAGTCCACATTATTTTCGGCAACACTAAACGCGGCAATATCATCAAGCAAGCGACGGTATACAGGCACCACCATCGACACACAGATTGGCGAATATAATACACTAATGCTGGCCAAAAGCGCGCAGCTCTCACCATCGCTTGACTTGTTTTTCCGCCACGATTTCAACGACCGAAACACGCTCGAGATACAGGCAGTTGGAACACTGTCTTCAGATGACTACAGACGCGACAATAAGTATGTCTACGATGCCGAATCGACTGAAGAATATATTATGAATGTAGATAATCGGAGGCGCTCTCTTATTACAGAAGCGAATTTCACTCATTCTTTCAATGATGCCACATCTCTTTCGGCCGGATACCAGAACACCGTATCGCACAGTCGAAATCAATATATTTCTTCTGATTATGCTCCGGTGCTTACGGAGAACAACAATTATATATATGCCCGACTCGGACATCAGTTCAACAAGGTATATGTATCTCTATCGAGCGGTTTAAAAATGTTTTGGGTAAAAAACGACTTGAACAAAAGGAGTTTTATTCGTAATATCAGCCAGGCGCAGGCGAGTTGGACCATCAACAACAAATGGAGCCTGCAGGCCGCATTCAGATACTCACCGTCGATACCCGGAATCTCCTCGTTGACAGACCACCCTCAGCAGACGTCGCCATACCTTGTGTCCAACGGTAATCCCAACCTTAAAGTATCTGAATACTACAATTATCAGCTATTAGGATCATACACACATAAAAAGCTAAGCACAACACTTATGCTTTCGTGCTTGAACACACGTAACCCCGCCACTAGCGATCTTCGCTACCTCGGCAATGGCTTATTCTTGTCGCAAAGTATGAACTACGATACCTTCCGTCGTTCATCCGGGAGCTTGTATGTGAAACTGAGTGATATCGCAGGCTTTGGGGCGAGTCTTAACATAAGCCTCAAGCACTATAACACCAAGTTAAAAACAGAATGGGCACACAGCCTTACGGCTATTTCCGGAAGCCTGTCGCTTTGGTGGAACAAAGGCCCGGTGACAATATCCTACTGGCGAAAACTACCCGGTAAGTATCTATCGGGGCAGTCCGTTGGCAAGGACGAGAATGGCGATATGCTTCAGGTAGAATATCGCCCGAACAAGCATTGGACCATAGGCGCCTCGTGGATGTATATGTTTGAAACTCGAGGGACACAATATCCTTCGTGGAATTACTCTGCAATCAATCCGTCGATAAAAGACCGCTACATCAAAGATAACGCCAACATGGTCGTATTTTCCGCAAGTTACTCGGCCGACTTCGGCTCTATATTTAGATCCGGCCGACGGACACTCAACAATTCCGATACCGGCTCCTCGCTACTCAAGATGTAACAATAGAATTATCAACGCAAAAGCCCGCTGTCGGCGGGCTTTTATCATATCTATGAAATAGCATAAAAATTCCGCCTACAGCCATGTGTACTGTAGGCGGAATGCAAGCTGATAAGAAGGATTGAATATGCTTTGTCGAGCGAGGGTAATTATTTACCCTGATGTTCGTATTTGAGTGTCATCGACGGCTGGTCGCATACTTCTGAAGGGCCGAAGTACTGGATCGGGCCGGGATATACATAGCACGTGTTGTGAGCCCAGCTGTCGCGCTGCTCTGCGAACTTGAGGAAGGGCTTTCCATCGAGGCGCACGAGAGCTTTCTGGATTACAGGTTTGTCTTCGGCGTTACGACGCTCCACATTCATCATCATAGTGATGGGAATACCACCGGGAATCCACTGAACGGCAGGCTTCACAAGATTTCTGATCGAAGACATATAGCCTGTCACACCGGCATTGATAAGCGCGGCAGCATTGAAGCCGAGCGAGTAGCAGTAGTCGGCGTCGAAGTTCGACGGGTCTGCGCAACGGCCTTCATAGCCGAAGAAGTGGTGCAATGCCGAAAATTTGCCCTTGGCAGCGGCGAACGCTTCAGACTTAGCCACATAGTCGGCAACGAGGCCGCTAAGGAGCTTCTCTGTTTCGATAAGCGATACCTGTACATTGCCGTGCGGGTCGCGGTCGAGCATAAGCTGGCGAGAAACCTCTTCAGGAAGTTTCTTAAGCGCAGCCACGTTTTCGGCAGAGAGGTTGCCAAGAATGAAAGCTGTGAGGTCTTCGGAATTCATATTCTTCACAACAGCCTTGTTTGCACCAAGAAGCTCGTTGAGTTCGCGAATAAGGCGCTTGTATTCAGGTATGAATTCGATCAAACCCTCGGGGATGAGGACTGTTCCGAAATTATTGCCGTCGGCAGCACGTGCAATAACGATATCGCCAATATAGCTTACAATCTGGTCGAGGCTCATATCGCGCTGCTCTATTTCTTCAGAAATAAGGCAGATGTTGGGCTGGGTCTGCAGTGCGCATTCAAGAGCGATGTGGCTTGCGGAGCGGCCCATCAGCTTTATGAAGTGCCAATATTTTTTAGCGGAGTTGCAGTCGCGCTGTATGTTGCCGATTACCTCGGAGTATACCTTTGTGGCAGTGTCGAAGCCGAACGATGTTTCGATAACGTCGTTCTTGAGGTCACCGTCGATGGTTTTGGGACAACCGATAACCTGCACACCGGCATTATGAGCCTTGTAGTACTCGGCGAGTACTGCGGCATTGGTGTTAGAGTCGTCACCACCTATTATAACCAATGCGTTGATGCCAAGCTCTTTGATGATTATAAGACCTTTTTCAAACTGCTCTTCGCGTTCGAGCTTTGTGCGTCCGGAACCGATAATGTCGAAACCGCCGGTGTTGCGGTATTCATCAATAATCGGAGCGGTAAGTTCGATGTACTTGTGGTCTACGAGGCCGCCGGGACCCATCAGGAAGCCGAACAGGCGGCTGTCGCGATGGATTTTCTTGATTCCGTCAAACAGACCGCAGATCACATTGTGTCCGCCGGGAGCCTGACCACCCGAAAGAATTACACCCACATTGACAGGCTTGCCGGGAGCGGGAGCGGGATTCTTTTCAAAACGGATTTCGGGAAGACCGTAAGTATTGGGGAACAGACTTTTGATAGCAGCTTGGTCAGCAACGGACTCTGTCGGGCGACCTTCCACTACTTTAACAGCACTTGTTAATACAACTGGTAATTTAGGCTTGTAAGCCGCACGGGCTTTCTGTAAAGCACTCTTTTTCATCTAATGAAGCTTATGTGTTTTCTTTGCTGCAAAAATACTGAAAATTTGTGAATTTGAGCCAAGCAAAAATGTGAATAAGTGTTTACGAGGCTTGGAGGGCGATTCTACGGGATGTGCTAACTTCGTCTGTCATAATCACCGCATATGGCAACGCGCAAATTCTCCGGCTGAAGATATTTCTCTGCCATGGCAGCTATAATTTCAGGAGTTAGAGCGTTGATAGCAACCTGCTGTCGCGCGAAATAATCGTCAGGGGTTCCTACAAACAGCCTATTTGCATAATACCCCATTATCCCTGCCGGAGTATCGAGAATTTCTGCAAGATTTGTCGCGGCATGCAGTTTGAGCCGACGCAATTCGTCGTCCTTGGGCGGATTAGATACCAAGCCTCGCATCTCGGCGTATATTTCATCGAGCACACGCTCCGTATACGCACCGTCACATTGCGCGCCGATTGTCATATATGAACCTTCATGGTTCCCGAGCAATGATGCCGATATGCCGTAGGTCAATCCTTTGTCTTCGCGTATGTTCGTCATAAGCCTACTGCCGAAATAACCTCCAAGAGCCATTATTGTGAACCTTAGCGACGAATAGTCCTCGCTGTCGCGTCCTGGTGCCGGAAGCCCCGCCATTATGGCATCTTGAAGCGCGCCTTCCATTCCCACATATACCTTTTTGCCGGGTTCTTCAGGACGTATCGGCTCGAATACGGGCTTAAACGAAGGCCCAAGAGAAGGCAGCTCGCACAAAAAATCATACACTGCCCTTTCTACTTCTCCGTCAATCATTCCCGACAAAAACACATCGGTGTTTTCAGGCACAAGCAAGCGTCTGTGTGCCGCCTGCAGACCGGCTCTGTCTACCAAAGCTATTGCTTCTTCCGACATTGGCCGGGCAAGCGGGTGACCCTCGCCATATATGAGTTTGGTAAGTGCTTCGCCGGCAAGGGTGGCCACATCTTCCCTGCTCGAAAGAAACGCCGCTGTAGCGCGCAGTTTGGCTGTGTCGAGTTCGTTTTGCGGATATGCCGGACTTGAGATACACTCTTTGAGCAAATCCAGAATTTGAGGCACCCTCTCGTTCAGCATCCACACATCGAGCACGCTATGATGCACTTGGCTTCTCACCCCGATTCTTGCCCCGTTATAATCCAATATATCGGCTATTTGGGACGCAGTTTTGTTGCCGGCACCTTCAAAAATCTGCGACAACACCATATTGGCAGTTGCTTCCGAACCTATTTCTCTGATTCCTCCATGAAATGCTATGCTCAGTTTACAAATAGGCTGGTCGCCTCCACTAAAACTGTGCAGCGTGATTCCATTAGGAAGCAACGACAGATCTTCGGGCGGCACTGTCATTTTCCCAAAAGGCTTAACTGTCGGCGGCTCCTTTCTGTTAGGCGATTTCATCATAGTCCGACAAGATATTTCTCGGCCAATTCAAGATCGGCAGGTGTGTCAATACCTATATTGGGTTCATCTGTAAGAGCCATCTTAATCCGGTATCCGGCCTGAAGCCACCTGAGCTGTTCAAGCGATTCAGCCAATTCGAGCGGACTTTGCGGCAATTCTCCAAGACGCTCCAAAACCTCGGCCCTATAGGCATAAAGCCCTACATGCGTATGAAACTTTGCGTGGTCAAGCCACTCTTTCCATTCATAGTTGCGGACATACGGTATGATAGAGCGGGAAAAGTACATCGCATACATATCCGTATCCATAACCACTTTTACCAGGTTGGAATCAAACAACGATTCAAAGCCGCGGGCGGGATCGAACGGCCGTGCCAACGACGCTATATCAACGCCCGAGTCGGCAAAACATTCCTTAACAGATTCTAACTGCTTGAGCGAGATGAACGGCTCGTCGCCCTGTATGTTTACTACCACGTCGGCATCAGAGCCGAGATTGGCATACGCCTCCCGGCATCGGTCTGTTCCGCTGCGGTGTTTCTCTGAGGTCATTACGACGATGCCGCCAAAAGCCTTCACGGCATCGTATATCCTGCTGTCGTCTGTTGCTACCGCAACATTATCGAAAGCAGCCTCCGCACGCCTGTACACACGCTCCACCATCGCCACGCCGCCTATCTTGGCAAGCGGCTTGCCCGGAAACCGGGTCGAGGCATATCGGGCCGGAATAATTGCTATGTATGATAATTCTTTATTCTTCATATTCTTCAGGTTCTACATAAAGTTGGGCATTTTCATACTTAATTACTTTCACCGCTTTGCGCACTCCTATGAACGGGCCTACAGACACTGCGTCGAAAACAGTCTGCCCTATCTGTATCTTACCGGCCGGGCGCATTTCTGTGGCAGTAAGAGCCTTTTGACCCACATATTTTGCCGGCCCCATATCGACGCCGATAAAGCCTTCTGCGGTACTCAATTCTGTCATAAGTTCGGAATGCCTGCGCACCCACTTGGGGCCGCGTGCCGAAGTAAGATACCATATGGCAATCACAGCGAAAATGCTACCCGTCCCTACCACTGCGAGCGCCTTTCCTATAGCCGAAATATCAACACCGGTAACGGCGTCGCTATTGACCATGGCGCCTGTAATGGAAACGACCACGGCGATTATACCTGATATTCCACATATGCCAAACCCCGGTATCACAAAAACCTCAAGCGCTATCAGAACCACGCCTATCATAAACATTACAAGCACCCATGCCGGCATGCCACCTCCGACAAACATCGGCAGGAAATACAATATGGTGGCAACAATCGACACCGCCGCAGCAAAGCCAAGGCCGGGAGTGTGCATTTCCATATATATGCCACCGATAATAAGCATTATGAGCAATGCCCTCACTGCGGCATTAGATAAAAATCCAAGAATGTCATCGGCCAAAGTGCTTCTGTAATATTTCACCTCGGCTCCCGCCATATCCAAGTCGGCAAGCACCGATTCCAAATCGGGCGCGATGCCGTCGGCATATCCGCATTCAACAGCCTGCTGCGCCGTCAGCGACACAGACATTTCAGGATTTACCATCGATGCGGCAATCTCGGGATTACGGCGCCACCGGCTACTGTCGCCTTCAGCCACTCGCCCGTGGTGCTCGGCCGTGGCCCGCATCATAGTGCTCATATACGACTGATATTTTCCCGGCATAGGCTCGCCGGCGCCGTTCACAACCGTGGCTGAGCCTATACTTGCCCCGGGTGCCATAAAAACACTGTCGCAGGCAAGGGCTATCAACGCACCTGCCGATGCTGCATTGACATCGACATAAGCCACTGTCGGCACTCGCTGCTTCATCAAAGCAGTGCGGATAGAGTCGGCGGCATCGAGCGCGCCGCCAAAAGTATTCAGCTTAACAACGACTAAATCGGCACCGTTCTCCCCTGCTTCACGCAACCCTTTGCGAAAATGATGGAATGCGCTGAAATCTATCTCAGTTTCCACTGGTATCACAAACACCGATTGTCCGAAAGCCGGAATAAGCACGCTTGCCATATACAGCAGCAGAGCCAAAACAGTCGTCCTTTTCATAGAATTCATTTATTAGACTTATTTCCAAAATAGCCCGGGAGCAATGTGCAACCGGCTATCAGATAAATATAGTAGCTCAGTATACGCCACACTATGGCAAGCATGGCCGCCACGCCGAGATTGCCTATCAAATCGCCATAATAGTTAGTGAACAGCCATTCGCTGATACCGCTTCCGCCGGGAGTTGGACTTACCATAAGCACAACCCACACTACAAACTGGCGGGCAAAAACAAGTATCTGCGACACGTCAGGAACAAAGGCAAAAAAGAGGGCGCACACCACGAAATACCGTGAGAACCACGACAGAACAGTGGCTCCGAAAACATTAATCCACCACTTGCGAGAACGGCCTTTGACCCACTTAGATGTCGCGACCATATTGCCGGCCACAGTTTCCAGCTTGGCTCTGAATCGCTTTAGGAATCGTCTACGGGCGAGCGAGCCAATTACACGCTGCGTGGCTTGAGGCTTGGCAATAATCGCAAAAAACAGAATTGCAGTCCATATCACGATTCCGGCATACACAAGCCAGAATACCACCTCTACTCCTCCAAAAAACATATCAGTGCCGTTTCCAGCCATGGCTCCGGGTGCAAAGAGATCGGCCATAGGCACAAACAATGCTATCAGCGGACAGAATATTACAAAGAACAATTCGTCCAAAAACAAAGTGGTAAGAGTCAGCGTGGTGGCTCGCCCAAGAGATATCCCTTCACGATTGAGGTAAAATATCGCTAACGCGCTGCCGCCGACAACCGAAGGCGTGATTGCCGAAGTAAAGGCACACATAATATCAGTGCGCACGGCTCTGCGCCAAGTCAAATCTCCGGCAGCTATTGTATGGAAACGCCATGCAAGCCCGAAGTCACGACCTATTACAAAAAGAAGCGCAAGCGCTATACCGATAGCGCCGCGCCAGTCGAGATTAATACTGCGGAGAGTTTCGATATCGATGTCACGCCTTACGAGCCACACGCCCATACCGACACCAAACAGCACCGGCAGCACTATGCGCCACAGCGTTTTCGATAATTCCCCGGCCATTATTTTGTAAGCATTGCAAGCAATTCTTCAATTACACTTACAGGATCGGCTTCTTCGAATATTTGCCTCCCCATGCACACTCCTGAAAAACCGGCATTGACGCAAGCCTCAACATCTTTTATGCCGGGAGGAAATGCCACGAAAGGAATTTCGCAAGATGCGTTACGGACATTGCCTATGAGCGTTGATGCCTCATCTACAGGCATCGTTGCCGGCAAGCCCGCATAGTCGATATCCGCACTCGCAAGCGCCACAGCCACAGAACCGTCGGTGACTTCGGCCCCGACCACGGCTTCCGGGCCGAGCTGCTCACGAACCGAGGTGGGAACTCCCGCTCCGATGTGAAGATATACGCCGTGCATGCCAAATTCCTTGGCCAGTTCAGGACGGTCTTCCACAGTGAGCATAACCGAACTTTCGCGGCACAGCTCAACAATTTCAGGACATATCTGCCGCAGTTCGTAATCGCCATAATCCGGCACACGGAGAACAAGCCAGCCGCAGCCGCCCTCAATGGCCATCTGAGCCATTTCTGCGAGGGAGTATTTATCGTTAGTTTCTAATAATATCTGTAGCATGGTTAATTTTCGCCAAGTCTTTTACGATAGAAAACAAAATCGCGGCCAAGATATTTCTCGCGAACGACAGGATTTTCCGCCAATTCTTCCGATGTCCCTTGGAAAAGTATGCGTCCTTCAAACAGCAGATAGGCGCGGTCGGTGATTCGAAGCGTTTCCTGCGCGTTATGGTCCGTTATCAGTATACCGATATTCTTATCCTTTAGCTTGTATACTATTGACTGTATGTCCTCCACAGCGATAGGGTCGACTCCCGCAAAAGGTTCGTCGAGCATTATAAAGCTCGGATTTATAGCCAGACAGCGGGCGATTTCTGTTCGACGCCGCTCGCCTCCCGACAGTTGGTCGCCAAGGTTGCGCCTCACTTTTTGCAAACGAAATTCGCTTATAAGACTCTCGAGCTTGTCGCGCTGCTCCTCCTTGGTCATATTAGTCATCTGGAGCACGGCACGTATATTGTCCTCGACACTCAGCTTCCTGAATACCGAGGCTTCCTGCGCGAGATAGCCGATGCCGTTCTGGGCGCGTTTATATACGGGAAAGCCTGTGATGTTGAGATCGTTGAGAAATATTTGGCCCTCGTTTGGCTGTATAAGCCCCACGGTCATATAGAATGTGGTGGTTTTTCCCGCTCCGTTGGGACCGAGCAATCCCACTATCTCGCCTTGGGTGACATCTATCGACACATGGTTCACAACCGTGCGTTTGCCATATTTTTTCACAAGGTTGTCCGTGCGCAACACCATTTTCCCTTCGGCTACAGGTTCGGGCGCCGCTATGACAGTTTCTTCTGTCACGCCCCCCTCTTTCACAAAGTCTTCCATATCCATATTTATCGGAGCCTGCGGAATTATGTCGACAGGCTCAAACGGATTGGGCATGCCTTCCTCTTTCTTATTGGTGTTGCGGAATTTAGATATCAGTCCCATCAGACAACGGTTTGTGCGTTAACACCTCTTGCGGCGCCTCGGCGCAGGCGGCTTTCTATATAATCCGTAAGAAGGTTGATTGCCACTATGTTGCTGCCGCCTTGGGGCACAATAAGGTCTGCATACCGTTTGGACGGCTCTATATACTGGCAGTGCATTGGTTTGAGCACGTCCTGATATCTGTTTATCACTATCTCGGGTGTGCGGCCACGTTCTATACAGTCACGTGCTATCACACGGATAAGGCGGTCGTCGGGATCTGCGTCGACAAAAACCTTGATGTCAAGCATATCTCTAAGCACCGGATCTGTAAGCACCAAAATACCCTCGACAATTACCACATCGGCAGGGCTTACCTTCACCGTTTCTGCCTGACGCGTGCAGGTAAGATAGGAATATGTCGGCATCTGGATAACTTCGCCTTGCTTGAGTTGCTTTAAATGTTCCACCAAAAGCGACCATTCGATAGCGTTGGGCTCGTCGAAATTGATTTTGGAACGTTCTTCCGGCGGGATATGGCTCGAATCCTTATAGTAAGAATCCTGCGGCATCACAACCACCTCACCTTGCGGCAGGCTATTCATTATTTTATTGACCACGGTAGTCTTGCCCGAACCGGTTCCTCCGGCTATTCCTATAATTAGCATTGCTGTTTCTGTTGTGTTAGTGCCACGAAATTACAAAAAATATTGGAATTATGGCTCCCTGCGGAGCATTTAAGTAAATTTGATTTGTTTCATAGATATGGCTTTTTTAGCGTATTTATCTGAAAAAACTTACTTTTGCATTAATTTAGGCATTATATGAATATCGTATTCCTTTTGTTGGGCCTCGGATTGATATTGTCCGGAGCCAATCTGTTGACCGACGGCGCGTCGGCTCTCGCCCGCCGCTGGGGCGTGTCCGACCTTGTGATCGGTCTTACCGTGGTTGCCTTCGGAACGTCGGCCCCGGAGCTGGTGATCAGCATTATGTCGGCTATCAACGGCAGCGCAGAGCTTGCCATAGGCAATGTTGTGGGGAGCAATATATTCAATGTCCTTGCCATTATCGGAATCACATCTTTGGTACGTCCGATAATAGTACGACACAGCATCATGACTGCGGATATTCCCCTCGTTATAGTTTCCGCTCTTGTTTTGCTGGCTATGGGAAGCGGCCCGGTTCTTGGCGACGGCCCTGAAAGGCAACTGTCGCGCATCGACGGCATTGTGCTGCTTATGTTTTTCGCAATATTTATGCGCTATACATTCGCGCAGGCAAAAAGCGGAACATCAGAAGCCCGCTCTGGAATATCAAATAAACCGGGAATGCCGATGGCAAAGTCCGTGCTGTGGATAGCTTTCGGCCTCGGCGGCCTTATATTGGGCGGCAAATGGTTTGTCGACGGCGCGTCGGGCATAGCGTCCTCCCTCGGAGTAAGCGATGCTGTCATAGGCCTGACAATTGTGGCGGCTGGTACTTCTCTGCCCGAACTTGCAACTTCCGTAATATCGGCAATCAAAGGCAAACCGGGTTTGGCGATGGGGAATGTCATTGGCAGTAACATATTCAATATCTTCCTTGTGCTTGGAGCCTCGGCCACAATAAGCCCTCTGCAATTCGGCTCCATAACCGAAACTGATCTCCTCGTACTTGCCGCCTCCTGCATACTTTTCTGGTTTTTCGGCTACTTTTTCAAAAAAAGCACAATCACGCGCGGAGAGGGCGCCGTTTTAACTTCATTATATGTGGCTTACACGCTATGGCTTGTTGCCAACGCATAGTTTTCCGCTCCAAGCATAACACCTACGCTAATATTTTTGTACCTTTGTAACTCTAAAACAACATACACAAGAACAGAACCATTATGTCTGAAAAGAAAGAAATAGTACTCAGCGGCATACGCTCAACCGGAAACCTTCATCTGGGCAATTACTTCGGCGCATTGAGAAAATTTGTTGCCATTCAGGACAATTACGACTGTAATTTCTTTGTGGCCGACCTCCATGCCCTCACCACAAGCCCCGATCCGGAAGCTTTGCATGCGAATGTAAAAAACATCATAGCGGAATACCTCGCAGCCGGCCTTGACCCGGAAAAGTCGACTATCTTTATACAAAGCGACGTGCCGGAAATATCCGAGATGTACCTGCTGCTAAATATGCATGTAGGCATCGGCGAACTGATGCGCACGGCCTCGTTCAAGGACAAGGCTCGCAAGGCTCTCGGCCTGGGCAGCGCAGCCGACAACGAAAGCGAGGAAGCTTTTGAAAAAGAAATTATCGGGGCAGAAACGAACAAGCGTGTGAACGCGGGGCTGCTTACATACCCCACCCTTATGGCCGTTGACATTCTCATACAGAAAGCGACGAAGGTTCCTGTGGGCAAAGACCAGCTGCAACATTTGGAGCTGACGCGGCGCTTCGCCCGACGCTTCAACAACTTCTACGGCGTGGATCTGTTCCCCGAGCCTACCGACTTCGACTTTGGCGGGGCTCCTGTAAAAGTCCCCGGCCTCGACGGATCCGGCAAAATGGGCAAAAGCGAAGGCAACTGCATATACCTTATCGACGAGCCAAAGGCTTTGCGTAAAAAGGTTATGCGCGCGGTTACTGACGAAGGTCCGCAGGCGCCCGACTCCCCCATGAGCGAACCCGTGGCTAACCTTTTCAGCCTGCTCGAACTCACATCAGCACCCGAGGTGGTGGAATCCTTCCGCAAGTCTTATGCCGACTGCTCCATACGATACGGCGACCTTAAAAAACAGCTTGCCGAAGACATCCTCGCAATCACCACTCCCATACGCGAACGCGTGGCCGACATACTGGCTGATGACGCGTACATAGCCAACGTGGTGCGCAGAGGTGCGGAAAAAGCACGCGAGCGTGCCGCTGCAACGCTCTCCGAGATGCGCCATATAATGGGTATACGCAAATTCTGACATATAGGTAGTCGATGGCCGGCACAGGAAAGGAAAGTTTACGACAGGTACAACAGCAAGCGCTCCAGCAACGTCTGAATATTCAGAATGTTGCTTTGGGTCGCTTGCTGGAAATGAATATGGTGCAATTTGAAGACGAAGTGCGCCGCGAGCTTGACGACAATCCGGCCCTTGAGCTGAAAAACGGTGAAACGGACAAGGAAACTGACGATTTCAACGAAACACCCGAACAGTTGCAGCTTGCGGACTATGCCGATGCCGACGACATACCCTATTATAAACTTGAGGCATTGAACCACGAGGCAGGAGGCACGGCTTTCGACCCGGCTTCCGTCATGCCGGATGATTCGGACTCCGTTCTCGATATTTTGCTCCGTCGTCTTTCTAACGAAACGGAGCTGCAACCCGACGAACTGAATGTAGCCCGATATATAATAGGCAATCTTGATTCTAACGGCTATCTCACCCGTTCGTTGGAAGATATTGCCGACGATATGGCCATAAACGAAGGCATTGAGGTATCTCGGAACAAGCTTATAAAAGCTTTCGAGGCTGTGCGTGCGCTCGAACCGGCCGGAATAGGAGCCATCGACCTGCGTGACTGCCTTTTGCTACAGCTCGAGCGGCTGGAGACTACACCCGAAGTGCTTACAGCCATCCTTATAATAAAGGATAACTTCGAGCTTTTCGCCAAGAAGCATTACGACAGACTTGGCAACGCCGTAGGAACCTCTGCGTCCGATCTTGAAAGAGCACTGCGCCTGATTCAGAGCCTTAACCCGAAACCGGCCGCGTCGTTGGCAGGAACACCCGACAGCTCTCCGCACATCATACCCGATTTTATACTCGACTATGATGCGATGACAGAACTGTTTACCGTGAGTCTTTCAGGCAGGCAGCCCGACCTCGGAATAGAAGAAAGTTTCTCGGCAACACACCAGGCAGGCGAACGCGGAAGCAGCGAGGCCGACGCGTTCATAAAGAAAAAACGCGACGAGGCAACATCGTTTATCAAACTCGCCGAGATGCGTGGCGCAACACTGCTTGCCATAGCTAAAACAATAGTTTCAAAGCAGTCTGCCTTCTTCGCAAGCGGCGATCCTGCAGAAATACGCCCGATGATACTCAAAGACATATCCGCCGTCACAGGATTGGATATATCAATAATATCAAGGGCTGTCGCCGGCAAATACATACTTGCGCCCCATGGCGTGTACCCGCTGAAATATCTGTTCAACGAACGTTCTTCGGCTTCGTCAGACACCTCAAGCCTTGAAATACTCGAAGCTATCAAGAAACTGATAAACAGTGAGGACAAGTCCAGTCCGCTTACAGATCAGGAACTGACTGAAAAACTTCAGGCTTCAGGATATGACATAGCCCGCCGAACCGTGGCAAAATACCGCGAACGCCTCGGATACCCAGTTGGGCGACTGAGAAAACAATTTTCACAATGACAAGCACTGATAAAAAGAAAGATACCCTTGCCATATTGGCGCATATTGCGAGCGACATCGTTTCGCCGATGCTCGTTCCGTCATACGCTATGGTTGCTGCGATGTGTCTTACACCATTGCGCCTGCTCCCCTCCGCGCCCAAAATTTGGGCAACAATCGGCGTGGCATTTATCACAGCCATCATTCCTATGACATTCATACTTGTGCTTATCAGGCTGGGCAAGGTGAGCGACACATCGATATCCAACCCCCGTGAGCGCACGGCGCCATTCTGCGCTGCCATATTGTGCTACATCGGGGCGGCGTTCTTTGTCCGTTTTCTCCACGCGCCTTACTGGATACAGAATTTCTACCTCGCGGCGGCAATGGTGTCTGCCATATCGCTGTTAGTGAACCAGTGGTGGAAGATAAGCGCGCACACCGGGGCCGTCGGAGGACTTGCCGCAATCATATTCTGGCTCGTGCAGAAAGGACTTGTCGTTCAGGCACCACTGCTATGGCTTTCTGTGGCCTTCCTGCTTGTCGGAATTGTGGCATGGGCTCGGCTATATCTTTACAAGCACACTCTGCTGCAAACATTTGCAGGCGCCCTGCTCGGTTTTGGCATCGAACTTTTATTCTTAAACATAACACCCCGTATAATATGACACCCATAGTAAGCATAATAATGGGAAGCACTTCCGATCTTCCCGTACTCCGTAAAACCGCTGATTTTCTCGAACAGATGGAAATTCCTTTCGAGATGCATGCGCTAAGCGCGCACCGCACTCCTGCGGCTGTAGAACGTTATGCTGTAGAAGCCAAAGGCAGAGGCATAAAGGTGATTATAGCCGCTGCCGGTATGGCGGCAGCTCTCCCCGGCGTGATTGCGGCTCAGACCACACTTCCTGTAATCGGGCTCCCGATAGCGTCCACTCTCGACGGCATTGACGCGCTGCTTTCAATCGTACAGATGCCTCCGGCCATTCCTACAGCGACTGTGGGCATAAACGCAGGACTCAACGCGGCAGTTCTCGCAGTGCGCATACTCGCGCTGTCCGACCCTGAGATTGAAGCTCGATATCAGGAATATGCAAAGACTCTTTCGGCCAAAGTGGAAAAAGCCGACACGGAATTAGCCGCATTATCCGACTATAAGTTTAAGGTATGACCGACAAATTAAGCTCCATACGCCGCGTAACGAACGCTGCAAAGGTCGGAAACATAGTTATCGGTGGAGGCGCCCCTGTCAGGCTTCAGTCGATGACAACCACACCGACGCTTGACACTGAAGCGTCGGTCAACCAGGTCTGCACCATAGCGGAGGCAGGAGCCGAGTTGGTTCGGCTTACGGCGCAGGGCGTCGAGCATTCAAAGAACCTTGCCCAAATCCATAGCAGTGTGCGTGCCCGTGGCGTGGAGGTTCCTCTCGTTGCAGACATTCATTTCAATCCGGCAGCAGCCTTTGAGGCCGCCTTGCACGTTGAAAAAGTGCGCATTAACCCCGGTAATTTTTTCGACCCGGGACGCACGTTCCGAAAAATGGAATTTACCGACGAGGAATACGCTGCCGAGCTTGAAAAAATCAGAAAAAAATTCATACCCTTCATCGACCTGTGCAAAGAACACGGCACAGCCATACGAATCGGAGTTAACCACGGCTCTCTCAGCGACCGCATTATGAGCCGATACGGCGACGGAGCAGACGGAATGGTTGAGTCTGCTCTTGAATATCTCAGAATATGCCGTGAACAAGGCTTTGACAATGTGGTGATATCTATCAAGGCCTCAGACGTTCCGCTGATGACTGACACTGTGCGGCTGCTCGTGGAGCGTATGGCCGCCGAGGATATGCACTACCCTCTCCATCTGGGAGTTACCGAAGCTGGCAATGCCGCCGAAGGCCGTATCAAATCGGCCGTGGGCATAGGTTCGCTTCTGGCCGACGGCATAGGCGACACTATTCGTGTGTCGTTGAGCGAGGCTCCTGAAAATGAGATACCGGTGGCTCGTAAGATTGTGGCTCATTTGGAATCACGGTTTTCTGAAGGATCCCTCGTCCTTCCTCCACGCCAGAAACGCGCCGGCTCCCGCAGGCAGTCTGCAAGCACAAACGGCATAGGCGGCCTTAACCCGACCTCAATCATCGACCACGACAAACTCGAAGACTACCCCGGCATATCCGTGCTCAGAGCTTGCAGCGGCGACCGCATAGGTAAAATTCGCAAGGAAGTAACAACTATAGGCGAGTCCCCTGCCATAATAGTTTTGGAATATCCCGAAATAGACTCGGAAGAGGATTTGGCTATAGCCGCCGCAATTGACTTCGGCACCCTGCTTCTTGATGGCTACCAAGACGCCATATGCTTGAAATCGTCGGCAGTGGATACGGCGAAGGCAGCAGAAATATGTCGCAACATCGTTCAGGCAGCCGGAATAGCGCGATACAAGGCAGAAATAGTGGCTTGCCCCGGTTGTGGACGCACGCTGTACCAGCTGCCCGAAGTTCTTGAAACCGTCAAAGCGGCCTGCTCGCATCTCAGCCACTTGAAAATTGCTGTCATGGGGTGCATAGTCAACGGTCCCGGAGAGATGGCCGGAGCTGATTATGGATACGTGGGAGCTGCAGCTTCAAAAGTAAGCCTTTACAGGGGCATTGAATGCGTCGAAAAAAACATACCGGCAGAAGGCGCCGTCAACAAACTTGTGGAACTCATTAAGTCTGATGGGAAATGGGTAGAGCCGTAGTGCCGACAGTTGCCGACATTGGAGGCGGCCTTCGCCTTGTCCATATACATAATCGTGGCGCTGGCGCTGCGATTTTCGGTGTTGACATCTTAGCCGGAAGCAGGAACGAAACTCCTGATACATACGGCCTTGCTCACTTTGTGGAGCATACCATATTCAAAGGCACGACTAAGCGCAAGGCGTGGAATATAATCAACCGTATGGAAAGCGTGGGTGGCGAACTCAACGCCTATACCACCAAGGAGGAAACAGTGGTGTATTCCGTGTTCCCCTCCGGCCATACTTCGCGCGCGGTAGAACTGATTTCCGACCTTATTTGCAACTCCACTTTCCCGAATGCCGAACTCGACAAAGAGCGAGAAGTGGTGATGAACGAAATCAATTCATACCTCGACTCTCCCTCTGAAGCCGTGTTCGATTTATTTGAAAGCGAGCTGTTTCGGGGAACTCCCCTCGCCCATAATATTCTCGGAACAGAGGAAACGGTGGCGCGACTGTCGACCGACGATTGCCGGAACTTTATTGACGCACATTACACCTCCGGCAATATGGTTGCATTTTATGCCGGTCCGATGGGTTTTGACTCTGTGGCAATACAGATAAATCGTCATTTCTCATCATTAAAATCTGCCAAGCCGGATAATAATCAAGATAACGGAACCTTTACGCCTTCGATTGGGCGCAATACCACACGACAGTCCGTAGGAAGCCATCAGGCTCATGCCGTACTCGGCATAACGGCTCCGCCCGTAAACTCCCGGGAACGCTATGCTTACTCGCTGTTTGCCAATATCATAGGAGGTCCGGGAATGAACTCGCTGCTGAACGTGGTACTGCGTGAACGCCGTGGCCTTGTGTATAATGTCGATGCTTCTGCCGCATTTTATACCGATACCGGCGCTCTCGAACTATATTTTGGCTGTGACAATGATTCTTTGGCTCGATGTCTGCGCCTTATTGACAACACGATGAAGCGACTGGCGGACGGCACAGAGTTAAGCCCCGCCAAACTCGACAGAGCTAAGAAACAATATTTAGGGCAACTCGCCATAGCTGCAGAGAACCGGGAAAACAGGATTATGTCCGAAGCGAGAACTACCCTGCTGTTAGGTATGCCGCTTAGTTACGAACTTACCAGAGAAAATATTCAAGAAGTATCGATGGACCAATTGAAAAGCGTGGCAAATAAATTTTCCGACGCATGCCTCTATGTGCTTGGCGAATAATCATAGGATTACTATATTTGTAGCCGAGCTTGAATTTGGCACGATTATTGCTATAAAGAATACAGTTCGCTCTCTTTAACTGTTTAGATATGGAAAATAACCAAAAATACACCGAAAACGCACGCGCTCTTATTGATCGCCTGCGTATACAATGCACGAACCATAACAATCCGTCGATAATGCCGGCGCATTTGCTGCTCGAACTTAGCGCACCCGGCACTCGCTCGGCAGAACTTATGGAACGCCTTACCGGCGCGGACAAGCTTGCCGACCTGCGCTCGGCGCTCGACCTCGCTCTTTACGAGCCAAGCGCTACCGACGATAAAGGCGCCGACTACTATAACCGCATTGTGACCTTGATTATCAAACTGGCAATCATCGAGGCCCGATATTTGAAATCTCCGTTAGTCGATGTGGAGCACCTTCTCCTGTCGCTCTTCCATAATAAAGACGTACGGGGCATGAGTGTAATTGTGCCGTTCTTTAACGCCGGTATCGACTATGACTCGCTGCGCCGTCAGGCCCTTGCCGACGCCAACCCCGCAGAAGCGCTTGACATCGCAGGAAATATTGAGCCTGAATCAAGCGCGGGCAACTCCGATGCCACAGACTCGGAAGAAGAACCTGATGACAGATCGAAAGCGGAAACCGGAGCCAATTCCGGCAAGTACCACCGCACGTCTGGCCGAGGCGACACGCCCATGCTCGACAAATTCGGCAACGATATGACACGTGCAGCCGAAGAAGGCCGCCTCGATCCCGTTGTCGGACGCGAAGTAGAGATTGAGCGTCTGGCTCAAATACTTAGCCGTCGCAAGAAAAACAACCCGGTGCTTATAGGAGAACCCGGAGTCGGAAAAAGTGCCATTGTTGAAGGTCTGGCTCTGCGCATCAACCAACGAAAGGTGTCGCGCATACTTTTCGACAAACGTGTCATATCCCTTGATATGGCGTCGATTGTCGCCGGCACCAAATACCGTGGCGAATTTGAGGAACGCATTAAGGCCATTCTCAACGAGCTAACAAAAAACCGCGACATCATTCTCTTCATTGACGAGATACACACCATCGTTGGCGCAGGCAACGCGCAAGGCTCGATGGACGCGGCCAACATGCTTAAACCGGCTCTTGCACGAGGCGAAATACAATGTATTGGCGCAACTACTCTCGATGAATATCGTGTCAATATCGAGAAAGACGGTGCCCTCGAACGCCGTTTCCAAAAAGTGATGGTAGAACCTACCACCGCCGAAGAAACACTTACGATCCTCAATAACATCAAGCCCAAATACGAGGCCCACCACGGTGTGACATACACGCAGGAAGCCTTGGAAGCCTGCGTAAAACTCACCGACCGCTACATCAGCGACCGCAACTTCCCCGACAAGGCTATCGACGCACTCGACGAGGCCGGCTCGCGTACCCACATAAGCAACATTCAGGTTCCATCAATAATTGAAGAACTCGAAAAACAGCTACAGGAAACGAGCGCTGAAAAAGTGGCCGCAGCCCAACGTCACGATTTCGCCCAGGCAACACGACTTCGCGACGAAGCCGCCAAAATAAACAAGCAGCTTGACGAAGAAAGAAAAAAATGGGAGGCCGAAATGGCTGAAAACCGTCAGACTGTCGATGCCGACAAAGTGGCTGAAGTCGTGGCAATGATGACTGGCGTGCCTGTGCAACGCATTGCGCAGGCCGAAGGTATGAGGTTGCTCGAAATGGAGCCGACTCTGCAAAGCGCCGTTGTTGGCCAAAATCCTGCGATTGCCAAACTCGTGAAAGCCATACAGCGCAGCCGCCTCGGCCTCAAAGACCCCAACAAGCCTATAGGCGTGTTTATGTTCCTCGGACCTACGGGTGTTGGCAAAACACACCTCGCTAAAAAACTGTCCGAATTCTTGTTCGATTCCGCCGACACCCTCATACGAATCGATATGAGCGAATATATGGAGAAATTCAGTGTTTCGCGACTTATCGGAGCTCCTCCCGGATACGTTGGCTACGAAGAAGGCGGCCAGCTCACCGAGCGCGTGCGCCGCAGGCCTTACTCTGTGGTATTACTCGACGAAATCGAAAAAGCACACCCTGATGTATTCAACCTCCTACTGCAAGTTATGGACGAAGGAAGATTGACCGACAGCCTCGGCCGCCGTATCGACTTCAAGAATACCATTGTGATAATGACATCGAATATAGGCACACGCCAGCTCAAAGAATTTGGCAGCGGCGTAGGATTCAACACTCGCGAGGTAGACCGCGAATACTCGCACAGCGTGCTTTCCAAGGCTCTCAACAAGGCATTCTCCCCTGAGTTCCTGAACCGTATCGACGATGTGATTATATTTGAAACTCTCGATCGCGACGCCATATTCAAAATTATCGACATCGAACTAACCGGATTCTATCGCCGCATAAAAGGACTCGGATACTCTATCACGATAAGCGACGAAGCTAAAAACTTCATCGCTTCAAAAGGATGCGACGTCCAGTTTGGAGCACGCCCGCTCAAACGAGCCATTCAAAAATACCTCGAGGACGAACTTGCCGAGCTGTTACTCTCCGGCAAAGCCGTCGAGGGCGATGAAATAATCGTAGATTTCAACCCCGACGACAAAAAAATCGAAGCAGTCGTAATCAAGGCCGACTCACAGCCCAAACTCGACAACCCGGAACTCTCCACCATCTAAGCACACTATCCGGGCCATTGACCGAACACCGTCAATGGCCCGGATTATATTACCTCCTTGCAAGATACGCATATGTCGAAAAAGATTATTTCACTCCTTTCATTTATAATCATCATTGCACTTATGAGTGCCGGAGCTCGATGGCTTATAAGCAGATATACATTGGGGCAGGCTCTGATTATCGGTGTTTCGATATCGTTGGTAAGCGTTTTCGTCACATACCTCGTTAAATGGCTAAAAGGCCGATAACGCAAACCAAGAATAATTTGGAAATGAATTTAATTGACAAAATATACAAGCCATTTGTTTTCGCGCGATACTCTCTTTTCTTAAAAAGCAATAAAAATGGAAAGAGTGTATTTCCTATTGATGAAGAATACGGAATGCTGTCTTTTTTTAATATTTCAACACCTCTGTGGAGTTACGTTACCATAGTGCTATTGCTTTCAAAGATTATAACTATTTCCTATAATGAACGACTCTTTTTGATTGGACTCCTTCTTGGTCTTAACTATGCAATATCTAAAATAATCATAAGACGACTAAAAAAAAGAGATTATGTCAATCGTATTATAACAAAATTTGATTTATCAAATAATTCAAAATACAATAGTTTCTTGTTCTGTTTATTTCTGCTATTTGCGTATACTGTTATTCCAATTGTACCTATTGTGCTATATTTCGTCTTACAATAATAAAACTTCAAGCTCCTGGCCTCCGGCCAGATCCGGAAAATCCGACACGTCTGCATTTTCCGCATTAACGGCCTCGAGGTTTTCCTCTGGTCATACCCCGTATCTCGCCGATTTTTGATACCTTTGCGTATAAATCTTATCCGATGGCTCGCTTTAACTCCTATCTCGACAACTTGAACCTCACGGAGATAACAGATTTTTTCCGCGAGAAAGGGTGCGCTTGCCATTATCAGAAAGATGATATTTTTATCCAACAAGGAACTGTGGCGCGATATGCCGCATTGGTTGTTTCGGGCTATTTCAAATTAACCACCACCAACACTGCGGGCGACGAAGCGGTAGCCAACTTTGCGTTTCCCGGCGAATTAATAACTGATTTTCATTGTTCTTTATATGGCGAACAATCTGAAATGTCGATTATAGCCGGAACCGACAGCGAAATCCTGAAAGTGCCTCTAAAAGACTTTATTGCCGTTCTGTCACCAAATCTATTGAATGAATATAAGTCATTATTCAAGATGGTTTTGCTGCGGCATCTCAATATCTATCGTAAATCACCGGCTCAGCGATATATTGAACTTTGCAACCTTTATCCTGATATAATCAAAGTCGTTGCTTTGAAAGATATTGCTTCATATCTCTTAATAACTCCCAATCATTTAAGCCGCATCAGACGCAATTTGGCTGCCGGAATCAAAGAATAACACAAAAATATCGCAGACTATACATTTGTTAAGTCGAAATCGGAATTTAATCCTGAACTTTGCACACACAATCAATCAAAGTCGGTATGAAACATAAATTGAATACTTTATTTCGCGTCATTATGGTTGCCTGCTTTGCGTCAGCCTCCATTAGCTCCTTTGCTTCATGTGAAGAAGCAATCTACGCAAATGCTCAAGGACTCACCCCGGATTCTTGCAATGTCGAAAGATGCTGCAATATCAATGCTTGCGATTCAATCAATATGCCCGTATTCATAGTTGATGGAGTCGAGGTTCAATTGCAGGATTTGGATTCTATACCAAATGATGATATTGAACGCATGGAAGTCATAAAGGGCGAAAATATCACGAAAATTTTCAGTCCACGATTGGGCGGTGTAGTTCTCATCACCACCAAATCCAAACGATTCTTAACTCCCATTTTGGAGAATTATAATCGTAGAATGGAACATGGCAAGCAAAACCGCATTCCGGGGCAGCTCATTATCAGAGGCGACTCAATCAAAACTGCCCCTGCTCATACATGGAGCCACCCTTATATCAATCCCAGTTTTCCCGGAGGCGAATCTGCTCTATATGAATTTATAGAATCAAATTTGCAGTACCCCGAAGAAGCAAAGAAAAACAATGAACATGGCCTTGTCGTAGTTACTTTCTATGTTGAGAAAGACAGGACAATAACTAATGCTCGCATACTACGTGGCCGTACACCTTCTTTAGATGCCGAAGCGCTCCGTATTGTTTCCATTATGCCTAAGTGGGAACCGGGCAAAATGAACGGAGAGCTAAAGAGAGTCAATTACAGTCTTCCTATTAGATTCAAATAAAATTAGGCAGGTTGGACATTTTGGGTGATGGATTGCGTGTAATACATCACCCAAAATGTCCAACCTGCCCCAATTTTCATACATTCAAGGATTCAAAACGAAGAAAACGCTAACCTCATTTGAGAATTAGCGTTTTATCTTGCGGAGCGAGCGAGATTCGAACTCGCGATACGCTTTTGACGTATACACGCTTTCCAGGCGTGCCTCTTCAGCCACTCGAGCATCGCTCCTTTGCTTTAGCGAGTGCAAAGTTAAGAATAATTTTTGAATTACAGATAATCCGCCCAACTATTTTTACATATTTTTTTAAGCCATATGCTAATTGGCTATCAGGACGCAAATATCATACTTTATTTCGATCCGATGAAAAGGTCGTAAATAATCCAACAGATAACGGAAGCGACGAGAATAACTATGAATATCCGTAAGGCCTTCGACTTTAGAATTTGCAATTTGTTGCAAGCCCAATACAATATGGCTGCAACTGCCGCAATTATTATATAAACATACCAATGTTCACGCATGGTGATTTGTATTTGAAGGTTTTTCTTATTGGACGCAGGTTTATGCAAAAAATTACATATGTCCGACAATAAAGTTTATTTCAACAAGCCCCAAAGCCTCATAGCTTATTGGCGCTAACATTCCTAACGTCGCCGTCGAAGGAGTATCGTTATGTTTTTCAGCATAAAACGCTCGTTTTATCGGATATTATCATTAACTTTATCGCGACAGGCTACCGCTTACCATTGCATTATTGGCTCAAAAGAATATGAAAAATCTTTTAATCGTTTCTTTCTTCCTCGTTCAGTCGTGCATGGCATTTGCACAGAACTGCTGCATAAACGACAGTGCTATACGAGAATTTCAGTTCCCTCTTACCGAAAAGGAAACCAACACCGTGTTCTATTACTTCAACGACGAGTGGATTGCTATTCCTATTGACATCGTTAGTACCGATTCAATCCAAAAGATGGAGGTTAAAGATGATAAATACGGTAATCGCGCCATATTCTTTACCATATCGCCCGAGTATCTTGACCAAATAAAAGCAGAAACGCGTAAATTCCTTATTAACCTTGACCCCGTATGCGAGTTTCCCGGAGGTAACGGCAAATTCAAAGAATGGCTTGATACCAATATTCAAATTCCGAAAGGATATAAGGGTAACGAAAGAGTCGTAGTTGAATTCAAAATTCAACCTGACGGCACTGTAACTGCCCCCCAAATTATAAGACCAAGCAAAACGATGCTGCCAATGCCGAGGCTTTAAGACTTGTAAAAGCCTTGCCTAAATTCAGGGTAAAATATTTCACTCCTAAAAAATGCCCTCTCACATATTTGTTGCCAATTAGGTTTACTGAGCCAGGCCGCATATTTATAAGAGGCGGAGAATCTGAATAAAATATCCAACCCGCCTCGTTTTACATATCGACCTCGCCGTGCCGTAGGTCAGGCATAAGTTTTCTGACGCACAACTCCGTTACGCTTTCGATTAAACGATCAATCATCGCAACTTATTCATTCCTCTGAATAAAAATCAATTGTGTCTGTAACTTTATATGAATACGTTCCTTGTGTGTCAAATTTTAAGGATACATCATAACCAATATCTGTATCCGGAATACAACAGACAAACGATAATGTAATCACAGAATCCTCAACTTGCGATATGCTTGAGCCGTATAATTGATATGCCGTGATGGTGTCATTTTCAGGTATAAAGTTTTCTGAACGAAACTCTTTACAATCGACTATTTTAAATCCGTTATACTCTAAATCTACAAACAACGAGTTATCGGCATAATCAAAATGTCTGCTAATCACTCTTTCATTGGGAAGCTGCTTGAATCGTATATGCCATTCGTTGATGATCGTATCAACCGTTATCTCATCTGTGACATCATCAACTGATTGGTTCACTGCCTTTAACTGCATAAATTCATCGACTCTCTGAAAGTCATTTGCAGATTTTGTATCTGCTTCCTTAGAGTTACTATTACAGAATATAGGGATGAGCAATATCCAAAATCTCTTATCAGTCTTCGTCATTTCTTACCCCCTCTCTTACATAGGCAGATAAATAGGATTAAGGCCAACAGATAATTTACCCACATGGATATTGAAATAGCGTCAAATCTCAACTTGACACTCTCCATTAAGAAATTTGTGCCGTTTGGCTCGATAATATACTTCAAATCAACATAGGCATTTATCCATATCAATATTTCATAAATCGCCATGCCACTAAACACAACGCAACTCAATATCTTCTGCCACTTCTTCATTTCAGCAACTTTCTATCGTTGTCGCCGCTTTCCAACACGCTCATCTGATGGTATGTTGCCTTTCAGATCGGGGTGAGCGTCGCGCCATTGCTTTGCCGTTACACCAAACATCGCCACGTTGAGCACGTCGGCTTCGCTGGCGTAAATCATACTCGCCTGTGCCGGAGTAACCTCTGCCGGGACAAGGTTATGCTTTATCGCGTCGGTGTGTATACGGTAGTTTATTTTCGACAGTTCGCGCTTCGCCGACCAACCCAACAACCGCTGTTCCTCAGTCTTTAATCGTTGAAATTCCTTGACTATGTAAATCTTGAATTCCGGGCTTATCCACATCGCAAACTCAAAGGCGATATCCTTATGGGCGTATGTGCCGCCATATCGACCGGCCTTTGCCTGAACACTTATCGCATTTGTTCTTGCGACAAACTCCTTGACGCTTATTTTGAAACTGTTTAAGCCGGACTGATTTCTAATTATGGCGAATTCGCCATAATTAAAATTAGGATTATACACTTTCTCCCATATACCTATGTATTCAAGCGTATTACGATTTCGCAGCCAGTCAGTTATGAAAAAATCCCCATCTTTGGCGCGTAACATATCCATCAGGCAGATATAATCCTCGCCATCTACTTTTATAACATTATCTTTGGTATCTTGTACTGAGATTTTTGCCATTGCTTGAGATATGGCTGTATGCCATAGGCAAAGTTACTCATTTTCGGCGATATACACCGTACTCCGCTGAAAAATCACTGCTCGGCATAGGCCACGACAAAGTGCACCAACGCCGCAAATGGTTCTCACCCAAATACTATGCCTCCGTGATGAATTTGAAAGAGTTATTTGCCGACGCCCTTAACGACCAATCATTCTGCCAGTTGCTAATTAGATAGATGATATTTCTTCCTTACTTGCACCGATTTCTTGAAATAATCTAAAACATAATCACACGCCTTTTCTTCAGTTGAAAATGATGCAATTATTTTTTGAATACCCCTATCATCTACATATATTATTTGGTAGTTTACACCGCTGTTACATAAGACCATACAATCCGTTTTGCTTATATCATTAAAAGCATACTCGCTACTATTTATACCCAAACGCCTTAATTCCAGTGTCAATCTATCAATGACGGAGAGGCTTTTATTAGTTTCTTCCTTACGCCATAAGCAGATAAATAGAAATAAAGCCAATGCCAAATTGAGCCACATAGCGTTGGCTAACAATGCTATGCACTTGTAAAACGGCGCAGGCTCCCAGTCTACCACAGCCCAAGAGTATAATAAAATTTCAACCCCGATAAGACCGCAAAACACAAAACAACCCTCTTCTGCCACTTTTTCATTTCACCGCTTCGTTTTTAACTATTCGATTACCCATTTGGTCTATATAATACCAATCGTTGCTATCCCAGTAATGATATTCGCCATTACTGCCCTCTACCCCTTTCATTTGCCCTGTGTCGGTTACTTTTGCCTTCCCATTTTCAAACGGAAAACCAAAAGCATATTTCGGTTCAATTACTATATATCCTTGCGGATTTGCATAACCGATTTTCCCCTTATTATCAACAATTCTATATCTTTCACACCGTACATAATCATCGCCGTTATCAAATTGATAGGGCTTAAAATCCGTTTTAGACATATGTCGATATTGCGCTGTCGTGGTTATCAATAAAAATTTATCCACATCTGTATCACATGCAGGTATATCCGAAGTATTCACAGCGACTGCCGAAACAATATCATCTTCATCAATCTTTAATTTTTTTGACGCAAACCTTTTTCGACGCGCATAATTTATTAAAACTTCGGGCGTATGTTTTACAGTCTTTTTCAATATGCCATCTACAATTATCCCTATTTTGCAGCAGTTGGTTGTGATCCGACAGACACCGGGATAATAAGCCCAAGCCGAAATACCGGGGTTCCATATATGAATATAATTGACAGCAACAACTATCCCATTAACTACCCAAAGAGGATTTTGAAATAATTCCTCGTCTAAATCTAAAAATACAGTCGTATCGTTTACTGCATTGATTACGGCTCGATTATATCCAAGAGGCCTCAATTCAACAAACATACCAATGTCTGGAACATCTAACGTGATTCCTCCGTGTATATCGGTAACCCCGATGTACTTTGTATCGACACTATTCTGTAAAACAACGGGGCATCCGAATATCGGCTGATTATCAACCTTATCTATTATACGGATTTTTACACTCTTTGCAGAGAGCAAAAGAGGTAACATTATAATAGCCGTCAGGCAACTAAATATATATATTCGACGACGCACCATGCGCAAAGTTACTCATTTTCGGTGATATACACCGCACTCCGTTATAAAGTGTGTCTTTTCTACGGAGGCAGCGCCGCCCTCATTCTAATTGTGGCTACCATATCCTCAATATCTGGCGCTGAAAACGCCACGTCGAGATATAAGTTTTTTCATAAGCAGATTTTAAGCGCCAAGTCCGAGTTGGATATGTCGCTCATTTTTCATAACTTTGCGCTATGCAGCAAGATATAATCCATCGCAGGCTACACGCCTTTTTTAGAAGTAAAGTGCTTAATGCACTTATGATAGTTGTAATTGTAAGCCTTTTGTTAATGGCCTACACAAAATCTATGCTTCTTCCTGTTATCTGTGGTTCGATAGCCTTATTACTGTTTATCGGATACTCTCTTTGGCTTTGGATTAAAAAGCCAAAAAGTATCATAATAAACAACTGGCTTTCTAATCTTAACGGAGCGTTCACCCTTTACTATTTGATTATTATTGCAACGGACGCTCCTAACCAATGGTGGTATATAACTCCCATTGCTTTTTCGGTCATTTTATTGTTTATTTCTTTGGTTAACAATCAGGACGAAAATTACGATATTTGATATCATCTTTTGCGGTTGCCCGTGAGGATAGCCATTTGCATTATCCCCAAACCCACCCATAGAGTTGTGAGGCGGCTTACAGGCACAAGACGCTTCTAAGTAATCGCTCTGGCGCGTGACATCTCACTTGATAAGTTTGATAAATTATTCCCATCAGATAAAGCAACCGATAATAGCAATAATTAAACCAATGATCATCAGCCCGAATCCGATTGCTTTCCTTTTGCCCCAGGAGGGTTTCATAGCACTTGTTTCAATAGGCTGCTTTCTCGCTTTATAAAAAGCATAGGTGTACTTCATAGCATAAGCCATTAAATATAATGCACCTATGATATTTATTCCGATACCTCCATATATAAGAATCTCTCGCATAAAATAAGAACACACGTAAGATAAGAAGGTTTATTTTATCAAACCTCAAGGCCTAACGTGCAGGTTCAACCGGCAACGCCACCCTAACATATGTCCGTGATGGATATGTAATATACTTGATGGCGAAAAAACGGGCTTAATATGCAAAAAGTAGGCTGAAAACGCTGGAAAAAGTCCTAATATGCAAAAAGCAGGCTACTGATAGTAGAAGAATTTAGTATCTTCGTGCGATAAGTTCCTGTATCATAGCAATCCTGCGT
>CAJTSR010000026.1 GCA_910579035.1 uncultured Muribaculaceae bacterium | reverse complement strand
AGTCGTTATGGAACCCCATAACTCCATCATTCAATCTCAAAACATACTCGAAAAATCATTCTAAATCTTAACATAAGCCAAAAGTAAACATACTCTTAATTCAGCCAAATAATGGAAAAAACAAGCAAACCGGCCGACATTCCTGCTGCGGAAGTCGATCCCGTAGACCTTCCCGAAAACGCGTTTCGCGAACTGGGAGCCGACGAGGAATACCAACCGCTGATGCACCCGGCCAAAACCTATGCCGAAGTAACGCCCTACTCTGTCATTACCGGCCTCATACTCGCTGTGATATTCAGTGCGGCGGCAGCCTATCTCGGACTAAAAGTCGGACAGGTATTTGAAGCCGCAATACCTATAGCAATCATTGCCGTGGGCCTTTCGGGCTATCTCAAGAAAAAGAATCCCCTTGGGCAAAACGTAATCATACAGTCTATCGGAGCGTGTTCCGGCGTGATAGTGGCCGGCACAATATTCACCCTCCCCGCCCTCTACATACTTCAGGCCACACACCCTGAAATAACAGTAAACTTTCTTGAAATATTCCTTAGCTCGCTGTTCGGCGGTGTGCTCGGCATACTTTTCTTCATTCCTTTCCGAAAGTACTTTGTGAAGGATATGCACGGCAAATACCCCTTCCCCGAGGCTACCGCTACCACGCAGGTACTCGTAAGCGGCCAGGCGGCATCTGCCAAAGGCTCAGGCGGCC
Source organism: uncultured Muribaculaceae bacterium (assembly GCA_910579035.1). Classification (GTDB taxonomy): domain Bacteria; phylum Bacteroidota; class Bacteroidia; order Bacteroidales; family Muribaculaceae; genus CAG-873. The sequence continues at coordinate 36,908 of CAJTSR010000026.1, read as the reverse complement.
AGGCCAAGCTCCTTGTCGTGGCCTCGCTCATCGGCGGCATATACGATTACGTCGTAGCCACTTTCGGCTGGTGGGCAGAAAGCATCACCACCACGGCATACTCGTGGGGACAGGCGCTTGCCGACAAAACCAAATTCGTGCTTTCATGCAACACAAGTGCTGCCGTGCTCGGCCTCGGATATATCGTAGGCCTTAAATATGCGTTTGTAATCTTCGCCGGCTCTATCTTCGTGTGGTGGTTCGTAATTCCCCTCATGGGCGCGTATGGCTCAGCCGAGATAGCCGCAATGTCGCCTCAGGCCATCTTCAGCGAATATGCCCGAATGATAGGCATAGGCGGTATCGCCATGGCCGGAATCATAGGCATCGTGAAATCGCGCGGCATAATCGGGGAAGCCGTAGGACTCGCCGCCCGCGAGCTTAAGGGCGCCTCGGCTGCCGGAAACACAAACCGCTGGCAGCTCGACATATCGATGAAGCACATCGCCTATTTCACCGCAATAGCGCTCATAGGAGTTCTCCTGTTCTTCTGGATCGGAGTAATCCACACATTTTGGCAGGCCCTCGTGGCCTGGGTTGTGGTGACCGTTATCGCCTTCCTGTTTACCACGGTAGCCGCAAACGCCATTGCGATCGTGGGCAGCAATCCTGTAAGCGGCATGACGCTTATGACTCTCATCATTGCCTCGGGAGTATTCGTGGCCATCGGCCTTAGCGGCACATCAGGCATCGTAGCCGCAATGGTTCTCGGCGGAGTTGTCTGCACAGCACTTTCGATGGCCGGCGGATTTGTCACCGACCTAAAAATAGGATATTGGCTTGGCTCGACTCCCAAGAAACAGGAATCGTGGAAATTCCTCGGCACACTCGTGTCGGCCGCCACTGTGGGTGCCGTGATGCTGATGCTCAACAACGTATACGGCTTCTCTGGTCCCGGCGCCATGGCGGCGCCCCAGGCCAACGCCATGGCCAAGGTTATCGAGCCTATGATGATGGGCGGGGAAACACCTTGGACACTTTACATCGTCGGCGCCATCCTTGCCTTGATTCTGAACTGGCTCGGTGTACCGGCCCTCGCATTCTGCCTCGGCATGTTCCTTCCGCTCCAGCTCAACACGCCTATGATTGTAGGCGGACTCGTATCGTGGTTTGTAAGCCACAGCTCCAAGGACGAAGCTGTCAACAAAGCACGCAACGACCGCGGCACCCTCATTTCTTCAGGCCTCATTGCCGGCGGCGCCCTCTTCGGGGTATTCGCTGCCATCACTATCATGTGCGGCGTTCCCGTGCCTGAAAACGGAGGCGAATTCCTGCCGCAGATACTCGGCATTGTAGCCTACGCAGGCATTATCGCGTATCTGTATCTTGCATCTAAGCGTACAGGCGCGAAATAGTGAAGCACTCACGCGAAATTCTCGCGATAGCACTACCGGCTATCGTATCTAATATTACGACACCGGTTCTCGGACTCGTCGATGTGGCTGTAACAGGCCACATCGGCGCTGCCGTTTATATAGGGGCCATAGCCGTGGGAGGGACAATGTTCAACATGCTTTACTGGCTGTTCAACTTCCTCCGTATGGGAACGAGCGGCCTTACCGCGCAGGCTTATGGTGCTGACGACGGTAATCGCTGCACCCTGCTCTTCTGGCGGTCTGTCACCGTGGCTGTCATCATAGGCGCCTGCATACTGGCGCTGTCGCAACTGATAGGCGGCGTCATATTACGATTTATGGACGCAGACAATGCCACACAGTCGCTCGCGGCAACATATTTCAACATTTGCGTCATAGGAGCACCGGCCGTGATGCTGTCCTACGCTCTTTCCGGCTGGTTCATCGGAATGCAGGATTCACGCACCCCGATGTGGATGGCACTGCTCACAAATGTAGCGAATATCGTGGCAAGCATCACACTCGTGTTCGGCTTCGGCCTGAAAATCGAAGGAGTGGCCGCCGCCACCTGTCTGGCTCAATGGCTCGGCGTCCTGTTGGGGCTGGTCATAGCCATAAAACGCTACAGAATCCGGAGGCCCGATTTCAGAATTGTGTTCGAGCGCGGCCCGCTTGCCGCTTTTTTCCGTATAAATACCGACATATTCTTTCGCACGGCGTGCCTTGTGGCGGTAACCCTGTGGTTTACCCACGCAGGAGCAAGCCAAAGCGTAGACATACTTGCGGCAAACGCCCTGCTATTGCAACTATTTATGCTTTTCTCGTTTTTTATCGACGGATTCGCATTTGCCGGAGAAGCCTTGGCGGGAAAGTACCACGGACGAGGCTCGCAGACTTCCCTGCGCACCCTTGTAAACGAGCTAATGCGTATAGGGCTATATTTCGCGATAATTTTCACGGCCTTGTACATCTTAGGCGGAGAATGGTTTATGGCAATGCTTGCCGAAGACAAAAACGTGGTATCGATAGCCGCCGCCTATCTTCCATGGGCTGCCGCAGTGCCTTTATGCGGCTTCGCTGCGTTTATTTTTGATGGAATATTCGTAGGCTTGACCCGCACACGGGATATGCTGTCGTCAATGGCGGTTGCAATGCTCACATTCTTCTGCATATACTTCGCACTCAAAAGCGCTCTCGGGAACAATGCCTTATGGCTTGCATTTTGCTCATATCTCGCCGTGAGAGGCTTGGCCGAATATATGTTTTATCGCAGGCTAAAGATGCCAAAAGCCTGATTTACTGCGCATCCAAACATTATTGCAAACTAATGTTAACAAGGCTCTGCGATAAAATCTTCCGATACCCACAACCCGCACAAGCATATTGCCATCAAAAAAGCAAGCGGACACGCAATATTCCATAAGAATACGGCAATACTGCGCTTTTAATATTTAATTAAAGTTAACGCATACGCATTTTGCATACATAACGCTTGCATATAATTGACACATGCTATAACTTTGCATTGTGTTTTTCATGGTATAGATTTAAGGTTAACTAGATTGGTTGTCGGGAGACAATCAATTTTTTTTTGCATCATATCAAACGCTATGTCAAACATCATACGAGCTGGTGTCACGGTGTCGGCCAACTTCCCTGCGGCTCATCCTTGTCACCGTCTTATTTTCAGTCTGTTCCTCGTACTCGCAATATGAGCACACATAAGTGTTCAGGTAGGAATCAACCCTATAGCGCACTTCGTAGTCAATCATTTCGTATTCCTTCATCACAGTGGTGTGGTTGACAACATTCTCCTTAGACGTTCCGGAGTACACGTTTCCAAATTCGTCGGATCGGGTCCATCGCACCTCGGTCCACGACTGCCACCTCTTTTTGCTCGTACCAAGTAACCGACCTTCAACGACTTCCGAACCCAGCATTTCCTCCGAATCCACAAGCTCCGAGCTGTCAAGTTCGAGAGTATGCAGATTGCGGCATATCGGACACCGTGCATGCGGATAGCGGCACAGCAGGCAAGTCGACATCTGGAAAAAATATCTCGCCACCAAAAATGAAGCGACAAGTAAAACACCCCACATTCCCCAGCCAAGCATAAGCACCGCCCAATAATAAAACGATACTGCAGCGACAACAAACATAGCTGTTTTAAGCGTCCTGTCGCCAAGCTTGGCATATACCTTGGGATATATAACAAGCCAGCCCATCAGGAGCACAGGCAGCGATGACGTGCAATAAATCCATACCAAGGCACCCATACAGAATATTATTGCGAACACTATCAAGCCGGCCTTGACAAGTCCTCTTAAAGCAGAAGAACTTAGTACCGGAGTATACGCGCTCCTTGACAGAACCAAATCAGCAAGCCCGGAATCAAAAATACCAGACGCAAGCGGCGCATGCTTCAACAACATACTGTTCCTGCTTGAAAATGGAAGGAAACAAACTTTACTGACAGTGCTGTCACGGGCAAATTCAACCAACGGATTGTAGAATCTCCCGTTTGAGCCATCAAATGCTTTAAAAGGAAAACGGGCAACAATACTTCCGTCGGGATACCTCAGCAATTCGGACGGCGCACCCAACGAACGCTCGGCATCTGCCAAAGAGGCATTCTGAAGCATTTTTTCGATTTTGCCCGTGCTACCGCAGCCATACACATAATCATCATCAAGAACAATATCGGACCAACCCTCTATCAACGGCTCAAAGTTTTCCGCCCCGGATTCATACTCCTCTCCGCCTATATTCTTCATCAGATACGACATCACATAGCCGCTATTCCCGCCAAGATACTTGGCAGACTTGATTTCGGCTGTATCGCCTTTATGGATTCCCGACACCATAAGCTGCTTGACAGGCAAATGGAACGGTTCGACGAATCCGCGCATTCCGCCACTCAGTTCGACAAGATATCTTTGAGTGTGGGCATACCTGCGTATTCCAAGTATTTTCACACTGTCGCCTCTCGCCACAGAAACCGCAAGAGTATCTCCGGCAGCATACAGCTTAAACGACGCGGGGCGCTCCAACTTAATCCAAGGCAATTCACTATCATATCCGCGCCGCACCAATAGGCACGAAACAACAAAGACCAGCACCACAACCACACTCCATGCCAGACAGCGACGAGGCGGATTGCCAACTTCAAACAATTTATCGAGCAGTTTCATCTAATGCACTGAAATATATCCACAAAGATAGCATTATCGACCCAAGCCCGCAAACATCTGTCAATCTATTTGTTAAATATTCGGATTATGAGCCATTAGAATTGAAGCCTAAGGCTAAAGCAAGGTCCTTTGTTTGAGTAAGAATATAGCATAAACGCTGTTTCTACCTGAATTGCGGCTGAATTGTTCCCTGATTTTGAGATACTGCGTGTGGGGCTGCCTCTGAATAAATCCAATACTTCATTTACCGGATCTATTAGAAATACCACCATATTCCCTAAAAAGGATGAGCCTCCTAACTGATAGCCATTTGCCACTATCTGCCGCTTCAATTTATAAAAGCCTTCCCCGATAGCACCCCCTACAAGAGGGGTTATAAAAATGTCCTGAATCGAAGGCCGTTCCATAAAGGCCTCAATACCGAACTCCCACCCTATCGTAGACACGCAAGCACAATAAAGCAATGACTGCCAGGCATTGAAGCCACAGCTACGTGCACTCATATAATACACTGCTCCGGCATAAGGATGGAGTATGTAGTTGAAATAGAATTTGTCGTGATCCCATTCCGGGCCTTTCTTTATCACATGATTATGCCACCGCTTGAACAATGGCACATCCTGCAACTCGGCTCTGTTCCATGATGTGGCATCTTCAGGCAGACATTCAAGCACAAGCAAGGTACCGACGAAGGCTCCGCTCAAGGTCGCGGTATTGATCCACAGCCTGTGCCAGTCATAGGACTTTCCCGTGACAGAATATGGCAATTCATATGGCGACAGTGGCCGATTGTCATTCCTACGGAGTCGTGACACATTAATTGTAGCAGTTATACTATCGTTTGCATTCCCCAATATTGTATCATTGCTTTCAGCCTTAACATTGGCAGGCATTGACAATATCAGCACTATGGCAATCAAGCCCAACAGACTGCGTTTCATATAATAACAATTAGTAATTACTGAATAATTTGGGGCGTATCACCACTCCGGCCCTAAGATGAGAGGAAAACTTATTATAGTCAAGCAATCCTTCGCCATAGCCGTTATAATACTGGACAAATAAATTCCAGTCTGCATTTCGGGAAAACTGCCACGAAATTTCGGCGACTGTATTGAAGTCCAAACGCCATGTCTTCCGCTTGGTCAGCAAAAGGCTGCCTTTCCAGCGTCGGTCGTTCGAGGTCAGTTCTACTCCGGCCTGCATTATGCCCACGTATTTAAGCAAATCTTTGTTGTGCTCACCGTCTACATATGGAATCCATACTTTTGCGTGTACAAGAAAGTTATTTGTAATCAGCACGTCACCTCCAAGACTCAAACGATTCCACGAACGCGACTCAATTGAGTCGCGACCGTTACTTTCGTGTTCAAGCTGCAATATGAATTTGCCGATATATTTTCCATTCTTAAAAACTGGTTTAGCCAGACCTATTCCCGGATTAAAATTTAAGTCTGTCATAGGCAAGGACTTTTCAAGAATATTCCAGAATACTTTTTGGGTGTAACACAGATACAGATATGTGCCACCGGGGAGAGTCGATTTTGTAAGCTTCTGCCTTACAGATATCTGAAATTTGACATTTGTATTCTCCTTTGTCGCCTTAGGACCAATCGAAGGGCCAAAAATAAAATAATTGTCTTTATACAGCGTGAAGTAAGGCCCTTTGTCAAATTCCCGACGCACACTGTCGGCATCAATTTGTACTGAATATTCCTTATTGTGTATCTGTGCATTCACAGGAATAGACAATAAAATAAAAACAGCGAGAACAATATATTTGGCAGTTTTTACAACCATATTCGTCATATCTTAGAGGGCATTTAGTCGTTTATTTATAAGTGTTGGCGACAGGATTCAAACCCGCATCTTCAGCAGTCGATTATATATTGCATATGCCTGCTGATGTCCTATTCTACTTGAACGACACCAACTTTATGGCGAAATGATGTTTCAGAATCCTGCCATACCCCAGAAGTGCCTTACTTTGTAGGCGTCTTCGTTTGTCGAAGGATTTGGAACAATCTCCAAGGTGTCTTCACGGGCAAGCCAGCCCAAGGCTGCATTTATCTCGCGGTCTGAAAGTTTTGAAACTTGTTTAAGCTTGTTATAGCACCATGTAGTGCCGTCGTTCATAAGCTGCCATATGCGAATCGCATTTCTGGCAATTGTATTAGTATCCATAATCGATGAATTTATTATGTCGGTTTTATTTTTTTGACGAGTCGCAATATCTGGTGACGGTAGTATATGCACGCTATCGAGAAGTAAATACCGGCCTGTATCCACAAGGCGCAATATTCAGCTTTCACATCATATAGCGAGGCTCCCATAGCAGTGATGCGCACATAACCGTTGGTTCCGAATGTCGAGGGGAAAACATATGAGATATATTTCCAAAAATCAGGAATTGAAGCCCCGGGGTATGACAGCCCGGACATAAACAGCAACGGCACCGACATAAACACAAACAGCATAATGCAATCCTCTCTTCTATATACGAATGATGACAGAACCATACCCATAAATATGCACGACAGCAGATATGGCACTATAAAAGCAATGAACGTCCAGTAATCACCCAACTGTGGCAGTGTGAAAATTTTAGTTACTGCAACGAACATATATACAGCCAAAAGGATATAGAGGACTAAATAAGGGAGTCCTTTTCCAAAGACTATGTGCACAGGATTTTTATACCATTTATTGAAAGGTATCACACTGCCCATATATCGTTCGCGAGAATCGCCCATAGACATTCCTATGCCGAGAAAGATGGTCTGCTGTATAATCAGCAAAAGCACCGGCGGAATCAGGAATGCCGCAAAACCGCTTTGAGGATTATACAACGGCACATAGTCGTACTCGACAGGCATCTTTATTATATCCTCTTGTTTATGAGTGGTTCCGGGTATATGCCGCTCTACCTTGATATCCTTGTTCATTTCAAGCGACACATTTGTAGCCGTAAGCAATATCGCTTTGTAATAAAGCATACTTCCCATATCGCAATACACACCGAGGTGTGTCTGCTCTCCATTGTACAGATCTTTTGAGAATGAGGCCGGGATTTTGATTATGCCATACGTTTTCTGCTCCTTTAAGAATTCTTGCGCCTCAGCCATATTATTGCAATATGCAACAATATCGACATCGGGAGTAGCATCAATCTTCCGGAGTAGCTCACGGCTTAAGGCATTGCCGCATTCGTCAACCACGGCAACAGGAACTTCGCGCACCACCTCGTTGGTATAGATATAGGAATACAACAGCGGATATGCCAATGGTACAAATAATATGAATATCATAATACCCTGATCTTTCAATATGGTACGAAGTTCGTTATACCATATTTGGGCTATATTTAAAATCGATTTCATAATTGTATCACGCCTGATATTTATATTTCAAGAAAGCGGTCTGATACCTTCGCAACACCAATAGCGGCAGCACCGCAAAACAAGCAAGAGCAAGTACCGATGTCCACACGTAGGCAAGTGAGTATCCGTTAAGGGCTTGATTTACATAAATCAGGTAATAATGCCTGAGAGAAAACAGCCACGACAACAGCTTGAAACCCGGAGCCATCGCCATTACAGGGTATGTGAAACCGGCGAGAGAGAACGATAAAATGCCCCATAGAGAACATATGCACATTGCAAGGCGCATATTTCCACTGAATATGCCGAAGAGGAACACACCGAATCCTTGCGAGGCAAGTACAGTCAATATTCCGAGCATAATCATAGAGAACAATCCGCTATTGCACGGAAATTGCAGGAATTTATAAAAATAGATGTCACAAAAAACAAACATCAGCGAAAAGAGCAATGTCTGAGGCATCAATTTCCCTACAAGGGCAACAGATGGCGAACCACCCGCCATAGCATAAAGCTGTTTCTGCGAACCTTGTTTCCATTCCAGCCCGATGGTATAAGTAGTCGATAGCGTGATCAGCAGCATAAATATGCCCGGAAGCAATATGTTGTTCAGATATACCGAGTAGTCAAGTTCAGGATTGTTCAGAGGATGGGCTTCGATTACTATGGGCTGTATGACACCCATAGCCTGGCTCTCGGTTAGACCGTGCGCATACAGGTTTTCACGCGTTATTGCCAACCCCGACAGCTCCGAAGCTGTTCTAAGGTCTTTCATCAACAATGCCCCCGGCACAAGGTAAGCCTCGTTGGTATAAAACGATATTCTGGGTTGCCGGTTTGCTATCGCCTCTTCGGTTGTACCTTCGGGTATATAGAAAAAAGCATATATCTCGCCACGTTGCATCGCACTGCGCGCCTCGCTGAAAGAAGAATAGGAATATTTGAGTTCAGTTTCTTCCATCGCATCGATTGTGCGATATATTATTCTTGAAATCTGTGTGTTGTCTTCGTCCACTATTCCTGCCGGCAATTTCGTGGGTAGTCCTTGACCCATAAGGGTCACGAAGAATACCACGCACAGCACCGGGGCAACAATAAGACAGAACAGAAACAAGGGGCGCTTCGAGTAAATTCCTATTTCTCTACGGCTTATTGCAGTGACGCGTCGGTAGATTGATTTGTAAGCCATATATTTTATTTTTCGAACACGGCGGTCATACCCGCGCGCAATCCGGCAAGTTCTTCCGGGTGTATAGGATATGCCTGCACTTCAAATGTTTTCAGGTCAAATTTACCCAACGCCTTTGTTGCCTTCCATGCTGCAAAGCTGCCAACGTCCTTGATGTATGTAACTTTCACCTTTACCGATTTATCAAATGCAGGAACATATACCTCTGTTTCAGTCCCGACAGTAATGCCTGGCAATAAATCTTCTCGGACATTGAATGTAAACCATACATCATTAATCATAGATACATTCATAATCGGAGCACCGCTGCCTACAAGTTCGCCTATTTCCGGAAAAATATCAGTCACCACTCCGTCGGCGGAAGCCAGCAAGGCTGTTTCGGAAATATAAGAGTTTACTTCTTTGATTGCACCCTGCGCTCTTTCTACCTGTGCGCGAGCTGCGGTCATATCTTCATATCTCGCACCGTTTACCGCCATCTCATATTGGGATTTTGCGGCATCTTCGGTGGCTATGGCCGCTTTATACTGTGCAAACGCTTCATCACGTTTTTGCTCTGCCATAACTCCGTTTTCAAACAGGCGGTTAACTCGGTTATAAGTCTTCTCGGCAACATCACGTCCGGCAACAGCCTTCTGCCATATCGCATAAGCGCTTTGTATCTGTTCCTGCCGAGCACCATTACGAGCTTTAAGCTCTAAAGCCTGTGCGGCTTCATATGCCGCATTTGCCTGCGACAGCTTGGCCTCGATATCGGGGGCGTCGAGCACTACAAGGGTATCGCCTTTCGACACCATATCGCCCTTCTTCACCCTGATTTCAAAAACGCGCGCAGGTATTTTGCTTGACAAGCGGTAATCCGTAGCCTCAGCCTGCCCTTGTATGATTTCTTTTTGTGAGGGCATTGTCATGCCCACCACTATCACTGCCACAATAGCTATTGTGAGAATAATGGAAATGACGATAATTATGTTCAGATTCTTTTTCATTATAATAGTTTTATTTGATTAATCCTAACGATTTGAGCAGGTACAGATTGGCAAGCCTTTCATCAACAGATGCCGATATTAAGTCCGAATGGGCAGAAAGCCATGCTGTCTGGGCTTCAATGACGTTGCTGACCGGTATGATTCCTTCTTTTAATCCATAATTGGCACATCTTAGATTTTCGTCCGCTTCCTCACGGTTGCCGACAGCAGCCACATAGCGTTCACGCGCTTCGATTACTTTTTGTCGGCACTGATTGACCTGCAGTTCTATTTTTTCTTCAACCTCTTCAATATGCAAGCGCGAAATCACCACATTCGTCTTAGCTTCCTTTGCTTTGTATGAGCGTTCTCCCCAAGTAAGAATGGGAATATTGACAGCGACCCCGACATTCCATGTGCCATTAAATTTCTTCTCAAAACCATTGAATACCGACGGATTGCTTAACAGATATCCTCCTGTAAGTGCGACAGACGGCAAAAATTCGGAACGAGCTATCTTAACTTTCTCCTCATTGATTTTAATTGACTTCTCAAGCATACGCAATTCAGGTCGGCCATGCCACGCATTAAAATCAGCTTCAGCAGGCATCAAATCAGTCACTGCTTCTGTGGCAGATTCATCAGCAAGTATCAAATCGGTATCCATATCAAGACCGCATAACTGGCACATAAGCATACGCATTATCGACAGACCGTTGTCGACTTGTATCAGTGTCACTTTGGCCTCATTGAGCTTGACTTTTACACTAAGCCCGTCGGCCTTCGTCGCAAAGCCTTCATCTATCAACTGGGTGACATCACTGTCAAGTGTCTGAATCAGCTTTATGTAACCCTCGGCAAGTTCTTTTTTTGAATGCAGTTCGACTATTTTCCAATATGTTTCATCGACTTCTACAATTAAATTCTGTAGTTGCAATTCTGCCTGATCGCCCGCAATCTGTTCGGCATAATTGGTAATCTTATTGTACGCTCTGATTTTACCACCCATGTATACGGGCTGAGTAAGCATTATTGCAGCTGCCGTCATATTACGCGTGTCTGTACGGAGAGCATCATTGAGCTTTTCGCCCAACGCGTTCAATGGCAGCCCGGGAATCTGCACAGCATCTCCAAGATGGGTCAAAGAGTTTCTCTGCTCGTCGCTCAAAAGAGATACTTCGTCGCCGGTTCTCATATACATTCCTGTCGCGGATATTTTAGGAAGATACTTTGTGAATGCGGCCTTACGCTGATAATGCGCACCTTGCTGGTGCAGACGAGCCATCTGTAATTCCTTATTATTGTTTATGGCAAGATTCCGGCATTCCTCCAAAGACACCGTGCGGGTTTCTCCCATACATACAAAAGAAGAAATAAATACAGACGTAAGAAATGTAATTATAACTCTGTTCATTTTTCTCGATTGATTATTTCGCCTGCAAAGTTCGGCATAAGAGAAATGCCCCAAAAGTGCAACTTGTCGCGCACATTGGAGCATATGGCTTGATTATGCACTCAGCGCCCCAAAGTACGGTTTGTTTTTAATACATTTGTAGCATAAATCAACTTTATGGACAATGGAATTTGACACTATCCCCATCTCAGAACTGATTCAGCACCATGCTCACAATGAAGCTGCCTACCTGCAAAACGGACGCGTGCTCGTAACCCCGGTAGACAAAATGGAATTATTCTCCCAGCCTGTACGCCTGAACGCAATCACCGTACTGATTTGCTTACAAGGGCAAATCAGATGCAGCATAAACTTGCAAAAATATATTATACGAGAAAACGACCTCCTGCTATGTTTTTCAAGCGACATAGTGCAAATCCATCACGCAGAAGAAGTGGACGGCTATGCTTTGCTGTTATCTTCCGACTATCTCGACGAACTGCAGATCGAACTAAAGCTAAGGTCAGACACATATATGAGTGTCCGCAATAATGCCGTGATACAACTGCCACACAACGAGATTATCGAATTGAAGCCATATTTCACATTGCTTCAGAAATATCTCCGAAAAAACAATCCACACGTGATAAAGGGACTCATTCAGGCAATTTCATATACCATAATATCCCTGCGTCAGGAATATGGATCGGAAACCGCACTGGAAAACGAGGCCAAAGAGCCACGCGCCCAGCAGATATTCGACAAATTCATATACCTGCTCGACATATATCATAAAAAAGAACGATGCCTTAAATTCTACGCAGACAAAATGGCGCTCACGCCTAAATATATGTCGCTAATGGTGCGTAACTTCAGCGGAAGGAATGCGCTGGAATGGCTCAACGAATATGTTGTTCTGGAAGCAAAACTCATGCTCAACTACACCAATATGACAATTCAGGAAATATCATACCGACTGAACTTCCCCACACAGTCTTCGTTCGGAAAATATTTCAAACAACAGATCGGAATCAGCCCCAAACAATACCGAATGAACATCAGCAAGTTATGAGGCGTGGAAGCCAAGATAGCTCCATACCCGACTATTATATGAATCGGCTACCTTGAGAGAATGAGTTCTTTCTCGCGGGCGAGGCGGCGCATGTTAAGTATGGCGTAGCGCATGCGGCCAAGTGCCGTATTTATGCTAACGCCGGTTATTTCCGCTATTTCCTTAAATGAGAGATTCTTATAAAACCGCATCATCAGCACTTCGCGTTGAGGCTCCGGGAGCTCGTCGACAAGGCGTCGCACATCGTGCTCTATCTGTAGGTCGATCATTGCGTCCTCGACTGTTTCTTCCGACAATTCACGCCGGTTCAACACGTCGAAATTAGTGTCATCGGTAGAAACTGTAGCCTCGCTTTTTTCTGCCCTGAAAGAGTCTATGGCAAGGTTGCGGGCAATGCGGGTAATCCATGCCGAAAACTTGCCGAAGTCGTTGTAACGTCCCTGGCGTATCGTGGTTATTGCCTTGACAAAAGTTTCCTGAAAAATATCATCGGCAAGGTCGCGGTCGCGAACCATCTGTACTATGTATGTGAAAAGCCTGTTTTTATGGCGCAGCAACAAGGCATCGAATGCTTCATTGTCGCCTGAGGCATACGCGGCTACCAACTGCTCGTCGGTATACTTATCTAAATTTCGCATCGGTCTATTCCTGATTGATTTGAGTAGAGATGTGCGATAGGCAATAGCGATTTTTGATTGGTTCGTATATCAATTTAACTATAGGCATGATGCTTTGCGCGTCATACCATATGCAAAGATAGCTATTTTGCCATTATTCACAAACGCGCGCAGCGTCCGATTCAGATTATTTAACACATAATGCACAATAATATCGCGCAGTCAAAGTTGAGGCACCATTCGCACATTTTTTCACTTTCGCAACAATAAAAAAGCCTCAGTTAGCGTTTTAATAGCACAGAGAATGACACACGACATTCTGTGAACGCATCTATAGTTATACACAATTTTTTCGCATCCTTTCCCTCTACTGCCTATGGAGAAAAACTCTACTCTACCCTTACGCCGCCGCAAGCAAAGCAATGCCATGAGCAAACTCCGCATATCCGACGGCCCTAAGCCGGCAACCATAGAGATAATTCGCCAGTATGCCCGCTGCCTATACTCTGACCGACGGCTACCCTCCTGTCAGATTGTTCTTAACTAAAACAAAAACGACTTAACGCAAACCCTGCCAGCCCCGTAAAAACGGATTTCGGCAGGGTTTGTGCTTTCATTTTGCAAAAAAGTCCGGAAATATTTGCAAATCCAAAATCATTAGCTAAATTTGCAAGCACAACCCCTCAACACCTTAAAAGATGAAGAAACATAACTTCTACGCAGGGCCGTCGATTCTGAGTGAATACACCATTCGGAATACTGCCGACGCTATCATCAACTTTGCCGACATGGGCCTTTCGCTTCTTGAAATCTCCCACCGCAGCAAACAGTTCCAGGCCGTAATCGACGAGGCTTCAGCCCTGGTGAAAGAACTTCTCGACATACCGGAAGGCTTCCACGTGCTTTGGCTCGGAGGCGGAGCATCAATGCAGTTCTGCATGCTTCCGTACAACCTTCTCGCCAAGCGTGCGGCATACATCGATACCGGCACATGGGCTTCAAACGCCATCAAGGAGGCGCGCCTCTTTGGCGAAGTCGACGTGCTTGCATCGTCAAAAGAAGCCGGATACACATACATACCCAAGGGCTTCACAATCCCGGCCGACGTAGATTACTTCCACTTCACCACAAACAACACCATCTACGGCACGGAGATACGCACCGATCCCGATGCACCATGCCCGCTCGTAGCCGATATGAGTTCCGACATCTTCTCGCGTCCCATCGACTTCTCCAAATATGACGCCGTATATGCCGGCGCGCAGAAGAACCTCGCCCCCGCAGGTGTGACACTCGTAATTGTTCGCGAATCCGCTCTCGGCAAGGTAGACCGCCCCATTCCCACAATGCTCGACTACCGCACGCACATAAAGAAAGGCTCGATGTTCAACACGCCCCCGGTGCTGCCCATCTTCTCCGCGTTGCAGACCCTCAGATATTACAAGGAACTTGGCGGAATCACCGAACTTGAACGCCGCGACATCGAGAAAGCATCTTACCTCTACGACGCAATTGACAGCTCCAAGATGTTCACCGGCACTGTGACAGACCCTGCCGACCGCTCTATAATGAACGTATGCTTCGTTATGACTCCCGAATACAAGCATCTCGAAGCGGGCTTCATCGACTTCTGTGCCGAACGAGGCATCGTAGGCATCAAGGGACACCGCTCTGTGGGTGGTTTCCGCGCATCTCTGTACAACGCCCTGCCTCTCGAAAGCGTCAAAGTACTTGTAGACGCTATGAACGATTTTGAATCAATCCACTAAGGCATCAAAGAATATGAACGTACTCATAGCTACCGAGAAGCCTTTTTCGGCCAAGGCTGTCGCTGAAATCAAACGCGTGCTCACCGAAGCCGGCCACACACCGGTGCTTCTTGAAAAATACACTTCTGCCGACGAGCTGCGTGCAGCCGCTGCCACAGCCGACGCGCTGATAGTGCGCTCCGACATCGTTGACGAGGCATTATTTGCGGCCGCTCCCAACCTGAAGATAGTGGTACGCGCAGGTGCTGGCTACGACAATATAGACCTCAAGGCAGCCACTGCAGCCGGAGCAATCGTCGAAAACACTCCGGGGCAAAACTCCCGCGCCGTTGCAGAGCTTGTAATCGGAATGGCCATAATGGCGGCGCGAAACAGCTACGACGGCACCACAGGATTTGAAATAAGCGGCAAGCGACTCGGCCTGCAGGCTTTCGGCCAAGTTAGCCGCCATGTAGCCTCCATAGCCCGTGGATTCGGCATGGAAGTAAAAGCAATCGACCCATATTGCCCGGTAGAGGTTATGGCCGACGCCGGTGTAGGCGTGGCAGAATCCGTTCCGGCACTGTACGGAGAAAGCGACATCGTGTCGATTCACATACCTGCCACTCCCGAAACGACTGGCTCGATAGGCCGTGACCTTATAAGCAGAATGCCAAAGGGAGCTGTGCTCATCAACACGGCGCGCAAGGAAGTTATCAACGAAGCCGAGCTTGAAGAAGTACTTCGCGAGCGTCCCGACATCAAATACTTCGCCGACGTCAAGCCCAAAAACGCCGACGCCTTGGTGGAGCAGTTCGGTAAGCGAGTGTTCTTCACCCCGAAGAAAAGCGGCGCGCAGACGGCTGAGGCCAATTTGAACGCCGGCGTTGCGGCTGCTCGCCAGATTGTAGCATTCTTTGCCGACGGAACAGACCGCTTCCGTGTGAACTAAGAGTATGTTTACTTTTGGCTTATGTTAAGATTTAGAATGATTTTTCGAGTATGTTTTGAGATTGAATGAAGGAGTTATGGGGTTCCATAACGACTGAATGAAAGCTTGAAACAGGCCGAAAAAACTTCTAAGGATTTCATAGAGTTAAAAGTAAACATACTCTAAGAAAAGCTGCCAAAATGACACAAGCGCCGCCAGCCACAAGTCTGTCGCTGGCGGCGCTTTTCCTCAATAACGCCGAACAAATTTGTTTTTGCGCTCGACTTATCCGTATCTTTGGCTGACTGCCTTAGATACTCACGCTCGGCAAAATTAAATAAATTTGCTTTTGCGCTCGACTTATTCGTATCTTTGCATAACGCTAACCAAAAATAATCGAAAATGGATAAGCAAATAGACTGGGCAAACCTCCCATTTGGTTACTTCCCCACCGACTACAACGTACGTTGCGCCTTCCGCGACGGAAAATGGGGTCCTATCGAGATTTCCCAATCCGAAACAGTAAACATACACATGGCCGCCACCACGCTCCACTACGGCCAGGAAGTATTCGAAGGCTTGAAAGCCTTCCGCGGAGCTGACGGAAAAATTCGTATTTTCCGCCTTGAAGAAAATGCCAAGCGCATGCGCGAATCAGCCAAAGGACTCCTGATGGAGCCGATACCCGTAGAGCTGTTCGAGGAAATGTGCATAAAGGCAGTAAAGCTCAACGAACGATTCATCCCGCCTTACGGCACAGGAGCATCGCTCTATATCCGTCCTCTCGAAATAGGTATGACGCCCCGCATCGGTGTTAAAGAAGCCGACGAGTACCTTTTCATAATCATGGTAACCCCGGTGGGTCCGTACTTCAAAGGCGGATTCAAAAACACCAATATGTGCATAATGCGCCAGTACGACCGCGTGGCTCCTCAGGGAACAGGTCGCTGGAAAGTGGGCGGAAACTATGCAGCCTCTCTCGGCGCCGGCCACAAGGCTCACGAGCTCGGATACTCCGCAGTGCTTTATCTCGATCCCAAAGAGAAGAAATACCTCGACGAATGCGGCCCGGCCAATTTCTACGCCATCAAAGACGGCAAATACATCACTCCGAAATCTGACTCAATCCTGCCCTCCATAACCAATATGAGCCTTATGGACATAGCGCGCGATATGGGCATCGAAGTCGAACAGCGCCCGATAGCCGTGGAAGAGCTCGCAGAATGCTCCGAGGCTGCAGCCTGCGGCACAGCGGCCGTATGCTCACCCATAGGCGAGATCGACGACCTCGACAAGGGCATCAAATACGTTATGTCGAAAGACGGCAAGCCCGGCCCTGTCACCACACGCCTTTACAACCACCTGAACGCAATCCGCCTTGGCGAAACACCCGATACCCACGGCTGGAACACTATTGTAGAATGACACAGTTCTGGCAAACTATAATTGACAAACATTATCCCGCCGACCGCAAGGTTCGCGGGATTTTGTTATCTCACAGCGCGGCTGTGGCCCGGCTTGCCATCGAAATTGCCGGTCGCAAGAATCTTGATATTCCGGAAGCCGACATAGAGGCTGCCGCAATGCTCCACGACATAGGCATAATAGCCACAGATGCTCCCGGCATCGACTGCCACGGCACACTGCCATACCTTGCCCATGGGGCTGCCGGAGCCGACATGCTGCGGGCCGACGGCGCGCCCGAGGTATATGCTCTCGTAGCCGAGCGCCATACAGGCGCAGGCCTTACCACCGACGAAATAGCCTCGGCAGGACTTCCTCTCCCTGCCGACCGCTCGTACATGCCCCAGAGCATTCTTGAAAAGCTTATATGCTACGCCGATTGCTTTTATTCAAAAGGAGGCGACGGCAAGCGCAAAAACCTCGAACGCGTCGAAGCCTCCATGGCTCGTTTCGGCCCCGGCGTCCTTTCGCGCTTCCGCGAACTCCACAAAACATTCGGCTAAACACACACCACCCACCCAACCCGCATAAAAAGCAAGCGTCTTCAACCAGTCGCTTGCTTTTTTCCCACCCTTTTCCTACCTTTGCCGACAGCCATGTGTCCGAATTCGCGAAATATAACGCACCACTCGACCAAGGACGTCCAATCAGGGCATTCCTACAATGCAATAAACAATGCAAATACTAACTTCTATTTGAAAACATCGAAACCCTGAAACTTCAAAAAATCTTATACATCGTTGCAACAGCCGCAATCCTCGCCGCCTGCACACCGCGCCAAACCGTGCGCCATCTCGACCATGCCGAAGCCTGCATCGAAACAGCTCCCGACAGCTCTCTCGCAATCCTCGACTCCATCGACACTGCCACTCTGCGCTCTGACAACCACCGAGCCCGTCACGCCCTCCTAACAACCTACGCCCGCTACCGCAACTACATCGTAGAAACCGACGACTCCCTCATAAGCACAGCCGTCGACTACTACAAAAGCACCTCCGACGAACGACATTTTATGCAATCGCTCTATTCACGGGCTACAATACTCCAATATGCAAACGAGCACACTCAGGCACTGCTATGTGCACGTCACGCATTCGAGCTTGCATCTGAACAAGGCGACCACTACTGGATCGGCAAATGCGCAGAACGACTCCATAGCCTCTACCACGAGCGTTACAACCGCATCGAGGCATTGAAACACGCCGAAACCGCCCGCATAGAATACCATCTCGCCGGCAAAGAAGAACACAGCGTTTTTAGCGCATTAGACCTTGCTGGAACTTATTACGGACTTCAACGTTATGAAGAAATGCATCTAATATTAGACAGCATTTCCACATTGAACTATTTAAGCAGCAATGCACGCCTATGGCTACTCCGATTTAAAGCTTTATGTTATAATAAGATCAACAAATGCGACAGTGCAGGAATCGTCATCAATACCATCATTGATGAATACGGAGAAAACGCTCTTAGTAGAGAAGAACTTGAAATAACATTTGATATCTTTCTCGAAAAAGGCAATATAGAAAAAGCCCGAGCTTACATTCCTCGAATCAAAGATAATGCTCAGAACTTTGCCGATACCTTGACTTTCCTTAGTATGGAAATCGCAATGGCGCGTATTGATGCCGATTATAAAAACGAGGCAGAGCTTCTACGACAATTACGTAATATTGAGAATCGTATAATATCCACTACCAACAACGATGCTTTAGAACTTGCCGACAGAGATTATTTCGTAGCCCTCGCTCTCGAAAAGCAGGAAAATGCTTTTCGCACGAAAATAACAGCCCTCATTATTATAATAATACTCCTCGCCATAGTAATAGCTTACAGATGGTTTTTATACCGCCGTGACAAAGAAATAGAAAACAATGTTGCCTATATACATAGTTTAAACTCTAATATAAAGCTTGAACAAGCTATGAGGCTAATAGCACAAAAAGACCTTCAGGAGTACCAAAACAATGCTTCAGCTAAAAATGAGCTATATACGCGCCTGTTCAGCAAATATACAGGTATGCTGGACTCTCTTTGCTCGCAATACTTCGACCACGACGAATCTGAAATATCCAAAAAGTCGCTTCTACGCTCTATAACGTCCGAAATAGAACAACTTCGTTCCGATGACAGCATAAGGCAGATTTGTGATACCGTTGACGAATATACGGGCGGTGCAATTTCAAAATTAAGGTCGCAGGCCACTTGGATGTCGGAAAACGATATTGCATTCGTCGCCATGTTGATTGCAGGATTTTCTCCAAAAGCAATCAGCGTATTCTTAGGCATAAAACCCAATTCTGTATACACTAAAAAAGCGAGAATCAAAGACAGAATATCTGAGAAAAAACTTCCCGATTTAGAACTATTCCTAAAACTTCTCGGCTAAGGATAGCCGCCGTCCTAAATACGCCCCAATATTACATATTATACCCTTTGGTGGGCTTGGCAAAAGTCGTGTGTGAAATTTAACATTTCGCACACGATTTTATTTATTAATTCCCAACCATTTACATAAGGACGTGTGTGATAAATAAATTTGGAAAATTAGCTCTCTTATGCCTAACTTTGGAGCATTCATTAACACTATTTCAGATGAAAAAAGAATTAATTTTACTCCTTGCAATCGCCCCTGCCGCGGTATGCGCTCAGGATTATAAAGGAGATGAGAAACCACCAATATTACTCTTACCAACCAAACCAGAACCACCGCAACGGCCCCACGACACCCGAAGCCAAACCGTAACTTGCTCCTACGCCTATGTCCCGGCAGCCCCGAAATCATTGTCCCTTAACGCACCGCCTCTCGCACCGCAACAATTAACTCATTTTTTTGACAAGCTTTGCAGATGAAGCGTATTAAATCCGTGCAAAAAGTTTGCATTTTCACTTTTTTTATCTATTTTTGCCAAGACTCATCACCAAACTAATCAATACCACATATATGAAAATTTTATCTTTCCCTTTAGGAGTTGTTCTCAGCCTCTTCCTTGCAGGCTGCACTTCCGATGAGTATTCACCGAATATCAGGCAGAAAGAGCATACCCCCGAGGAGATAGCACGAATTGAAGAGTTGCGCTCCAAGTACGCCACCGTAGTCGTTGTCGACCAGGATAAGACTCCTTGGTACCGCCTCAACCAATTTATCGAAGACGCCCCTCTCGACCAGTGGGCCTTACGCCACTATATAGACTCGAAAGGCGGAAAAATCCATTATGACTTCAAAGTGCCCTCTGGCGTATATACTGTAACTCGGCAAGGTATTCCTTCCGACCCAAGCCTGTCGCTCGAACAGATAATCGGCAATGAAATTGACGTGCCTCCTTGCGTATGGGTTCACAATCCTATCGCGTTTGACATCGAAGGATTCCATATCGACAACACATCTGCCGATGGTATCGATATTACAATCCCCGCAAACGATACAGGCAAAGACCGCCATATCGCCGTTAAAGTAGGATGGATTGTCTATAACTTCCCTATAATTCAATATGGCAAACACGAAGATGACGTGCTTGGAGGCCCCCCGTTCCCGGCCCCTCACGATACTCTAACTACTGTTCCATCATAATCCATCAATACGCAGAAGGCAGCGATACCGACAAAAAATGCGAACACTGCGAAAAGCACAGCACGCACCGGCGCTAATGGCCAAAGGTACAGACATCAACAAGTCCACAGCTTCCGACGAACTCGACAAGTTGGCCAACTTGAAATATAATGATGAGCCTATAGAATTCTCCCTACCAAAGCTCAAGATAGAAGCACAGAAAATATGGCTTAACGTTCCCCTCGCAGCCATGGGCATCAGAAATATCGGAGAAATGCAGAATTATTCCATTTTCACCGAAACAATCGAAGCCAAGTCTAATATATACCAAAAGGCCACAATAGAGTTTACCGAAGAAGGAGCCGAAGGCTCGGCCATTACATGGAATGGAATGGTGACTGCTCCGGGGCCGGATGCTCCCGCGTCGGCAAAGCCGGTGATGAACGTCAACCGCCCGTTCGTGTTCTTCATCAACGAAACGACTACCGGCGTATGCCTCTTCGCCACACGCGTCACCGACCTATAAACCTATCTTGATATGAAGCGAGAGCCGGACGTTTTGCCCGGCTCTCGTTATGTAATTACCTAATGTGTGTTAAACAGTTTCTCAATTAAGGGCAGCGAGGGCGGCGCGGAGAGTGGCGAGCTTGGTGTCGGCATCGGCCATCTTCTTGCGCTCGGCTGCCACAACGGCCTCGGGGGCGTGCGACACAAAGCGTTCGTTGGCGAGCTTCTTCATCACAGAAGCGCGGAAGCCTTCAAGGTAGTCAATCTCTTTGCTGATACGGGCGCGTTCGGCCTCAACGTCGATATTATCGCTCTGGGGCACGGCAAACTCCTCGGTCCCGACCATAAACGTGGTCGCTCCGGGGTCTTTTTCGGCACCAAGTACAATTTCACCCACATTGGCGAGCTTGGCAACCACGGCCTGCGATTCGGCATCGAGCGTACCCATCACAAGGAGCTTCACAGCCTCCTTGGCCGGGATATTGCGACGAGCGCGAACTCCGCGGACTCCGTTGACAATCTCAAGAGCCTTGTCCGTACGGGCGAGCATGTCAGCATCGACCGCTCCACCTGCCGGCATCGGGGCATACATTACCGATTCGCCGTCGGCGCGCTTCTCGATGGCTTGCCATAGTTCCTCGGTGATAAACGGCATAAAGGGGTGAAGCATACGCAGAAGGGCGTCGAAGAAGGCTGTCACCTCGCGCAGCGTGGTTTCATCGGCAGGCTTTCCGTAAGCGGGCTTGACCAGCTCGAGGTATACTGCCGAGAAATCGTCGCGGGACAAGCGATATACCGCCATAAGAGCCTCGCTGATACGGAACTTGCCAAAGAGATCCTCTACCTCGGCCACGGTGGCGTTCAGCTTGGAGCGGAACCAGTCGGCGGCAATGCGGCAAATCTCAGGCTGCGCTTCGGCCGATGCCTCCCAGCCCATTACAAGACGGAAAGCATTCCATATCTTGTTGCAGAAATTGCGTCCCTGCTCCACGAGCTTGTCGTCGTACATTATATCGTTTCCGGCGGGAGCGGCGAGCATAAGCCCCATACGAACACCGTCGGCGCCATACTGCGCTATCAGTTCGAGCGGGTCGGGCGAGTTACCGAGCATCTTGCTCATCTTGCGTCCCAGAGAGTCGCGCACGATACCGGTAAAGTACACATTCTCGAAGGGCTTTTCACCAACATACTCATATCCGGCCATAATCATACGGGCTACCCAGAAGAATATGATGTCGGGGGCTGTTACGAGCGTGGCTGTCGGATAATAGTACTTGATTTCGTCGTTACCGGGGTTGTTGATACCGTCGAAAAGGGCAATCGGCCACAGCCACGACGAGAACCATGTGTCGAGCGCGTCGGGATCCTGACGCAGGTCGTCGGCCTGCAACGCCTCGTTGCCGCTCTGCCTGCGGGCTTTTTCGAGAGCTTCCTCGGGGGTTGCAGCCACCACGAACGCTTCGTCTTTTCCTTTGCCGTCGCCATAGAAATAAGCCGGAATACGGTGTCCCCACCACAGCTGGCGGCTGATACACCAATCCTGTATGTTTTCGAGCCACAGACGGTAGGTGGTCTTATATTTTTCGGGCACGAAGCGGATAAGGTCGTCCATCACGGGCGCAAGGCTCTTGCCGGCAAAGTGCTTCATCTTCACAAACCACTGCAAGGACAGGCGCGGCTCCACAGGCACCTTGGTACGCTCGGAGAGTCCTATATTGTTGGTATAGTCCTCTACTTTCTCAAGGAGTCCTGCGGCTTCAAGATCCTTGGCGATGGCCTTGCGCACATCGAAACGATCCATGCCAACATACATGCCGGCCACTTCGGCCACGGTTCCGTCCTCGTTGAAGATGTCGATGGTTTCAAGAGAGTGGTTCTTGCCGAGCATATAGTCGTTCTTATCGTGGGCGGGAGTCACCTTGAGGCAGCCTGTGCCAAACTCAATGTCGACATAGCGGTCTTCGATAACGGGTACGGCACGGTTCACGAGAGGCACCACAACCTTGCGGCCTTTGAGCCAAGCATTCTTGGGGTCTTTAGGATTGATACACATCGCGGTATCACCCATGATGGTTTCAGGGCGAGTAGTGGCCACGAGTGCGTAATGGCGTCCTTCGGCATCGGCATGCACAACCGAACCCTCGGGGGCATCAAGCTGCGCGGGCTCCTCGGCAAGATAGTAACGCAGATAGTAAAGCTTGCTCTGCTCCTCGACGAAGAACACCTCGTCGTCGCTGATGGCGGTACGGTTCTGCGGATCCCAGTTGACCATACGCAGATCGCGGTATATCAATCCCTTGTCAAAAAGGTCGATAAACACTTTCTCCACACTCGCACTCCGTTTCTCGTCCATAGTGAACGCCGTGCGATCCCAGTCGCACGAAGCGCCGAGTTTGCGTAGCTGTTGCAGAATTATTCCGCCGTGCTTCTCGGTCCACTCCCACGCGTGGCTAAGAAATTCCTCGCGGGTGAGGTCGGTTTTCTTGATGCCCTCGGCTGCGAGCTTGCCTATAACCTTGGTTTCAGTAGAAATCGAGGCGTGGTCCGTACCGGGCACCCAAAGAGCATTTTTGCCCTGCATACGCGCACGGCGTACCAGAATATCCTGTATCGTATTATTGAGCATATGACCCATATGGAGCACGCCGGTAACATTTGGCGGCGGTATAACCACCGTATAAGCCTCGCGCGCGTCCGGCACAGAGCTGAACAACTTGTTTTCAAGCCAGTAGGCATACCATTTATCCTCTACATCTGCAGGATTGTATTTCTGGGGTAGATCAGTCATTGTCTAAATCTGTTTATTTCTTTTTCCGAAGCGCAAAGTTACGAAAAAGTTATGAGTTAATTCAAAAAGCGCGCTGAGTAATTTCGGCAAGCATCATCAATGCAAAAAAACCGATGCAAATAGTGCCAAACAGCCATTTTTCGTTAACTTTGCGAACGATTGACGCACTTCTCAAAATATCATCAAAAACACACGAATATGAGCAATCAGTTTGATAAATTCTATGAGCGATACGCTCCTGAGGAAAAGGAAGTAATCACCCTGATTCAAAACACTTTGGGCGCCGGATACGACAATGGCTTTTGGGATATGACCGTCATATCTCTGGGCATGGTGTTTTGTGCAACCGGAGAAGTCAATATTCGAGAGGGACGGCTGGAATGGCCCGTCACCGAGGAAGAAAAAAATAGCGAAAGTGGTTGGAAACGATTTGAGAGAGGACAAATCTGCCGTATCAAGGTAAGGAAACTGTTGGATAAGTATGTGCCTGAACATACTACCCCTGAAAAATTCAACAGCTGGGCTATCACAGAGGTGCTGGAACAGGCGGTTTCCTGCCCGGAGTTAGAGGCCGTCTTGGAGGAATACAACAAGCCTGTGGTCATCGAAGACAAGGTGCTGGGAACACTGATTCTAAATCGGGAGTTTGGCATATTTGAAACCACCCTCTTATGGAACGGCAACGATGTTTCTTTCATGCTTGAGGTTAACCCCGAGAGCAAATCCTCATGGAGCCGTGTTCGTACTGCGGCAAAAAAGCTGGTTGTCGAACAGGAAACATGGGATAAAACCATGCGTGAATTTGCAGCAAAGAAACTCACCGCACTTGCCAACGACTGGCTGGATGAGGACGAAGAAAACAACGATGCCAAGCCAATCACTGAGGAAGCATTTGCTGATCGTATTGCACTTTCGGAAATTTCCATAACGTCAGGCGGTAGCTTTACTGCGTACTATAACGATGACGATATGTTTTGGGGGCATACCATCGAGATTCATGGTTCTTTGAAGAAAGGCATTGCCAATGCAAACATATCAGGATAGACCGGCAAAACATAAAAATAAGATGGAAAGAGAAGAAAATATGACAGGTTGGTATCATTGCGATATCAGAGAAAATCCGGAAGGATAAGAACATCAATAGCAAAATGATTAGTGACACAATGTAACAATACAACAAAAAGGAACCGTCCATACGGTTCGTCCGTCTTACTTGCCCCCATCGCTCTCCATACCACCAAAGGTAATCCCAGAGATAGAACCGTTGTTTATGCTCATGCCGTTTCATTTGCTCCAATGTATAAATCCGAGGTGGAACATCAATATGAAATCCGCAATCGTCAGTGCAAAGGCAATGAGGATGATTGTGATGAGCCTCCTGCCGGAACGCTTCATATCATGATAATGTTCGTGGAGTGCCGTGCGCCGTCCGGTTGTATATCTCAGCTTACAGAACAAGAAAGGCAGAAAGCATAGAGAAATCACTGCGGTAAGGGCAATAACCCAACCGAGATAGCGAAAAGCCATCGGTATGACAACCGGTATGAGTATCGCAAAGAGCCAGCACTGAAAAAGCAGCATACCTCCATTAAGGTTGTTATGCTCTCTTTCGCTCCATTTCTCGGCTACATACCATAGATAGTCGATGAAGCAGATCCGGTATTTGCGATTACCCTTTCCCATACTCTCACTTCCACACAAAGAACATCGTAAGGCAGGCAGACAACGCTACGCCGATTAGCGCAATCTGAACTCGGCGGCGTGTTTTGGGGGAGCAGTCGTCGAAAAGCCACAGCTTGCCGCCAAACTGCCACTCGCACGCCCATTTCCAGCCAAGCAGCAAGCCCGCGAACCACACGGCAAGCAGAAGAGCCGCAAAGAGCAAACCGAATTTCGGGTGAGCCTGCGCCCACTCGAAAAACGATTCAGCCTTAGCGTTCTCGGCCTCGTACATACCGGCAATTGCAATAAGCGGTTATATGTAGAAGTACGTGCGACGCACTCGCGGAGAAACAGAAGTCAGAATCTCATAGGGAATGGTGCCCAGTCTTTCCGCCAAGCGCTCTACCGGCATTTGGGAACCAAAAATTTCCACACTGTCGCCAACAGACACTCCCTGAGCGTCGGTCACATCTACCATGCACAAGTCCATACATATATTTCCTATGGTGGGACACTCTACCCCGCGCACAACGAATCCCGCGCCGCCATTTCCGAGATGACGGTTCACGCCATCGGCATATCCCACAGGCACAGTGGCAATTATGCTGTCGCGCTCAGTCCGTCCTTTGCAGCCATAACCTATCGGAGTACCGGCAGGCCAATGCTTGAGCGATATTATTCGCGAACGGAAAGCGGCCACCGGCTTTAAGAACGCAGCCTCGGGCCCCGCATACGGCGAGATACCGTACAACCCTATGCCAAGGCGTGCCATATCATAATCACCGCTATCGGCAAACCGCATCATTCCGGCGGTATTCAGGTAGTGACGCTTAGGATTATAGCCAAGCCGGTCGGCAAGCTTCCCGGCAATATGTTGGAAAGCCTCTATCTGCCCGGCGGTATATTCGTCCATATCAAGGCAGTCGGCAGTTGCAAGATGCGTGAACACCGACGCAACCCTTACATTTTCCTGCCCTTGGAGAACCTCCGCTATATAATCAATCTGATTTTCGAGAAAGCCCACACGGTGCATGCCCGTATCTATCTTTATATGGATAGGGAAGCCCGACACGCCTTCCGCCTTTGCCTCGGCAAGCATACGGTTAAGTTCCTCGGGAGAGAATATGGCCGGTTCGAGATTATAGGAAAACAAGGTATGATAACGGTTGGTTATCGGATTAAGCACCATTACCGGCATCGTTATACCGGCATCGCGCAAGGCAACAGCCTCATCGACAACGGCAACGGCAAGATATGCCGCTCCCTGGCTCTGCAAAGCCCGGCCGATCTCTTCCGCTCCCATGCCATAAGCCGAAGCCTTCACCATAGCCACCATTCCTGTACGGGAAGGAAGCAGCCTGCGGTAATAATTATAGTTATGCACAAGGGCGTCGAGATCGACTTCGAGAGTCGTATCATGGTCGGCACTCTCGAGCGCGCGGCTGTATGGCGCGATATCGCCGTCCTGATTTCCGAAAAGGAGTATCCGGCTGTCACGCCACAAATCACCGCTCTCAATAGCCGAGGTATAGCGCGGCGAATCTGTTGCCATTTCCACAAAGCCCAAGCCCTCGAACGCGAATGCAACCTTGCGCATATCATCGCCCACCGCAAGCACTTTGTCGATACCGGCAAGACTCGCGAGCTCAAGCGCGCGCACATACAGCGCGGCAAGCGCTTCGTCGGCAAGAGGGCCGTGAAGAATATCTCCGAGCACGAGTATTTTATCACATTCTTGATTGCAGTGACGCCTGAAAAAGTCAAGAGTGTCTTCAAGCGAACGCAGATCATGGGTAAAGCGGTCGCGAACCACAACATTGCCAAAACAGCCATGCGATATATCGCGGCGCGTGTCGCTTATCGGCAAAGAATACGCCTCCTGCGCATCGAAACCAAGCTCGGCAAGCACAGCGGCTGCAAGGGCATGGAAAACAGTGCGGACGCCCTGCTTGTCATTACCAATGGCTACAGGCACAAGGCGAACATCGGTGAGTGCCTCAAGCTGCCTCCGTAACTCGTCGTCAGAATCGGCATACACTATCGTGTGGCAACCGGCCACGACTTCGACCTTCTCGCGCACCTTTGCAGCATGCGACGGGAAAGCCTTGTCGTGCTCGGTTGTGATTGGCGTAACGACGCCTATGCCATACGAACCGTCAAGCACGGAGCGTATCTTCCGCGCCTGCCCGGGCCCGTCGATAGCAGCTTCCGTAATAAAAAAATCGGGAGTGCCATCCGGCTTGGTCATATCCCAGACGGCCAACGGTATTCCTATGCCGGAATTCCAGCTCCGCGGACTCCTACGCGCATCGCCCTTGCTCAGCAATCCGCGGTATATCAGCTCTTTTGTCTTGGTCTTGCCTATGCTGCCTGTAACAACGATGCCTCCGTGCAAGGCTTCCAGCCGTAGTCGGGCAATATCGCGCAACGCTTCTTCCACTGAAGCAACCACGACAAACGCCGCGTCAAGACCACGGCAATCATCAGGAATCTCCTCTACTATGAATGCCCTTACCCCTTTGCTATAAAGAGCCGGGATATAGCGATGGCCGTCGTTGACTCCGGTGCGCAATGCGGCGAAGATTGTGGCAGCCGGTTCACATAGCGAACGGCTGTCGGTTATGAGATCGGTAAATACATTCTTCCCTTCTGGGTCGGAGGCTGCAAAATGCAGTTCCGACAGCTTTATGTCTGATTTAGCCCAATCGGCTATCGATACACAATTCATAATATCGGTCGATGAAGAGAGGCCTTGTACTGCCGACGATATTCCACAGCCTCTCTCCGGGTATCGGCATTAAAATATGTATGAGAAAAAAACTCGTAGATATAATCCACCGCCACATCGGACGGGTGCTTCATATCGGCAGCATAAAAACGATAATCCCGCAAATCATCAATCATCATCTCATATGCCGGGAAATATGAAACAAAGCCGTCCCACTCGGCGCAAAGCTGCTCCACAGCAAGGTGAAGCACGGCCTTGCTAACGGTATTGCCGTGGAGCCCGTCGGCCACATGGCGTATCGGACTCACGGTAAACACCACTCGCCGCACTCCTGCGTCGCGCATACGATGCAAGGAATCGCTAACCGCGGCCACTATCTCGTCGACAGAAAGCAGACGACGGTCAAAAACGCCGGCAGGGAATTTATGGCAGTTACCCACCACCCGACCGTCCTCTCGCAGATGGTAAACATAAGCAGTGCCAAATGTAAGGAACACTGTAGGACCTGCGCAAAGCGCTTCACGAAGCCTCGAAGCGTCATCATTGAGAACGCCAAGCAACGCTGCAATGTCCGCTCCGCTATAGCGCGTGGCATAATCAAGACAATGATAGCCTCGCGGACCCGAGGTAAGATCGGCCTCGGAATATGCCTCTCCCGACAGTATGCGGGCTATACATCGGCATATCGACATAGGGTTATACAGCGCCCCGAATGGATTGGCACACACATCGAAGCCGTCGGCAGCAAGGCGCGAGCCCACCTCGTCGGTAAAGCAGGAGCCGAGCAGCACCATCTTGTCGGCGTGACCAAGCTCGAAGCACGCTTTGATTGATTCTATCTCGGTACGAAAACGCATCAGTACATCTTATAATCTATAGACAGAACCTGAAACTCTGTACGACGGTTTATCTGGTCGGCAACCTCCTGGTCAGCCTCCGGCAGAGAAAGAATGAACTCCTCTGTCAGCTCCTGCCCCTCTTGGAACTGGGGATATTCACGAGCCAGCTTCTTGGTTATGGTCTTGGGTCGCGATTTTCCGTAGCCCTGGCTTTGCAGACGCTCCGGCGCTATACCCACGGATATCAGATAGTCTATTACCGACTTTGCCCGTCGTGCCGACAGGTTGATATTGTATTCCTCCGATCCTTTGCGGTCGGTGTGGGAAGCCATTTCGATAGTCACATTAGGATTATCGCGAAGTACCTGTGCCATCTCGTCGAGCGCGGTTTTCGACTCAGGTCTAAGCGTGGCCCTGTCGAAATCGTAAAATATATTATCTATCACAACAGGCTTTGTGACAGACGCAAGGATAAAATCGACCGAATATTCGGCGTCTTCCTCAGCCGTGTCGCTCGTAAACTCCTGCTTGGCATTCAGATACCCTTTGGCACCGGCAAGCATCACATAGCTCACACCACGGTCGAGCGGGAAAGAGAACGAACCGTCGGAGCGAGCCACCTGCTTCTGGTTAGAGCCGTCGTTGCCCACTATCCTTATCACGGCATTAGGCACCGGCTCCTCATCGCGGTCAAGAACCCAACCACTTATAAGTATCTTCAATTCAGGAAGCTCTAACGAAAAAATATGGTCATAGCCTCTGGTATCGCCACGGTTAGAGCTGAAAAAACCACTCTCACCCTCGCCGAACGTTATGCCGAAATCGTCGGAAGCCGAATTGACCGGGGTGCCCATATTGGTCACCTTCCAGCCCCCCGACGGAGTAAGCTCGGCTCTGAATATGTCAAGGCCTCCATATCCCGGATGACCATTGGACGCAAAATACAGCACAGAGTCAGTACGCACATACGGAAACATCTCGTTCCCGGGAGTATTGATCCATTCGCCGAGATTTTCAAGAGAGCCTTGCCGCTCGTGAAGATTGATTCGCCACAAGTCAAGGCCGCCCTGCCCTCCCGGCATATCGCTGGCAAAATAGAGCCATCGGCCGTCGGGCGATACCGCCGGGTGGGCGTAGCTCGATATTGTGTCGGCCGTGATGTCGAATTTCACCGGCGCGCTCCACTTGGCATCGGAACGTTGCGAAGTGTATATCTCCACGCCGGTGTTCGAGTTCGGCTCACGGCGAGCACGGCTCAGGTACATGGTGCTTCCATCAGGACTGAAAGCCGGCGTGCCTTCGTCAAAATCGGTATTAAGTTCGCCCTCTGCCGGCTCAGGACGCTTCCATTCGCCGCGTTCGTTGCGCCCGGCAAACCAAATGTCGCCTTTCTTCATACCGGTAATCTCACTCTTGCGGGTTCCTGTGGCGTTCTCGTTGGTAGTCGTGAAATACAATTGGTCAAGGCTACGGTCGGAGAACATAGGCGAGTAATCCGCCCGGCGGCTGTTGAATAGCTTGGCATTCTTTACCACATAGCGTGTGGCACCCTTCTTTTCAAGAGCCATACGCGCACCGATTATACCGTTCTGCGCCACAAAATCCGACGGTCGGAAAGACAGATACTCGCTATAGCTCTTCACCGCCGCCGCGTACTGCCCGGTAGAATGCTGCATCTGTGCAAGGTGCAGGTAAAGAGTCGAATCGGCATAGCCGTATCGGGCTGCATTCTGATATGCGGCAGCCGCACGCGCATATTGGCCAAGACGGCGGTGGCATTCAGCCATCTTGAATGCTATCTCGCCACGGAGGGGACGTTCCTCCCTCTTGGTAAGCTTGTTATATATCTTGCGATATGTCTTGGAGGCATCGAAATACTCGCCACGCTCCATCTGCTCGTTTGCCGTGGCAATCTTCGGGCCACCACAAGCAGCCAGCAACGAGGCAACAAGGCACAATATTATCCCGTTTAAAATCTTTCCCATATAGATTTTAACGAAACACACCTCGACCTTATTGCGGCAATATTTCTCATTTGATAGAAAACCGGGACTTCCTGTCGTGATAACTACACGGAAGTCCCGGTCTTTCATTTTAAGAGGGTGTTCAATAATATCTGCTAAAGACCTGCAATTATTTCAGAAGCTCTACGGAGCGAGCGATGAAGTCACTCAGATGCTCGCCCTTAAGCAAGCCGTTGCCAAGCAATGCAAGGTCTATAAGCTGGCTTACCACAGGCTCGCCCTTGGCGTAAGCGGCGATGGCCTCGTTCTGAGCCTTTCGCGCTTCTCCCACAGCTTTTTCAAGCTCGTCAACCTTTGTCTTGGCCTCTCCTTGCAAGCCTTCGCTGGCGGCAGCCTCACGAGCCGCGTTTATAGCGGCATTATCTGCCTCTATTTTATCTGCGAGCGGTCGCACGGTGGCATCAAGCGCCTTGTCGGCCTTTGCCGAAATATCCTTTATCACAGGATTTTCGGTATTTACCACCAGCGTGTAACTGTCGGGCAGCTCACCATAGAAACTCATACCCGGCTGCATGGCGGCCATTTCCTTCATACGGCGCATATATTCGTTCTGCGTAAGGACGATAGGCAGATCGTTGGGCGACATTGCCTCGAACTGAACCACGAACGATGTTTTCTCGACCTTTCCGGGAGCTACTTCAAACAACTGCGACAGAATGGTACGCTGCACAGGCGTGAGATCCGCCACTTTCTTGTCCGACTTGCGGATAAGATTGCTCACCACGTCGGAATCGACACGCACAAGGCTCGTGTTCTCGAGTTTGCGCTCAAGCAGGCCTACAAAGTGATTGTCGAGCTGTCCGTCGAGAAGGAGCACGTTATAGCCTTTGTCGTTTGCCGCCTTGATATAGTTATACTGCTCGGTAGCGTTGGTGGCGTACAGATACACTATCTTGCCCTCGGAGTCGGTCTGCTCGGCCTCTACGAGAGTCTTGTATTCCTCGAGGGTGAAATAGCGTCCTTCGGTATCGCGGAGCAACATAAACTTCATAGCGGCATCGCAGAACTTTTCATCGGTCAGCATACCGTATACGATGAATATGCGTATGTCGTCCCATTTCTTTTCAAAATCGGCACGATCGACTTTGAACAGTTCGTCAAGACGCGAAGCCACTTTCTTGGTTATATAACCTGATATTTTCTTGACTGCGGTATCGGCCTGAAGGTACGAGCGCGACACGTTCAGCGGTATATCCGGAGAGTCGATAACACCTTGGAGCAGCTGCATAAACTCGGGCACGACGCCTTCTACAGAGTCCGTGACAAACACTTGATTGCTGTAGAGCTGTATACGGTTGCGGTTTATGTCGAAATTGTTCTTAATCTTGGGGAAGAAGAGTATGCCCGTGAGATTGAACGGATAATCGACATTGAGGTGTATCCAGAACAAGGGCTCGTCCTGCCCGGGGTACAGCTCCTGATAGAATTTCAGGTAGTCTTCGTCGGTAAGGTCGGCGGGTTTCTTCATCCACTGCGGCTCGGTGTTGTTCACCACTAAGTCGCGGTCGGTAGCCACCCAGTCGCCGTCCTTGTATTCCATTTCTTTGCCGCTGATTACAGGGACGGGCAGGAAGCGGCAATATTTGCGCAATAGCATATCGACACGCTGCTGTTCAAGGAATTCCTTGCTTTCATCGTCGATATACAGCACGATGTCGGTACCGCGCTCGGCACGTTCACCCTTGCCCATGGAGTACTCAGGCGAACCGTCGCACTCCCAGCGCACCGGCTCTGCGCCCTCATGCCACGAAAGACTCTCTATGACAACCTTCTTGGCCACCATAAAGGCCGAGTAGAAGCCAAGGCCGAAGTGGCCGATAATGCTCGCTGCGGTATCCTTGTATTTGTTCAGAAATTCTTCTGCGCCGGAGAATGCTATCTGGTTGATGTACTTGTCGACATCTTCGGCGGTCATACCTATGCCACGGTCACTGACAGTGAGCGTGCCGGCTTCTTTGTCGACCGTAACGCGAACATCAAGAGGCCCTGTTTCACCCTTGAACTCGCCGAACGAGGCAAGAGCGCGCAACTTCTGTGTGGCATCGACTGCGTTCGACACCAGCTCGCGCAGGAATATTTCGTGATCGCTGTATAGAAACTTTTTGATTACCGGGAATATATTCTCGGTAGTTACTCCGATTGTTCCTTTCTGCATATATTCGTATTTTTTGATTTGTCCTTATGTACAACACATATGCAAACAATATGCCAAAGGAACAAATCTGCCAAATTGGCGCTTTTATACTTTTTTAGACGTTGTTAAACCCATGTTGCCCGCCTATATGTCGCGCAACGTGGTAGTGGGTGCATTTCGCATAAATTCCTGAACATACACATATGCCTCAGCCACCATACCGTCTTCGCCGCAAAGCATGCTGTCGAGCACGTCGTCGTCCATAAGCATGCGACGGAAAGCCGGGCCGTCATAGGCTATCAAATCGATATATGCCTGCCCGTCGCAGCCCATAGCTCCGCCAAGCACCATACCGGGCGTTTCTTCGCGCGACAATATTTCCTCGCACCAGTCCTCGACGCGGTAACGCAAGTCGAGAAACTCGCGTGAATCCATACCCTCGGGGCAAGTAATCACGAGGTACATAGCATCAGCACCACGCGCGGCCAAGTCGCAGAAAATCGACGAGTCGCTTCTCATATAGTCGCGGCAAAGCGCCATATAGCGCGACACTCCGCAGATTATATCCTCTCGCAGCGCGTGTTCGCCGTCCGAAGGCTTGCATTCATACGCAGTGTAGCCAAGTTTGGGCTTGGAATGATATTCACCGCCATGCTTTTCAACAGTTTCCTTGATGCGGGCAGAAAGTTCGCATATCGGGTACATGCCGGCAGTATCGGGCACTGCCTCTACCGAGTCTACGTAATTATAAGTAACGCCCTCCCCTACTGTTAGTTCAAGGATTATATAGAAAGCATTTACGCTCTTGGCTTCGTCGAGTTCGGCCAGCGCCGGGTGATAATAGCTGATTGAGAACGACTCGTTTTCTTCATCATACTGCTCCCGTACAAGAAGTTCGGATATGTCAATCTCCTTGTCGTACATGCCGAATGTGAAAGCGCGGCTGTCGCACCCCTGTTTGCACGGGAACACCTTCCATTTATCCCTAAGCTCCTCGGGCATAGCCCCTACAAGATACGGATAGAGATAGTGGCACTCAGTACCGCTCTCCACAGCGAATGTAAGCTCGAAGTCGCCACCTATATTATAGTACACATTATCCCCAAGAATATCGATGCCCGAATCCATAAGCGCACCGAGTGCCCCACGATTGGCATTAGGCTCTTTAAGCAGGCCTTCGATTTCGCCTCGATGCTCCACGAACCAATCCCAGAACCGACGTACCCGCTGACTGAACGGACTGTATATGCCACACTGGGCGACAAACCATTTGGCGTCCTCGTCGTCCGGCTCTATCTCAAGAGCCCGCTTAAAGTATTTGCACGATTCTTCATATTTGTCGAGGAAGAAGTAAGAATATCCCATTCGGAAATTCCAATTGGCATTATCACGCCCGTACTCCTCGGTGGCCTCAAGCAGCGGAAGAGCCTTCTCGTATTCCCCGTTATTATTGTACGCCCGGGCAAGCTGTCCCTTAAGCTCGTCGGTAAGTTCTTCTTCGGGCAAGGCAAGCAGCATATCTATTATACGCACATGCTCGTCGTTGCGGGCAAGACGCTCCACTACTTTGAGTATATCCTCTTTCGACGCCGTAAATCGCTCAGCAAAAGCCTTAGCATCTGCCACAGCCTCATCGACAGATTTACCGTCAGCCGACGCCAGTGTGAATAGCGTGAACTGATGCTCTGTTACAAGCTGCACCTGCATCACAGGCGCTCCGTCCTCCCCGCTTACGTCGGCTATCATATAGCGCCCGTTATTGCCCTCGCCTTCACAAACTTTTACGATATTTTCGCCACAGAAAAACTCAGCCTCCCCATCAGTTTTATAAGCCGTGACTCGGACAACTTCGCCGTCATCAGCCCCGTCCCAGTAACCAATCGTATTATCGTCTTCAAACTGCAAGAAGCTACCCGGAAGCCGGAATGTGGCATTGCCGATACGGTAAGAAACCAATCCGCGACGGAAGCCGATGGCATATTCCGCCTCATAATCTTTCACGCCAGACATATCCACGGGCTCACGGCCGTCAAGACGACATATCTCGACATATTCTTTCTTCGGTATAGGCAAAGCCGAGCCGGACAATATCAGCTCCTCGAACAGATTGGCAATCTTGCCGTTCACCTCGGCGTCCTCCTCGTTACGGCTCGAAGGCATGAAACAGCAGCGGCACCACAACAGGTGCATAGCCTCGTGCCATATCAGACGGGCATGGTCTATCTTCTCGTCGCAACACGGGAAAAACAAACGCGCGAGGCTTCCGACACCTTTGGAGTTCTTTATGCCCAAAATTCTCGCCGTGCGATAACGGCCGAACGGCGTGACATAGCTCCCGGTAATATTCTCAGGAACAGGCCAGGACATATCATAACTCACAAGCATGTTCCCATAGTCCTTACCCGACTTCTCTTCCAAGAGGTCCACTATCCGGCCAAGCCATGGCATAAAGTGCTCTCGACACATACGGCTGAAATCCCGATGCTCGTAGTAATCAGTTTCATCTTCGACGTCAAACGAAATGCCACACTGCCCGGCCACATCACAAAGCAAATCCACAACAAGCGTGTGGAAACCCGGTCCAAGAATATTTGTCTGGCAATCGAACTCCACCTCCACGCCGGAATCGGTATCGTGGCCGCGAACCTCGACCAAACCATTCGACGTAAAACGGAGATCTATAGTCTTATTGTCCATATCAGACACAACTTCCATACCCGACTTACGTCCCATCTCTTCAAAAGAAAGAAGCAAATCGACAAATTCAGAAGTGTTACAACGCGTTTTAGCAGAAATTCCTATACTCATTTTTCAGATTTAAATATAAGGTCAGGAGCATAACTCAACCACGAGCGCCCTTCAATGCAAAGATACGAATAAGTCAAGAGTAAAAGCAAATTTATTTCTCATTAAAAATCCACCAAGCGCACCAATCGCGCCACTACTCCCGCAACCATCAGTAAACCAAGAAATTTCCATATCATAGAAAGTACAAAGAATGAAAGAATCGGACAAAAACAACAAAAAACAGCAAAAAAACTTCCATTAAATTTTGCAGAATAAAAAAAATGCGCTAACTTTGCACTCGCAAACACGAAAAAGATGCTTGCACGGTCCTATAGCTCAGTTGGTCAGAGCACCTGACTCATAATCAGGGAGTCCTTGGTTCAAGCCCAAGTGGGACCACTTATTCAAATGTTAAATTAAGGCAAAACGCTGATTATCAACATAATCGGCGTTTTGCTTTTTATATGCCCTATGCACGCCGATGAAGAACGATGAGGAATGAAGGTTCCCCGTTGGAGCCAAAGGCTTGTGAGAGCCTG
>CAJTSR010000025.1 GCA_910579035.1 uncultured Muribaculaceae bacterium | reverse complement strand
CACGTAGGAGGGAACGGGAATCAAGGCGTCAGCCTTGATTTTTTATTCTGCCGGTGTAAAAATCTCAGGATTTTTATCTAAATTTGTGATTAGGAATAGTAACGTCTATCTGAAAATGACCAACTAATAATAAAAGACCTACGGCGCGAGCCGAAAACCCTTAGAAAACTCCTTAGTAGTCGTTACAGGCTTTGGTCGGCCTTCAGATGCTATTAAAGAGTTTTTGGCTTATAACGACGTATGGCAAAGAATATAACAAAAACAAAGAAGGAAGACAAGAGTCTCAATCTTGAATCTATACTTTTTAATTGTCGTGACTACCTGCGTGGCAGCGCATCGCTCAATGACAAGCGCGATGTGATACTCACTCTCGTGTTCCTCCGCTTTATCGGTGAGAAGTTCGAGGATGCACAGGCGCAGATGCGCCAAATGTGTCTTGACCGTGAACTTTCAGAAGAAAGTATAGCTAACTTTCTCAGTTCTCCGGCTCGCTATAAAAACATTGTTTTCGTTCCTGAAGCCGCTCGTTGGTCTAATCTTATCAATGTCGCGCCCACGGCACTCACCGCTGCTCTTGATGATGCCCTGCAGGCCATCGAAGATAGTGGCGACGCACTGAAAGGCTGCGTGAAACTAAGTTTGTTCACCAACGTAAATATTCAACCAAACGACCTCAAAAAAGTCGTTGATGAGGTGAATAAGATTTCACACAAAACTTTCGGTGAGGAGCGCGACCTTATAGGCCGCGTATATGAATACTTCCTCAAATCGTTTGCCGTTAATGCCACCAAAGAGGATGGCGAGTTCTACACGCCCCACGATATTGTAGAACTCATCGCCGCCTTCATCGAACCTTTCGACGGGACATTGTATGATCCGTGCTGCGGTTCGGGGGGCATGTTCATTCAGTGCGCCAAGTATGTCGAGGCCAAGCAGGGCGATATTACTGCCGTAAACGTGTTCGGTCAGGAGAAAGAGGATGCCACCTACCGCCTTGCAAAGATGAACCTTGCAATGCGCGGTATTTCCCATCATCTTGGCACTTGCGCTTATTCAACATTCGAGAAAGACCATCACGCCGGATTGACCTTTGATTACATCATGGCCAATCCTCCGTTCAACCTTAAACACTGGTTCAAGCCAGGCATAACAGAGGGAGTGAACTGGGCCGACTACGGCACACCTCCCGAAAGCAATGCCAACTACGCATGGATTCTCCACATGCTCTCGAAAATCAAAGCCGACAAAGGCATTGCCGGCTTCCTCCTCGCTAACGGTGCTTTGGGCGATGATGATGCCCAACCCATACGCAAAGCACTTATCGAAAACGATAAGGTAGAGGCCATTATCGTTTTGCCGCGTGAGCTTTTCTACACCACCGATATATCCGTGACGCTGTGGATATTGAACAATAATAAGCGCGGCGGACTGCACCACGGGCGCAACCTCCGCGACCGCCGGGGCGAAATTCTCTTTATGGATTTACGCTCTTGGACTGACAACCCCGTAAAGGGAGAGCAGAAGAAGAAAGTGAAGCTCAAATCCGACCAAATGAAACGTGCCTCCGACATCTATTTCCGTTGGCAGCAGGTAGGCACTGACGGAGCGACTTACGCTCAGCCCGAACTTTACCGCTCAGTGGGCCTCGATGAACTTGACCGCAACGGCTTTTCGCTCGTTCCGAGCCGCTACATCGAGTTTGTTGACCGCGATACGGCAATCGACTACGACAAAGTCCTCACCGAAACCGCCGAAGCAGTTGGCGAGATGATTAAACTCCAAAAAGAGAACCAAGAAGCACTCGCCAACGCGTTTACCTCTCTCGGTTACGCACTCAAAAAATAATCCTATGCCAGAAACAGGAACAACAAAATGGGTGCGACTCGGCGACTATATCGAGCAATGCGATGAGCGCAATAGTTCAGATGTTTTCGTTTTAGAGGACGTAATCGGAATTAGTAACCAAAAAACGCTAATTCCTACTAAAGCTGATATGAAGGACGTATCGCTTTCTCCGTATAAACTTTTTAAACCTAAAGAGTTTTGTTATGTCACTGTCACTTCGCGTAATGGAGGCAAAATCTCTTTAGCTTTTAACACGGAATCGAAAACTTATATTGTCTCTTCATCCTACTTAGTTTTTCGCTGCAAAGATTCGGAAGTGTTACTTCCAGAATATCTGTTTATGCTCCTTAACCGAACTGAATTTGACCGCTATGCGCGGTTCAATTCTTGGGGAAGCGCACGTGAAACATTTGATTGGGCAGAATTATGTCGCGTTCAAATTCCGTTGCCGTCGATAGAGGTTCAGCGGGAATTGGTGGAGGTATATAATGGCTTGAAACAGTTGGCCGAGCAGAACGAGGCATTACTACCGCGCCTCTCAGCCGCTTGTCACGCTTATATCGTCGACTGCCGCGACAAATATCCCTCAGTTCCCCTCGGCGACTATATCGAAGAGTATAATGTTACGAATTTCGACAATTCCATTAAAACCGTCAAAAGCGTTTCAGTTTTTAAGGAATTTCGAGATACAAACGCTAAAGTCAACAAAGAAGAATTAAGCAAATATAAGGTTGTTAAACCCGGAATGATGTCGTATGTGCAAACGACTAAGAATGAGAAGTGTTTTGCTTGTTGCGTCAATCATTTTGAAGAACCTATTGTTGTGACTTCGGTTAACAAAGTCCTTTTTGTTACGAAACCAAAGGAATTGAATATTGACTTTCTTTTCCTTTTTCTAAACCGAAAAGAATTTGACCGCTTTGCTATATTCAATTCATGGGGGAGCGCACGAGAAGTTTTCCAATGGGAGGATTTGAAAGTGGTTCAAATACCGCTGCCACCTATCGAAGTGCAGCAGGCCATTGTGGATGTTTACCAATGTGCTGAGCGTGCCAAGAAGATTGCTGCTGAGGCTCGCGAAAGGTTGAAAACTCTTTGTCCGGCACTGGTACAGCGTGCTGCCCATTCCTAATCTCTATCGCCATGAAAGGAAAATTATATGAAAGCGAATACGAAGAAGCCCTTATCGACATGCTTCATGCCGAAGGGTGGCAATATAGCAATGGCAAGACGATTAAGAACCGTCCTTACCGCGAACCTCTGCTCGTTGATGAATTGCGCGAGTCACTAAGTGCGCGTTATCCCGAACTGACTTCGGAGGATGTCGAGGCAATCGAAAACCGTCTGCGCCATGCGCCCGGCCAAAGCCATTTCGAGCGTCTGCGCAACACTTTCCAACTTGTGCGCGACGGCTACCGTTACGTCCGAAACCGTGATGGCAAGAAATTTGACGTCAAGCTCGTTGATTTCGACCGCCCGGAGCGGAACTCCTACCGCGTTGTCAATCAACTCGAAGTGGGCTACGGACTCAAAAATGATGTCCGCATCCCCGATGTGCTTCTCTACATCAACGGCATACCCCTTTGTATTTTTGAGTTGAAAAACCCGACAAAGGAGGATGCCACCATTGCCGACGCTTACGAACAAATACACACGCGCTATATGCGCGACATACCGCATCTGTTGCGCTATTGCCCCTTGTCGTGCATCAGTGATGCCACGGCCAACAACACCCGGATAGGCACTACCTACACCCCTTATGATCACTACTATACATGGAAGAAAGTAAACAACGAGGATGAGTCGGCGCAGAAAGGTATCGACCAAGTGCGCACCATCGTAAAAGGAGTTTACGAACCTGTGCGCTTCTTGGAGGTGTTGCGCGACTATGTCTATTTCCCCGATGCCGACTTTGACGGCGAGGAGGAGATAGTGTGCCGCTATCCGCAATTCTTCGCAACACGTATGCTCCGCGAAAGTGTGCGCAAGGCTTTTGATGAGCGCACCACCAAAGGGGGCACATACTTCGGTGCCACCGGCTGCGGCAAGACCTACACTATGATGTTTCTCGCACGTCAGCTTGCACTGCGATGCAAAGAACTGGGCTCGCCAACAATCGTAATGATTGTTGACCGCGACGATTTGCAGACGCAAGCCGGTAAGCTGTTTCTTCGCTCCTCAGAATTTCTCGGTCTTGGCACGGCCAAGATTATAAAAGACCGTGAGGACTTGAAAACCGAATTGTCGCTGCGCGACTCAGGCGGCTTCTTCGTATGCACGATTCAGAAATTCTGCGAAGCGATAGGCGAACTTAACACCCGTCGCAACATCATCTGTTTCTCTGATGAAGCCCACCGCACACAGATAAGCCTCGGCAAGAAGCTCAAAGTGGTAGACCACAAAGATATTGAAGCCGAGGAAGAAATGTTGCAAGATGCGCCAAACCTTTCGGTAAAGATGATTGACGAAAGCAAAATCGGTGCTTTCGTCACCAAGCCATACGCTGAACAGTTGCGCATAGCGTTCCCCAACGCTACCTACGTTGGCTTCACCGGCACACCGATTGCCGAGACGATACAGGTATTCGGAGGAATCGTCGATCGCTATACTATGCGTCAGGCCGTCGATGACGACATTACCAAGGAGATAAAATATATTCCGCGCATAGCCAAAGTGACTCTCGACAGCGAGAAAGTCAAAGAGATTGATGCATACTATAAGGTTTATGCTGACGAGGGAGCTACTGACGAGGATATTGCGGCGAGCAAAAAGGCTATGAGTGCAATGGAACTTATTCTTGGCGATGAGGACCGCCTTGAACGTCTCGCCGCCGACATAATCGCCCATTACACTGCTGCTTGCGACAATAACCCCGATGTTATTCAGAAAGCAATGGTGGTATGCAGCAAGCGCGAGATTGGTTATGCCCTTTTAGAGAAATTCCGCTTACTTCGCCCCGACTGGTTTGAGCTTCGGAAACACCCGGAGGGTTTGGAGGTACCCGACAAGGAAATGAAGAAACTTGTGCCGATGCCTACAATCGCGATGGTTGCCACTCGCGACAAGAACGACCGCAAGGAGATGTTCGACTATCTTGGCGACAAAAAGCGCACCAAGTCTCTTGAAGAAGCCTTCAAGTTTGAACACTCCAATTTCCGGATCGTTATCGTTGTGGATATGTGGATTACCGGCTTTGATGTGCCGTGTCTCACATACCTTTACAATGATAAGCCCCTGCAGAAGCATACGCTTGTGCAAACTATAAGCCGTGTAAACCGCAAATATCCCGGCAAGAAGTATGGCTATATAATTGACTATATCGGCATCCGCAGCAATATGATGGAAGCCCTGAAAACTTACGGAGGTGAGTCTTTCGGGCCGAGCGAGGACGATGTGCAACAGGCACTCGGTGCTCTCATTGTTGAACTTGACCTTATCAAGCAACTATTTTCAGGCTTCGACCTGCGACCATTCACCGACAAGGATGCCAAACCGCTCGACCGCCTCGACTGTCTGCAAAATGCAGCTGAATACGTGCTGAGTCTAAATAAGATGTACAATGTGGCAGCGGAGGGTGCGAAGAAACCCAAGGTTGTTGATGCAAAAACCTTCTTCCTCGCCCATATCAAGCGGCTTAAAATGGCCTACGACATCTGCCAACCCTCAAACGTGCTGACCCACGAACAGCTCGCACTGTCGCAGTGCTTTATGTGCGTAGCCTCATATATACGCAAAGCATCCGGGGAGAAGCACGACACGGAGAGCATGAACCGTGTCGTGCAGAAAATGGTGGCCGAAGCCTTACAGTACAATTCGGTAGTCAGCATACTTGAGTCAGATGTTGAGGAAAGTATTTTTAGCCCGGAATTTACCGACCAACTCGACAACATCAAACTTCCGGCCACTCGCCTTGAAGTCCTAATCAAGATGTTGCGCCGAAGCATCGGCCAATATAAGAACACCAACAAAGTAGCTGCCGAGAAATTTGAAGAAATGCTCAGAAAGACCGTTGAGGAATATCACAAGCGTCGTTCATTGCTTTCTACTGAAGAAGCATCAGCAGCTCAAAAGGATGCCGTTGACGAGATTATCCGCAACGCCACTCAACAAGCTCTTGACCTGCTCAATCAGCTCGGCGAAGATAAAGAGAGTTTTCGCAAACTCGGTTTGACTTTCGAGGAAAAAGCCTTTTACGACATATTGTT
Source organism: uncultured Muribaculaceae bacterium (assembly GCA_910579035.1). Lineage (GTDB taxonomy): Bacteria > Bacteroidota > Bacteroidia > Bacteroidales > Muribaculaceae > CAG-873. The sequence goes on along the minus strand of CAJTSR010000025.1, from coordinate 32,905 downwards.
GCATCTACGCGATACTCACAACTTCGAGTATGGGGAGGATAAAAAACACGGTTCGCTGATTATCAACGACAAGTGTAAGGCACTCGCCAAAAAGGTAAAAGAACTGATTGACACCAAATCATCTTTTGCCGATTGGCTGACCAATACAAACGTGAGAGCAGAACTCAATCAAGACCTATATTTCCTGCTTAAAGCAAACGGTTATCCTCCTGAATGGAACGATGAAGTATTCGACCAAGTTCTCGACCAAGTGGAGAACTACAAGGGACATCACTCTTCACCTAAACCATACTATACAGAGTCTTATTATACACACAACTCTATAGCCGCAGAACCAGAATAAATATGGCAACATCGAATTTTTTTGAAAAGCAGACCCTATCCTCAAGGGTAAAAGCAAGTATCGTTGCGGAGTATTTTCCCCAATATGCACTTATCATATCAAACAAACACAAGCCGGGCAAAATTGGTTATTATGATTTATTTGCTGGGCCTGGTAGATATGATGATGGCAATCCGTCTACTCCTATATTATTGGCACGAAATTGCATGCGTAATGAATATCTAAAACAGAAAGTATGGATGATATTCAACGACAAAGAGCACTGTGAAGCCTTAAAATATAATTTCACTGCCGAATTCCCAGAAGGCACCTTTGGCCAAAAGGTACATTTCCGAGATAAAGAAGTCGGAGAGTGTCAGGGAATAAACGAGTTCTTGACTAAAAACACTATGGTAAATGGAAAAAATGAGTGCCCTGCCGTTCTTTTCATTGACCCGTTTGGTTATAAAAATGTTGACACCAACATAATAGCTCAATTTTTAAAGTATTGGGGGAATGAGGTGTTTATCTTTATTAACACCAAAAGAATAAATCCAGCATTTGAAAACGAAAAATTCGACCCTATCCTAAGAGAGTTGTTTCCCTCATCATATGAGAAGACAAAACATGATTTACGCCTAAAATCGACTGTTGCAGAACGCTTGCAGTTTATTATAGATTCGTTAGGACGTGAATATCAGAAACTATTGGCCGTCAATGGTAGATCTTCGGTATTCTACACTGCCTTCAAATTTCAAGAAGAAGATTCTGCTACAACAAGCCACTATATACTCCATATTACAAAATCTCGACGCGGATTTGATTTAATTAAGCAAATCTACACCGACTTTGCGAATGTGGGTACAATATTTGATGGGGTTAATACGTACACATTTGATCCTAAATTAGCGAATAATTCTGCAATGGATTTATTCGACACAAAATCAGAAAATATTGATATCTTAAAAGAGCAACTTTATGGTCATTTTAAGGGTACGACGATGACCGCATTGTCAATCTTTGAATCTCATCAAATTACAACGTTGTATAGTAGAAGTCATTATACAGAAGCATTACGCCGGCTTGTTTCCGAAGGTCGAGCCGCAGCTTGCTTTACAGATAAACGCAATCACAAGGTCTCAGTACTCTTGAATGAACATTGTATAATTCGTATGTAAGTATGGCAGAGAGTAAAATAGAATGGACTGATAAAACATGGAATCCAGTAACCGGTTGTTCAAAAAAATCAACCGGATGTCAACACTGTTATGCAGAAGTAATGGCTCGCCGTCTTAAGGCAATGGGACAAACAAAGTATGCCAATGGATTCCAAGTGACATTACATAATCATTGTCTTAAAGAACCTTTTGAGTGGAAGGGCTCTCACAATATATTTGTTTGCTCCATGGGAGACCTTTTCCATGAAGACGTTCCTTTCGATTTCATCGACAAAGTATTTGACACAATAACAAGGACTCCACAACATCGTTATCAGGTGCTTACAAAACGAGCAGAACGAATGGCTGAATATTTTGTTACACGTTCTATTCCCAATAATGTTTGGCTTGGTGTTACTGTTGAAGCGCAGTCTTCTCGTTTTAGGATTGATTGCCTGCGAGATTTATCCGCATCAGTAAAATTTCTATCGTGTGAACCTTTAGTGGAAGATCTTGGAGAACTGGACTTGACTGGAATAGACTGGGTAATAGTTGGAGGCGAGAGCGGTCCTAAAGCACGACCCATGCAAGAGTCTTGGGCTCTGAATATTCGTAGACAAGTTGAAACACAAGGTGCACGTTTCTTTTTCAAACAATGGGGAACGTGGGGTGCCGATGGCATTAAACGCAACAAACACGCCAATGGAAAACTCCTCAACGGCGAAGTAATCCAAGAAATGCCGGAGTTATAACTTAAATAATTTAATCTATGACACGCGAAGATTTTATAGATAAACTTAGACAAAGTAACAGTGCTCCCTTCCTTTTTGTTGGGTCGGGATTTTCGCGTCATTATCTTGATTTCCCGGATTGGAAGGGACTTTTAACGATATTTGCGCCTAAACACATTAACGAATATTACACGAGATGCCAATCTTCTGATCTACCTCGAATAGCTTCTGAAATAGCAAAAGATTTGACAGAAGAATTCTGGAAATTGCCCTCTGAAGATGCTTTTAGAATTAAGTACCAAGATGATGTATCCAAAATAGATGCTGTATTTAAAATCAAAATAGCAGAATTCTTGATTGAGAAATGCCGCGAAGCATTCCCCAAAGAGATGGAAGATGAGCTTGCATCATTGAGAGGTCTTGTAATCGATGGAATTATTACCACCAATTGGGACGATACGGTCGAGCGGATTTTTCCAGACTACAAACCATATATAGGTCAACAACAATTGATTTCCTCTTCTACGTTTAACATTGGCGAAATATATAAGATTCATGGTTGTATGACCCAACCAAACAGCCTTGTCCTTACTAAAGAAGATTATGATAACTTTAACGAGCGAAATCCTTATTTGGCTGCTAAACTCATAACTATATTCATAGAACACCCAGTTGTTTTCCTCGGTTATTCCATTAACGATGATAATATTCAGAAGTTATTGACATCAATTGTCATGGGGCTTGATGAAGAAGGTATTAGCAAACTTCAAACTAATCTGATTTTTGTAGAATGGATTCCAGAACAAACAGAACTAAGATTTGAAAATCTTGATTTGATGATGACTAATGGAACCCGACTTCCAATCGTTAAAATTGTCGCACATGATTTCTCTGAAATATATAACTGTCTTTCGTTGTATGAACGACGTATTCCAGCAAATGTCCTTCGAGAATACAAGAAGCAATTCTACGAAATCGTAGTGTCTCAAGAGGCTGATAGGAACCTGTTGGTGCTTCCTGATAATAAGATTGATGAAAGTAGAGAAATACAGGTCGTTTACGGGTTTGGTGCAATTAAAAAATTCCGTGATGCTGTTGGATATACAGGAGTACAAGCCTTAGATATATATGAAGACTGTGTTGGTGTTGGAGCTAATAGGGATTTTGAAGCAATCAAGATTCTTCAACACTCAATTCCTCGTATCAGAAAAACCAGCAAAACCTCATTGCCGATATATAAATATTTGAGAGAGATAGGGATAAACAATGATGAGGAGTACGAAAACAACCCCTTGGGTTTAAATATACCACTAGTGTCACAATCAGAATTTAAATCCTATAAGAGTTTTAGTGAGACAGAGAAGAACTACACCTTCCAACAGGCTATTGAAACATTTATAGGAAAAGAAACTTGGAAAGCGGTTGCTCTAATCCCATATTTGGAGTTACAAGAAGATGATATAGAACCATTGAGATGTTTTATTTCAAAGAATCTAACTGATTTTCTTGTTAGGCAAAACAATTATTCGACCTATATGAGAAAACTTGTATGTGTATATGATTGCCTCAAATATGGTTGGAGAAAATAGAATATGCATTCAGACAATAATATAATCATATATCAGGGTGAGGACGGCGAGACTCGCATTGAAGTGAAGTTTACCGGCGAGACTGTTTGGCTGTCGCAGCAGCAGATGGCAGACTTGTATCAGACAACTCGCCCTAATATCGTTCAGCATATTAGAAATATCTATGCTGACGGAGAATTGGAAGAGTTGGCAACCTGTAAGAATTTCTTACAGGTTCGGCAGGAGGGTAACCGCAAGGTGTCGCGTGAGATTCCATTCTACAATCTCGACATGATTATTTCGTTGGGGTATAGGATTCGGTCGGTTATCGCCACGCATTTCCGAAGGTGGGCTACTGAGCGGCTAAAAGAATATATCATCAAGGGATTCGCTATGGACGATGAGCGGTTGAAAGGCAATGGCGGCGGTGCTTACTGGCGCGAACTGCTTGACCGAATCCGCGACATCCGTTCGTCGGAGAAGGTGATGTACCGTCAGGTACTCGACCTTTATGCTACTGCCGTTGATTACGACCCTCGCAGTGACATCTCGGTGGAGTTCTTCAAGATTGTGCAGAACAAGCTGCACTTTGCGGCTCATGGTCACACTGCAGCTGAGGTTATCTTTCATCGAGCAAATGCAGAATCACCGATGATGGGGCTTACTTCTTTCAAGGGCGACCATCCAACCTTGCGCGATGCCAAGATTGCCAAGAACTATCTTAGTGAGGAGGAATTGAAGATTATGAACAATCTTGTGTCGGGATACTTTGACTTCGCCGAGATTCAGGCGATGAAACGCCGCCCGATGTATATGAGCGACTATGTGCAGCAGCTCGACAATATTCTGTCTTCGACAGGCGAGGCTCTACTCAACGGCCCCGGTACGGTCAGCCATCAGCAAGCTATGGAGAAAGCCGAGCAGGAATATCGTCTGTTCCAAGTGCGCGAACTATCTCCCGTGGAACGCGCTTATCTCGACACGATAAAAGCCCTCAATGCAAAAGCGAAAGGGAAGGGCAAGAGTTCCGATTAAATTTTATATAGTTATGAAGCCGAAGAATCGATATTTCTGTGTGGGATGTCAAAGACCTAAGATGCTTTTTGAAACAAAGAGCAAAGCTGACAACTTTTTGAAGTTTAATGAGAAAGATTTCGATAAGTCTGCTAAAGGTGCACCTGTCAGAAGCTATTTTTGCTCTTTTTGCGGCGGTTGGCATATTTCGAGCATTTCAAGTATCACATCAATTATTTCGGCAAAAGAGAGGGATGGCTTAGTTTTGCAAAGCTTGATAGGTCCTATCTCAGAGGAGATTCAGGATCATAATTCTATTGAATATAAGGAATTTATTGAGCAATATGGGTATCTCTCGAGTCTCTACTCGCAAATACGTATTATAATAGCTTCTACTGATTATGATTCCGCGAAAAGACTTCTTGAAAAAGCACAAATCCAATTTCAAAAGATGTTAAGGCATAATCTTTCTTGTTGTATCAACGATGAAAGACAGTCGTCTATAGAGAATGCTTTTGCTCAATTAAGTTCATTTCTACAACTGTTGATAGAGCTTCAAAACAAGCCTCATATACCACCCGATGAAACCTTAGGAATAATGTTTCAGAACCATCAATCAGGGTATTGTCGTAAAGCAATTAATAATTTGAAAAACAAAATTATTTTTTTGCGTATAATATCTGCATTGCATCAATGCGAAAAAGAGGACGAGCGAAATATATTGATTCTACAGGCAGAATCAATTGTTAAATCAGGTTTTAGAGGCGGCGGATGCTCCAATTTGAGGAAATGGGCTAAAGCTTTATTGAATGGCTATGCCTGAGATGTCTACCTCACAATAAAAAATGTGGTTGGTTATACTGATTGAGGTTCGAGGGGAGGGTGAACGGCGGACTTTGTTTGACACCATTTGCACGTAATATGCACGTAGAATAAAGCAAAAGCGAGATAACTATTGAATTTTCAATGAGTTATCTCACTTTTAGGGTGCCCAGAACAGGACTCGAACCTGCACGCCTCGCAGCACTCGCACCTGAAACGAGCGCGTCTACCATTCCGCCACCTGGGCTTGCATAAGCTCTTTGGCTCATTTGCGATGCAAAGTTACAATATTTTTTCGGAATAGAGAACTATTGGAGGCGTTTTTTTTGTTATTTTTGCCATATGTTAGCGCCGTAAGGCGTGTGTGATATGTCAACTAATTAAAAAATAAGATATTATGACGATTCTCAAGGAGGGCTTGAAGCCAGCCATATGCAGCGACCATGCCGGATATGAGCTTAAGAGCATTGTGGTGGGCTATCTGGAGTCGAAAGGCATAGAATGCCGTGACTTCGGTGCTTATGGTTCCGAAAGTTGTGATTATGCTGATTTCGCGCACCCGTGTGCGGCTGCGGTCGAAGCAGGGGAGAACTATCCGGGCATAGCGATGTGCGGAAGCGGTAATGGCATAGCGATGACGCTCAACAAGCATCAGGGTATTCGTGCGGCCTTGTGCTGGACTCCCGAGCTTGCGCGTCTTGCCCGGGCTCACAACGATGCCAATGTGCTTGTGATGCCTGCGCGTTTTATCGAGCCGGAGATTGCGCTGGAGATTGTCGATATGTTTCTGTCGACTCCATTTGAAGGCGGACGCCATGAGCGCCGGATTGCCAAGATTCCTGTTTCTTGAGGTGATTAATCAGATTAAAGAACCTCTCTCAAAAAAATGCGGGCGCATCGTGGCGTCCGCATTTTTTAATCCCATGTGTATTTTTTTTGATGGCCTACTCGAGCTTTGAGCTGTGCGGCGCATCGTCGGAGAGGGTAAGTGATGGCGAGCCACGGGGCTGCGAGTGCCATGCGCCGCGATTTCAATGCGAGCATGGCCTTGCGCCATACGATGATATCCATTGTCATCATCAGGATTATTATGGCGGCAGATATTGAGGCAACCTGAAGGTTGGGCCAGTCGATGGCGGCAGAGGCAGCTCCGCAGGCTATGGCCGCAAGCTGCAACCACCCGCCGAGGTTCATAATGAAGCGAGGGCGGCGGCGCACGAAGCTTTCGGTGAAACATCGACGCAGGACGCGTTCGGAAAACAGACGAGGGTGGTTGCCTTGGCGGAGGCGTACTATGGAGTCCTCTGATAGTTCGACAACGGTATTGTCGCCGCGCGCTATCTGGCTTATGAAAATGTCGTCGTCGCCGTAGTGGAGGTTGAGGGAGCGGGCAAAGCCTTTGTTGCGTAGGAACAGCTCACGGCGGTAGGCGATGTTGTACTCCGTGCCTCGGAACGGCTTTCCGGCGATTGCTACGCTGAGCCACCTCACGCTATCGGCAACGTAGTCGAAGGCGCGTCGCCGTCGGCCGCCGTGTTCGTCTTCCTCGGGGTCGATATACGCGAAGCCGAGCACGATTTCTGTCTGTGAGCCTGCGTCGAAGGGACGTGTCATTCGTCGCAGCCACTGGTCTGATTCTATTTCCACTGCCGATGTGGTGAGGACGGCAATGTCGTAGCGCGCGGCTTTTATGCCGAGTGTGAGTGCGAGCTTCTTGCGACTGAGGTTTACAACTCCTTCAGGGGTGAATGTGAGGTACAGGTTGGGGTGCGATGTGCGTAGCATGCCCACGGTATCGCGGACGTCTGCTGATTCGCCCTCGTTGATTACTATAACCTCGAAAGCTGCCGGATAGTCCTGTCGGAGCACCGTCTGGAGCAGTTCGTGCAGGTTTTCGGTATCTCCTTGCGAGTATATAATCACAGATGCCGGCAGGTAGTCGGCATCGGGCTTGTCTGGACGTTCGCGGTCGGCACGCCGCCTGTAATCAATCACTGTTCGCACTCTGAAAAAATATATGGCTGCAACAGCGAGTGCGCATATCGCACAGGCTGCGAGCAACCAGAGGGCGTTGTATGATATTGACGGAGAAAAATACATTTGTCTGTTCTGAGATGCTGTGCCGGTTTATGACGCCGGCGCTCAATTACGAAACGCAAAATTACGCATAATAATTGAAAGCGCAAGCACCGATTTCCGATGCTTGCGCCTATGTTATTAACGTATTTGTTTTATTTGTTGTTCGATATGCTTCCGCCGGTGCTCTTTGTCATGGATACCAAATCCTGTATTTTGCTCTTTATGGAGCCGGAAGTGGTTGCGTCGGCTTTTCCTGAGTTTATTCTAAGACCGGCTGCGTCGATGCTGCCTGATGTGGTGGCCTTGAACTCGCCGTACTGTGCAGTGCCGTCTTTTACAAGCGTGTGGGAGCTTGTGGTTGCTGTGGCTTCAACCACGCCGCAGGTGAGTTTGCCGATTTTTACGCTTGCCGACGTCGTTGTTTTAATATCTGTTTTGGCGCCGGCTTTGAGTTCCTGCACGCTTATTTTTGACGATGTGGTGGCGTCGAGCTCGCATTCTTTTCCCGCCGATGCTTTTTCGAGAAGTATCGTGGCTGATGTTCTGGCCGTCAAGTCAAGGTCGCCGGCTGTTTCGAGGTTGCCGCGCACTTCGACTTTGGAGCTAAGTCGGGCATCTATTTCTTTCAGTGAGGGCACGGTAAGCTCCACGGTGGTGCGGAAATCCCCTTTTATATTGATGTCGCGAGGGTATTTTATGGTTAGTTCTGAGCCGGAATTATCCAATATCAGCTCGTCGATAAGGTTGTCGGGTGCTGTTATTTTTGCCTTGCCTGTGGCCGGCCCGATATTGACTATCACATGTGCCCAGCCGGCGTCTAACTCGTCGAAAGAGCTTACCGACACGGTCTTTGTTACGAGTTTGTTGCTCGGAATGATTTTTCGGGCAGAAGCAGTGGGCGCAACCATAGCTGCGGCAAGGAGTAGAAAGGTGTAAAGTTTCATGTTTTTATAGTGTGTAATTAGAGTGTATATATATGACACACTTTTTGTGGAAATGTTACACCTGTGCGCGTGTTTTTTTTCAGAAAAAAATCAATACCAGTCGATGCCGTTTGTCAACGACGAGCGCTTGTCGTACTTTAAGTCGCTGAGCATGGACGATTTGACGGCTATATGGAAATTGTAGCTCTTGTACGGGCCTACCGGTACAAAGCTTGCACTCATTGTGAAGCAGTGCAGGTCGCGCGATATGTTACAGTTCATATATGCCAGCTTCTTGGTATCGAAGTTGTATGACGCCGAGAACGAGAAATTCCAGTTCGGAGTCGGCCTGACGTTGCCTGATAGCGAGAGGTTCTGGGTTATCTTGCCATCAAACTCCATTTTCTGCTTGTTGAAAGCCCCATAGCCGTAGTTTACGGAGTAATTGAAGGTAAGGCTCCATGGAAAAGACCATTTTGCATATCCGTCCGGGCTGAAGTCGGTGCTGTTGTCGCCGTTTTCCTCGTCGCGTCGGTTGCGGTCCTGCATAGCGCCTCCGCTGGAGAAATCCTCCGCTTCGCTGTTGTCGTTTCCAGGTTTGTCGTTTTTCTTTTTCTTCTTGAACGTGTCGTTGTTGAAAGTGTAGGAGAATGACGTGCCTGTTCGCATCAGTCGTCCAAGACCTTTGCCTGATGCGATTCTGAGCTTGTCAAGCTTCACAGGCGTACCCGACGGCGTAAGCCCGTAGGTGTAGAGATCCCACGTTGCTGAGAGATTGAGGTTGAAGCCTTTGGTGAGTCGGAGCAGAATAGAGGTTGATAGATCGCTCCATCGCAGGGAGTCGGCTGCAAAGTTGTAGCTTTCCTGAATGTTCAGGTTTTCGATCAGCGATATTTTCTTTTCCCCGATAGAGTCTTTGTCGCTTTTCACTTTCATTTCGAGGTTATTGGCAAGCGAGAATGACACCGTTCCCGATTTGCCCTGTCCGGGCACGCCGAATAGGGCGTTGGGGAATCGGCTGTATTTCTTCATCTGTTCCTGCCCTCGGGTGTCTGTGTAGGTGTATTGGCCGTAGTATCCGAAGAAGCCCGACGAGAAGTCAGGGTTACCGCTGAATGATATCGAGGGAGTCATTACGTGGCGAATCATCTTCACTTTTTTGCCAAGGAAGCCAAGAGGCTGGAAAAATCCGTATACCTTTGTGTCGAGCGATACCGATGCCGAGAAGTCCCAGACATTATAGAAGTTGTAGGCGGTGTCCATCAGCTCGATGTTGCGTTCGGCATCCCATGAGCGGTCAACGCGCGTGGTGTACATACGGTCGGTAAGATTTATCGACGGAGTGATGTTTATGTAGTTGAAAACATTGAATGTCGCAGAAATAGGTATGGTGTGCTTCATGCCGTTGCGCCAGTCTTTCACCAGACTTTTCTTGAAAAACTCGTCCTGTTTTGCTGTAAGGGAGTTCTGCAGAAGACCGGTATATGACAACTTTATGCGCTCGTACCATTTTTCGGCTCCTATCGCCTTTTTGCGCTTGAACGGGTATACTTGCGACAGTGTGACAGTAAGGTTCGGAAAAGACACGGCGAGGGTAGAGTCCTGCGTTCGCTGGGCCACGTTCATAGTTGTCGACATACTCCATTTCGTGCCGGGGAAACGGTATGTCATATTTATGGTCGAACTTTTGGTGTTCTCTGTGAACGATGGCGAGTAATATGAGTTCAGGTCGTTGCGCGTGTAGCCCGACGTGGTGAAGTTCACGCTCGCCGACAGCGACATATTCGGGTTGGCCTTGGAATCCTGACTGTGGCTCCATATAATCTGGAAGTTGGTCTGCGCCGAATAGTCGGGAGAACCTTTCTCGCCCAGTATGGTTTTGAGATAGCTCAGGTTGAAATTACCGTTGTACTTGTACCGCTTGGTGTAGCTTGAACGGGCATTGATACCCCAAGACCCCTTGGTGTATATCTCGCCGGTGAGTGCAAGGTCGATATTGTCGTTTATGGCGAAATAGTAGCCGCCGTCGCGCAGGTAGAAGCCACGGTTATAGTCGTCGCCGAATGTCGGCACGATGATGCCCGAAGCATATTTGTCGGTAAATGGGAAGTAGCCGAACGGCACAGCCAAAGGAAGCGGCAGCCCGGCGAGCACCATATATGCAGGGCCGAACACTATGTTTTTGCCGGGGCGCACTTTGGCCTTGGTGAGCTGGAAGTAGAAGTGCGGGTCGTCGTGCTGGTCGCAGGTCGTGTACTTTCCGTCGGCTATATAGAAAGCGTCGGTAGAGTCCTTTTTTGTGCGGCCTCCTGTGAGGTAGCCTTCGCCCTGCTGTGTTACAACGTTCTGTATGTATCCCTTTTCGTTCTTGAAGTTGTAGTGCATCGTTTTGGCCTCGTACTCGGTGCCTCCTTCGCTGAATACCGGTTTGCCGGTCAGCTCGCCGAGCGAGTCTTCGCGGCCTACGGCGTAGACGGTGTTGTCGCGGAGGTTCATCTCTATCTGTGCGGCATCAAGCTTGATGTCGCCGTATGTCACCGAGCCTGAGCCGTACATAAATGCCGAGTCGCGCCGAATGATAAGCATTGAGTCGCTCGACGAGAAAACTACCGGGGCGTCAAGGTCGGACTTGACATAGCGCATTCGCGAAGCCTTGTTAGAGGCCACGGCGGAGTCGATGGCTTTTGACGGGTCGGCCGGGATAGCGAGTACCGAGTCGCTGTCTGTTGGCAACGCGTCAAGCACAGCCGGTATTTCAAGATACGGGCTGTCGGGAATGTCGCTTTGGGGCGAGGTTGAGCCGCGGCCTGAAAAGAAGCACGTGGCTGTGATGATTACGAAAAGATATATTAATAGACGTCGCAACGGCTTATTCCTGTTTATTGAATTGCAAAGTTACGGAAAAATCCGTTACCATAGCATATTCTCAGAGAGTGTTTGAATTTAACTCAAATATATATTGAGAGGATTTTCGGAGGGATTTTTGCGAGTCGCGGAGGGAGCGATGCGGGCATCGCGACCGACAAAACTCGGCGAAAAGCACCCGAAAAGACCTCAAAATATATTTGAAATGATTCATTACCACTTGTTTAATGCCTATGTGTTAAATTCAAACACTCTCTCAGTCGAGAAAGCGGCTGGTAAGCCCTCCGAAAGCGTCAATGCGTCGGTCGCGCAGGAATGGCCACCAGCGGCGCACATTCTCCGAGCGTTCCATATCGATTTCCACAATGGCAGACTCAGCCTTGTCGGCAGGGGAGCGGTGGAGGAATTCGCCTTGCGGACCTGCCACGAAGCTTGAGCCCCAGAACTGTATGCCCCCTGTCGCGCCCGACGGGTCCGGCTCGTGCCCCACGCGGTTCACTGTGACCACCGGAATGCCGTTGGCAACGGCATGAGCCCGCTGTATGGTGGTCCACGCATCGCGCTGTCGTTCTTTTTCTGCCTCGCTGTCGCTGCTTTCCCAGCCTATGGCGGTAGGGTATATGAGCATTTCGGCTCCTCTGAGAGCCATCAGTCGCGCTGCCTCGGGATACCATTGATCCCAGCACACAAGCACGCCGAGGCGGCCAAGGCTCGTGTCGACAGGCTCGAAGCCGAGATCGCCCGGTGTGAAATAGAACTTTTCGTAGTAGGCGGGGTCGTCGGGTATGTGCATTTTTCGGTATTTGCCTGCAATTGAGCCGTCAGAGTCGAAGACCACGGCGGTATTGTGGTACAGACCCGGCGCGCGGCGCTCGAAAAGCGACGTCACTATCACACATTTTGTTTCTGCGGCAAGTTTGCTGTAGAACTCGGTTGCCTCGCCCGGTATGGCTACGGCGAGGCCGCACTTCTCGACATCTTCTGTCTGGCAGAAATAAAAGGAGTCGTGAAGTTCCTGATTTACTATCAGCCGGGCGCCACCGGCAGCGAGGCGGCGTGCCTCGAGCGCTATGGCGTTGCGATTTTCTTCCGCCGTTTCAGCCGCGGCGCGCTGTATGATGCCTATTTTCATTTCTATGTTAATACGTTGAATTCAAACACTCTCTTAATGCTCCTACCGGCAGCTGCATAGTGGCGCAGTGGAGCGAGCCGTGCTGCCTTACGAGGCTTTTGCAGTCTATCGTTATAATCTCGTATTCGGGCATAGCGGTCTGTATGAGCTGTTCGGCCATCATATCCTTCATCGGTTGTCCGTATGTCGGAAGCAATACTGCGCCGTTTACTATCAGAAAGTTGGCATACGTGGCCGGCAGCCTCGAGCCGTCTTCGGGGTCGTACACGGGGTCGGGCAGGGGAAGCTCCACGAGGTTGAACGGTGTGCCGTGAACGGTGGTGAAGCTTTCAAGCTCGCTGCGCATTGCGCACAGCTCGGCATAGTGCTCGTCGTCGGGGTCACTGCAGCCTGTATAGAATATCACATCGCCCGGAGGTGCTAGGCGTGCGAGCGTGTCCACGTGCCCGTCTGTGTCGTCGCCTGCAAGTTGTCCGTGTTTAAGCCATAATACTTTGCGTGCGCCGAAATCCTGCATAAGCCGTGTTTCAATGCCGTATTGGTCGGTCTTGTCGTTGCGGTTTGGCGCAAGCAGACAGGTCGCAGTGGTAAGTATCAGGCCGTTGCCGTCGCTTTCTATCGAACCTCCTTCGAGTACGAAGTCAAGCTCGTTGCTGTAGTTGCCGTCGAGCAGCTCGGTGTGCAGTCTTGCCGTGGTCATATTGTCGTGGTTCGACGCGAATTTTTGCCCCCAGCCGTTGAATATGTAGTCACGGAAAGTGAGTTTTCCCTCACCGTCCGCCACCGTCAGCGGACCGTAGTCGCGGGTCCACGTGTCGTTGGTCGGCATAGCGAGCCTGATTATGTTTTCGGTGCGGCATTCGGGAGGGAACACGCTGTCGTCGGGAAGTTCCGGCCCGATGAGTACTACCTTTGCACGCTCCGATATGGCGCTGATTATGGCTATGTATGTTTGGCGCACTTCGTCGAGCATGTAAGCCCAGTCTGTATTGCCGTGCGGCCATGCCATAAGCACGGCATCGACAGGTTCCCACTCTGCGGGAAGCCTTAGTTTATTGTTTTGTCCGGTACTCATTCCTGATTGTCGTAGTCGCTAAGAGCGTCCCATACCTCGTCCTGCCCGGCCATATATTCTTCGCAGAAATCCATAAAACCGTCGCGTTCGGTGCTACCTACTTCGCGGCAGTATTCCTTGTATCGGCGGCGAAGCTCCTCGTCGTCGATCAAGGCTCGTTTGAATTCGGCCTCTGCAAGGTCGGCGCTGTGACTTTGCTTTATTATCGAGATAAAAAAATCTTCAATGTCTTCCATGTGTGTCAAGGAGGGATAATGTGATTTCTAATCGGCGCCAAAAATACGGAAAAATATCCGAAAAGGCCTTTGCACTATGGTTATAATAAGTTAACACCCTATTTACAAGCGGTAATAAAAAAGAATCCGGCAACCTTCGCGGTTCCCGGATTCTCAATCAAGGTCGAGTACTAAGTACTATCGGTCAAAAGTTATTAGCGCCGATTTTTATTGAATATCAGTCAGATTCTGTATTATTTAGCGCTTGCTGCGATGGTTACAGGTATTTCCATTGTTACCTCGGAGAGGTCGGGGAAGGTAACGGTGGCCTTAACCTTGAGGGTGACACCCTTCTGGAGGATTACGCCTGCGCCGTCGTATGTTACTACACCGTTAGCAAGTGTGAGCTGGTCGGGATCGGCGAGCTGGCCTGCGAACTTGGTGTATGCCTCATCTTCAACGAACTCGTAAGCCACGGTGAAGGTAGATACTTTGTAGGTGCCTGTAGCGAGTGCGGTGAGCGCGGGAGCACCTGCGGTAGTGCTCCATTTTACGATAGCTTCGCCGTCGCTTGCAGCGTTGACAAGTACCTGGGTGGCAACATTCACAGAAGCTCCGCCGATCTTGTTACCTGCCAGTGTCAGGCCTGCGTACGACTTGGCAGCCACGAACGGGTTCTTGAACACGATGTCGAACGGATTGGTGAGCATTTCAGTGTTGACAAGAGCAACAGTGTACTGCATGTTGGCAATCTTTTCTTCAGTAGTGAGAGGCTCGTCGAGGTATACGAGGTTGTTGGCAAACTCGATACCGTCGTGCTTGGCATCAACGAAGCTGAATTCTATTGCCGGAGTAGCGTTGATGTTTGCTGCGTCAGCATAGTATTCGAGAATCGACTTGCCGTTCTTCATTTCGAATACCTGCGCGATCTGGAGCTGGAGTTCCCACTGGTTGTTTACAACTTCGCCGAGGGTGGATACGCTGTTGGTGTTGCCGATCTGGCGATATTCGTTGAGGTTGTAGGGCTTGTAGTCCATGTCAACGTCGAATACCTGTTCAATAATGATGTCAGGATTCTTGAGGGTGTCCTTGCTCTTGAGGGTGATTGTCACGGTGTACTTGGCACCATTGCCCTGATCCATATAAGTGAGGTCGGTGCGAACACGGTTGTCAACCTTGAAGGCGATGTTCGATGTGGTAGTGCCGGCGCTACCGAACAGAATGTCGCAGATTATACCGTTAGCTGCAAGGTTCTGAGATACGAAAGGAGTGCCTACTGTTCCGGTTTCACCCTTTGCACCGTTCTGGTTGATGTAGATTTCCTTACCTGTCTTGTCCTTGGTCTGCACAGTTACAGCGTAGGTGCTTTCGTATGCGGTCCAGAAAGATGTGGAGGTGAGGTGCTGCGAACCGTAGATCAGGTTGTTCACGGCCTGCCAGTCGAGCTGTCCTACAAGTTTGGGAGCGTTGGGTGCGGGCAGTGTGCTGTAGCCGTAGAACTGTTCCTCAAGATCGCCTACGGTTATAGGAGCCTTGGGTTCTTCGGGATCAACAGTGGTGTCGTCGGCAAATTCAAACTTGATATAGGTAGAAGCTACCATGAATTTGCTTTCGGAGTTAGCGTTGTCGGCAACGAATGCGTCAACGCGTACCACCGGTGTGCGGCCGATAGCCTGAGTGGGAGCTTCAGAGCCGAGGTTGGTGGTGTTTACCTTGAGCACGTTGTCAGCGGTAAGTTCGGCGAACCACTGCTGGTTGGTCTTCTGGGCATCGTTCGAAAGATATTCCGAGGGAAGTGTGTACTCGAAGCTGATACCTTCGAAGCCAAGTTCGGCCACTTTCTTGCTGAGCGTCTGGCACCAAAGTTCTACCAGAGAGGGCACGCTTACGCCTGCGCCGTCGAACTGTACTTTCACATTGGCGGCTGCGGTGAGGGGGCAGTCTTTCTGAATGTATTCGCTAACAGCGGCAGTGTACTTGTCGGTGATGGCATAAGTACGGGTATAGTAAGGCTTGTGTTCCTTGGGATCTACTATGAGAGCGCTGATTGCGGAAGCGTCCACAGCCACGTAGTCAGATGTTGTGGGAGTTGTTCCGCTCCAGATCTGAAGAGCTGCGAGGCTTTCCTGTGCGTTCTTTGCCAGAGCGTAAGGATTGATGTACGATTTTACGGATACCTTGCCGGAAGCCGCTTCGGGAGTGCCGTAAACGTAAAGAAGAGTTTCTCTGTCGTTTGTGGCGCGCGATACGTTCACGTCGCGGTTTATGTACGAGTACACTGCGCCGGTGGTGTATGCGTTCTGCGGGTTGATTCGGTATTCGAGAGTCACGAGGTTCGACTTGCTCCACGATTCTGCCTTTTCAGGAAGATTCTTGAACTTGCCGTTAGCCTGGGCGTTGGCGTTACCCTCAGCATAATATGTGCCGAAGTAGTAGAAGGGCGAGTCGGTTGTGGGATAGCCGAAGTCGGTGATGTTGGTAGGAATGAATGCGAGCGAACCTACAGCTTCGCCGAGGTTGATTTCAACCTTGCCTTCCTCTGCGCCGTCTACACCGTAGAAAGTGAGCTTGTTGCCGTTGTATACAGCTGTTAAGCCACTGTCTTCAGCACGCCAGCGGATGCCGGTGTTGTCGTCGATAAGTTTGCCCGTTGAATCGTAGAGGTCGAAGAATCCGTTTGCGTTGGGCTTGTAGTAGTTGCCAGTTGCGCCGGTAGCGCCTGCAGGACCCTGCTCGCCCTGTTCGCCCTGGGGACCCTGGGGTCCGGCAGGTCCGGCGGGGCCTTGCTCGCCCTGAGCGCCAATTGCCTTGTAGTCGGTTTTTACGTTGTCTTTGTACCAGTAGCCGTCTGCGCCGATGGTCCATACGGCAGCATCTTTACCGGCAGCACCGGCTTCGCCGTCCTTACCGTTGGTTACTGTGTACGATTTACCGTCCGAAAGCTTTATCACGATGCCTTCGGCGGTCTTTTCCACGCCTGTAATTACCGCACCGGCGTCGATTTTCTCCTGCAGTTTTTTCAGATCGATTTTGATGTTGTCGATCTGGGTTTGCAGGTTATTGATGTCGTCATCGTAGTCCTTACAAGAAGTGAACGATGCCGGCATTGAAGCACACACGGCAGAGAGCAGTGCGATTTTCAGGAAACCTTTGTTCATAAATGACAATTTAATGAATGATTAATTAATTAATGTGGATTATCTGACAGTTTTTTCATAAGAGCAAATAAGGCGCGCTCTTAAATATACGGCACAAAGTTACGACCAATTAATAGATTGTTAGTCATATAATTGCGGCCTTGTTGCAACACTATTGCCGCGAATTATGCACACGGTCGAACTCGCCCGACAGAATCTCGAAGAAGTTTTTCCCGAGCACTCTGCATATGCGGGCGAGCAGCAAGGTGTCGATGCTGTTTTTTTGGAATAGACGGTATACGTTCGAACGGTCGATGTTGAGTTTGCGCGCGAACCACGAAACGCTGCGCTCCTGCGCGGCGAGTTCTTCCTTAATTAATTGACCAAGGGGCTTCATGGCAGTCCTCCGGGCTTGTGCCGCCGACACTCCGTGCGGGGTACTACAAACAAAAAAAAGCGTGAGTGTCTGATTCGCACCCATTCTCCTGTTTGAGGCCTTCGCATTGCCCGGTAAGAAGAGAATGGACAACGCAGAAGCTCACGCCGATATGTGGCGTATCCTTCGCAGGATACAACGCGAACATACCCGGAACAGTCTACAATCGTCCTACTCTTGATTCTTACCTGAAAGTTGCGAAGTTTCAAACAATCAAGAATAAGCGCTTATAAACGCCTTTCAAATATTTTGAACCCACCCGCCGCTTCGCGTTGAAGACCTCGGGCCGATTCTTGGCTGCAAAGGTCGTGCTTTTTTTTTAAATACGCAATATTTGGCTTCTTTCGTGTGCAAAACAACATTAATAAGCAATGACTTCGATTAAAGTGAAATTCCGGCCATCTCTTGTTCCTGGCCACCAGGGCACGATTTACTACCAGATTATCCGCGAAAGAAAAGTGCGCCAGCTCATTTCCGACTATAAGGTTTTTCCTTCGGAATGGGACGACGGCCGCTCGATGGTGACTACCACCCCGAAGAGCGAGCGCCGCTCGTTTGTGCTTTCTATCCGTGAGCGCATACGATGGGACGTGGAGCGACTCGCCAAGATTGACCGACGGCTCGATTCGGGCGGTATGGTCTATACGGCAGATGATGTGATCGACGAGTTCAACCGCTATGCCAAGGAATACTCCTTGTTCAATTTTATGGAAAGCTCTATAATAAAGCTCAAACAGAACGGCAGGGTGAGAACGGCCGAAACATACACCTCGGCACTCAATAGCTTCAAGAAGTTCTTGACAAGCCAACCTTTGAAAAACGATAATCTCAAGGAAGAGGACATTATGCTCGACAGCCTTACTGCAGATATAATGGAGGCTTATCAGGCGTGGCTGCATCAGCGCGGAGTGACGTCCAACACCATATCGTTCTACACCCGTATTCTTCGCGCGGTCTATAACCGCGCTGTCGAATGCGACATAATTGTGAACCGAAATCCTTTCAAGCGAGTATATACCGGGATCGATAAAACCGTGAAAAGAGCGTTGCCTCTGGATATTATCAGGAAAATCAAACAGCTGGACTTGTCGCTGAACCCGACGCTGGACTATGCGCGCGATATGTTCCTTATGAGCTTCTTCCTCCGTGGAATGAGCTTTGTCGACATGGCCTTTCTGAAAAAGACAGACCTAAAAAACGGATATGTAATCTATCGGCGCCGCAAGACAGGGCAGAGCCTTGTCATAGCGTGGACAAAAGAGATGCAGGCGCTGCTCGACAAATACCCCGAAAACTCTACCGAATACCTCCTGCCAATAATTCGGAATTCCGGCGTCAACGAGCGCAGCACATACCGCAACGTTGGCTACAACATCAATCACAACCTCAAAAAGATAGCCGTGATAGTCGGTGTTTCGATTCCGCTGACACTCTACGTTGCCCGTCATAGCTGGGCCTCCGCCGCCAAGGCCAAAGGAATCCCCTTGAGCGTCATAAGCGAAGGAATGGGTCACGACAGCGAAGCCACAACCCGTATTTACCTGTCAAGCCTCGATACCTCTGTGGTCGACAGGGCAAACAGCCTGATTCTGAAAAGCCTTAAATAGCCAAGTCTGATAATATCCGTTGAAGCAGGAGATAGTAGGTTATGTTTGTTTAGCAAACGTCCAAATCTCTTGCTTAGAGATACTTATCTCAGCGCAAAAATACAAAAAATCTTTAATATAGACCGACCTCGCACAAAAAATTCACCAAAAAAGTGAGCAAAAATTTTTTATAGTTTAGCAAAACAGGCCAATTACCACCTTAAATAATCTGATATATAGCTATTTAGTGGAGTCCTGTATCTCTAAGCAAGAGATATTGACACAATAAAGACCAAGATATATTCCAAAACTTAATTATCACATTGTAGAATGGGCAAGTTCAGAGTAATTGGAGCTGGCATAGCGTTCCTAATTCTTGCAGGTATAAGCTGCTGGGCTACAGAGAAATCGTTGCACATGCTTTTACCTGTCGGTTGGCCTGAGATTCTCGTCTGGGGCATAACTATTGCATTCTTTGTCGTGGCATCTATCGGCACAAAATTAATCGCTGATTCATTGATGTCTTCCGGCTTCGTTGAAAACCGCAAAGGAAAATTGTGGGGAGGCATTTTCCTCGTCGTTTTCTTTTGGCTCATTATGAGTATGCCGACAAACACCCATACCTTCTTTTACAACGACAAGATTGGCTCGGTAATCTCTAAAGATATAGAAACCACCAATAAATACCTCCAGCAGGTGCTCGACTTAGGCACTTCTTCAACTATGGCGCTTGATGAAGAAGGAAAGCAGATAAAAGATGCCGTGGAAGAGCAGCGCACCCATATCGTAAGGCAGTTCAACGGAGATGAAGCACCATTCAAGCGTGGCAACGGCAAACAAATTGCCGCTCACCTCGAAAAGATTAACAAGATACTGAACTCTTCGATTCAGCAAGATCCGCGATACAACAGCACAGACCCTTCCATTCTGAATGCTTATCAGGTTGAAATCAACAAGGCGTTGTCCCATGCGCTAAGAACCCATACCATATCAGAGCAGTCCGTCAAAGCTGCAAAACGGCAGCGAAACAGGCTGTTTGCACTGAACGACTCTATCCAGGACCATATCGCCTCTGCAAGTCTTACCGAAGAGGAGATTCGCCAATGCGAAAAAGAGCTTAAGGACGGCTACAACATCATTGCATCGAACAGGACATTTGTTCAATTCGACAATGCCGGCGATGAGGAACTGTACACCAAAGAAAACGCAGAAACCAGAACCAAGCGTATGGCTTCGGTGATAGATGTCTTCTTTGTCGACTTCTTAAAAGGACGGTATCCCGGTTCTTTCTGGTACTATGTGGTGCTGTCCATATTGGTTGACATTGCAGCCTTCATATTCTTTGATATAGCATTTATGAAGAAAAACGAATAAGAACATTATGGCAGACGAAAATAGAATCGACTTAGGTGACATCACCGTTACAGATAATAGCGATAATCACGAGGACAATCCTGATATAAACGAAGGCACAACCTTTGCCATAGATGAAGACGACATCAAAATCGGAGATAAAAGAGCGCCGATAATAATGTTGTTCGGGCCTCCGACAAGCGGCAAGTCAATGACTCTTGTGCGCCTTGCCCGCTATCTTAGAAAGCAGGGCTACACAGTCAAGGCTGATCCTACGTTCAAGTCCGACAATGCCTACAAGGCGCGTTGTGATCAATTCCACAAAAACCTTAACACAACCGAAGCGCTTCAGGGAAACGCATTGAACGAGTTCCTTATGGTTAAGGTTATAAACCACGGGACTACCGTGTGCCAGATACTGGAAGCTCCCGGCGAGCACTATTTCAATCCCAAGAAGCCCGACGAAGTAAGTGCCCGCAACTTCCGTCCGTATCTTACAGAGATAATCCGAAATCTGCCTAACCGCAAGATTTGGGTATTCATTACCGAAGCCGAATGGAACGTCCACGCATCGGTAAAGGACTCTTACGTTGCCCGTATCAGAGGCTGCAAGCACCAGTTGCTTAAACCGACAGACCGCGTGGTGATGCTCTATAACAAGGTCGACCAGAAAGAAGAGCTTTTTGAAGACGGACACCTGCATGTTTCATCGGCTGAGAACGCTATGAAAGATGAATACGAAGGGCTGGCGGCAGTGTTCAAGAACACCAATCCGGTAACGAGCCTGTGGAGGCGCTTCAACTACCGTTTTGTCCCCTTCTGCACAGGCTATTACACCAAGCAGGTCGGAGGCAAGTACAAGTACAACGAGAGCGAGGAGCACTATCCCCGCTTGCTGTGGGCCGGACTTATGGAATGTATCAAGGGATAAAATGCTATGAATCCGTTTGAAATATACATTCACGGCACTCCGAGAGGCCACCAGATATGTGGCGGCCAAACCAATCATGACTATATAAGTACGTTCTATAACCATGATTCGCAGGCAAAGGAAAAAGTGGTGCTTAGGGCTGACATATGCGCAGGCGATTCTTTCTATACCTATATACGCCGACAGGACGTATATGATGTGGAAGGCCGTCCCGAAGCTTTCTTCGCCTTGACTGTGAGTTTCCATAAGTCCTACTGCACGAATGTGTACAAACTGTTTCAACTTTTTGAAGCCGTTTATAGCCAGATATGTGTCGGCTCGATTTTACAGCAGTCGGAAAATATTGAACGTTTCCTTGTCGCAGATTTTACGGCAGCACGTTCGGGAGCTGATGCCACCGTCGATAAAATCCAGGCAGCGTTTAATCAAAAAATAGTCGAGCTGATCAGTCCTTGTCTTCTCCCGCTGTCGTGGGCTGATACTTTCGACAAGGCCAGAAAAACAGTCAGTTTAATGGACGTCGACAGTCCTTTTTTCTTTGAATATTTCAAGAAATACACTGTTGTCATATCCCCGTCCAAGCAATCTGTGGCAAAAGCATACGCGGCCTGTTCTGCAGAGCGGAATGAACTTGCAGCCCAGCGAAAAGCGTTGTCGGAAGCCAATTCTCGCTTACAGAGCGAAGTAGCCGCTCTGAAAGATGAGAATAAAACGATTGCGCACCAACTTCGCACCTTGACCTCTGCTTCCGAAAAGAATCGCGACAGCAGTGTCGAAAAGCTTCAAAACGAATTGTCGCAAGCGATAAAGGAGCGCGACGCGCTGAGGGAAAAAGTTGAAGGAGCTAAAAGCTCTGTCGAGCTAATCGACAAACCTTTCCAACAACTTGTGCGCCTGTTGGCGGGTCGATTTCCTGAAGCTCGTTCTGAAAGGAGCGAAGAAAATATTGGCGCTGTCCCGGCGGTAGTTAAGGCGTCTTGTGCTCCGCTATGGCGTGACTGGCTTAATAGCGCCCTTCTTGGTCTTGTTCTTGCTATTAGTTTTATTATATTGCTTGTTGTCCTAAAAAATCCGGACAAACCAGAGGCAAAGAGTAATTTAGCCACAGCAAAGGAAGCCGTGGCTCAGAAAGCGGGCGAAACCGAAGAAGACGCCGCTGTCGAACTGCTTGCTGATCATTACGATTCCTGGGAGGACTGCTTTGTGGATATCAGAGGCGGCGGAGAGCAACTGGATTTGAAGAAGGAATACAGATTGTCGGTCAGGAAAGGTATGAGCGGACCCAAGGCAAATATTCCGGCTGGGTCTTGGAATGTGGTGGTCGGCGAAGGCCAGACTATAGATACAGAGAGTGTGTTAAGGCTCGAAAATCCTCGGTTCAGAGGAGAGAGAGTTACTATAGAATACGTTGTCAATGATAACCCGGTAATATCACGCATATGTTATGTAAAATAAGCTCGAGGCGCATAGCCATATTTTGTTCCGTCATAATGATGGTAGTGGTGTCGGCATGTGAAAAGAAAGCGTCAAAGCCGCCATACAACCTTAGTCAGGACACCAGAACCTGTATCTCTATCCCCTACGAAGAGTTCGGCGGTGTAAAGGTAATACCCGTGAAGCTGAACGGTATCACGATGAATATGATATACGACACCGGTTGTTCGGGCATAAATCTTTCGTTGAACGAGTTGCAGACCCTTTGCAAGAATGGCAAACTCGATCAGAACGATATCCTCGGTTCGTCCTATTCAAGGATTGCAGATGGCTCCATTGTTGAAGACGGAACAATAAATATCAAAAAAATAGAAATTGGAGATGAAGACGGCCTTGTGTTGGAAAATGTTCAGGCAAGCGTGGCTCTGAATCAGCGCGCGCCGATACTATTGGGCAATGCCGTGCTCGACGAATTGGCATCAGTCGAAGTTGATAATGTGGAAAAGACAATTAACTTTTACAAGAAGTAAGCAGTGAACAGCTCCACTTATATCTTTGGAGAACTGTCGGACGGTTATACCCAATATCCTGAAGACAGTTCTTCAAATCTTTTTAAGAGCATACAATCTCAATGTGTGGCACCGTCCGGGCTTGTAATACACAGGGACGAGAATCTGATGTACTATGTATACATCAGGAAGATTGACAAGAAAAGATTTATCGGTTTTGCCGTGGTAATCAATGGCTACTACCTTCCCCAGATTCACCGTTTGTTTTCGATTTTTGAAAAAGGGGTGGAAGAGTTAGTTGAGAAGGGGGTGATAATAAATTTTACTAACGACGGAGAAATTTCATCTGATTTGACCTCGTTGGCAAAAGAGGAGGAAGAGGCGATGTCTGTGGTTGGCGACTTGCATACGAAGGTGTATGCAATCAAAGAAGCAAAACGCCTCCCGCCGGTAGATTATTCCGTTTCGATATACTCCAGAAAAATTTTTAAAGTGTCCGATCCTGTGCAGGAAATTGTAAATGCTTCGTGCAGATTCGGGTTCACCATAGTATTGAAGGACAAGGATTTTGACACGGTTCGTCTTACGAGCTTTAAAAGTATACTGAAGAATCTCAATGCCGAGAAAACCGCGTTGATAATTCAAAACAACAAGCTTGAAGAATCAAATAGGAATATACGGCGGCAAAAAAAGCAATTCAAGAAGGTAGTGATGCTGTTTCTAGCTGTCATTGCGTGCGGCTTCGGTTTATACCTGATGAATGTCAATCTCAGTAACACGCAGTATCGGTTGGAGCGCGCCAACAGCACCATATATGAGAATGAATCGCTTATCTCGAATTTGAGGGATTCGGTGAGCGTGCTTGGTAATGATCTGCACAGAGCGACGAGGATTAAGCAACGGGTTGAAAATTCGCTGCAACGGATATGCAGTTATGCTCCTTTTGCTGTTACTCGCTGCGAAGTAAGCGCGGGTGAGTTTGAATTCGATTATTATTCGCCGGAAGAAAAAGAAGTGACACTTACATTAAGGGCTGTTAATGAACGTAATAGTGAAGTAGTGTCGAATACCCATACGTTGACGCTAAGCAAGGGCAACGGCTCTGCGACATTGAGCTTTGCCAGAACTCTCGATATCTCTTATTTTTATTATGTCTTTATCATATATGACGGCCATATAGTTGCGGGCAAGCGGTGGTAAAAACACCTCGTTGAGTGGAATGTCGGTATATTTTCGTATTTTTGTCGTACGGTTGTATTTTTGCCGTGATTAATCTTAATTCCTTATAACCATACCCCATTATTTATGCGAAAACTTGCTATTGCCGCCATATGCTGTGCCATCAGTGCTGCCGCATCTGTACCCACGGTGCTGAAGCTCGATGCCTCCAAAGACGGTGCGCCTGTGCAGCCTACTATGTACGGCTTGTTCTTTGAAGATATTAACTATGCCGCCGACGGAGGATTATATGCCGAAAAAATTAAAAACCGCTCTTTTGAGTTCCCAAATGCCCTTACCGGCTGGATACCTTTCGGAAAGGTGAGTGTGGCCGAATCCGGCGGGCCATTCGAGCGCAATCCGAGGTATGTCACCCTTGCGCAGGAGCCGCACAACAGCAAGCATACGGGCTTGCAGAACGAAGGATTCTTCGGCGTTTCGTTCAAGAAAGGCGAGGAGTACCGTTTTTCAGTCTACGGACGCCACGGCCAAAGCGGCCCGGCAACGATACGCGTGGAACTCGTCGATCCGGCGTCAAAAGGCGAGTCGATGGTTGTGGCATCAGCCAAAATCAATGTCGACAAGGCCGGCTGGAGCAAATACACAGCCAACCTTGTGCCCGGTAAGTCGGTGTCGAAAGGTGTGCTGCGCGTGTTCCTTGAGAAAAATCCCGCAGGAAGTGTCGACATTGACCATGTATCGCTGTTTCCCGTCGACACGTGGAATGGCCACGAGAACGGTCTGCGAAAAGATATCGCCACAGCATTGGCCGACATAAAGCCCGGACTGCTCCGTTTTCCCGGCGGTTGCATAGTTGAAGGTACTGAAATCCCCGACCGTTACCAGTGGAAGAACACCGTGGGTCCGGTTGAGAACCGCCCCTTGAATATCAACCGCTGGCAGTTTGAGTTCCAGCACCGTTTCTCGCCTGATTATTACCAAAGCTACGGCCTCGGTTTCTACGAATATTTCCTGTTTGCCGAAGAAATTGGTGCCGAGCCGTTGCCCGTGCTGAATGTGGGCATGGTGTGCCAGTATGAGAATCCCGACCCGAAGGTGCAGGTGCCTGTCGACAGCCTCGACGAATATATACAGGACGCCATCGATCTTATCGAGTTTGCCAATGGTGACACCAACACCACATGGGGCGGCCTGCGTGCCTCGATGGGACACCCCGAGCCTTTCAATCTCAAATTCCTTGCCATAGGCAACGAACAGTGGGGGCCTGAATACGTGGAGCGCCTCGAACCCTTTGTTAAAGCGCTTCGTAAGGCACACCCCGAAATCAAGATAGTGGGTTCGTCAGGTCCGTCGGCCGACGGCAAGCATTTCGACTATCTTTGGCCTGAGATGCGCCGCCTCGGGGCCGACCTTGTCGACGAGCACTATTACCAGTCGGCTGAATGGTTCCGCGACAATGCCGCAAGATATGACAACTACGACCGTCGCGGGCCCAAGGTGTTTGCAGGAGAGTATGCCTGCCACCCACGTGGACGCAAGTTCAACCACTTTGACGCATCGCTGCTCGAAGCTGCTTTTATGACAGGACTCGAACGTAATGCCGACATCGTGCAGATGGCTACCTATGCGCCTCTTTTGGCTCACGAAGAAGGCTGGCAGTGGCGTCCCGACATGGTATGGTTCAACGGCGACACCGTCAATCTTACCGCAAGCTATTTCGTGCAGCGCATGTATGCACGCAACAAGGGTACCAACGTGGCCTCGCTTCTGGCCGACGGCAAGCCTCTCACAGGGCAGGACGGCCTATATGCTTCGGCGGTGTTCGATGCCGATACCGACACATATATAGTCAAGATAGTGAATATCAATAAAGAGGCGGCTCCTTTCGAGATAATACTTGACAAGCTGCCCAAGAAGGCTGTTCTTGGCTCAGTGGAGTGTGTCGCTATGGGTCCGACATCTGATCCTGATGCCAACTACTATTCGGCAGATATGCTTGGCGAATCTGTAATCGCCGCCCCGGCAGTGGAGAAACGCAGTGCCCGACTTTCGTTTACTGTGGCTCCGCGCACATTCGCTCTATACCGCATTCCTGTGCAGTAAATAATCGCCCACGGAGCGGCCTTCCGTCATAAAACCGGGAGGCCGCTTTGTGTGTTTTATATAAGAGTGCGTTTAACAGATATTATTAAACACTCTCTAAAACTATGTTTTTATGAAGAAGATACTAAGTTCCGACAAGGCGCGTGCTCTTGCATACCATCGCTATCCGCGCCCCGGCAAAATAGAGATAGTGCCTACCAAGCCATTTTCGACTCCTGAAGATTTATCGCTGGCGTACTCGCCGGGCGTGGCGTTCCCTTGCCTTGAAATAGCGAATAACGCCGACAATGCCTATAAATATACCGGGCGGGGAAATACCGTGGCCGTTATATCCAACGGCACGGCGGTGCTCGGCCTCGGTAATATCGGCGCGGCGGCATCTAAGCCAGTTATGGAAGGCAAGGCTTTGTTGTTCAAAATTTTTGCAGGCCTCAACGCTGTCGATTTGGAAATAGACGAAACCGACCCTGCCAAGTTCATATCGATAGTGCGTGCGCTCGAGCCAAGTTTCGGGGGCATAAATCTTGAGGACATCAAGGCTCCGGAGTGCTTCGAGATAGAAAAAGGTTTGGTTGATACCTGCCGTGTTCCTGTGATGCACGACGACCAGCACGGAACGGCTGTGATTGTCGGGGCGGCAATGCTGAATGCGGTGAAAGTGCAGCGTAAGAATATTTCCGACATTCGCCTCGTTGTAAATGGCGCCGGTGCGGCAGCCATAGCTTGTTCGCGCCTGCTTGTCGGTTTAGGAGTGTCGGAGGATAATATCGTGATGTGCGACAGCCGTGGCGTCATATACAAGGGGCGCCCCGGGCTGAACAAGCAGAAAGAACAGTTTGCCGTGGCCGACAACGGTATGCGCTCGCTTGCCGACGCCATGCGCGGTGCCGACGCATTCCTTGGCCTTTCGGTTGCCGATGTGGTGACGCCCGATATGCTTGCCTCTATGGCGGAGCGTCCCATCGTTTTTGCCCTTGCCAATCCCGATCCTGAGATAGCGCGCGACACGGCTCTTGCCACCCGCTCGGATTTGGTCTACGCAACCGGCCGTAGCGATTATCCCAACCAGATAAACAACGTGCTGGGATTCCCCTACATATTCCGTGGGGCGCTCGATTGCAGGGCTTCGGCTATAAACGAGCAGATGAAGATTGCCGCAGCACATGCCATTGCTGAACTTGTCTGCGAGCCTGTCACAAAGGAGCTGAAAGAGCTGTACCCGGACGAAAATCTTGTGTTCGGGCCTGATTACATACTGCCTAAGCCATTCGACAGGCGTCTGCTCGCGGTGGTGGCTCCGGCAGTGGCAGAAGCTGCTGCAGAAAGCGGTGTGGCGCAGATGCCGATTGCCGATTTGGCTCGTTACGGCTCGGCGCTCAAACGATACGTGGCTGATACGGACACCCATATGCGCGAATTTCTCGCGTCAAGGGCAAGTTAGCTATATTGAAAGGCCGGTGCGTTCGTAAAGGCCGAAGAGCAGATTCATTATGTGGACGGCATTGCCGGTCACTCCGCGTGTCAGGGCGTCGATAGATGCCCTGACATGTAGTTTGTTGCCCTCTGCATATAGCTGTATGAGGCATTTGTTGCTTCCGCGCAGGTCTTCGTCGATACCTTCTCGACCCGTTACCACGTAGGTGAAGTTGTGGTCTTCGTATGCCTCCTCGTATATGCGGTGTACCTCATCAATGGCGAGAGGGCAGTCCATGGTGGCGTGAAGGTCTATGCGGTCGAAAGGCGGCTGTGGCTTGTCGGCGGCCTTGATTGGCACATTCAGTGTGCCTTGAAGTTCTGTGAGTATGGCGCGAGCCTCAGCTGAGGCGTCTGCTCCATTCTGTCTTGCCGATGCAAGCTCTATGTCAACAGGAGCTTCCACAAGACCTTTTTTTGCCAAAGGGAATAGGGCAAGCTCTATCAACAGCGCTTCGGGTGTGGGGCTGCAAGCCCCTCTTGCGCCGCGAACAAGTTCCTTGCGTTTGTACTCAGGAAAGCCGTATACGAGGCCAGATTTTTCCCGCAGGGTTTTGGGACAATCTCCCAGTAGTATGAGCCGGAATTCTGGGTCGTTTTCGTACTTGGCTAAAATTTCGTTGGTAAGGTTGCTTTCGTCAATCACGAACAGCACGTCGAGATTGTCGATTCTCAGCTCGCGTTCGAGTGTTAGTTTGGTTTCTCCGGCATATACCGGGTGCAGTTCTGCCAGCGGGACGGCGTTCCCTGCGGGAGAGGCAACGGCGCGAAGGTCAACGTCAGGGTGGCGCAGCAGAAGGCGTAGCAGCTGTTTGCGTTTGGGACTGTCGATCTGTTCAGGACCGTATATGCCAACTTTAATCATGGTGTTTTTTTGACAGATATTATTTAAGAGTATGTTTACTTTTGGCTTATGTTAAGATTTAGAATGATTTTTCGAGTATGTTTTGAGATTGAATGAAGGAGTTATGGGGTTCCATAACTACTGAATGAAAGCTTGAAACAGGCCGAAAAAGCTTCTAAAGATTTCATAGAGTTAAAAGTAAACATGCTCTAAGGAAAGAGGTCGCCCATTATTATGTCGGACGCTCCTACATGGGCGGCTATATACTCGCCGGCGGCTTTGCCGGCCGACAGGCGCAGGGAGGTGTCGCGGCTCAGTGAGTCGAGCGCTGATGCGAGTGTTTCACGAGAGTCTATGCAGCGTGCCCCTCCGCATTGCAGCAGTTCGCGAGCTTCGATAAATTTGCCGTGATTTGGCCCGAATATTACCGGTATGCCGTATACTGCAGCCTCGTTGATATTGTGTATGCCAACGCCGAATCCTCCGCCGACATATGCGGCGTCGGCATAAGCGTAGAGGCTGCTCAAAAGGCCGAAACAATCTATGATTATGTATCTGGCCGATGCCGGTACGGGATTGCCTGCCGATAATATGTTTTTCAGCTCGGAGAGCAGCAGAGTGTGGCCTTTGCCGAGGTGGTGGCGCAGGCTCTGAAGACGGTGGCTGTCGAACTCGTGCGGCGCTATTATGGCGCGGACGTCAGGGTTCGCCTTGAGCCACGGTATGTATACGTTTTCGTCGCGTTCCCAGCTGCTGCCGGCCACAAGTGTGAACGGCGAGTTTTCGACAAACGATTCTATCTCGGGAACGGAGCGTCGGCCTGCACGTATTGCCGTCACGCGGTCGAAGCGTGTGTCGCCGGCCACGGTCACGCGGTGTATGCCTGCCGATTCAAGCAGTTGTCGGGAATTTTCGTCCTGAACGTACAGGCGGTCGTAGAGCGAGAGCAATGCCCGGAACGAGCCGCCCCATTTCTTGAAAAACCGCTGTGTGGGCCTGAATATGGCCGATATTATGTATGTGGGTATTCCTCGGCGTTTAAGTTCGGTCAGATAATTTCCCCAGAATTCATATTTCACGAATATGGCCATACGCGGCGAGGCTTCGTCAAGGAAGCGCTTCACAAGGTGCGGCATATCGAATGGCAGGTACACCACGGCCACTTTGGGATTGTAGTTGCACCGTACTTCGTAGCCCGACGGCGAAAAGAAACTTACGAGAATCTTTTTGTCGGGGTATTTTTGCAGAAGTCTTTCTATTATCGGACGAGCCTGCTCGAATTCTCCGAGCGAGGCTGCGTGGAACCATACGTCGAAGCCTTCGGGCGCCAGTGCGCTTCTGAAACGGCGCAGGCGCTCGAAAGTTTCTTTTTGTCCGTCGAGCATATGGCGGACTTTGGCTGAGCCTATGGCGGCTATATGCGCCGCTCCGATGTAAAGTCCTATGCCGGCGTTATATGCTGGATTCATTCAGCAGGTTGGATTCGTTCTACGGCGGCTTTGATGCGGGCGATAGTTTCGTCCTTGCCTATAAGTTCTGTTATGTCGAACATGTGGGGACCCTTGCATTCGCCTACAACAGCAAGGCGGAATGCGTTCATAACATTGCCGAGGTGGTAGCCGTTCTGCTCTATCCATGCGAGCACGCGCGGTTCGAGTTCGGCCGATACAAACGACGGTTCAGCCGCAAGAAGTTCCGCCAAAGCTGTCATGATTGCCGGCATTTCGGCGCTCCAACGTTTTTTCACGGCCTTGGGGTCGTATTCTGTCGGTGCGGCAAAGAAGAAGCGGGCGTTGTCCCAAAGGTCGCTTACAAAATTGATGCGGCTTTTCACCATTCCGGCAGCAGCTGCTATGTAGCTGTCGGAGAATGCAGCCGGGTCAATTTCGTGGGCTTTGAGTACCGGCTTGAACAGCTCGGCAAGCTCTGCGTCGGGTATGTTTTGCAGATATGTGTGGTTGAACCATTTGCCTTTGTCGAATGCGAATTTGGCACCCGAACGCGAGCAGTGGTCGAATGAGAATTTTGCAATAAGTTCGTCGATACCCATCACTTCGGTGTCGTCGCCCGGATTCCAGCCGAGCAGTGCGAGGAAGTTGACCACGGCCTGCGGCAGGTAGCCGCTCTCGCGGTATCCGCGCGATGTTTCGCCGCTCTTGGGGTCGTGCCATTCGAGGGGGAATACGGGGAAACCGAGGCGGTCGCCGTCGCGTTTGCTGAGTTTGCCCTTGCCGTCGGGTTTGAGTAGCAGCGGGAGGTGCACGAACTCGGGCGCTGTGTCAGCCCAGCCGAAAGCCTCGTAGAGCAGTACGTGCAGGGGAGCGGACGGAAGCCATTCTTCGCCTCGGATAACGTGCGAAATCTTCATCAGGTGGTCGTCGACGATATTGGCAAGATGGTATGTGGGCAGGTCGTCGGCACTTTTGTAGAGTACCTTGTCGTCGAGAATGTCGCTCTTTATGGTCACAAGTCCGCGAAGCATGTCGTGTACCTCCACGTCGCGGCCCGGCTCTATTTTGAAGCGAACCACGTACTGGTTGCCTGCGTCGATAAGCGCCTGCACCTCTTCTGCCTGCATCGACAGGGAGTTACGCATCGACATGCGAGTCGATGCGTCGTACTGGAAGTTTGGTATCTCGGCGCGTTTGGCCTCAAGCTCGGCGGGTGTGTCGAATGCTATGTATGCCTTGCCTGCGTCGAGAAGCATTTTTACGTGTTCGCGGTATATGTCGCGGCGTTCGCTCTGCTTGTATGGTCCGTACGGGCCGCCTTCGCGCACGCCTTCGTCGATGCCTATTCCGAGCCACGCAAGAGCCTCGTTGATATAGTCTTCGGCTCCCGGAACGAAACGCTGGGAGTCGGTATCTTCGATTCGGAGAATCATCTTGCCGCCATGCTGACGGGCGAAAAGATAGTTGTAAAGGGCTGTGCGGACACCGCCTATGTGAAGCGGGCCAGTGGGCGAGGGGGCGAAGCGCACGCGCACTTCTCTATTTTGAGTCGACATTGCTATCGTATGATGGGTTTTGTTAAACAGTCGCAAAAATACGAAATAATCCGCTTAAATGCAAAAAGCCCGTCATCTGCCGGCTCAGAAATAATAGCCGAGGCTGAGAGCCACGATGTTGCGGTGTATGCGCACTTTTTTGTCCCGGTTGCCGAATTTTGCGAGCGGTGTGATGCCCACTCCGCCGCTGATTCCTATCTGGTAGTTGTCGGCTATGTTGAAGCTGAGGCCGAAGCCCCACATTACGTCTACATGTTTCCACCCGTGGTCGAAAAGATTTATGGTCTTGCGGGGAAGTGGAGGGTCGAGGGCGAAATTGGGCTCAAGATTTTGTCGGGTGCTGATGTTGAAGTTGACCGCCGGACCGGTGTATAGCCCTATGCGTAGCATGTCGGTGGGCTGGAAGCTATATCCGAAGTAGAGCGGCACCCGCATGCCGTATATCTGGGCTGAGCCGTCGAACAAATAGTTGTCGTCGAAGCGTATAAGCTCTTTGGAACTCATGGCGGAGTACGTGAATAGCACTCCCGGCTCGAAGTACAGACCTTTGTATACCGGCAGTGTGTATACAGGGCCTATGGAGAGCCCCGCTCCGGTTTTATACATGTCGGAAGCACCCGATGGTATTGTTATTTCCATCGAGGCGCGCACCCCGAGGCCGGGCTGCAACTTTTGGGCGCATACCGCCTGGACGGCGGAAAACGCAAGCACCAGTAGGAGTAGATATTTGCGTGGCATAATCCTGAGTATTTACATAGAGAAAACAATCAGCTTGCCTTATGGTTTAGTCGGTATCTCTATCAGAGGCGATACGGGTGATGTATAGTTGGTAAAACTGGTCTTTGATTTCATCGCGTACGCGTCGGAACTCTTCGGTTATGAAGTTTTCCGTACCAACGGCATCAGACGGATCGTCAAATCCGATATGAAGCCGGTGCTTTATATCGCCTCTGAATGTCGGACAGCTCTCATTTGCGCCTCCGCATACAAAAAAAACCTCCGCACGCGTG
>CAJTSR010000024.1 GCA_910579035.1 uncultured Muribaculaceae bacterium | reverse complement strand
GAGAGAGTATTTAACAATAGTGCGTTCTTGGCGTCTTTTTGTTAACCTGCCCATTACTCATCGGTCACATAGCCACCGCTATGCTCCCTCTTCATAATGAACAGTTTAAACAAAATACACCAACCTGTGCTTTAACAGATATTATTAAACACCCTCTAAGAGGACTTTAATAATATCCTATAAACCTCAACAACGAAGCCAATATGTCTATATTTGATGATTTTCTCTTTGGCAAGAAACGTGACAATGGAGATCTGAGTCCTAAAGAAATACAGAAGCTTTTATCCGATGCCGAGCGCCTCAGTTCTGAGAAAAGATACGAGGAGGCATTCGATCTCGTAAGCCGTGCGGCAGAGGCGGGGAGTGCCCGCGCGTGCTATCTTCTTGCATGTATGTACGAGTATGGCGAAGGCCTGCCGCGCGATGCCGGCAAAGCCGTGGAGTATTACCGGCGAGGCGCCGAGGGCGGTGATGCCGACGCTATGCGCGCCTTTGGCATATGCTATATGACTGGCTCCGGGGTCGACGAGGACTATGGCGAAGCTGAAAAGTGGCTGCGCGCCGCCGTCGAGGCAGGCTGCGAAGACGCCCGCTACGATTTGGAAGCGTTGACGGATATATGCCAAGGCCCGGGAATGGTTGAGATGGAGGCGCGCCTTGCCAATGCCGAACGACTGTTCACAGAAAAGAAATACAAGGAGGCACTTCCGCTGGCGCGTGATTGCGCCGATGTGGGAATGCCGGCCGCGCAGACACTTTTTGCGCGCTACTATCATAAAGGTCTTGCTGGAATCGAACGCAATATCGACAAAGCCATAGAGTGGTACCGCCGAGGAGCCGACGGTGGCGATCTGGAAGGTATCGTCGGGCTTGCTGACGCATTGTCGGCCGACGAATCCGATGCCCGGCGCATGGCAGAGTCCGTCGAGTGGTATCGCAAGGCGGCCGATTACGACAGCGCGTGGGCAAGCTACCGTCTTGCTCAGTTCTACGAGAAAGGTATGGGAGGTCTGCCCAAGGACGATGCTTTGGCTGCCGCGTGCTACCTTGAGGCGGCGAATAACGGCGATGCTGTGTCGATGCGCATAATAGGGCAGAATTATGAAAAAGGCGCAGGGGTGGAGAAATCCGTTGAAAAAGCTTTGTACTGGTACTCCAAGGCCAAGGCCGGAGGCGACGCCATAGCGCGCAACGCTTACCGCCGCCTCAAGGAGAGCCTGGGAGAAAGTGTCGAGGAACCGCGTCCAGCCCATCGCAATGTCGATATTCCCGAGGGAGAGGTTTTTTCAGAAAGCGAGGCTCTGCGGCTTATCGGTATTGCGCAGCGTGCTTTTGACGCAGGCCGGTATAATGAGTCGTTTGCTATCGACTGCCGCCTTGCCGCTGCCGGAAACGCCCGTGGTATGAATTCCCTTGGCTGGGATTACGCCACCGGCAGTGGTGTGGCTCAGGACTATGCCGAAGCCATGCGGTGGTATCACAGAGCCGCTGAGGCCGGAGAGCCGCGGGCCATGGTAAATCTCGGATACGCCTATGAGTTTGGCGAAGGTGTCGAAATAAACGATGCCGAGGCTGTAAAGTGGTATCGCAAGGCTGCAGACCTGGGCTGGTATCACGGGCTGAACAATCTTGCTATGTGTTATTTTGTCGGCAAGGTCGTGCCTCAAGACAAGGCCAAAGCCTTGGAACTGTGGAAAGAAGCTTTGGAGAAATGCAATCCGAACTCCGCCTGTGCGCTTGGCTTTATATATTATAGAGGGGATGGCGTCGAACTTGATTTGGAAAAGGCCGTCGAGTATTACAGTATATCAGCCGCATGGGAATACGGCGAGGCTGAGCTTGCAATGGGCAATATGCTCCGTGAGGGCGACGGCGTAGAGCAGGATTTGCGCAAGGCAGTGATTTACTACAGGTCTGCGGCGATTCACGGCTCGGAGGAAGCCCGAAGCCGTCTTGAGGAGCTTTGCGAGTTCGTGCGGCCGGACGATTCGGAACTTACCGAACTTGCGGAGGAAAGCAGGAAGGCATACAGCAAGGGCGATTACGACAGAGCCTTCCTCACGGCGCGTCTTCCGGCGGAGTATGGCGATAAATGGGCGCAGGAAATACTTGGCCTTTGCTATAAATGGGGTACCGGCACTCGCAAAAACCTCAAGCTTGCCGCCAAATGGTTTCTCAAGGCTGCCGAAGCCGGGCTCAGCGCGAGTCAGGCAAATCTCGGATACGCCTATGAGTCCGGCGAAGGTGTTGAGCAGGATAAGATCGAGGCTGTGCGGTGGTATCGCGCTTCGGCCGAGCAAGGATGGGTCTACGCCCAGTGCAATCTTGCTTTCTGCCTTGAAAATGGCATCGGCACCGACATTGATTTGGCAGAAGCCGCTGTGTGGTACCGCAAAAGCGCCGATCAGGGCTATGTCCGGGCTATGTATAATCTCGGTAAGCTGTATGAGCGTGGACGCGGAGTGGGCCAAGACATAGAGGAAGCCCGCCGGCTGTACGCTCTTGCTGCCGAGCAGAATTACGAGGAGGCCGTGAAAGCACTTTGTCGGTTGAGAGATGGAAGTTGCTCCGACGATATCGACGCTGTTGCCCAAAAGGCGAAAGAGCATTATGAGAATGGCGAGTATAAGCAGGCGTTCAAGCTGGCTATAGGTCCTGCCGAGGCCGGTCACAAGGAAGCGCAGGAAGTTCTCGCCCTGTGCTATGACAACGGTTACGGAACCGACCGCGATGTGTATGAGGCATTCCGGTGGTATCTTAAAGCGGCGGAGCAGGGCATGCAGCTGTCGCAGTGCAACGTCGGCTGGTGCTACCAGTATGGCGAAGGGGTGGAAGAAAATCTGCCGCTCGCCTTCGACTGGTATGTCAGGGCATCTAAAAACGGCAGTGTCACGGCGATGAACAATGTCGGAATATGTTTTCGCGATGCCATAGGCACAGAACAGGATTATCAAAAAGCCGTGCATTGGTTCAGCAAGGCCGCGGCCGGCGGGAATGCCAGCGCTCAGTGCAGCCTCGGATACGCCTATGAGTCCGGCCAGGGAGTGGCTGTGAATATGGAGGAGGCTGTGCGGTGGTATAAGAAGGCTGCCGAGCAAGGACTGCCGCGAGGAATCGCGTACCTTGGTGAATGTTATGAAAATGGCCAGGGAGGTCTGCCTCAGGACTTCGGCAAGGCAGTCGAGCTGTACCGCAAGGCTATAGAAGACGAGCAGGCGTGGGCTATGCTCTGCCTCGGTCGCTGTTATGAGATGGGTCGCGGCGTGGACGCAGACCAATCGATGGCGGTGTATTTCTACCGTCGTAGCGCCAAAAATGGTGTCAGCGCGGCGAAGGACGCGCTTAAACGCCTCGGATATAACGAATAAACAAAAAAAAAGTTACATATAATGAAAAAATCACTGGCGACAATCATTGCAGCGCTTTCCGCAGTGTCGGGAGCTTTTGCTGCCGAAGCTCCGCTATGGCTTCGCAACACGGCCATCTCGCCGGACGGCGCCACCATAGCCTTTACTTATCGGGGCGATATTTTCACAGTCTCCGTCGGCGGTGGCGAGGCCCGGCAGCTGAGCTCGGATCCTGCATATGACACCGCGCCTGTATGGAGCCCCGACGGCAGCCGGATTGCGTTTGCAAGCGACCGTATGGGTTCTACCGACATATACGTGGTAGCTGCCGGCGGAGGCACGCCCGTGCGCCTCACAACCCATAGCGGCACCGAGATGCCGCTTGCGTGGCTTAACGATTCGACGGTTCTTTTCAGAGCCGCCCTCCACCCGTCGCACCACGCTCTGAACGATGCTTTCTTCCAGCAGACATACGCGGTGAAGGCTGTGCCGGGTTCGCGTCCGGTGCCTTACCTGTCGCTGCATATGGAGTCGGCCGACGTGGCGCCCGACGGAGCCGTAATCTTTGAGGAGCACAAGAGTTACGAAAACAAATGGAGAAAACACGAGCGCTCGGCAGGCACGCCCGACATACAGATGTACAAGGACGGTCGTTTTACCCGTCTTACCGATTTCAAGGGCAGCGACCGCAATCCTGTGTGGC
The DNA here is from genome assembly GCA_910579035.1 of uncultured Muribaculaceae bacterium. GTDB lineage: Bacteria > Bacteroidota > Bacteroidia > Bacteroidales > Muribaculaceae > CAG-873. The sequence goes on along the minus strand of CAJTSR010000024.1, from coordinate 37,104 downwards.
TTGGCGATGGCCGTTTTGCATATCTGAGTGAGGAGGACGGCACGCTGAATGTATATTCACGCACGGCAGGCTCTGCCGCCAAGACGCAGCTCACATCGTTCAAGGACTATCCTGTGCGCTCGCTCTCGGCAAGTGCTGACGGAAAGGTGCTTGCATTCAGCTGGGACGGCGAGATATACACCCTGCGCCCCGGAGCGGCTCCGGAAAAGGTGGCTGTCGATATAAAGGCCGACAAATATGATGCCGACCACGTGCGGCGCATCGTGAGCTCCGGCGCGTCAACCATGGCAGTGTCGCCTTCCGGCGAGGAGGTGGCTTTCACTCTCCGTGGCGACATATATGTCACCTCTGTCAAATATAAGACAACCAAGCGTATAACCGACACTCCGGCGCAGGAGCGCATAGTGGAGTTCTCGCCCGACGGTCGCACGCTGGTGTACGACTCCGAACGCGACGGCCTGTGGCAGCTCTTCACCGCCAAGATTAAGGACGACAAGGAAAAATCGTTTGCCTATGCCACAGACATTGTGGAAGAGCCTCTGTACAAGGGCGAGAAAGCGGCTCAGCAGCCTATGTTCAGCCCCGACGGCAAGAAGGTGGCTTTCTTGGAGGATCGCTGCGAGCTTCGCGTCATCGACGTAGATACCAAGGAGGTGCACACAGCGCTCCCGGCGAAATACAATTATTCATATACCGATGGCGACGTCACCTTCCAGTGGAGTCCCGACAGCCGCTGGCTGCTTATCGACTACATCGGGGTAGGTGGTTGGAATAATTCCGACATTGCTCTCGTGAGCGAGGACGGCTCCACCGTAATCGACCTTACCGAGAGCGGCTACTCCGATTCCAACCCGAAATGGGCGCTTGGCGGAAAGGCTGTGACATATACCACTGCCCGCTATGGATATAAGAGCCACGGCAGCTGGGGCGAAGAGGGCGACGTGATGCTGATGGTGCTTGATGCCGAGGCCTGGGACGCCTTCAACCGCACCAAGGAAGAGGCGGAGTTGGCCGAGAAGAATGCCGACGAAGCAGATAAGACAGACGCAGACAAGAAAGACGGCAAAAAGAAGAAAAAAGGCGACAAGAAGAAGGATGAAAAGAAGGAAACTCTCAAGTTTGATACCAACAACCGTATGTACCGCCTTAGCAGGCTTACCGGCGGCTCGTCGCGGCTTGGCGATTATTTCCTTGCCCCAAAGGGCGACAAGCTGTATTATATGGCACGTTCTACCGAGGGCGAGTACAACCTTTATTGCCGCGACTTGCGCGAGGGCAATACCAAGCTCTTGGCTGCCGGAAAGGCGGGCGGCATAGTTCCTGATGCCAAGGGAGAGAACATATTCGTTATCGGCGGTTCGGGAATGAGCAAAATCAATCTTGCGTCGGGAGCGTCGGAGGCTGTGGAGTTCAGTGCTCCTTACGACCGTCACCCCTCGCTCGAACGAGATTATATATACACCCATGCGTGGCAGCAGGTCAAGGACAAATTCTATGACAAGGATATCCACGGCATCGATTGGAACGGCTATGGCGAGCACTACCGTCGGTTCCTGCCGCATATCGACAACAATTCCGACTTCGCCATCATGCTCAGCGAGCTTCTGGGCGAGCTTAATGCCTCTCATACCGGTGCGAGCAGTTACGGCAACGGCGCTCCGCTTGCCACTTCCGAGCTTGGCGCGTATTTCGATTTCGCATACGACGGCGACGGCCTGAAGATAGCCGAAGTGCTGCCTCGCGGCCCTCTCTCGACGAAGGCGGCCGATGTCCGCCCCGGCGACATAATACTTGCTATCGACGGCGAGCCTGTCAAGGCCGGTGCCGATTATTACCCGATGCTCGACGGCAAGGCCGGCCGCAAGGTGCGCCTTACCGTTAAAAAGACCGATGGCTCAGTGGCACACCTCGTGGTGAAGCCGGTTAGCGGCGTTGGCGGTATAATATACCAGTTGTGGGTGGAGCGTAACGAGGCATTGGTCGACAGTCTTTCGGGAGGCCGCATAGCTTACGTGCATATTAAGGGAATGGATAGTGAGAGCTTCCGCGCCGTTTATTCAAAGCTGTTGGGCAAATACCGTAATCACGAGGCTGTGGTGGTCGACACCCGCTTCAACGGCGGCGGCTGGCTGCATAACGACGTGGCTGTGCTTCTCAACGGACGCGAATATGTGCGCTATACCCCGCGCGGACGCTACATAGGCTCCGACCCGTTCTCCCAGTGGACAAAACCGTCGGCAATGCTCGTCAACGAGGCCAATTACTCCGATGCCCACGGTACGCCCTATGTGTACAAGACCCTTGGCATCGGTCCGGTGGTTGGAGCGCCAGTCCCCGGCACGATGACGGCTGTGTGGTGGGAATCGCAGATCGATCCGTCGCTTGTGTTCGGCATACCGCAGGTGACGTCGCTCGCCACCAATGGCAAGCCGCTCGAAAACAACGAGCTTAAGCCCGATGTCGAAGTGTACAACACACCGGCCGAGATTGTAAGCGGCCACGACGTCCAGATAGAGGCTGCCGTGAAAACCCTTCTTGAAAAAATCGGCCCCGCCAAGTAATACAAATGCAATTGAGGAGTGTCAAGGTTTGATTAATATCCTTGACACTCCTTGTTTTTTGTGGATTTTGGAGATTGAACTTCGTTTTGGGGCTAATCGTTATAATATTGATGAAAAAGGATAGGAAAAAAATAACTGTGTAAAAGTTTGCGACAAAACGAGAAAAGTCGTAATTTTGTGGCACAAACACTATCAATATGAAGACGACAAGCACTATCAGAATCCCTAATCCTTCACGGGAGTTGGTCGCTTTCATAGAGAAAGCGCAACAGCAAAAGAAGGAGCGCATGAAGAGAGCCTGTGACAAATACCGTAAGCTGATTAACGGTTGATGGAATCTATAGAAGCCATCATTCCCGATAATGAGGACAATCATTTAGTGGTTGTCCTTAGTTTTTATGACAATAACGATAAAGTAGGCACGTTTCAAATCCCGGAGGAGTTTGAAGATCTTGATATAGCAGACATTGCAATCAATAAACTCTATATTGACATGCCACTCAATCTGTGTGCGTTCTTCAAGATGTGCCGGTGGTTGATAGAGCAGTTCTCAATCTTCCCGAATGCGGTCTTCTCATTCATTTGCTCAACCGACCCATTGGAAACGCATCACTCAGGTATGGCTTCCGAGCAATACAGATGGAATCTTTTTGAATACCTGTATCAGCGTAATATTCCTAAATTGACTGAGTTGGGAATAGAATCTAAAGATATTATCGTTGGCCCCGAAGGTTATCAGACATTTGCACGAGTATTTTATCGTTTAAAACACGCACCTGTGATTCATGTCGTTTTGCAGCATCTCACAAGTAAGTATGCCGTGTAATGGAAACACAATATACAAAGGTTGCAGGACACTCCGGAGGCGCTTCCGGGGTGTCTTTTTGTTGCAATATGCGCATATTGCAATAGAATCGCGAGTATTGCGTGTAAATATGTTGTAAAATATGTTTTTTGCGGCTGCATATTAGATATAAAAATCGTATCTTTGCTCCCAAATAGTGCCGTTTTGGCAGGCGGCTCCGATATTGGAAAGATAAACTATATATATTCAATTATTTATGAATCGCAGATTATGCTATGTAATGGGTTTGGGACTTGCCCTGTCCTTGAGCTCTTGCGGTAAGAAACTCGGCCAGTTCAGCGCTGATTATTTTACTGTAAATCCCAATCCCCTCGAAGTTGTAGGTGAAAAAGTGCCCGCGCGTGTAAGTGCTACCATTCCTGCAAAATTCTTTGTAAAGAACGCCGAAGTTACCGTTACTCCCACGCTGGTGTTCAACGGCAAGGAAGTAAGCTCGCAGAGCTATAGCTTCCAGGGCGAGAAGGTGCGCGGCAACAACCCCGTGATATCCTATGAAAACGGCGGTACGGCCACTATCCCCGTTAGCTTCAAGTACCAGCCCGATATGGCCAAGAGCGAGCTTATGCTCAACTTTACCGTTAACCAGAACGGCAAGCAGTATGTGCTCCCCGCAGTGAAGGTTGCCAACGGCGTTGTAGCCACCGCTGCTCTTGCTGATGCGGCCGGCGTTACTCCCGCTCTCGCTCCCGATGCGTTCCAGCGCATTATCAACGAGAAATATGCCGCCGACATCATGTTCCTCATCAACCAGGCCAACATTCGTGCCGGACAGCTTAAGTCGGACGCAATGGCTGAGCTGCAGAAAGAAATCATAGCAGCCAACGGCGACACTTCCCGCGTGCTTGAGGAAATCAATATCTCCTCCTACGCTTCGCCCGACGGTGGTGTGAAACTCAACACCCGTCTTGCCGAAAACCGCGAGAAGAACACCAAGGACTATATGACCAAGCAGCTCAAGAAGGATAAAATCACTGAATTCGGCGAACTCACCGCTCAGTTCACCGCTCAGGACTGGGAAGGCTTCCAGAAGCTCGTTCAGCAGAGCAACATTCAGGACAAAGACCTTATCCTGAGCGTGCTCTCGATGTACAAAGATCCCGAACAGCGCGAACGCGAAATCCGCAACCTCTCGTCGGTATTCGAACAGCTCGCCGACCAGATTCTTCCCAAGCTCCGCTACTCCCGCATCACAGCCAGCATCAACGTAATCGGCAAGAGCGACGCTGAAATCAAGGCTCTTCTGGCTTCGGATCCCTCCAAGCTGTCTGTAGAAGAAATCCTGTATGCCGCCACTCTTACCGACGACAACGGCCAGCGCCTCAAAATATATGACACAGCAGCCCGCCTCTATCCGTCGGACTACCGCACATGGAACGACCTCGGTATGGCTCAGTACATCGACCGCGATTTCGACGCTGCCAAGGCTTCTTTCACCAAGGCTGCCTCGCTGACAAAGAACGGCGAACCCCAGATGAACCTCGGTCTTATCGAAATGCTTCAGGGCAACTACGCCAAGGCCAACCAGTACTTCGGCTCTGCCGCAGGTGTGGCCGAACTTGGCGACGCTCTCGGTGTTTACTACCTCAAGCAGGGTGACGCTGCAGCTGCCGTTAAGGCCTTCGGCGACACAAAGAGCAACAATGCCGCTCTTGCCCAGATTCTTACCAAGGACTACAGCAAGGCTAAATCCACTCTCGCTGCTATCAACAATCCCGATGCCACAACATATTACCTGATGGCTATCCTCGGTGCCCGCACCAACAACGAGTCGATGCTCAACACCAACCTCCGTCAGGCTGTGCGCCTCGACAAAAACCTTGCCAAGAAGGCTGTCGACGACCTCGAATTTGCCAACTACAACCTTTCCAAGGCTCTCAACTAAGCCATAAGCAAAACATCTATAGGCAGGCGTCCGGGCACACCGGGCGCCTGTTCTTTTTTCTCAGCTCGGCAAAACCAAATAAATTTGCTTTTGCGCTCGACTTATTCGTATCTTTGCAGGCAATACACACCCTGAATCCAATTATCTATGAAATTTCGCTATGCTATGGCAGCTGTAATCGCACTTTCAACACTTGCGGCCCAAGCCCGTTCTGCACGGTTTACCATAATTCCCGAACCTGTGCAAATAGAGGTTGCCGAGGCCGATTCTTTTCGTATTGACCGAGGTATGCCCGTTGTAGTATCCTCGCCGGATCTTATGCTCACGGCCAAATACCTTGCTGATTATATGGATAAGTATCTTGGCATACCTGTGAGTGTTTCTTCCGATGAAGATGGTTTCGGAGCGGGAGTGAGAATGGCAAATCTCGGAAATGGCGGTATTTCGGGAGGCTACAGCCTCACTGTGACGCCCGAGAAAGGCGTGCTGATAGAGGGCAATGATGCCGCCGGCGTTTTTTATGGAATGCAGACGCTTATACAGATGCTTCCATTGCGGGCCGGAGTCATTCCCTTGTTGCCGGCTGTGCATATAGTCGATTATCCTCGGTTCGCATACCGGGGCATGCATCTCGATGTTGTGCGCCATTTCTTCCCTGTAGAGTTTGTGAAGCGCTATATTGATATGCTTGCCCGCCACAAGCTCAATTACTTCCATTGGCATCTTACCGACGACCAGGCTTGGCGTATCGAGATGAAATCGCATCCTGAGCTTACCGCCCAAGGCTCCGAGCGCGAAGGCGAAATAGAGGGTCTTTACCCAGGCAAATACCGCGCCTTGCCTTACGGGGGATATTACACGCAGGAGCAGGTGCGGGAGGTGGTGGAGTATGCCGCCGAGCGCCATATCACTGTGATTCCCGAAATCGACATACCGGGCCACTGTATGGCCGTGCTTGCCGTGCACCCGGAGTTCAGCACCACGCCCGACGAGCCCAAGTCGTGCGCCAAGACGTGGGGCATATTCAATAAATTCAACAACGTGCTTGCTCCGCGCCCCGAAGTGTTCGCCTTTCTTAAGGACGTTTTTTCGGAGTTATGCGATATTTTTCCGGGGCAGTATATCCATGTCGGTGGTGATGAATGCGCCAAACGCTGGTGGCAGGAATCGGAAGATACACAGAAGTTTATGCGTGATAACGGCCTAAAGGACGAGAAAGCGCTCCAAAGTCACTTCATACACTATGTGCAGTCGGTTGTCAATTCCAAGGGCAAGACGCTCGTGGGTTGGGACGAAGTACTCGAGGGCGGCATATCAGAAGATTGCATAATTATGAACTGGCGCAAGCCTACATATGGGGCTAAGGCGGTCAAAACAGGGCACCGTACCATCTCGACAAGTTCCGGCTGGTCGTATTTCAATATGAAGGAGAGCCGGAACCAGACCGAGATAGGGCCGCGCGGGCCGCTGCCTCTGGAGAAGGTATACGGGTATCAGGCAATCCCCGATTCTATTACCGACAGCCAGAAAGAGCTGATATGGGGCGTGCAGGGCTGCTTGTGGACGGAGTATGTGCCTACTACATGGAAAGCCGAGTTTTCGGTTTTCCCGCGCATGTCGGCACTGGCGGAAAATGCCTGGTCGGCAGAGGAGAGCAAGGACTGGGATAACTTTGTCCGCAAGGTCGAGGCGCAGATAGAGCGCTACGAGCTGTGGGGAGTGCGCTATTCCGACGCATTCTTCCGCACTCAGGACATCGAGCGCAAACGCTGAACACGCGGCGCCAGTAGCTACGCGGCGCCGCGGCCCGGCGGAATTTGGAGCGAATTTGGGGCGGGCATTTTCAAGTGCGGGAAATTTTGCGTAATTTTGCACGGTCAAGCCTCTGAAAAGAGGCAGGTGGCCGCTTCATAATTGACACTCAAAATTCAACCAACACAAATGCAGGCGACCAAAAGCGCTGTCCTGATTCTCGAAGACGGCACAGAATTCCGAGGACGTAGCTTCGGCTACGACGGCTCAACAGCCGGCGAGGTGGTGTTCAACACCGCTATGACCGGGTACCCCGAAAGCCTTACCGACCCTTCTTATGAGGGGCAGATACTTGTCACCACCTTTCCTCAGCTGGGCAACTACGGCGTTCCACCGTCGGGCGGCGACGATTCTCTAAAAGACTACTACGAAGGTTCGCGCATACACTGCCGCGCTATCATAGCGCAGGATTATGCCTTCCACCACAGCCACTGGCTCGCCGAGCGTTCGCTTGCCGACTGGCTTAAGGAAGAGAAAATACCCGGTATTTATGATATCGACACCCGCGCCCTTACCAAGCACCTGCGTACCCACGGCTCGATGCTCGGCAAGATAATAGTGGAGGGCTGCGACGATGTGGAATTTTACGACCCCAATGCCGAAAACCTTATCGCTCTCACATCGTGCGCAGAGCCGGTGGTGTACGATGCTCCCGGCGCTGATCCGAAGCCGTTTACAGGCACTCTCGAAGCTGCTCCCGACGGCAAGAAGACCGTTGTGCTGGTTGACTGCGGCATTAAGCACAATATCATACGATGCCTGCTCGCCCGAGGAGTGAGGGTGGTGCGTGTGCCTTGGAACTATGATTTCAGCGGCATACCCGCCGACGGCCTGTTTATAAGCAACGGCCCCGGAAACCCCGATTTTGCCACGGCTACAGTTGAAAACATTCGCAAGGCTATGAATGCGGATTCGCCCAAGCCCATATGCGGCATCTGCATGGGCAACCAGCTTTTGGCAAAGGCGGCCGGAGCGTCGACTTTCAAGCTCAAATACGGGCACCGCAGCCACAACCAGCCGGTGCGCCGCCTCGGTTCGGAAAAATGCTTCGTCACATCGCAGAACCACGGTTTCGCGGTCGATTCCGAAACCCTTCCTGAAGGCTGGGAACCGCTGTTTGTCAATATGAACGACGGTACCAACGAAGGCATACGCCACAAGAGCCTGCCTTTCTTCTCCGCGCAGTTCCACCCCGAAGCTTCGAGCGGACCGCGCGACACAGAATTCCTTTTCGACGAATTTATCGCCCTCCTATAGCATGAAGAAATATCAGAAAGTGCTGCTTCTCGGCAGCGGAGCCCTCAAAATCGGCGAAGCCGGTGAGTTTGACTATTCAGGCGCCCAGGCCCTCAAAGCTCTGCGTGAGGAGGGTACAACCACCATACTGGTCAATCCTAACATCGCCACGGTGCAGACTTCCGAAGGAATGGCCGACCAGACCTACTTCCTGCCCGTGACACCATTCTTTGTCGAGCGCGTTATCGAGAAAGAGCGTCCCGACGGAATTTTGCTTGCCTTCGGCGGCCAGACAGCCCTGAACTGCGGCGTGGAACTGTATCGCAGCGGCGTGCTTGAGCGCTATGGCGTGGAAGTGCTCGGCACTCCCGTGCAGGCCATTATGGATACAGAAGACCGCGAGCTGTTTGTTGAAAAGCTCAATCAGATTGACGTAAAGACTATCAACAGCGAGGCTGTGGATTCTGTCGAGGAAGCGCTGCGAGTGGCCCGCTCTCTCGGCTATCCCGTGATTGTGCGTGCTGCTTACGCCCTCGGCGGCCTCGGCAGCGGCTTCTGCGACAATGACGCGGAACTCGAAACACTCGTGGAGAAAGCACTTTCGTTCTCCCCTCAGGTGCTTGTTGAAAAGTCGCTCAAGGGCTGGAAGGAAGTGGAATACGAAGTGGTGCGCGACCGTTTCGACAACTGTATCACGGTCTGCAACATGGAGAACTTCGACCCCCTCGGAATCCATACCGGCGAGAGTATCGTCGTTGCTCCCTCGCAGACACTCTCGAACGACGACTACCACTATCTCCGTTCTCTTGCCATAAAGATTATACGCCATATCGGCATTGTGGGCGAATGTAACGTTCAGTATGCCTACGACCCCGAATCGATGGACTACCGGGTGATAGAGGTGAACGCCCGTCTGAGCCGTTCGTCGGCTCTCGCTTCCAAGGCCACAGGCTATCCGCTGGCTTTCGTGGCAGCCAAACTTGCCCTTGGCTACGGTCTTTTCGACCTTCGCAACAATGTGACCCAAAGCACGTCGGCATTCTTCGAGCCGGCGCTCGACTATGTGGTGGTGAAGATTCCCCGCTGGGACCTTGGCAAATTCCACGGCGTTGACCGCCACATCGGTTCGTCGATGAAGTCGGTGGGCGAGGTAATGGCTATAGGACGTACCTTTGAAGAGGCAATCCAGAAGGGCCTGCGTATGATAGGCCAGGGCATGCACGGCTTTACCGGCAACCGCGATATGAAGATACCCGACATCGAGTCGGCGCTCACATCGCCTACCGACCGTCGCATATTCGTCATAGCCAAGGCTTTTGCCGAAGGATATACCGTCGACCGCCTGCACGAGCTTACCAAGATTGACCGCTGGTTCCTCTACAAGCTCCGCAACCTTATGGACACCTCCGGCGAGCTGGAGGCATACAACAGCCTCGACGCCGTGCCCAAAGAACTTATGCGCATAGCCAAGCAGCAGGGCTTCAGCGATTTCCAGATAGGCCGGGCCGTGCTTAAGGATATGTTCCCCGAGCATGCCGAGGAGGCTTCGCTTGCCGTGCGCCGTCATCGTATAGGGCTTGGCATTAAGCCGGTGGTAAAGCAAATCGACACGCTTGCCGCCGAATATCCTGCCGCTACCAACTACCTCTATCTGACTTACAACGGCAGCGTCGACGATGTGGCCTACACCGGCGACCACCGCTCGGTGGTGGTGCTCGGTTCGGGTGCTTACCGTATCGGCTCGTCGGTAGAGTTCGACTGGTGCTCCGTCAACGCGCTTATGACCGCGCGCAAGGAGGGCTGGCGCTCGGTGATGATCAACTATAACCCTGAAACGGTTTCGACCGACTACGATATCTGCGACCGTCTTTATTTCGACGAGCTTACCTTCGAGCGCGTGATGGATATTCTCGAACTTGAGAATCCCCACGGCGTTATCCTGTCGGTAGGCGGCCAGATACCCAACAACCTTGCCACACGCCTCGACGCGCAGAACGTCAACATACTCGGCACCGGCGCCACCAGTGTCGACCGTGCCGAAGACCGCCACAAGTTCTCTGCCATGCTCGACAGCCTCGGCATCGACCAGCCGCGCTGGCGCGAGCTTACAAGCTTCGAGGATATCGACGGCTTTGTGGCCGAAGTAGGCTTCCCGGTGCTTGTGCGTCCGAGCTACGTGCTTTCAGGCGCGGCTATGAACGTCTGCTTCAACTCCGACGAGCTGCGCCGCTTCCTCAAGCTCGCGGCCAATGTGTCGAAGAAGCACCCCGTGGTTGTGAGCGAGTTCATACAGGGCGCCAAGGAAATCGAGATGGACGCCGTGGCCCAGAATGGCGAGATAAAGGCTTATGCCATTTCCGAACACGTGGAATTTGCCGGCGTGCATTCGGGCGACGCCACTATCCAGTTCCCGCCGCAGAAGCTGTATGTGGAAACGATGCGCCGCATCAAGAAGGTGTCGGCCAAGATTGCCGAGGCTCTCAACATTTCCGGCCCGTTCAATATCCAGTTCCTTGCCAAGAACAACGATATCAAGGTGATAGAGTGCAACCTGCGTGCTTCGCGCTCCTTCCCCTTTGTGTCTAAAGTGCTTAAAATCAACTTTATCGACCTCGCTACCCGCGTGATGCTCGGTCTGCCCGTCGAGAAACCTGCCAAGAGCGCCTTCGACCTCGACTATGTGGGTGTAAAGGCCTCGCAGTTCTCGTTCTCGCGTCTTGGTGGTGCCGACCCCGTGCTTGGTGTTGACATGGCATCGACCGGCGAGGTGGGCTGCCTTGGCGACGATACCGATGCCGCCATTCTCACGGCTCTGCTGGCCGTGGGTCTGCGTGTGCCCCGGAAGGCCGTGCTTCTCAGCACCGGCTCGCCCAAGCAGAAAGCCGACATGCTCGATGCCGCCCACCTGCTGCACAAGGCGGGGCTTAAGATATACGCCACGGGCGGAACATGCCAGTTCCTCAACGAGAACGGCATTCCGGCAGTTCGTGTGTACTGGCCTTCCACGCCCGACTCGCACCCGCAGGCGCTCGACATGCTGCACAACCGCGAGATAGACTTTGTGGTAAACATACCCCGCAATTTCACCGGCACCGAGCTGTCGAACGGCCGCAAGATACGCCGCGCGGCTATCGACCTCAACATACCCCTGCTCACGAACTCGCGGCTTGCCTCGGCCTTCATCAGGGCGTTCACGGCCATGCCTCTCGAGGATATTGAGATAAAGAGCTGGCAGGAATATTGACATTCTGAAAGCACCACTCAATAGATTAACTTTAATTAACAACTATAATTCAATAGTGTTTCGATTATATAATCTATGGTAAAATTAAGTAAAACAAGTGTTTAAGGGTAGTTGAGCCTTGCGGGTTGTAAAATATGCTTAATAAATATGTCGTAAAACATATCTTTTTATTTGGCGGCCCGCTGAAAAAGACCCAACTTTGTACCGCAAACCTAAAACAATCTTTTTTACCTTAGAAATTGTACCTATTGGAAACCCATAAGAAGGAACTCTGCGATAGAGTTCCTTTTTATTTATGTACCTTCTATTTATATGAAAGATAAATTGAAAAGAAATATAGCCTTGATTATAATGGCTGTATTAGGTGTCGGCCTGGCCGTAGTGGCATTTTATTATTATGCAGTGACGGTTGTTGCATGGTGGGTGCCGTTTGCGGCGGGTGCTGTGGCAGGCCTTGCCGCTATGTTCGGCCTGCGCGGTCTGCGGTCTGTGCTTGCCGACGTGTATGGTGCTGTGGCCGCTTGGCTGGCGCTGTTCGTGTTCGGTCTGTGCGCCGGAGCGGCGCTGCTGCTATGGGGCAACAGTGCTTTCGCCGACCCCGGGAGCGTGCATCAGGAAATGGCCACGGTCGAGAGCAAGCACTCCGAGGAGCACCAGAGCGGCCGGTATGTGCGGGGCCACTATGTTCGGAGCGGGCGCAAGTACCACACATACCATCTCAAGCTGCGTTTCGACGACGGCAGCGTGAAAGATGTGCAGGTACAGCTGGCGGAATACAACCGCATACGCACTGGCTCGAAGCGCGAGTACACCCTCGCCAAGGGAGCTTTCGGGCTGCCTGTCATCAAGAGGTAGCGCCGCAGTCAACAAGCGCGCCGCTCTGTGTGTTATCAATCTATGAATCCTGCACAGAAAAAACGCCTTGTTATCATCGGAGGAGGCTTCGGAGGACTGTCCGTGGCCCGTTATGTCGATAAGTCGCTGTACGAAGTGATACTTGTCGACCGCAACAACTACCACAGCTTTCCACCCTTATTCTACCAGGTGGCCTCGTCGGGCCTCGAACCGGCAAGCATATCCTTCCCCCTGCGCCGCGAGATGCGCGGACGCCGCTATCGCGGTGTTTCGTTTCATTTTGGCGAGGTTGTGGCGGTCGATGTCGCTGCATGTACAGTCAGGACCAAGTTTGAAACCATACCATACGATATCCTCGTGCTGGCGGCCGGCACTACCAATAATTTCTTCGGCATTCCCGGACTCGAAAAGCGGGTGTTCACCCTCAAAAGCACTCCCGAGGCCATACGGTGTCGCAACGAAGTGCTCGAGCGCCTCGAGCGTGCCTCCCTGTGTCGCAACGACAGGCTGCGCCGACGCATGCTCACCTTCGTGGTGGTGGGCGGCGGCCCCACAGGCGTGGAGATAGCCGGCGCCCTCGGCGAGATGAAGCGCTTCGTGCTAAAGCGCGAGTACCCCTCGATAAACCCCGAAGAGATGAAGGTGATACTCGTGGAGGGTTCGGAACGTCTGCTCGGCGCTATGAGTGCCAAGTCTGGTGCCGATGCGCTTGAGGCGCTCGGGCAGCTGATGGTTGACGTGCGGCTCGGCTGGCGTATGGAGCGTTACTCCGACCACGTGCTTACCTTTGCCGACGGCACGTCGGTAGAAACGGAAACCGTGATATGGACGGCCGGGATAACAGGAGTGCCGCTGCCTGTTGTCGGAACAGGCGTGAAGCCCGACCGGGCAGGGCGCTGGAAGGTCGACGCCTTTAACCGCGTGGAGGGCATCGACGATGTATACGCAATCGGCGACATCGCCTTTCAGGAGGCCGACGGCTATCCTCGCGGCCTGCCTCAGGTGGCGCCCGTGGCCATGCAGCAGGCGCGGGAGCTTGCCCGTAACCTTGGCCGCGATTCCGGCCGCCGCAAGCCATTCAAATACCGCGACAAAGGCTCGATGGCGACAATAGGCCGCAACCGCGCCGTGGTCGACATAGGCCGCTTCCACCTGCGGGGGCGCTTGGCGTGGCTGGTGTGGATGTGCGTCCACCTGGTGTCCTTGCTCGGAATGCGCAACAGAACTGTGGTATTTATCAACTGGATGTGGGGATACTTCACCTTCTCGTCCGGCCTGAGGCTGCTCATGCGCCCCGACCGCTACCCGCTCCGCTCATATTGGGACGAATGAAAAAGACTCAGTTTCAGGAAATTTATGTGTCGGCCTTTGCCGATTCGGCGCCTTGGCGCAAATGGTTTTTCTCCGAAGTGGTACGGCGTGACGACGAAATATTCATTGTCGACGATGCCGCCGGCAAGCCCTCGGCGGCCTTGCTTATGCAGCCGTACGCTTTTCAGTATGCCGGCGCCGAACTGCCGTCGGGCTATATAAGCTGCGTGGCCACGCGCCCCGAGGCGCGTACTCGCGGCCTGGCTTCCGAGGCCGTGTGCCGCGCTCTCGACAGCGCGCGCTGCAGAGGCTACGCTTTCTGCGAGCTTATACCCGCCGGTCGCGCATTGTATTACTTCTACAGCCGTTTCGGCTTTGCCCCGGTGTTCTACTGCGACGAAGAGCGCTATACGTCGCTCCACGCCTTTGCCGGTGGCGGCGCCGCCGAGGCAGAGCCGCGATATGCCGACTTCGCCGCCCTCGAGCTCCGGCAGGGCGGGGGAGTGCTCCACAGCGAGGCCGATTTCAAAAACATACTTTCCGACCTCACCTTTGAAAGCGGCCGCGAGGTAGTGTTTGTCGACGGTTCCGATGGCGCCAAAGCCTGCCTCTTCGCGGCATACGATGCTTCCCGCGCTGATTCGGTGGTGCTCGTGCGCTCGCTTATGGCCGATACCGGGCCGGTGGCGCTCGCCGCTCTTGCCGTCCTGCGCGAGCGTGTGGGCGAGCGCCCGCTCACTGTGCGCAGGCCGCCCCATTCAGGGCGCAAGGCCGCTCTCCATGCTTGCGGAATGGTGCGGATAGTCAATCCCTTGGCCGTGCTGCAGGCCTTGGCCGCCGCGCACCCCTCCCTGCGCTATACCATACGGCTTACCGACCGTCTTTTCCCCGAAAACGACGGATACTATGCGATATCGAAGGGCAACTGCTCGCTTTCAGCCTGTTCCGACAGGCGTCCCGACCTTGACGTCGATGTCGAGGTGCTTGCATCAGTGCTTTTCAGCTCGGCCGGCGCTGGTGAGATATTCGACCTGCCCACCTCGCGGCCCTATATGGCCTTGATGCTCGATATATAGAGAACTGTTGGCCATACTTCGGCCCATGTGCAGTCGGTGCTGGTGCTCATGCCCCCGCCGGGCAGGCAGTTGTGGCCCGGAAGCTCCCATTCGAGTCTGAAACCGTCCTTTTGAGCCTCGTACAGGCCGTTCCGTGCCTCTATCATAAACTTGGAAGGAAACAAATCTCTGTTTGTGAATCCTGAAAACTGCGGAGTCATCTCGGCGCCTTCCTCGGAGTAACTTATCTGCCAAGCGCTTGCGCACGGCGCGCCGTTGAGCATGTAGAACGGCGAGCTGTTGCGGTAAGGGTCGTATACCAGCAGTGTTCCGCCTTCCGCTATCTCCCCGAGGCAGTCCCACGAACGCCCCTGCGCCGGTGGCCGCGCGTCGAGCCATACAGCGGGCGAGAGCCAGCCTTCGGTCACTGTCACCGACACAAACCGCTCGTCGAATCTCTCCCCGTCGATCAGATACACTACCCTCGGCTCCGAAATGTCGCCGCTCTCCGACACGCTGCATACATTCAGCGCCACCATCTGCGGCGAAGCGTGCGAATCTGCCGCATATGCCGGCATGGGCGAAGCCCCTGCGCAGTCTGCCGCCGGAAGGTAGCCTCCGGCCGCCATCGGCGTTGCCGCACCCGAAGCCGATATGCTGTAGCCGAGCAAAGTCCGGCCGTCGGCGTCCACTGCCCGGTACTCCGTGGCCTCGCCGCGCTTGGCCGTCTGCCGCGTGCATCGGCGGCACCTCCCGGCATCGTACAGCACGCAGCTTCCCGCATCGGTCCATTCTGCCTCGGCCCTTTTCACGAACGTAACGCTGTGCTCGGCCTTCGTCCCACTGAGTGCGAGCCTCACGCTCCGCGTTCCCGCCGTGCCGAGGGCACCCGGCGTATACCCCACTCTTAGCGATGTTTCGCCCTTTCCGGCGGCGAATGTCACCCGGGCGTCCGGCTTTGCGAAGCCCTCGTGGCCCGACGCATCTACGCCATAGCTCGCCTCGGGAGCGGAATTGTCGCACTCCCTATATATAATAAGGTGTATCGCACCCTCCTCGCGGCCTATGTATGCCGTCGACGACGTGCCTGCGGCGAAGCGAGGCTCGGCCGCCGTTTCGGTTCCGTCTGGTCTGTCCGGGTCGTCGGGGCGTGCCGCGGGTTCGTCTGTGCCGCATGAAAAAACGGATAGAGCGGCGAGCATCACAAAGGGAAAAAGGCTTTTCATATGCCGATGGTGTTTGATATATTCTGTAAATATACGACAAATTAATTGAAAAATGCAAATCGCGGTGGAAAAGTGATTTTCCCCGGCTTCGATTGCTGGTAAAAGTTTGCAAATTGCCTTATGATAGCCTCATTGCGCTAAAATGTAGGTCTAAATGTTAAATATGGCGATTTTCTCTTTCCTAATGTTTATTATTACAAAAAAATTATATTATCTTTGCCAAATCAAGATTTAATGCGGGCGTGTACCTCTCCTTGTCCCTCTTGATACTTATTACAAAGAACAAACAGAATCAATCAATTTTATGTCTAATTTTTTCTAAGTATGAAAAAGCTGTTTCTATTACTTGTGGCAGTACTTACTTTGAGCCTCTGCGCGTCGGCTCAGACGCGCACGGTCAAAGGTACTGTCGTAGATGCCGCCAACGACGAACCGTTGATCGGCGTTTCGGTAACGGCAGGAACTAACTACGGCGTGTCCACGGACATCGACGGCAAGTTCGTTCTGCAGGTGCCTGCTTCGGCTACTCATCTCAAGGTTTCCTATGTGGGTTACAAAACTGCCGATGTGAAAATCGGATCAGGCGATATGACTATACGCCTACATGCCGACTCTGAACTTCTTGATGAAGTGATTGCTGTGGCATATGGTAAGTCTACCCGCGCTTCGTTTACGGGTTCGGCTGCTGTAGTCGATGCTGCAACGCTTGAGAATGCTCAGGTGTCCAACCCTCTTAATGCTCTTAAAGGCAAGGTGGCCGGTGTGCAGATGAGCAACGCTTCTGGCGCTCCCGGTTCTGATTCGCCTACAATCCGTATTCGCGGTATTTCCTCGATTAATGCGGGAAACGACCCCCTCGTGGTAGTCGACGGCACCCCCTTTAGCGGCAGTATGAATACTATAAACACCAACGATATCGAGAATATGACAATTCTTAAGGATGCTGCCTCGACAGCTCTTTATGGTTCTCGTGGTGCAAACGGTGTTATTCTCATAACCACCAAGCGTGCTAAGGCCGGTGAGGCTAAAGTTACGGTTGATATAAAACTTGGTTCCAATTCGCGTGCTCAGCAGGATTACAACTATATCAAAAATCCCGCGCAGTACTACGAAACATACTTCGGAGCTCTTAAGAATTACTCTCTTTCTCAGGGCAACTCTGACTCGCAGGCTTATGTATGGGCTGTTAACAACATGATTGGCAGTAAGAGCTACGGTCTGCAGTACAACGTGTATGACGTTCCCGACGGACAGGCTCTGATTGGTACCAATGGCAAGTTGAATCCTAACGCGACTCTCGGCCGTGTGATTAATTATAACAATGCCGATTACTATCTGACCACCGACAATTGGCTTGACGCAGCGTATCACAACAGCCTTCGTCAGGAATACAATGTGTCGATAGCCAAGGGCGGTGATGCAACAAACTTCTATCTCTCCGCAAGCTATCTTGACAATGAAGGTATTACCCCGGCCTCTGGCTTTAGCCGTTTTACCGGTCGTCTTGCTGCTGATACTCAGGCCAAGTCCTGGCTTAAGGTTGCCGGTGACTTGAGCTATACTCACTATGAGCAGGAAGCTTATGGTGGTGAAGAAGGCTCTGCAGGCTCTACCTCAAACCCCTTTGCATTTGTGAGCAATGTGGCTCCCATCTATCCTCTTTTTGTGCGTGATGGCAAAGGCAACGTTAAGATAGACAACAATGGCTTCCCTGTATATGACTACGGTGCAGGCAACAATGCCGGTCTTTCTCGCCCTGTGCTTGGCGGTAACTCTAATGCTATTGGCTCGGCTTTGCTTGACAAAGCCGAAACGAATGGCAATGCTTTGAGTGCAACCGGCTCTGCCGAGATCCGCTTCCTCAATGATTTCACTATAACCTCTAATAATAATATCGATTTTATCGAATATTATGGTACTTCGTTCACCAACCCCTTCTATGGCCAGCATGCAGGTGAGAATGGTATGTTGACCAAGAGTACTTATCGCAGGTTGAACTACACGTTCCAGCAGCTTATTAACTGGGGCCGCAAATTCGGCGCGCACAATATAGGCGTTCTTCTCGGTCATGAAACATATTGGCGTAAGACATATCAGGTTGCGGCTTCTCGTTCAAATATGTTCGATCCCGGAAATATGGAATTGGCCAATATGATTACTGTTAAAAATGCGAACTCGAGCAAGGTGGATTATAACAACGAAGGCTACTTTATGCGTGCTCAATACGACTACGACAACAAGTATTTTGCTTCTGCCTCCTTCCGTCGTGACGCATCAAGCCGTTTCCATCCGAAGCATCGCTGGGGTAACTTCTGGAGTGCTTCTGCCGCATGGCTTCTCAACAAGGAAACTTTCCTTGAAGACCAGACTTGGATCAATATGCTGAAACTTAAAGTTTCATACGGCGAGCAGGGTAACGACAATATCTCCGACTGGCTGTATACAAATACATACAGTGTTGAAAACTCCAATGGCGAGGTATCTGTGGTTCCTGTGAATATGGGTAATGAAAACATTACTTGGGAAAAGAACGGCAACTTTAATGCCGGCGTTGAATTCTCATTCTTCGGCGACCGTCTGAGTGGTTCTGTTGAAGGCTTCCACCGCAAGACATCTGACATGCTTTTCTACTTCCCCCTTCCTCCGTCGATGGGTTATACCGGCTATTACTCCAATATTGGCGATATGGCTAACTCCGGTGTGGAAATTGATCTCCATGGTACTCCTATAGACACAAAGGATTTCTCTTGGACAGTTGACTTCAACCTTACATGGTATAAGAACCGCATATCCAGACTGCCGGAAGAACGCCGCACTATGTGGTGCGATGGCAAGCGCGGTTTCTCCAGCGGAAGCTATTTCTATGGCGAAGGTGAATCTATGTACACTTATCGTATGTACAAGTATGCCGGCGTAGATCAGGAAACCGGCCAGTCGCTTTGGTGGAAAGATGTATACCAGTTGGATGAAAGCGGAACCCCTGTCAAGGACGCATACGACCAGCCTATTGTTATCGGAAAAGAAAAAACCGCAAAAGTATCGGAAGCCACATACTATCTCAATGGTACGGCTCTTGCTCCTGTGTATGGCGGTTTTGGAACATCTCTGCGCTATAAGTGGTTCGACTTCTCGATCAACTTTGATTATCAGATAGGCGGCCAGTGCTATGACAGCACATACGCAGGCCTGATGTCCTCTCCATATCAGAACTCGATTGGCTCTAACATCCATGCCGACATTCTCAATGCCTGGACTCCTGAGAACCCCAACAGCAACATACCTCGCTTCCAGTTCGGCGATCAGTATAATGCTACTGCCTCTGACCGATTCCTTACAAACGCTTCGTACCTCAGCCTTCAGAACATAGTGTTCGGATTTACTCTTCCCGACGATCTTGCTCACAAAGCTCATTTGAACAAGGTGCGTTTGTACCTCAATTGCGACAACGTATGGCTGTGGAGCAAACGGCAGGGCCTTGATCCGCGCCTGTCTATGTCCGGTGGTGGTAACAACACTTATTATTCTCCTATCCGCACAATCTCCGGCGGTATCAATGTTACATTTTAATAATACAAGGATCTCTTAGCAATGAAAAAAATATATATTCCCCTTCTTGCTGTCGCCGTGGCGCTGCCCTCAATGACGCTTACGGGATGCATCGAGGAGACCTTTCCGACCTCAAGTGTCACACAGGATCAGGTCGTAGATTCGCCTAATGCGGCAGCCTCGTTCGCTCTTGGTATGCCTGCTTTCATGAACTCTGTGTTTGTGCTCGGCGACAATCGCCTTCATTACGACTTCGGTTATCCGGCGATGATGCACATACGCGACGTTATGACTGGAGACATGCCGATTGCTGCCTCCGCTTCCGGATATGACTGGTTTACCAGTTGGGAGCTTAACGAGTATCAGGCTGAAAGCAACATCTATCCTCAGGTTATATGGAACTACTATACGCAGCAGGTTCAGACAGCAAACCTGACTATCGCCGCAGTAGACCCTGAAACAACCGTTCCCCAGAACAAGTACTATCTTGGTGCCGGTTTGGCTTTCCGAGCAATGGCATATCTCGATATGGCTCGGATGTTCGAGTATCTGCCCACAGATGGTACCTCTGCAGTGAATCAATATGGAAATGATGTTACCAATCTTACTGTGCCCATCGTCACAGAAACAATGGGAGAGGCCGAGGCTCGCCAAAATCCGCGTGCTACTCGTGAGCAGATGATTGAGTTCATCATCAGTGACCTTGACAAGGCTGAAACGTATATCGTAGAGGGCAGTCGTCCTTCTAAAACAATGCCTGACCTCGCTTGTGTGTACGGTCTTAAAGCCCGTGCTTATATGTGGGTTGAGAACTATCCCAAGGCCAAGGAATATGCCGAAAAGGCTATTGCGGCTCACAAAGGCACTCCTACCACAGAGGCTCAGTGGCTTAGCACGACCAACGGTTTCAATGACCTCGACACACCGTCGTGGATGTGGGGTATGAAATTCGTCAAAGAAGACAACTGTGTTAGGACTAGCATTGTCAACTGGACTTCATGGGCTTCAAACGAGCTCAAGCCCGGTTATAGTGCGGCCGAGCCCCATCTGATGATTGATGCAGCCCTGTACAATTCTATTGATAACAGGGATTTCCGCAAACTTACTTTTGTGGCTCCCGAAGGATCGCCCCTGGAAGGAAAAGAGAACTTTATCAATCGTTCTGTTCTTGAAACACCTCAAGACAGCAAGGACTATCCTGTGATACTTGAGCCTTATGCGTCTTTGAAGTTCAAACCGGCAAAAGGAGAGATGCTGCTGACACAGGAAGGTTGTTCGTCGGCTGCTCCTATGATGCGTGTTGAAGAAATGTACTTTATAAAGGCCGAAGCTGCCGCACAGACATCGCCTGCCGAAGGTAAGGCCGCGATAGAAGACTTTATGCGCCAATATCGCTTTGCGGAATATGCTTGCTCGGCAACTACCAAGGATGGTGTTGTTGACGAAATCTTCCGCCAGAAGCGTATGGAATTCTATGGCGAAGGCATCATTCTCTTTGACTACAAGCGCCTTAACAAGCCCGTGGTTCGTCACTATGACGGCTCGAACTGGGTAGAGGACAAGCAGTTCAATACAACAACCCGCCCGGCGTGGATGAATTATGTGATTGTACAGACCGAGGGTAACAACAATAGCGCTGTCAAGTCGTTCAACAATCCCAATCCCTCAGGCTGCTATACTTCGCTCGGTACGTCTAAATAAAAAACGCGCATTCTATCACAATAGAAATTTTAGAGTAATATGAAATTCAATAAAATATTCCTGTCGCTTGCCGTAGGTGCGCTGTTCGCAGGCGCCGCTGCATGTACCGAGGAGGTTGAGTACACGCCAGCCGAGCCGGTGCCGGTAACCGATTATTATTTCCCGACAACAAATCCGATGAATAGGGATCTCGTTGATGGTGATGATTCGTTTGAGGTAACGGTGTGCCGTCCTACAGCCGGAGCAGCTGCCACCCTTGCAATAGAGTCGTCGGTTACCCCGGACAATCCTTTCACCATTCCGACATCGGTTGCCTTTGCTGAAGGTGAAAGCACCGCTTCGA
Organism: uncultured Muribaculaceae bacterium; assembly: GCA_910579035.1. GTDB lineage: Bacteria > Bacteroidota > Bacteroidia > Bacteroidales > Muribaculaceae > CAG-873. The sequence continues at coordinate 15,467 of CAJTSR010000024.1, read as the reverse complement.
TCAAGGTTGAGTTTGACCTTGCCGAAGTGACTGTTAACCAAGAATACACAGTTAAACTCACCATTCCCGGTGTTGAAAACACCCCCTATAGCTATGGCTCAATGGACATAAAGGTCATCTACCTGCCCTGGCGTAAGATGGAAGAAAAAGGTAAGTACCGCGATGGTGTAATGGCAAGTTTATATAAGGGCTTTACTCCTGTAACATACGAGGTTGAAATTCAGCAGCACCCCACAATAGATGGTATATACCGATTGGTGAATCCGTATTCGCCTGAGGTACATCCTCTTGTTCCTGAGCAGCTATATGATGCGACTACAGATCATTATGTCGTGATAGATGCCCGCAATCCCAAGCGAGTATTTATAGAGCAGAGTGGTACAGGCATTATGGATCCCACGGATGGTGAAATGTATATTAATTCTTGGTCGAATCTGCTTCTTGAGGGAGGCAATTCAGCCGATGCGATAGAAGCCAACGGATTGTATGCAACACTCGAAAATGGTATCATACGCTATCCCAACGTTAATCCTAAGGTAAATCAGGCTGTTTTGGCAACATTTGCAGAAGATCCTATAGGAAATACATATATTGCTAATACCAACAATATGTTCAAGGTGGTTCTCCCCGGCTATGAGGACGAACCCGAATGGGAAGAAATTGGTATGTGTGATTATACCGATGGCTTTGTCGGTCCCTTCATTGGTGAAAAGGATAATACATACAAGGTACTTGTAGAGCGTAGCTTGCTCACAGAAGGCCTTTACCGTATTGTGAATCCTTATGGTCCTGAATCGGGATATACCGACAAAGTACCTGAAATCACAGACTATCTGGAGTTCACCATTACTGACCCCGACTTTGTATACTTCCCCGAATACGAGCCTGGAATCCAGGTTAATGCTGCCGGAAACTACCTCATATGTGCTACTTATCCGTATATCGCATTGAATTTTATGAAGAAAGAGGATGGCTCAAGGTACACCGAGTCCGAACTTAAGGCAGCAGGTTTTGGTGGCAAGTTCAAAGACGGAGTGCTTGTCATACCCGGCGATGAAGCTGCCGGCCTGAATGTGACACCTGCAGGTCAGATTGCGGGTTGGCTTCAGCCGGAAAAGCAATTTATGTGCGACATCGTACTTGATATGAGCAATCCTGTTAAGAGCGAGAAACCGGCCAATGTTGCTGCGGTTTCGGACAATATCTTACGTCGCGGAATGCTGATCGACGGCACACATAAAAATAAACTCAATGCGTATACATTGCGTTACACCCCTTTCACCGTTAAATAAGTATATCCTTAATTAACAAAAAACCGGCAATGGCTGTGCAATATTTGCAGCCATTGTCGCGTTTTTTATATACCGGAAAAACAACTATGATATGAAAAAAATCTACTTTTTGATGTTGGCTCTGCTTTTCACTGCTGCGGTGAATGCGCAGAATAAAATTGATGCGCCAAGTATGCAGGCGCTTGCGTCGTACTTCGACGGTACTATTGATCCTGTGCTGAAGAAAGCAGTTTTCAAAGAACCCGTGTCGCGTGGCGGAGCTGCAACAGTCCGAGTGCTGATAGAAGTGCAGGATGGCAATGCCGAAGTATTGGAGACTGCAGGATATCAGGTGGATTACATTTCCCGTGATTTCGTTGTGGCGGAAATACCCACAAGCGATATACTTTCAGTTGCAGAAAATCCTGAAGTCAAGTCTATGTCTTTTGCGAAGGTGGCTAACACTCTTATGGATATTGCCAGAGAATCGTGCAAAGTTAATGCCGTTCACGGAGGGCTCGGACTTGGGGCTACAAAATTTGAAGTCCGTCCGTTCAAAGGCGACGGGGTGATAGCCGCTTTGTATGATTCGGGATTCGACCCTTCGCATATCAACTGGTATGATAAGGATCAGACAAAAAACAGACTTCAGTATTATCGGAGAACAACCAACGGCGCACAGATATATCGTGGCGACGAAGCAGCGCAAGCACCTACAGACAATTCAGGGGCTACGCATGGAACACACGTGGCAGGTATTATGACTGGAGCCTATAATGGGGCAGGCACTTATTATGGTTCCGGTAATTCTGATATGCGTAGTGTCCCCCTTTATGGCGTTGCTCCCAATGCCGAGCTTGCTGTTGGTGCCGGTTCTTTGGCTACAGCAGACATCGTTTCAGGCGTAAAGGCGCTTGCAGATTATGCAGTCCAAGAAGGCAAGCCGATTGTTATAAATCTTTCGTTAGGTAGCAATATCGGCCCGCATGACGGTACAGATTCGGACGTTCGCGCTATCGACCAAATCGTAGAGGAAACGGGTGCGATTGTATGTGTTGCAGCCGGTAATGAAGGCGCATATAATTGTCATGCTGCTAAAACATTCAGTGCGGCTACGGATAAGCTGACAGTCCTGTTTGATAAGGATCAGGCAGCGGAGTATGTGGACGTGTGGAGTTCTACGACCGCCCCGATAACGGTTTCTCTTATAGTGGTAAATTCTACTACGGGCGAAGTTGTGGCAAAGATGCCGAGCGTGCCCGGTGGCACGACAGTGGTCGGCAACGGATCTACTGAGGCCGAGCTGCTTTTTAAAGATAATTTCAGCGGACGAGTTTCATTCCGTTCTAAGCCGGAATTGAGGAATGGACGATATAACGTATTTTGTTCGATATCTACCATAATGCCTACTATTAAAAATAAAGGCACATATAATGTCGGATTGATGGTAGAAGCGCCCGCCGGAGTAAGAACTGATGTGTACGGCTCAGCTGTGTCGAGTTTTGCAACCAGCTTGCTTCCGGGTATAGATATGCCGGACGCCAATGGTTCGGTTAGCGGAATGGCTTGCGGACATAAAACGATATGTGTTGGAGCGTTTACAACCAGAACCACTTGGACGACACTTTCGGGCTACTCCTATTCGTATACAAGTCCGGGTGCGGTAAATTCGATATCTAAGTTCTCTTCATGGGGCGATTTGATTGACGGCCGCAGAATGCCGTTTATCACTGCTCCCGGTATGGGTATAAATTCTTCCTATAGTTCGGCTTTCGTCAAAGCCGGTGGAGCAGGGGACGGCACCTTGGTAGCTATGGCACGTGTCAACAACAAGGATCATTATTGGGGGCTTGAGCAGGGTACTTCGATGGCGTGTCCTTTTGTGTCCGGTGTGGTTGCCTTGTGGCTTGAGGCAGATCCTGCCTTGACTGTGGATAAAATTAAAGACATTATGTCGTCTACAGCCATTAAGGATAATAACGTGACAGAAGCAACTGTCTGGGGCGCCGGAAAGGTTGACGCGTACAATGGCATAAAGGAAGTACTGAAGCAGGCTGTGTCGGGTATTGCCGATGTGGCTGTGGACGGCGATGATTTGCTGATATCGCAGATCGACGGCGGTCGCACGGTCGATGTGTTCTCGGCCGGTGCCTCGAAGGTCGAGGTGCAGCTCTACACAGTTGGCGGAGCTATGGCGGCAAGCGCGTCGGCTGACGGCGACAGTGTGCAGCTCTCGGCAGAGAATCTCGCACCGGGCGTCTACATCGTCCGCGCCGGCGACGGCAGCCGCACCGCCACCCGCAAAATCGTCCTGTAAACCGCCGTTACGCGGCATGCCGCGTTAACCAATATACCGCGCGCCCGGCCTATCCGCAAATAGACCGGGCGCGCCGTCTACGTGAATTAGGAATGAGGAATTAGGAATGAGGGATTTGGAATGGGGAGTGAGGAATGGGGGCGGAGCGCAATATATGGCAATGTCATTAATCTGTTTGCGCGGATTTGTTCCAGCAGCTCCTTTTGAATAAACGAGAGCATTGATTCTGCGCAGAATATTGTTCTGCGGAATAATCAAATCGTACAGTGCGCCGATTAAATCAAGCCAGTGTGCTATGGAGGCACTTTCTCAGTGACTTCTTTTGATGAAGCGCCTTTTTTAGTATCTTTGCAAAAAGCCTTAGAGTATGTTTACTTTTAACTCTATGAAATCTTTAGAAGCTTTTTCGGCCTGTTTCAAGCTTTCATTCAGTCGTTATGGAACCCCATAACTCCTTCATTCAATCTCAAAACATACTCGAAAAAATCATTCTAAATCTTAACATAAGCCAAAAGTAAACATACTCTTAAACACCTTCTATTTATGAAACGACTTATTTTAGGGATTTTGCTCGCGCTGCCGGCTGTATGCCAGGCCGGGGTTGTAAGCGGGCGCGTTTGCGACAGCAATGGCATCGGCATAGGCGGCGTGCCTGTGTCGGACGGGTACGAGATAGTGACTACCGCCTATGACGGCCGGTACTCGATCGATACCAAGAAAAAGCTCGGCCTGCTTTTTATCAGCACCCCGTCGGGCTACGAGCCGGCGACCTGCCACGGCAACCGTCCTGATTTCTGGCGCTTGCTCACCACGCCTGCCGACGAGCCGGAAACGGTCGATTTCGCGCTGCGCAAGGTCGATGACAGCCGTTTTGCCTTCCTCGCGCTTGCCGACAACCAGATATCGAACCGTGGCGGAGATGTAAATTGCTTTACTTCTACCACTGTACCTGATGTAAATGCCACTGTCGGCGAGCTTAGGAGTGAAGGCTATGAGCCGTTTCTGATACTGCTCGGCGACCAAAGCCACGATCGCTTCTGGAAGGATTACCGCTACGGGCTGCCGCAGGCGTATTCCGACATCGAGCGCATGAATGCGCGCGTATACAGCGTGATGGGCAATCACGACCACGACCCGACGGCGACAAACGATATTGATGCCGGCGCAGAGTGGCGCCGCTTCATTGGCCCGGAGTATTATTCTTTCGACAAGGGCGGCGTGCATTTCGTGGTGCTTGACAACGAGGAAATTGTAGAAAACGGCCCTTCGCTGAGCCAGGACGGGGAGTGTGTCTATAAAAACAAGGTGCGCAAGGCGGAGCTTGAATGGCTCGCCAAAGACCTTGCCCTTGTGGATAAGTCGACACCCGTGGTGCTTGCCATGCACGCGCCTTTGCTTGCAGCCCCGGGCATGGAGGAAGAGTTCCGCCTTGTCAACGGAGCCAAACTTGCCTCGCTCCTTGCGAAGTTCGATACCGTGGAGGTTATATCGGGCCACACGCATGTAAGCTATGCCGCGCAGAACGGGAATATCCACGAAACGAATTATGGCGCGGTATGCGGCTCGTGGTGGCTTAATGCCCGTATAGACCTCGGAAACGATAACAATATTTGCCGCGACGGCACTCCCTCGGGTTATGCCGTGTGGACGCGCACTCCTGAGGGCTTCTCGAATTATTTCAAAGGCACGGGATTGGACAGAAGCAGGCAGATGCGTGCTTACGACCTCAATTGTGTCGAAATCGACAATGCCGAACTTTCCGAGAGCTTCCTGCCCGGGCGGAAGAAAACCAACGAGGTGCTCGTGAATGTGTGGAGCTACGGACCGGGCTGGAAGGTTGAGATGTTCGAGCGCGGAAAGCCGCTGAAAGTTGAGCGGGTACGCTCGCAAGACCCTCTTTTCCTTATGTCGTGCTCTGTGCCGTATATCGCAAAGGGGAAAAAGCTTACCGGCACGGTACGCCCCGTTTTCAGCTGGCATATGTTCAAGGCTAAGGCCTCCAAGGCCAACAGCCCTATCGACATCAAGGTGACCGACCGCGAGGGTCGTGTGTATACCCGGCGTCTGGAGCGTCCTCAGCCTATGACATTGGATATGTAGCCCGGACCATAATTCCGAAAACGCGGCGCGCCGCGTCCCTGCTATATTGGAGGCTATATAATTATTTGTTAGCGAGCCTGCTTGCGTGAAAGCGCTGAGCAAGCTCGCTGTTTTTCGCCAAAATGTGTTTTGGCATATTCCAAATTAGGAGATGGCGCGCTTGCAAAAATAGAGTTTTGCACAACCCCTTATTGGGGGCTGAAAGTTATTTTAAGTTATCGGGTGAGCCAGTGCTTGCGCTCGGAGGGGGACATTCGTTCGATGGAGTAGCGGAGCGTGGTGCGCGCCATAGCGTGGCTGTTCGCTTCAAGATAGTCGTGCAGCACATCGATATCGCGTTTGCCCACTTCGCGCAGCATCCAGCCTACGGCCTTGTGGATAAGGTCGTGTGGGTGTGAGAGCAGGAGGGAGGCTATGTGGAGGGAGTCCTCGAATTGGCCGGCGCGTATGAGTGCAGCTGTCGACACGATGGCTATCCGATTCTCCCACAGGTTGCTGCTTGCGGCGAGTTTGTCGAGCACACCGCGCTGTTCCGGCTCGTGCAGCAGATATTGCCCGAGGATATAAGGCGCAGACAGATCTACAAGGTCCCAATTGTTTGCCCGGTGCCCGCTTTCAAGATAGAAGCGGGCTATCTCGCGGCGGCGGGCCGCGCTCTCCGGCTGCACTTTGCGCCGTTTTGGGAGAGCCGCCGACATTTCTTCGACAAGCAGAAGGAATCCGGCAAGGCGCGCCTCGTGGTATTCACTGGAAAGTAGCTTACTGATTTCGGCAAAAGGCACTTGGAGCCGGGCATGCCGCACCACGGCGCGCGTCTGCGGCACTTTCAGTCCGAGAAATCGGTCGCCCTCGCCGTATTCGCCCTTGCCGGTTTTGAAAAAACGGCATAAAATCCGGCGTTGCTCCTCGTTCTCGAAACTGCGCAATGCCTCCAGTATCTCTTCGGCCTGTATCATCTTTTTTATGCAAAAATAGCAAATAAGAATGATTATTCACTCTGCTGATTCCACATAAATGATACGTCAAATGCCACTATCCTATTTCTATGGCTGTCTACCGCAATCTTATATATTTGTCCGGGCAGTTCTTTGACATTTAGCAAGTTGCCCTGCAAATCGAACTGAAACAGACGGCTCTTGGCGCTTCCCCTGTCGGAGTCTTTGCGCATATCGGCATAGGTCTTACCCCAGTACAGGGCATACAGCCGGTCGGAGGATTGCGCCGTGTCGATAAAATGGAGTATGTTGGAATCCTCCGCATCGGCTTCTACAAGGGTGGCGGGGTCGAATGTTTCGGAAGCTACCTGCACAGATGCTATGGTATCACCTGCCGTGGTGAAGAAATCAATGCAGGGGTAGAGCTTGTAAGCATAGGCGCATATGCTTTTGGAGGGCCAACAGGCGAGTTCGCCTGTATTCGCCACCCACGATATTTCATCAGGCAAATGAGCCAGGCGCCTCACCGGGCTTATCTTGTTTGTGGAAAAATCGGTGGTCATCGCCCAGACAGCACCTCCTGCAGGCTCACGTGCCGTAAAGATATAACGCTCATCAGCCAAGGCGAATATATCTCCCACATAACTCGTTAGCGGAAATGGCATATTCATACCTGAATCGATCACATACTTACGCATCGGCTTGACCGACAGATTGTCGGCAATGGAAAACAAGGCGCATTCGTCTTGGCTTACCAGCCCCGGAGCGCCGTCGGGCATTGTGAAAACGTATGGCATATAGCTATGATAATAGCCATCGTCGCGACGGCATGGCTCACCGATATATTTCAGAGAGTCGCATTGATAGTCAATGGTGTATGCCTTGAGGAAACGCTGTCCCATTCCCGAGTGCGTTTCGTAAGACAGCCACAGGGTATCGCCCATAATCTTCATGTCTATAACATGCGCAAGCTCCTGAGGTATGGAATCAACGCTCAACTCACGCCACAAGCCCGAGGCATTGGCACACGACGCCACAAGCAAGGCCAAGGCTATTAGAGATGTTTTCATTTCTTCACACGGATTTCGATCGGTTTATAGGGAATTGCGACGTCTTCCACTTCGCTTGACTTGCGCCACTTGCCGTCTGATGCACGCACCATGATACGTGAGCGGTCTATCCCTCCGTCGGCGGCTATAAAAGCAAAGTATGAGCTGTACAGGCGTGCCACTGTCTTATCGGCCTGCTCGGAAGTGCAATCTTTTTCGTTGTTATATTCATAGCTAATAATGGGCTTGGACGATTTTTCCAGACCGACGCATTCCCATATAAACTGACCCTTGGCGTCCTGAATGCGGAGTATGAGGCCGGGAAGACCGCCGAACTTGTATGGCCCGTAAGGCAACGGAAGTTCAAGGGCGAACCATACCGAATATGTTCTTCCGGCAAAGTCGACTGTCGCTTTTCGGCATTCGTACCCGAGGATTGTTTCGCTTTGCAGAGCATCGAATTTCCAATCAAGGCACGGCAAAGAATCCTTGTAATGCAGAGTACTTTGCATAGGCAGTCTGTACTTTGTTTCTGCGGTCCGATTGCGCTCGTTCCTTAGAATTTCCAAAGGCCACGGATTGCCGGAAATGTTTGAATGGGAGTCGGCTCCTTGACGTATCTGTTCGGTTGCCAGCGAATCGTAGTGGTATATAATGTAGCTGAAATCTTTCACATGCCTGCGTCCAATCTGGAGTATGCGGGTGTCGTCCTTAAAGTCTTTGTCGGCGGGGTGGGCCTTGAAGCGCAGAGTGTAGGTAGCCTCGTACTTTGTGGTGTCGACGACAGTGCCATTTTCTAATAATTCGGAAAACGGAGTCATTGCACCGGCGCATACAGCAGGTATCAGCATCAGTAGAATTGCAAAGTGTTTCATAACCTTATGAGAGTTAGAGTATTTTGAAGCGGAGTTTGAGTAGCACGCTGCGCGGACGTATGGCGTAGGCCGATTCCGATTCTGTCAGGGCTGAGATATTTGAGTAGACATACGACCGGCGGTTCAGCAGATTGTCGCACGCAAGGACGATGGTAACACGCTGTATCGAATATTTTGCCTCAGCTCCGAGCAGGATAAAGGATCTGTCGCCGTCGTTGAAATTATTGTAATAATGATATAGCTCGGCAGTAAATGTCAGTCCACGTGGCATTGCAAAATCGAGAGAAGCTTTGTTGACCACCGTGCGCAGCCACGGCATACGGTCGAAGCCCTGCTGCCGCGCGGCAGTCTGCGAGTAGCTGCCCTGATATGAAGCCGACAGCCATCTGAAAGGCGCAAGACTGATATCGGCACTCAAGGTTATGGCTTTTCCGGTGTATCGAATCACTTCATTCTGCACCAATAAGGGGTTGTCATACCGGGAATAAGCAAATGCCGCCCCTATTTTGAGCCGCCGCCAGTCGAAGCCTTGGCTGCCGTGGAGCTTAGCCGAAAGCATGTTGCCTTGTTCCGATGTGCGACAGCTGATGGTGCGTTCGGCAATACCGTCGTAATACGAACCATAGAGTACATCGGGCGATTGCCGGAGCCACGACAGTTCGATACAGGCAAAGCTCATCGACAGTATGCTCTTAAAATTGTAGGATACAGATGAATGCCAGTTCGCGCCCTCGAACAAGCCGCCGCCTTCGTACGCCGACAGGCTGCGGTATGATGTGAGAATATAATTCTGATACAGCTTTTCGACCGAAGGACTCTGGTATGAAAGCGAAGAGCGCAGTATGAGTTTGTGGCTGCTGTTGATATTATAGTACAGATCGAATGAAGGTTCTGCCCGGAGCCGCCTTTTAGCGGTGCGGCTGTCGTCTAAGCGGTTGTTCAGCCGGAACAATCTGTATTTCAAGGGAAGATAGAGAGAGGCGCGCACTTTGCGTGAACTGTACGATATTTCCGTGCTGATTCCTGCATCGAGATGCTGTAGGACCAAATTGTTGCTAAAGTCGGCAAGACGGCTCTTCAAAGCGTCGTTGCGGTAATTTAATATGGCTGAAGGGTGGACGGAGATTCTACCTGCCTTGAATGCGGACAAGAGGCTGAAACTGTTTTCTGCCGAAATATTGCGCAAGTCGGCACTTTGGCTGAGTCGGTTGCCAAGGATAAAGACTGGAAACAGATTGGGCTGTACAGACAGGCTGTGAGGTCGTTTTTCAACGTTTATCAATGAATGTAGCTCGAAGCCCTTGCCGTCGGCGTTGCGATGCGTCATATGAAACTTGTTGAGCAAGCGGTATGTGTCGGTTTTTCCTGTTTGCACTATGTCTTGATTGTCGGCTGTTATTCGACTGTCGGCATTGTAAGCGCCCCAGTCGAATTTCAACTGCTCTTTGATATAATCGTTGTCGCCATTGCTTATGTACGAAAAATCGCCGTAAGCTTTCCGCGTGCGTGACGTGGCTGCCATTGATTCGTCAACGGTATTACAGCCGCCGTCGGGCAGAAAGTTCGATGTCGCAGACATGCTTTGTCGGCGGTCGCGATCGTCAAAATAAGCGGCATTGACGCTCAGCTCGCCGTCGGTGCCGATTTTGTACAGATTGTTGAAAGTGGCGCTATGCGAATTATTGAAATAGTAGAACCGCTTGTCAATGCCGGGCACTCCGGGCATAGCTACCGAGAGTATGTTGCCCGTACGGTCGTAATCATCATCGTGAGAATATAGTTCCTGCGACAAATCCTCCCCGGCGTTATTTCCCTTGTAAGTGGCAAGAAACTGGCTTTTTCGCTTGAAATATGTGGCAGTCGCAGAATTATTCCACAGCGCATTTCCGTCATTCCCGCCTCCAAGACATGCTATCAGGCCGAACACTCCCTTAACGCCCTCTTTAAGCCGAAGATTTATCGAAGCACGCTCCTCAGGACGCAATCCCTTGAGAGCCTTGACGTCCTGATGGTTCTCGAACACCTGCACGGTGGCTATGTTATCGGGGCTGATATTGTTAGTGGCTATTCCGTAATGCCCTTTCATAAGATTGAGTCCTTCGATATAAAGATTCTTTATGGGTTTGCCCTGATATGAAACCTGTCCTGATTCAGCAACGCTTATACCCGGCATTCTACGCAGCACGTCGGCCACGCTCTGGTCGGACTGCGAGAGGAACGATGCAACATTGTAATTGATGGTGTCGCCTTGGGAGTAAATCTTCTTCTGTTTTACAACGACTTCTTTCAGCTCAATCGCCTGTTCCTCGACCGTGATTTCGCAACTGCCTGTGCGATTTGCCACTACGATTGTTGTGGTGCTTATCCCCATAGCGGCAGCTCGCAGTATAAGACTGTCGCATCGGGCCGTGACGCTCATACGGAAATGTCCGTCCGAATCGGTAAAGACCGATGCCACAATTGATTCGGGGTCATCCGAGGCTGAGGCTATGACGTTGGCAAAATCCACACCCCTGCCGGCGGACGTTTTCACTATTCCGTTAATCGTAGTCTGGCCAAACACCTGCAATACAGCAAGTAACCCCAAAGCGATGGTGGCATATATTTTGAGCGCTGAATGTTTCATAAGGGTATGAGAATCACCGGTCGCCGTAGAACGGCAACATATAGAGGAGTTTAAGATGGTGTTTACTTACTTGACTGCGACCGAGAGGTTCAAGTTGAGTTCTACTGGACGACCATTCTGACGTGTCGTTTCAAATCGAACCCCGTTGAGAGCTTCGTCTATGATTGCTCTCACATTCGGGTTGCTGTCGTGGTCGGTTGTGACCGACTTGATTTGTCCGTCCTCGTCGACATTCAGGTGTATCTGTATCTTTTCAGGTAATTTGCTGTCTGACGAGGAGAATGCGACCGATATCAAGTTCCGCAGGAGATCCGGCTCCTTGATGGGCGACGGCAGCACTGTTGCATCTATGGGCTGAATCTGTTCATCCTCGGCTACGGTCTGCCCAACAGCCGGTTCCGAGCTTGGCGTAACCGATATGCCAGCCGCCGTTATTGAAGTAAGTACTTCGGCTGTGGCAGGCGAGGCGATAACGGCTCCGGCTGCCATTATTGCCGGAAGAGCGCATAGAGTTACCCATTTGCGTCGCCTCGAAACGGCATCGGCCCCAATCAGAAGCACCCGTTTTCTGAAATTCCTGCTATTGGTGGCAAAACTCGCAGCAAGGGGCATAGCCCTGTTTCCGACAGCCTTTGCAATCAGCAAATGCTGATATTCGGACACTGCGATTCCACTCGAAATCACTGCCGCGTCTGCCTCGAATTCGTGGTTTAGCTTCACCAGGTTCTTATATAGCCATACCGCAGGGTTATACCATGCAAATATGCAGAAACACTCGGCAATGGCGATATCAATCCAGTGTCTGGCTCCTATATGCCTGCACTCGTGGCTCAGAATGGCATTGCAACGGTCGTCATCCGAAAGCACGATGTATCGCCCCCAGCTGAAAGGAGCGATGCCCTTTTCTGTGTGAACACATAGTGTATGGCCTCCGAACGTTTCTTTGCGGCTTTTCCTTATTAGTAGCGATATTCTCGCGGCTGCATATATGGTGCGCGAAAGCAGAATCGCAATGCCTGCGAAGTATATCAACTGTATGAATGGCAATGCCGTGCTTACGGTCGTAGCAAGCACGTTTTCAGCCGGCGTCGGATTGCCCGCAGCAACAGCGTCGATGCTGATGTCTTTGGCGACAGCAGCGTTTTCCAAAGGCACAAGCAGTGCCACCGCGGGGGTCAGCAAAGCCGCCGACATACCGAGCAGAAGTACGGCGCGGTTAAAGGCAAATGCCTTGCTGCTACTTATCGCCACTCGCAGAATGGGGTACAATGCCAATACGACGATTGACACGAAGAGAGAATAAATCAGCACCGTATTCATGGCTTCGCATTGTTTTGTTTCTTTTCAACTTCGTCGAGCAGTTTGCGCAAATCTTCCACCGGGATATTTCCGTCCTCCACAAACGATGATACCACGCGGAGGTACGAGTTCTTGAAATACCTGCCCACAATGGAGCTAAGCGACTTTTTGCCCATATCTTCCTCCGCTACCACGGCGAAGTAAACATAAGTTTTACCTTCCTGCCGGTGTCCTACGTATCCTTTTTCCTCAAGCGAGCGCACGATGGTGGATATGGTGTTGAAATGCGGTTGTGCCTCGCCATACATTTCTACAATATCTTTGACGTGCAAGTCGCCGTGTTTCCAAAAGAACCTCAGCACTTCTTCTTCCTTGGCGGTTAGTTTTTCCATACTATGAAATTTAGATATCGCAAAGATAAACTATATTTCATAGTTTAAACTATAAGGCATAGTTAAACATCGTTAAACGGAATGTTAACAAGCCATTGCCTCATTAACAATCTCCTCCCGCCCAATGACACATAACAACAAAAAACAAGAGCAGCACCAAATGATACTGCCCTCGTTCTATGATTACGAAATTTGTTATATCGCTAATGTTTAATTTGTTGCGAATCTATATCGTTTATTATGTTCATTATCTCGGATTTGAGTAGAGGCAAGTGGTTAATAACTATTGACCACACCATGTCTGGGCTGACACTATCATATCCGTGAATCAAATAATTGCGGGTATCAACGATTTTTCTGGCCTTGGTAATAGGTATCGCCGGCGATACCTTCAGCAGTTTATTCATTGCCTCGCCAATGATAGAGATATTCATCTGTATTGCTCTCTGCATCATCGGAGTACTACAATACACATCGAATCTGCGAGGCATCGAATCAAAATATGACTCAATCTGCTCGATTGATTCTAAAATATCATTAAGATATTTGACAATCAGTTTTTCAGCCATAGATTAACCTGCGCGTTTTGTTGAGTTCCTGTCTAAAGTACGGGTTCTTAACCGCACCATCCTCTGTAATGTCTACCTTGCGGCCAAATATTTCCTCAAGGGCATACTGAAAGTCAAAAAAATTGTCAGCATAGTCGAAAATATCGATTCTGCTTTTGTCAAAATCAACACATAGATCAACATCGCTTTTATCGTTAAAGCGATTGGTCAGTATCGAACCGAAAACCCAAAGTTTGCGGACATGAAAACGCTTGCAAATATCGATGATTTTGCGAATGTTGATTTCGATGAGTTGCATATCATTTATCCGTTATTGTTCAGGCCATATTAGCGAAATGGGTCTAACTCATAGAGCTAAACCCATTCGCTGAAAAATTGTCGGGGTGAGAAGACTCGAACTTCCGACCTCCACGTCCCGAACGTGGCGCGCTGCCAACTGTGCTACACCCCGATTGGCTAAGCGACTGCAAAGTTACTAAGAATTTTGCAGTCGCCAAAACATAATGCCTTATTTTTAACTAAAAATCTGCGAGAACCCCGTAAGACGGCCCTCAGCCGACTATATTGAAAGACGGCGCAGGGTGTTGAGAAGCTCTCTGTTGATAGGTTTGTCGTTTTTGATGGCCTTCGAGAAGGGCACATACACAATCTCGTCGTTCTTGATGCCGATCATTACATTGCGCTGATCCTCCATAAGGGCATCGATTGCGGCCGCACCCATGCGCGAAGCGAGTATGCGGTCGTGCGCGGTGGGCGAACCGCCGCGCTGCAGGTGGCCGAGGATAGACACTCGCACATCGTAGCTCGGATATTCGTTCTTCACACGTTCGGCCAAGCCCATCGCACCGCCCGTCACAGGGCTTTCGGCAACGAGCACAATCGACGAATTCTTGCTCTTGCGGAAACCGTTCTGGATAAGCTCGGCAAGCTGGTCGACCTCGGTCGAAATTTCCGGAATGATTGCTGCCTCAGCTCCCGACGCTATGGCTCCGTTGAGGGCGAGGAAGCCGGCGTCGCGTCCCATCACCTCGATAAAGAAAAGGCGCTCGTGGCTCGTGGCGGTGTCGCGTATCTTGTCGACACACTCCATTATGGTGTTCAGCGCCGTGTCGTAGCCTATGGTGGTGTCGGTGCCGTACAAATCATTGTCGATAGTGCCGGGCAGACCGATTATGGGGAAGTTAAATTCGTTGGCGAATATGCGGGCGCCGGTAAGAGAACCGTCGCCTCCTATCACCACGAGGGCATCGATTTCGTGGCGTCGGATAACATCGTAGGCCAGCTGGCGTCCTTCGGGTGTCTGGAATTCCATACAACGGGCCGTCTTGAGTATGGTGCCGCCCTGCTGTATGATATTCGATACATTCTGGGTGCGGAAATCCACTATTTCGTCGGTGATAAGCCCGCGGTAGCCGCGATAGATACCTTTTACTCTCAGCCCGCTGAATATTGCCGAACGGGTGACGGCGCGGATTGCGGCATTCATACCGGGGGCGTCGCCTCCGGAAGTAAGTATGCCTATACACTTGATTTCTGCCATGGTAGAAAAATGCTTGCGTCTAAATTAAGTGACAAAGTTAGCAAAAATTCCATTAATTGAATGTCCGCCGCGCATAATTCTCCAAAATATGTCTTTTTGCGACAGGCGATTCCCGATTTGACAATCGCATAGAAAATTTGTTGATAAAAATTGGCGTGCAAAAACTTGCGGAATCAAAAAATATACGTAACTTTGCACCCGCAACAGACCATTAGGAAAGGTGCCGGAGTGGTCGATCGGGGCGGTCTCGAAAACCGTTGTACCCTTGCGGGTACCCAGGGTTCGAATCCCTGCCTTTCCGCAAAAAGAAGCTGCAAGTCGCAAGACTTGTGGCTTCTTTTTTTGTATGGAAAGCTGCGGACGAGAACCCTGGCTTAATATGCAAAAAGTAGGCTGAAAACGCTGGAAAAAGTCCTAATATGCAAAAAGCAGGCTACTGATAGTAGAAGAATTTAGTATCTTCGTGCGATAAGTTCCTGTATCATAGCAATCCT
>CAJTSR010000023.1 GCA_910579035.1 uncultured Muribaculaceae bacterium | reverse complement strand
TGCCCCGCCCGCGCCAAATAAATTTCCGTTTTTAACATTTATTTAACACTTGGCCCGTGAACAAAACCACGCCCCCGCTTGTCTAAACCCCTACAGCCCCGACCCTTAATCCAAATCCGAGGGAATTAAATGACTATTCCAGTCATTATGCACGACAAAAACGGCATACACATTAATTATATAATAAAGGCCTCCGCCAATTAAACATTTTGGGCAATTGGTGGACAAAATTGGTCTAAAAGCCGATAAAAACAGCCATTACATATATTATGTTTGCCGCTTGGGCTACTATATACTATCTTTGTGGAAAAATAATCCAATCATACAATCTTTTTTTCGATTGGGCTATCTTAAAGCATATCCGAATTTAACGCCAATTCCATACATGCTTTTAAAAATACCGTCCAATTGTAAATCTCCAAAAACATCACATAGCAGAAATGAGAATCGAGAGAGTTTTTGCCGTGCTCACAGCAGGCCTGATGCCTATGCTCCTGACGGCAGAACCAAAAACAGTGAGTCTTGACGAATGCCTTACGATAGCTTTGTCGGACAATCCGACAGTAAAAATAGCCGATATGGAAGTAGAGCGGCTCGATTATTCCAAACGCGAGGTTATCGGACAACTTCTTCCCACCATCGACTTCGGAGCCACCTACAGCCGCATGCTTGCCAAGCAGGTAATGTATATGAACATGGACGGCTTTGGCGATATGGGCGGAAACGGCAACGACGGAGCTGAAGAAAATTCGCGCGCCGGTGAAAAAAAGGACAACGGCATAAAGATGGGTCTTGACAACTCATATTCGCTCGGTTTTCAGGCTTCGCTTCCCCTCATAGCCCCGCAGCTATGGAAAAGCATCGGAGTAAGCGACACCCAGATACTAAGGAGCCTCGAATCGGCACGACAGTCGAGGCAGAGCCTTGTAAACCAAGTGAAAAACGCTTACTACACCCTGCTTTTGGCCCAGGACTCGCGCAAAGTGATACAGGAAAGCTACGATATGGCAGCCCTCACAAACCGCACCTACCAGCAACAGCGCGAGGCAGGCGCGGCTTCGGATTATGACGTGCTCCGCACATCGGTGGCTATGAAAAACATAGAGCCCGAAATAGTGCAGGCCGACATCGCTATAAAGCAGGCACGACTCCAACTGCTTATACTTATGGGTCTTGACAGCAATTTCGAACTCGAGGCAGCCTCGCAGCTATCAGACTATGAGGCAAGCATGTACGAAACCGTGCTATCCATCAACCCTGACTACAGCGGCAACTCCGACCTACGCTTGCTCGATATCGACAGCAAACTGCTGAAACAGAATTTAGACATACAGAAGCTTGCCTTCGTGCCAACATTGGCTCTTACAGCGAACTACAACTGGACTTCGATGAGCAACGGCTCGCCATTCAGCAACTTCCGCTGGAACCCCTACTCCACTATCGGCGTGACCCTCTCCGTGCCAATCTTCCACGGCGGACAACGAATCAACAAGGTAAAGCAAGCCAAGATACAATATGCCGAAACCCAATGGCAGAGAGAGAATCTCGAACGCTCAATCTCTATGCAGGTAGACCTTGCAATCGACAACATACAGCTCAACGTCAAGCAGATAGCATCAAGCTCCGAAAGCGTGGCCGAGGCCGACAGCGCCCACACCATAATGGAGAAGAGCTTCGGGATAGGTGCTGCAAGCTATCTCGACCTCCGCGACTCCGAGCTATCGCTCACCCGCGCCCGCTTAGCATACTACCAAGCCATCTACAACTATCTGGTGGCCGGCAGCAACCTCGAGCTACTGCTCGGCAACGCCCCCATAGAGCGCTATACCTCAGAAAAATAATCTAAATCCAATATGAGAAAGTACATATTTCCTATCGCTATGCTCCTGCTTGCAGCCTCTTGCGGCAAGGGCGACGAAAATGCGGCCACCCACGAGGAGGAGCTGCCCAAAATCACCGTCGACGTGGCCCGGCAGCTCGACGTGCCGCAAATGAAAGAATACACCGCCAATGTCGATGCCGAAAACATAAACAACATAGCGCCCTCCACTCCGAACCGCATCAAGACTATCCGCGTGGAGGTAGGCGACCGCGTGCGCGCCGGCCAAGAGCTTGTGTCGCTCGACCGCTCCAATATCGACCAGCTTCGCATCAACCTCGACCAAATCGAGCGAGAATACAAACGAGCCGCCCAGCTGCTTGAAATAGGCTCCGGCACCCAGCAGGCTGTCGACCAACTCAAAGCCCAACTCGACGCCGCTCGCTCTCAGTACGACAACTTACTGGAAAACACTGTGCTGCGCTCGCCTATCAGCGGCGTGGTAACAGCCCGCAACTACGATCCCGGCGATATGACAGGCTCTATGCCCGTTCTCACTGTCGGCCAGCTTTCGCCCGTGGTGAAAGTGCTCATCAGCATAAGCGAGAACGACATGGCTCTCATCAGCAACGGCATGCCCGTGACTGTAAGCCTCGACGCCTTCCCCGGCGAGAACTTCGACGGAACCGTGCAGCGTATATACCCCACCATCGACACGGCCACGCGCACATTCATTGCCGAAGTAAGGATAGCCAACCCCAAAGAACGCCTCAAGCCGGGTATGTTCGCCCGCGTAAGCATAGACCTCGGCCACAAGCAGAACGTGGTGGTACCCGACCGCGCCGTAGTGAAACAGACCGGCTCGGGCAACAAATACGTGTACACATATTCCAACGGAAAAGTGGCCTACAAGAAAGTGCAGCTCGGGCAACGCCTCGGCGACAGCTACGAGCTGCTCGACGGTATTGCCGACGGTGACACCGTGGTAATCAGCGGCCAGAGCCGCCTTGCCGACGGAGTACAAGCCATAGTATTACACCCCGAAAACGCAAACTAAACAATGAGTATATACGGAAGCGCGGTCAAGCGCCCGATTATGACCACCCTATGCTTCGTGGCGGTAGTCATACTCGGCCTTTTCTCGCTCAACAAACTGCCTATCGACCTCTACCCGGATATCGAAACCAACACCATCATGGTGATGACCACATATACCGGAGCGAGCGCGCAAGACATCGAACAGAATGTTACCCGCCCACTCGAGAACGTGCTTAACTCGGTGAGCAACCTCAAGCACATCACATCGAAATCGCGCGAGAACATATCGGTGATAACCCTCGAATTTGAATACGGCGAGGATATCGACGTCCTTACCAACGACGTACGCGACAAACTCGACATGGTGTCGTCGATGCTCCCCGATGATTCCGAAACGCCTATAATCTTCAAATTCTCCACCGACATGATTCCTATTATCATGCTGTCGGTGCGAGCATCTGAAAGTATGCCCGGCCTGTACAAGATTCTGGACGATGCCGTGGCCAACCCTCTGGCACGCATCAGCGGCGTAGGCTCGGTATCGATATCTGGCGCGCCTAAACGCGAAATCCACGTGTACACCGACCCGCAGCGTCTTGAGGCATACGGCATAACCATAGAGCAGATAGCATCGCTCATCGGAGCCGAGAACCGCAATATACCCGGCGGCGCGTTCGACATAGGCTCCGACACATACTCGCTGCGCGTGCAGGGCGAGTTCGGCTCCTCCGACGAGATGGCCAACATCGTGGTAGGCTCGCACGAAGGCCGCAGCGTGTATCTGCGCGATGTTGCCCGAATCGACGACTCTCTCGAAGAGCGCACACAGGAAACATACAACAACGGCGAGCAAGGCGCCATGATCGTAATCCAGAAGCAAAGCGGCGCCAACTCCGTTGAAATTTCGGACAAAGTGCTCGAAATGCTTCCGACTCTCCAAAAACGCCTGCCTTCCGACGTGAAACTCGGCGTGATTGTAGACACCTCGGACAATATCCGCAACACCATCGCGTCGCTCGTCGAAACGGTGATGTACGCCTTGCTTTTCGTGGTGATAGTGGTATTCTTCTTCCTCGGCCGCTGGCGTGCCACGCTCATCATCACCATCACAATCCCCATATCGCTCATAGCGTCGTTCATATACCTGTACGCCACGGGCAACACCCTCAACATCGTGTCGCTGTCGGCTCTGTCGATATCCATCGGCATGGTGGTGGACGACGCCATCGTGGTACTTGAAAACGTGACCACCCACATAGAGCGCGGCTCCGACCCGAAGCAGGCCGCCGTGCACGGCACCAACGAGGTGGCTGTATCGGTAATAGCGTCGACCCTCACCCTTATCGCCGTATTCTTCCCGCTCACGCTCGTGACGGGTATGACAGGCGTGCTCTTCCGCCAGCTCGGATGGATGGTGACAATCATGATGATAATATCGACAGTGTGCGCCCTCTCGCTCACCCCGATGCTTTGCAGCCTGTTACTGCGCCGCGTCAACCACCACGGACGCCTCTACAACCTGCTGTTCACTCCCGTAAACCGAGGACTCGACTCCTTCGACCGAGGCTATGGCCGCCTGCTCAAATGGGTGGTAGGACACAAGACGGTGACTTTCGTAATCTGCATGGGCATCTTCGCCGGGTCGCTCGGACTTATGAAGTTTGTAGGCACGGAATTCTTCCCCACTGCCGACGACGGCCGCCTGCGCATAACCCTCGAAACACCGATCGGCACACGCGTCGAAGTTTCCAAAGAGGCCGCCGGACGCCTCGTGGAGCTGTGGAAGGGTAAATACCCCGAAATGACGGTTATCAACTACACAACCGGCTCGGCATCAAGCGACAACACCTTCGCCAACCTCAGCGACAACGGCCCGCATATCATTTCGATGAACATACGCCTTACCGACCCCGGCGATCGCGACCGCCGCATCACGGAGATAGCCGCACTTATGCGCGAGGACCTGAAGAACTTCCCGGAATTTAAGAAAGTGCAGGTAAGCACCGGCGGCATGGGTATGGGCGGACAAACCACCATTGACTATGAAATATACGGTTACGACTTCGCCGAAAGCGACTCTGTGGCACGCATGCTTCAGGCCGAACTGCTCAAAATACCCGGAACTGCCGACGTGATAATATCGCGTGCCGACTACCAGCCTGAATATCAGGTGGATTTTGACCGCGAAAAACTTGCCCGCTACGGACTCAACCTCTCGACGGCAGCCACTTCGCTGAGAAACCGAATCAACGGACAACTCGCATCTCAATTCCGCGAGGACGGCGAAGAATACGATATCAAGGTGATGTACGCTCCCGAACACCGTACCTCGCTCGAAGACATCGAGAACATTCTGCTCTACAACAATCTCGGACAGGCCGTACGCGTGCGCGACGTCGGACGCGTGGTAGAACGCTTCACTCCCCCGACCATCGAACGCAAAGACCGCGAACGCATCGTCACGGTAAGCACCGTTGTCGAAGGTGTCCCCATGAGCCAGGTTGTAGAGCAATCACAGGTGGCAATCGACAAAATGGACATACCCCAAGGCATAGCCATAGAGCTTGCCGGCAGCTACGAGGACCAGCAAGAATCTTTTGCCGACCTTATGACACTTGCCGTGCTCATCATAGTGCTCGTGTACATTGTTATGGCGGCCCAGTTTGAAAGCTACACCTATCCGGGCATAATTATGACCTCGCTACTGTTCGCGTTCTCGGGCGTGTTCATAATCCTGTGGCTTACAGGGCACACCCTTAACGTGATGTCAATGATCGGCGCCATCATGCTTATCGGTATCGTTGTGAAGAACGGCATCGTGCTCATCGACTACATATCGCTCAACCGCGAACGCGGCATGAGCATACGGCGCGCCGTTGTGAACGGCGGTGAATCGCGTCTGCGCCCCGTTGTAATGACCACCCTCACCACCATTCTCGGCATGGTGCCCATGGCCATAGGCACAGGACAGGGAGCCGAAATGTGGCGCCCGATGGGTACTGCCGTAATCGGTGGTCTGACATTCTCCACAATCCTCACCCTGCTCTTCGTGCCGGTTCTCTACTGCGTGTTCGCCGGACAAGGCATTAAGAACAAACGGCGCAAGCTCCACAAACTCGCCATTAAAAACGCAAAACAATGAAATCGATATTCATAGCCTTCGACCAGGCACATCGCGACAAGATAGTCGATATGCTCGAACGCTCCAACTGCCGCGGATTCACGGCGTGGGAGCAAGTGACAGGCCGCGGAAGTGTTGACGGAGAGCCGCACTATGGCTCGCACGCGTGGCCGTCGCTCGCGGGAGCCATCATCACCGTGGTGGAAGACCACCGCGTGGCAATAGTTCTCGACAAACTCCGACGAATGAACGACGAACGCCCCAAACTCGGCCTAAGGGCCTTTATATGGAACGTTGAAGACGGTATTTAAATCACAAAATTAGACGCGGAGCTGCCCCCGATGGCGGCTCCGCCTTATTTTTAAACGTTTTTAACACCAACGCTGTAAGTATTAATAGTATCTTCGCGTCATATATGCTGTTAATTGAGAAAAAAACACATTCCAATCATAATATGAAAAAACTACTTATTCGCGGTCTTGCAGCGCTCTCACTGCTTTTAGCCGCAGGCACAACCAAAGCTCAGGCACCCGGCCAGCTCCCCGCAGTGCCGGAAGACCCGGAGGTTCGCATAGGCCACCTCGACAACGGGCTCACCTACTATATCCGCCACAACAACAACCCCAAGGGACAGGCCGATTTCTACATCGCTCAGAAAGTAGGCTCCGTGCTCGAAGAAGACAACCAGCGCGGCCTCGCTCACTTCCTTGAACATATGTGCTTCAAAGGCACTCAAAATTTCCCCGGAAAGGGAATCATCAACTATCTTGCATCAGTAGGTGTGAAATTCGGGTACAACCTGAACGCATACACCAGCTTCGATGAAACCGTCTACAACATCTCGAACGTGCCGGTAGCCCGCACATCAGTACAGGACAGCTGTCTGCTGATACTCCACGACTGGGCCTGCGCCCTGAGCCTCGAACCGGCTGAAATCGATGCCGAACGCGGCGTTATCCACGAAGAATGGCGCCAAGGCAATGCCGGCTCAATGCGCATCATGGAACAACTCGCCCCCAAAATGTACGACGGCAACCGCTACGGCGAACGCCTGCCCATCGGCACGATGGAAGTGGTGGACAACTTCCCCCATCAGGCGCTCATCGACTACTACCACACATGGTACCGTCCTGACCAGCAGGCTATCATCGTGGTAGGCGACATCGATCCCGACTACATCGAGGCCAAAATTAAAGAAACTTTCGCCCCCATCAAGATGCCCGAAAATGCCAAAGAACGCATATACTTTGACGTGGAAGACACCGACGGCACAATCTATGCCATAGGCTCCGACAAGGAAATGCAGTTCCCGGCAGTGCTCCTTATGTACAAGAACGACAACCTCGTGCTTCCCCGCTCATACCGTCGCACGGCAGCTTACTATCCCATGCACTACATTTCGACAATGGTAGCCTCGATGCTCAACACCCGTCTTGATGATTTGTCGAAAAAGCCCGACTGCGAATATGCCAACGCAGGTATTGAACTCGGCGGCTTCATGTTCTCGGCCGACAAAGGCGCACTCACTCTGCAGGTCATAGCCAAGGACAACGACGTGGTTCCGGCCCTCACACAGGCATACCGCGAGATTCTCCGCGCCGCGCGCACAGGCTTCACCGTGGGCGAATATGAACGCGCACGCGCCGAATTTATGTCGCGCATCGAAAAAGCATACGAAGAACGCAACGACAAAAAGAACGAACAGTACTCCAAAGAGTACGTTCAGCACTTCGTTAACGGCCTCCCCGCTCCCGGCATCGCATATGTAAAAGAACAGTACGACTCATTTGTGAACCTGATCGGCGTGGACGCCATCAACCAGCTCCTGCCCCAGGTTATAACCGAAGATGCCGACAACCGCGTGCTCTTAGCCATGCTGCCCGAAAAAGAGGGCTTCACAGCACCTACCGAACAGCAGTTTGCCGACGCGCTTGAAAGCGTGGACAACGAAGAGCTCGAAGGCTACAAGGACGAAATGCGCACCGATCCCCTCATTCCGGCACTCCCCGCCCCCGGCAAGGTCAAGTCCACACGCAAGCTTGCCGAATGGGACGCCACCGAATACACCCTCTCCAACGGTGTGAAAGTGATTGTGAAACCCACCGACTTCAAGAACAACGAGATAGTACTTGACGCCGTAGCCAAGGGCAAGGGCCTTTCCGAAATCGACGCCTCACTGGCAGCTTCGGCAAAATACGCGCCCGTAGCTCTGAGCACATACGGAATCCACAACTACAACAGCTCCGACATACAGAAGTACACCCAAGGCAAGCAGGCAGGCGTAAGCTTCTCTTCCAGCGAATACTCCCGCGAATTTGAAGGCCATAGCACAAGCAAAGACCTCCCCACACTCATGGAGCTGATCTACGGCTACTTCACCGGCCTGAACATCGACGAGCAGGAATTCGAGGCAACCCGTGGCTCAGTCATAGGCATGCTCGCCAATCAGGAAAACACTCCCAACTACCTGTTCTCCCGCAAACTTACTGAAAGCCTCTACGCATCACCAGTGATACAGACACTTACCACTGACGACATCAAGGCCGCCAAGCGCGACGAAATAGTGAAAGCAGTGCGCGCAATGCTTCAGAACGCCGCCGACTACACCTTCGTTTTCACCGGCAGCATCGACGAAGCCACTTTCGTACCCCTGATGGAGCAGTATATCGCCACTCTGCCCACCGACACTAAAAACCTCGTCAAGGACGTGATAGCAAATCCTGCCTTCGAGGTAAAAGCCGGAACAGGCACCGACCGCTACACATCGAAGATGGAAACACCGCAGACCTACGCTTTCGTGGGCTTCTTCGCCGAAATGCCATACACTGCCAAAAACCGTCTGCTCGCCTCTGTTTCCGCCCAAATCCTGTCGAAGCGCCTTCTCGACAAGGTGCGCGAAGAGATGGGTGCCACATACTCCATCTCGGCAAGCGGACAGATGAGCCGCCTCGGCAAGCTTAACACCACTTTCCAGACAGCATTCCCGATGAAACCGGAAATGAAGGACGAAGTACTTGCCGCCATCAAGGAACTTACCACAACAATGAAGGAAAACGTCACTGAAGCCGAACTCCAGCCTGTGGTAGAGTTCATGATAAAGAAGACCGGCGAAGACCTCAAGGATAATTCGTCGTGGGCAGGCGCCATGGCAGCCAGCACACTCAACGGTGTCACAACCTTTATAAACAACAACGAGATACTCGGCTCCATCACCGTTGCCGATGTGCAGAAATTCATATCGGACGTACTGGCACAGAACAATTACCGCGTAATAGTTCTCGACCCTGACGGCGATGTGCAGGAAGCAGCCAAATAAACTTTCCTCCCCTCTAAATGAAACAGGCCTCGGATTGGATTCCGAGGCCTGTTTCATTTGAGTATGTTTACTTTTGGCTTATGTTAAGATTTAGAATGATTTTTCGAGTATGTTTTGAGATTGAATGAAGGAGTTATGGGGTTCCATAATGACTGAATGACAGCTTGAAACAGACAGAAAAAGCTTCTAAAGATTTCATAGAGTTAAAAGTAAACATACTCATAGAGGGCGCTTGAATTTAACTCTCTAAATCCAAGCGCCCTCTTGGTATGTCCCGGCAGGCTACTCTATGAAAAACATCGGCTATCCTACCGCTGCGCCTGCCGGTCACACCATATTAGAACCGGGTAAGGGCTACAGCCACACGGTTACGGGTACGACCCTCAAACGGCTGCTCTGTATCGCCTTTGGCAACAGTGGTGACACGGCTTGCCTCGATGCCCGCAGCGACTATCGCATCAGCAACAGCCTTGGCGCGACGACCGGATATGGCCATATTGTATGTAGTCGTGCCTGTTTCCTTATCAGCATATCCGGTAACGACCACAGTAGCATCGGGATTCTCCTTCATATACTCCACGATAGAGTCGATTTTCGATTGTTCGTCTTTGCGGATACGCGAAGAGTTGATTGTAAAGAACACGTTCTGCACCATCGGTGCGGGTTTGACAACCGGCTTGGGCGCAGGTGCAGGTTCCGGCTGAGGCTGCGGTTCCGGCTCTTGCACCACGGCAGGCCTCGGTGCGATAACTTCCGGCTCCGGCTCGGTCACAACGGCTTTCTTAGTTCTTCCTCCAAAGCTATAAGTGAGGCCAAGCAGTGCATTATACTGCCAGTCGCACACACTTCCTTTTTTAGAGTTGAAATTATCAGGAAGCATATTGGCATTAAGCTCGAGTCCTACCGACACAGTGCGGCTTACGTTGAAATTGAGGCCGATACCGGCACGCCCTGCCGGAAAGAACTTCTTGCCGGTCCACAGCTTCTCGAACTTTGCTCCGCCCGCATTCATAGCCACAGCCTCATCGTTGTCAAGGCCTACCGCTCCGCCGAATCCCGCAAAGAGATATGCGTCGAGGAAGCGGTCGTTGAAGCCGCAGAAGAGGTTTGTGAGCGACAGCATCACATCAAGGTTTGTCTGGATATAATCGAACTTATAGTTCCTGGCAGGGTCGGCCCAGCCGCCCCGTGCCTGCCACCCGCCGACGCCGAGGCGAAGACCGAGCAAGGGATTGAACCGATAACCGGCCGACACTGTGGCTGCAGGCGACAGCAAATCCTTAAAATCCTTTGCCTCGCCCACCGTATAGGCCCCACCGGCCTGCAACTGCAGGAACCAATGGGGATTAAACTCTGCTTCCGCTGCTTTTTCGGCGGGCGCAGCTTCGGAAACCTGAGCCTTCGCGCACAAAGGCATCAAGGAGCAAGCCACAGCAAACGCTACAATCAATTTTTTCATCGAAATAATGTTTATAAGGTTTTTTTACAAAATTAACGCCGCCGCGGCGCCTCCGCAAGAAAGCAGTGTGGCATATATCGCGACAGCCCCGGCATAGGACGCAAAAAAAAGTTATCAAAAAAATTAGTGAGGCTATTGCGTGTCAAAGAAATTAGTGATACCTTTGCCTCGTAACTAATTCTTTTGACACTAACGCCAAATCTAATCCATTCCCATATGAAAGCCGGACGCCCCAAATCGCTCCTTACCAAGAAAGAGGAAGAAATAATGCAGATTCTATGGGATAACGGCCCGTTGTATGTTCGGCAAATAGTCGAAAAATACCCCGAGCCGAAGCCTCACCGCAATTCTGTAGCCACAATCATACTCATACTCGAGCAGAAAGGCCACGTAAGCCGAGAATCCGGCGAGGGCGGAGTGTTTCTGTATCGCGCGGTAACCCAGAGGGACAGCGTGCGCAAAACCAGGCTTGGCGAATTTGCCGCCAATTTTTTCAAAGGCAGCTATCTCGGTATTGTGTCCGAGCTTGTGAAAGACGAGAAAATATCAGTCGACGAGCTGAAAGAACTTATCGACCTGATTGAATCAGGCAACAAATAGCGAGAGCCGCCATGGGAGCAATCTTCGTATTCATATTCAAATCGGGGCTTGTAATGATGGCCCTGTACCTTGCATACCGCCTGTTTTTAGCCAAGGCCAAGCAGCCGACTTTCAACCGTGTGGTTCTGCTTCTCATATATATCGTTTCGCCGCTGGCGATTCTTTTGTCGGAAGCCCGATTCGGCAACACGACCATGCCTGCAGGCTATCTGCCGGCCATAGAGGCCGTCGGCACCCGCCACGGTGCCTCCTGTGCAGATTCGGAATGGCCTGTCGCCATATTATATCTATGGATAGCCGGAATAGCCGTGGCATCGGTAGCGATCGCCGTTTCGATTATAAATCTGAGGCGCTCCATACGTCGTTGCTCCACCCGGAGGGCAGGCTCAATCCGCGTGGCCATATCCGACAACGAGGGCGTGGCACCGTTCAGCACCGCCCGCACAATAGTGCTCAGCCGCAGCGACAGGGACGACGCAGGCTCTATGATAATCAAGCACGAATTGCAGCATATACGCCTGCTCCACTGGCTCGACCTCGCCATAGGGCATATCGTTGCCGTGATTTCGTGGTACAATCCTGTTTCCTGGCTGATGATTGCCGAGCTTAAGGAGGTACACGAGTTTCAGGTCGACAAGCGCGTGATATCGATGGGTGTCAACGCCCGCGAATACCAGTACATGCTCCTGCAAAAAACCGTTGGCCGCTCAGCATCGGCGTTCGCCAACAGTCTGAACTACGGCAGCATAAAACGCCGCATCGCAATGATGATGGACCGCGACACGCCGCCTGCCCGACGATGGCTGCTCGCCATCATGGTGCCTGCCGCCACGGTGGCTGTCTACGCAAGCCGCGTATCCGTACTCGATTCGTTCTGCAGTTCGCTGGAAGACACAGAGCTGATTGCAGCCGAAGCAGGAACAGCCGGGAAGGCCGACATACGCACCTGTGGCAGCATTCACAGCGTGCGCCGCGCCGGCACAGTGGCCACCCCGTACTATTACATCAACGGCCGCGCATACACCCGACTGCCAAACGACTTCGACGAAAACGAGGTGGAATCGGTGGTTGTGCGCCGCGACATTCCCGACTATCCCGACGGGGTTTACTACATAACTCTGAAACCGGGCATATGACACACCGCCTGCTGATACTGCTTATTGCCGCCATATGCGGACTTTGGGGCTGCGCCACCGATGGCTCGGACCGCGTGGTGGAGAGGCCCGTTGTACGCTATGCCACCACCAATATGCTCACCATCGACCGCGTGGAGCTATCCGACACTGCCACCGTGGTACGATTCACCGCCCACTTCCGCCCCGGCTGGTGGGTGAAAATAGCTCCCGACAGCTATCTCAGGGTCGATGGCAAAGAATATACGATAACTGACACCTGCGGCTTCTGTCCGGGCCAGCCAATCATAATGCCGGACAACGGTGCTCACAGCTTCTCGATAAGCTTCGAGCCTATTCCTGCCGATGCAAGCTCATTTGACTTTATCGAAGGACACGAAACATACGACGGCTTCGACCTTTTCGGCATCGACCTGACAGGCAGGCTCGATCCCTTTGCCGTCCCTGTAATTCCCGACACAGCCACAGTGCCCGAGGCCGACGCACACCGCACTCCCCGCATACAGCTCGACGATGCAGCCGTGCCCGTAAAAATACAGATGCTTAACTGGACGCCCGGACTGATGGACAACGTGATGCTCAGCGCATCGGACTTCGAGATATGCCTGCGCCTTGATTCGACAGGAGCCGCACAGGCTGAACTTCCGCTTGATTTTCCACAGCGCGTACACGTAAACAGCTTGCGTAACGTGTACTACGGCTCATTCGTAACAGCACCGGGCGATACCGCCATAGTATATCTCGACGCAATGGCCGGCAGCGACCGCGCACGCGGCCTCGCCATAGTTCCGAAGCGCCTGTGGGCTAAAGGACTGTACGAAAAGGTAAACGAATGCCTTGACGACGACACCATATTTGATAATTTGCACAGACGCTTTTTCGCGCCCGTGTTCAAAGACTATCAACAGCCGGGCGAGAAATTCGTCGAAGCCATCACTGACGCATACCGCAAGGCATACCGGCAGCTCGCCTCATACAATCTGTCGCCTATGCAGGCCGATTTGGCAGCGGCTCGCCTCGACCTTGCCTTGCTTCTCGACGCCAAGGACTACCGCGAGATGTTTGCTATCGAGTACGAAAACAGTCACTTCGGACGCCAGCTTCCTCTCGACTCGATAAAAACGACTTTGAGCAGGGAGCATCTGGCAGATATCGGCGCATCTGTCGATGCGGGAAACCCGACACTGCTCTTGCTCGACAGCTGGAAAAGAGGTCTTTACGATGGCACGTATTCCGGCTCTGAACTTTACGACAATCTTACGGCATACGCCAAAGCTATAAAAAAAGCACGCCAGGGCACACTTTCATCAGACGACACACAGCTGCCGGGTATGCCACATCTTGCCAAGAAGTGCAAGCAGCTGAACGACAGCATAATCACCCGGCTGAAAGACATCAGGAAACCGGCCATAGAACGCCTTCCCGACACCAAGGCCGAAAGCATAGTCGAAGCTATCGTGGCGCGACATCCCGGCAAAGTAGTACTGGTAGCGTTTTGGAATCCGATGTTGTATCTGTTCCAGCCGAAAGAATTCAACGAAAGCGACGTGGTACTTGTCAATATCACCGACACCTCCTGCCCCCTCCCCGAAATATACTTATACGCGGCGTGCTTAAAAGGATATAACTACATCGTAAGCGAGGAGCAGGCTCTCGAACTATGGCGGAAATATAGAATCGACACACTGCCCTACTACATCATAGCCGACCGCAGGGGCGAGCTGTACTTCGGCCCCGACCTGCGCAACTACAGCTGGCTCCTGTCCAAAATAGAAGAACGACTATAATATCTCTAATCATCACATCTTAAAACATCTTATCTTCATGAAAAAACTATTTTTAGTCCTAAGCATTGCCCTTACGCTGCTCTCTGCCTATGCAGCCGACGACAAGCTAACCCTCCAAGGAAGAGTGAAGGAGGAAATCACCAAAATCGACCTCACTCAGGCCCGTGTACTCATTTACGATTCTACCGGCAATGTCTGCGACACCGTGCAGGCCAACAAAGGCTTGACCTATCGCGGTGCCGGGCAGCTCGACACCATGTCGATATTCTTCTTCTCCGTGCCGAGAGTCGACTCCACATATGTGTTTGAAGTCATTTGCGACAATTATAAACCGGCCACCATATCATTTCCCGTAACAAAAATAGGCCGCAGGGAACAACGCCGCGAAATACCAACCATATACCTCGAAAGAGCGCCCCAGATGCTCAACGAACTTACTGTGACTTCCACCAAAATCAAATTTTACAACAAAGGGGACACAGTGGTGTACAATGCCGAAGCCTTCCAGCTGGCCGAAGGGTCGATGCTCGACGCCCTCATAGCCCAGCTTCCCGGCGTAGAGCTAAACAGCGACGGACAGATAAAGGTCAACGGGGAGTTCGTGGAGTCGCTGCTGCTCAACGGAAAAGAGTTTTTCGACGGCAACAACAACCTGATGCTCGAAAACATAGGTGCTTACACCGTGAAAAACATCGACGTTTACGAGGGACAAAGCGTCAAATCCAAGCGTATGCAGGACACAACCGCACCCAAAGTCCTCACCATGGACGTGCGCCTGAAAAAAGAATACAACATGGGCTGGCTCATAAATGCCCAAGGCGGCTACGGCACCGAAAACAGGTATATGGGCAAACTCTTCGCTTCGTGGTTCAACTCCACATCGCGTGTTACCTTCATAGGCAATGCCAACAACCTCAACGACAACCGCCAGCCCGGCAAAAACGACACATGGACTCCCGAAATGATGCCCTCCGGCACCAAGGAATACCGCATGGCCGGCATAGACTATAACATCGAGAATCCCGATAACACCCGGTCGGCCAGCGGGCGGCTATTATTCCGACAGACGATAAACAACAACAACCGCACCACTGCCCGAACCAACTTCCTGCCCGGAGGCGACACCTACGACAACTCTTTCAGCAACAGCCATTCCCGCGAAACAAACATACAGACAAGCCACGGATACTACCGCTATGACAAAAATATGTTTTCATACGGCGGACAAGTAAGCGGCTCATACACCCACTCGAAGAACTCCCAGTCCGACCTGTCGGGAACCTTCGACAAGGAGCCGACCACTATTACCGCCGAAATACTCGACGCGCTCTACTCCGACGGCACTCCCGAACTCCTTGAAACAGTGATAAACCGCTCCAAAACCCGCTCCGACGGTTGGAGCAGACAGCTCAGCGGCAACATATCGCCTTTCTTCTCTTTCAGGATACCCAAGTCAGAAGACCAACTGTTTACCAACATAAACGTGTCCTACCGCTCCGACAAAGAAGAACTGTGGCGCGACTACGACATAAACTATGGCAACAACCCCGTAAGCGCCGTGCGCCGACGCCAGTATATCGACAACACCCCCAACCACACATTCAACCTTATGGGAAATGCGGGATACCGCACACGCTTCAAGCAATGCTACCTGTCTTTAAACTACGAGTACAATTTCTCCGACAAAGTTAAAGACTCCTACATGTACGCCCTCGAACGCCTCGGCGACATGGGGATATACGGCGTGGTGCCGGGCAACTATCTCGAAGCCTTCGACCCGGCAAACAGCTACACCTCGCGCACCATCGAAAACACCCACTCGATAAATCCTTACGTCAGCTACAGGAATGCGTTTGCCAACAATAGCACGCTCGCGGTAAGTATCAGGCCAAGGCTGTCGCTTGTGCACCGCCATCTCGACTACTGGCGCAACGACCGCTCCCAGCAGCTATCCAAAAGCAATGCCACACTGACGGTAAGCTCTATCTGGGACGCAATGATAGAGTATTTCTTCAACAGCAAGGGCGAGGGCCGCAGTGCGAGATACCGCAACGCCATCCGATACAGCTACCGCATAGCGCCCACGCTTCCCGACATGGTTGACATGGTCGACATGGTAAACGACGCCGACCCCTTGAACATCTACCTCGGAAATCCCGGCCTGAAGGTACAGACCACCCACCGCCATCTCGTGCGCTGGAGCTATACCCCGCATTCGCACTCCCTTACCAACATCTTATACCTCGGTTACACCCACACCGACAACGCATTGACCCGTGGCTACACCTACGACACCTCGAAGGGCATACGCTACAACAAGATGTACAACGTAAGCGGAAACACCACCAAGGCAATCACCAACGAGCTTCGCTGGCAGTTCGGCTCCACCAAGCAGTTCACGCTAAGCTCTGAGTCCGACCTCAACATTTCCACCTACTCCGACATGATAGGCGTGGATATGGAAGAACCTATGCACACCAAAGTGGATCACCGTTCGCTGAGCGAAAAGCTCAAACTCGTATGGCAGTTCGCCGGTCAGAGCCTGCAACTGCGTTGCGACCTCACCAACCGTCACACCACATCGTCGCAACCCGGCTTCACAACTCTGAACGCCAACCACTTCAACTACGGCATCTCAGGCATGTTCAAGCTCCCGGCAGGCTTCGGCATCAGTACCGACTTCACCTGCTACACCCGTCGCGGCTACGGTGTGGACTACCTCGACACCACCGATCCCATCTGGAACATGCGCCTCACATACAGCCCTCCGCGCAACAGCCGCTGGGTATTCATGGTCGACGGTTTCGACCTGCTCCACAAACTGTCGAATGTCAACTATGCCGTAACAGCCAGCGGACGCACGGTAAGCTATACCAACGCCCTGCCGCGCTATGTGCTCTTCTCTTTCCAGTACCGGCTCAACATTCAACCCAAAAAGCGATAGATCTCTCATAACCACGCCCGGCGGCCTGCGGAATTTATACGATTGTCCCGCAGGCCGCTTTTTTTACCTC
The DNA here is from genome assembly GCA_910579035.1 of uncultured Muribaculaceae bacterium. Taxonomy (GTDB): domain Bacteria; phylum Bacteroidota; class Bacteroidia; order Bacteroidales; family Muribaculaceae; genus CAG-873. The sequence goes on along the minus strand of CAJTSR010000023.1, from coordinate 24,453 downwards.
TTTGAACTTTGGCATAGTTTTTGTACCTTTGTGTTATCAGATAAAAACAGAAACATATGAACAGAATCTGCGCCGCGGCCATAGCCGCCGCAAGCTTACTCAGCACCCCGCTTATGACCCAGGCAGAAAATCCTTTCTACACCCCGTTTGCCACCGAACACGGCACACCTCCTTTCTCCCGAATCAACGACAGCCAGTGGGAGGCCGCCATCGACCGAGGCATCGAACTGGCAAAAGCAGACATCAATGCCATCACCATGCAGCGCTCCCGCCCGGACTTCGACAATACCATCGTAGCCCTTGAAAACGCCGGAGCCGAGCTCGACCGCGTGCTCAATGTGTTCTACCCCCTGCTTTCGGCAAACAGCACCGACGCAATGATGGAAATAGCCGTGGGAGTATCGCAGAAGCTCAGCGACTACTCAACCTCGGTGATTCTCAACGAAGAGTTGTGGAAACGCGTCAAAGAAGTATATGACAACCGCGCGCTCTTCGACCTCTCGCCCGAAGACCAGATGCTGCTCCAGAAAACATACGACAGCTTCGCACTCGCCGGAGCCGACCTCAAAGGCGAAGACCGCGAAAAATACCGCGCCCTCAGCGCCGAGCTGTCGGCTCTCACCACGGCTTTCGGCCAGAACGTGCTCCGCGAGCTGAACACCTACGAGATATGGCTCGGCGCCGACGACCTCGCAGGACTGCCCGAAAGCTCTGTCGAGGCAGCGGCAGAAGCAGCGGCAGCCAAAGGCCGCAAAGGCGAGTACCTTTTCACCCTCGACCAGCCGGTATATATGGCGTTTATGAAGTACTCGTCGCGTCCCGACCTGCGCGAAAAGATGTACAGCCTCTATACCTCGCGCAATACCAAGGGCGAATATTCCAATCTCGACAATATACGCCGCATTTCCGAGCTTCGCCTTGAAATCGCACGCCTGCTTGGCGCCAAGTCATACGCCGACCACTCGCTGCGCCGCACCATGGCCAAGAATCCCGAGGCAGTATACGAACTTCTCGACAAACTGCGCGACGCATACCGCCCGGCACTCGATGCCGAAATGGCAGAACTGACAGAGTTTGCAAGCAAGTTCGAAGGCAAACCCGTGCAAATCAATCCGTGGGACTACTCCTACTACTCCAATAAGCTTAAAGCGGCCAAATACAGCTTCGATGAAGAAGCCCTCCGCCCGTATTTCGAGCTGGGCAACGTTGTAAACGGTGTTTTCGGCCTCGCCACCAAGCTTTACGGACTCAACTTTACCCCCAACGAAAAAGTAGAGGTATACCACCCCGACGTAAAGGCATATGATGTCACCGACGCCAACGGCCGCTTCCTCGGCGTGCTGTACACCGACTTCTTTCCCCGCGCCAGCAAGCGCCCCGGCGCGTGGATGACCGGCTTCAAGGACCAGTTTGTCGACGAAAACGGCAAGGATTCACGTCCGCATGTATCGATAGTGATGAACTTCACCAAGCCCACCGCCGACAAGCCCTCGCTGCTGACTCCCTACGAAGTGGAAACATTCCTGCACGAATTCGGCCACGCCCTCCACGGGCTGCTCGCCGACAGCAAGTACAAATCGCTTTCGGGCACCTCGGTATACCGCGACTTCGTGGAACTTCCTTCGCAATTCAACGAGAACTACCTCACCGAGAAAGAGTTTCTCGACGGCTTCGCCCGCCATTACCAGACCGGCGAGGCTATACCTCAGGAACTCGTTGACCGCCTCTTGCGCTCCATGCAGTACGGCGCCGCATACTCCTGCATGCGCCAGCTCGGCTTCGGCTACCTCGACATGGCCTGGCACACTATCACCGAGCCTGTAAGCGACGCCAAGGCCTTCGAGGCCAAGGCTCTTGAAAAAGTACGCATTTTCCCGGTTGATGCCGAAGGCACAATGATATCTCCCCAGTTCAGCCACATTTTCTCAGGAGGCTATGCGGCAGGATATTACAGCTACAAATGGGCAGAGGTACTCGATGCCGACGCGTTCGCTTTCTTCAAAGAGCACGGCATCTTCGACAAAGCCACAGCCGACAACTTCCGCCGCAACATACTGATGCGCGGCGGCACTGAAAATCCCGCCGAACTCTACCGCCGCTTCCGTGGCAAGGACGCCGACATCGACGCCCTGCTTATACGCGACGGTATCAAGCAGCCTCAGGAGGCTCACGTTGCCCGTCCGCAAAAAGACTGATGAGCACCGCCACGGCAGTAACACCTGTTTTCCGCGTGTCCGCGCGCCTCTATGCAATGGAGGCCGCGCGGCCGCGTATAAGCCGGGCTGCAATCGTGGCTGCGATACCGATAATCGGCCTTATCATTGCGTCGCCCTACGACAGCCGCTTCCTGCTCGTGGCAGTAATGCTCGTATTCATATCCTACCAGCTGATATCTCTCATCGCTTGGATAACGGCTCTGTCGTCGCCTGACGCTGCTTTGCGATGCCGCCCGCAGCGCTGGAGCTTTGAGCCGGACGGCATAACCATCGAATACTTCGATTCCGACGAAGAGCCTGAAACGGCCATCGACACCAAAATACTTCCGCACGATACCCTCGACAATATCGAGTACCGTGGCAAACACGCATATTTATTCTACAAGGACTCAACAAAAAGTACCGTCCGGCGGTCTTATATCATAACGGCCTCGCTCATTCCGGCGGGCGCCAAGCTGCCTCAATAATGACAAAAGACGAACTGACAACCCTCTATGACGATGCCCGCGACAGCATCTGCAGTCACGAATTTCGCTCTGCATTCGACTCAATGCGGCGTATGGGAAACGCGGCAAGGACTCTCGAGCTTCTTTCAGAGCTCGACACTCTCGAACAAAGGTACTTCTATATGCTCCGCTTCATATCGGAGGGAAACACCGTGCCAAATATCGAAGCAGAACTTGAGAATATAGGGCAAACCGCCGACGAGCTATGCCACAGACTCTATATAGAGTGTCGTGCCATCGATGACAACGCGCTTTATTTCTCGCAGATACGCTACCAGAAGCTGCGTCCGGAAGAAACACTCGGCAGCCTTGTGAGCGACTATCTCTCCGAACACGAACGTCTGCGCACCGACGCCGCATCGCTTACCGACAGCAGGCGGCAGGCAACCCGCGAACGTCTTGCCGTCGACATATTCAACCGCCTTTGGGTGGAGTACCCCCTTGCCGAAGAAACAGCCGCGCTGATCGAAAGCCTGATGCACGACAACGACATACCCGAACACGACCGCATTCTGTGGCTCGGTGCGACAGGACTCGGAGCACTGTTCTATCCCGACAAAGGCCGCACAGACTTGCTGCTCGGCATACACGCACAAGGGGCAGAGAATCTAAGCGCCATAGCCGCCATATGGCTGGTTCTTGCAGGGGAAGCCGCAAGCTGGACTAACACGGAGCTGACGTCCGGCCATACCGCCGAGGCTATAGACCTCAGCCAGCCGAATGATCTTACCGACATATACCTCGAGCTATATCGCGCGAACGGTACAGAGGCAATGTCGTCCGATATGCGCAACACCATTATGCCGGGAATGATGGATATGGGCCGCAAACTTGCCGACCAGCTCGGCAAAGACCCCGAAAGCATAGCCGAGCAAATAGGTGTCGACGGCTTCGATGCCATAAAAGGCTTTATGGAGGCTCAGGCAAACGGCGACGACGTGTATATGGACACCCTCGGCCATATGCGCCAGTTCCCCTTCTTCCATAATGTGGCCAACTGGTTTTTGCCATTCCACACATCGCACAGCGAGCTTGCAGACGTCACCGACGGCGAAGGCGCTGCCATAGCAGAAGCCATCGACCGTATGCCGATGTTCTGCGACAGCGACAAATACGCCCTCATATTATCCATCGGCATGGCACCGAAGGCGATGCAGGCGCAGATGTTCAGCGCCATGACAAGCAACAATGCCATGATGCCCGGTTCGGAAGAGTTCGACAGCGCAATGGAAGGAATGCGCCGAAAAGGACGCCGCGCCATTATAAATAATTACTTGCGGAATATCTACCGGTTTTTCCGACTGTTCAGACGCAAGAACGAATTTCCCGTGATATTCGACCCCAAGGGACAATTCCATAACTTCCCGGCCACCACGCTTGCCGAAAACCATCACGAAGGCCTCAAGGCGATAGGCGAACTGCTCATGAGGCAGAAAAACTATGATGCCGCATATCTGGTATATTCCCTGCTTATTGACTATGACCCGGAAAACGCCGACTATTGGCTAAACCGAGGTATCAGCATCAATACCGACTCCTGCATCTCACTCGCATCAGTAAATTTCGAGCAAGCCCTCGAACTACGCCCCGGCCACCTGCCTACAATAAAACTTCTGGCAAAATTATATATCAACGACGCCGAATACGAGCAAGCCGAAAGCCTGCTTGCACCCGCAGCCGCCTCCCACCCTGATGACTTGGAGATGCTGCGCATGCTTGCCGACGCATACTATGGCAATTCTAAAAATGCCAAAGCGCTCGAAATATGCTACAACATAGCCTACATCGCTCCTGACGACACAAGCATAAAGCCCCTTATGGCATGGCTGCTCACAGTAACTGGCGATTTCGATGCCGCCGAGATGACATTCGCCGACTTCATATCCGAAAGCAAATCCTCGCAGGACATTATCCGCTACGGCCATATGCTTTGGGCGGCAGGACGCACCAACGAAGCCCTCGATGCCTACAGCCGGGCCGAGCGCTCCGCCGACCTGAAATCGGCAGAAGATTTCAGAATGCAATTCCAAGAATCCCTTAACGACGAAGTATGCGCGGTCATGTCCCCCGACAGATTCTCGGCTCTGTATACCGTGCCCGACATTCTGGCATTCCGCAACTTCGGAAGCCGCCTCGGCCAAATATAACACCTAACCACTTAACCACCTAACCACTTAACCACCTAACCACCTACAAAAAAATGGTAATCCAACGCTGGCAAACAGTACTGCTGCTCGTGGCAGTAATCATTATGGGCATATTCTGCCTCACCCCTTATGCTATAGACCGCTCCATAGCCACAGAGATAGGAGGCGGCGCGCCTGTATATGTAAGCGACGCCCCCGTGTTCCTTGTGCTCAACCTCGTGATAGCGGCGCTCCTTTTCATATCCATATTCATGTACAAGAATCTTAAACGGCAGATGACTGTCACACTGCTCTCTATGATTCTTATCTGCGCATCAATGGTGACATGCGGCATCATTTTCTACCGCTCGACACCGAATGCCGAGATAATATGGACCGGAGGAGTAATCCTGCTGATAGTGGCGCTGATATGCGCACTTTTCGCATACCGCCTTATGGGCAAGGATCGCAAGACACTCAGCAGCTACGACAGACTACGGTAGTTTCTCTTTCAGGAAACGTCCTGTGACACTCTGCGGGCATGCCACGATTTCTTCGGGTGTGCCCGCAGCCACTATACAGCCGCCCTCGTTGCCGCCTTCAGGCCCCATGTCGATAATATGGTCGGCACATTTTATGACGTCCATATTGTGTTCCACCACAACCACAGTGTGGTGCATGGCAATCAAGCGGTCAAACGCTTTCAGCAGCAAGCGTATGTCGTGGAAATGCAGCCCCGTGGTCGGCTCGTCGAAAATGAACACCGTAGGCGAACTGTGTTCCTGACTGAGGAAATAGGCAAGCTTCACGCGTTGATTTTCGCCGCCCGACAAAGTAGACGACGACTGCCCGAGCTTGATATATCCCAATCCCACCTCCTGCAAAGGCAGCAAGCGGCGCACTATCCGAGGTTCATCGGCAAAAAACTCTATGGCCTCGTCAACGCTGAGATCGAGTATGTCGGCAATGTTTTTGCCCCTGTATTTTACTTCGAGTACCTCGTTCTTAAACCGGCGGCCGTGACAGGCCTCGCACTCGATTGTGACATCGGCAAGAAACTGCATTTCAATCGTGATAACGCCCTCGCCCTTACACTCCTCGCATCGGCCTCCCTCAGTGTTGAACGAGAACGACGACGGCGTGAGGTCGAGTTGCCTGGCTGCCTGCTGCGAAGCCATAAGCTGGCGTATTTCGTCGTAAGCCTTGATATATGTGGCAGGATTTGAGCGTGTGGAGCGTCCTATCGGATTCTGATCCACAAACACCACGTCCGACACACAGTCGAGATCGCCCGAAAGCTTGCGGAAACGCCCCGGCGCATCACCCTCGCCATTGATTCGGCGGCACAATGCCCGATAGAAAATATCGCGCACGAGCGTCGATTTGCCCGAACCGCTGACGCCGGTAACCACCGTAAGCATATCGAGCGGGAACTCTGCCGTCACGTTCTTGAGGTTATGCTCTGTGGCGCCTTCCACCCGCAGCAGCTTGCGCACCGGGCGCCTTGACTCCGGCACAGGTATGGCCATTCGCCCGCTGAGATACTGCATGGTATAGCTGTTTTCAGCCCCTTCAAGCTCCGTAGGGGTGCCTTGGAACACAATTTCGCCACCAAGGCGCCCCGCTGCCGGACCGACATCTATAATGCGGTCTGCCGCACGCATTATATCCTCGTCGTGTTCCACCACTACTACCGTGTTTCCGAGGCGCTGAAGCTTGCGCAGCACACCTATGAGTCGGTCGGTATCGCGCGAATGAAGTCCAATCGACGGTTCGTCGAGAATATAAAGAGAGCCTACGAGGCTGCTGCCCAGCGACGTGGCAAGATTTATACGCTGACTCTCTCCGCCAGAGAGAGTGTTGCTCAGACGGTCGAGCGTAAGATAACCAAGCCCCACCTCGCAAAGGAATGTGAGGCGCTTGCGTATTTCCACAAGAAGACGTTCGGCAATACGTCCGTCGCGCTCGTCAAGCTCTATATTGTCGAACCACTCCTTAAGCTTGTCGACCGGCATCGTCACAAGTTCTGTCACGGTCTTCCCTGCCACCTTCACATAGTCTGCCTCAGGCCTCAGGCGCGAGCCTCCGCACTTGGAACATACCGTGCGCCCACGGTAGCGGGCGAGTATCATACGGAACTCTATAGCCTGCCTCTGCTCGGCCACCCAGTCAAAATACGTCCGTATGCCTTTTACCTTGCCTGTTCCGTCACCCTCCCAAAGGAGTTTCTTTTCAGCTGGAGAGAGAGAGGCATATGGGGTATGAACAGGGAAACCCGTGCCGCTTACGGCGTGTATGAAATTATCTTTCCATTTTTTTGACTTCGGGCCGCGCCATGCTGCCACGGCGTCCTCATATACCGACAGATGGTCTTGAGGCACAACAAGCTCCTCGCTTATGTCGAGCGTCTTGCCAAAACCCTCGCACACCGGGCATGCGCCAAACGGATTGTTGAAATTGAACATCTGCTCGGTAGGTTCGGGAAATGTTATGCCGTCGGCCTCAAAGCGCTTTGAAAACTCGTGACGCACAGGCTTGTCGCCACCGTCCCACACCAGAAGCGCGCACTGGTCGTGCCCCTCGAAGAATGCCGTTTCTACCGATTCGGCAAGACGCGACAACTCATCGCCTTCCTTGCGGAGTGCAAGACGGTCTACCAACAGGTCAGGCAGACGCTTGGAGCGCCCCTGAGCATAGTCGGCAATATCAACAAACTCGCCATTGGCATTTACCACGCGCGTAAAGCCCTCCTTTGCGTAAATCTGCAACTGCGTGCCCAGGTCGCGCCCATCAGGCAGCACTATCGGAGCGACAACGGCAGCCCTGCTGCCATCGGGATATGAGGAGGCGGCAGCCAACACATCTTCCACCGTGTGCTTCTTAACCAACGAACCGGAAACAGGCGAATAAGTGCGCCCAACCCTGCCGAAGAGCATACGGATATAGTCGTAAACCTCTGTGGAAGTGCCGACTGTTGACCGTGGATTACGCGTGTTTACCTTCTGCTCTATTGCTATGGCCGGCGGAAGCCCCTTTATACTGTCGCACTCGGGCTTGCTCATACGCCCAAGGAACTGCCGGGCATACGACGACAAACTCTCCACATAGCGACGCCTCCCCTCGGCATACAGAGTATCGAAGGCAAGCGACGATTTGCCGGAGCCGGAAAGCCCGGTAACTACCACGAGTTCGTTGCGGGGTATCTCTACGTCAACTTTCTTAAGATTATTGACCCGTGCACCCTTTACAGATATATTGGAAACCATACAGACGTACTTTTAACCTACAAAAATACGCAAAAGCCCGCTCTCCGGCAAGCCCCTTCAACCCTTATTAACTAATTTTGAAAAACCAGCCACCAAAAGTATGAATCATATACTCAATGAATATATTCTCCCTTTTGGCGTTGCCATATTAAGTACTTAGTTATTATCTCGCTGCCCCTCTGATAATATGCCTTTCTCAAGTTCTTCTATTGTTGGTATAGTGCCTTCAACCTTTTCAGGATATAGGCGGACGAGATCATACTCTGAGATTCCAAGTGGAAGACTACTTGCTTCAAGAGCGTATTGAGCGACAAGGTTGTCCTTTTCTTTGCAGATTAAAATACCAATAGTGGGATTATCTCGGCCCTCTTTTCGCAAGATATGGTTACAGGCAACAACATATCCTCCAAGTTGACCGGCATCTGCAAAATCAAATTTCCCAATTTTGACCTCCACAACGACATAAGCAGATAAATTCAGATTATAGAACAACAGGTCTATAAATTTCTCTGTCTGCCCTATCTGCAGCCTATATTCACGACCAACATATGCGAAGCCCGTACCAAGTTCGATGAGAAACTGAGTGATATTATTCAATAGCGCATCTTTAAGTATTTTCTCATTATACTTCGTTGTTATGCCTGTAAAAGCAAAGTCATATGGGTCTTTAGTCAATTCTTGTGCCAAGTCACTTGTGATATCCGGGAGTGTTCGTTTGAAATTCGTTAACGCTTTGCCTTGCCGCTCATACAAGTCTGTATTGATAAAATTACGAAGCATATCTCTGCTCCATCCGTTCTTTACTATCTCCCACGCATAGAACACTGCCTTATTAGGATTGCCTGAAAATTTGTCAATCAGAATCATATGGTGTCCCCAAGGTATCTGATATATAACATCCATCAAATTTGCAACAAGTTGTTGCAAATTTGAGCGTTCAAGACTATTGTCCTCATTTTCGGATTGTTGCATATCTGCAGCAGGTTGCTGCAGATTCTGAATGAAATCAGAATAGAGTCGATAGAAACTCTGTGCATACCTGATATTTCTTTCAGAAAGTCCGGTTGCCTTAGGCATTCGTTTCTTCAAATCCCGGCTAAGTGTAAAATAAAATGCTGAGCCATATTTGTTTTCATCTCCCCTTTCATCAATATCTTTGCCGAGAAGCCAATAATATCGCAGCATCTCTTGGTTCACCTTTACGGCTGCTTTAATCTGACTTGTGCAGTAACGCTCACACAGTGTATGCACCCATGCGAGATAGTCTTTATCGAGGATTGTTATTGGCTTCATAATTTTCCTGTTTCTCTGAACATATTTAACACCCTGTGGGCAAAGTTAATCATTTTCATCAGATTTTAGAAACCATCTTTTCTGTAACATGGCAAAAACGTGGAAGGGAGGACTGCGCCCCAAAAGTCAAGCACAGTACTTTTGGGGCGCAGTCGGGTAAGCGATTGTCAAAGGGCGACTTTGAATGTGCGGTTGCCGGCACGCACCATATAGACGCCGGGCGAAACAGTGATGCTGGCATATCGGGCAGTCGCTGTCGAAACGCATTTGCCATCGGCTGAATATACCGATATCTGTGTTTCACACGCAGAACGAACCTCTATATCACCATTAATAACAGTCACTTCGCAGCCTTCCGCGTCGGCGGCCATACCAATACCGCTCGTGCTATCATCAACCCTGATATTATCGACATAGAGGAAGTGCATTCCACCGAAGCATTCTCCTAAAAGTCCGAGGCGCACATTCTTGCTTTTATACTCGCATAGGGGCGCAGACACGCATACCCAGTCGTCGGCAGCGTTGTCGATAGTCTTTAGGCTGATCCACTCGCCATTGTCTTTCTGCAATTGCAGCGTGAAAGCCATACTTCCTGTCGGCATATAGACCCATGCACTCGCCACAGGGTCAACAGCTCCCGATATATCAATCTTCGGGCCAGCCCAACGGCTCGCCACCGCGGCATAGGCCGTCATATCGGCAGCTCCGCCATCGCCGTCCTGAACCTGATCGGGACGCGCATACCACTGCGAATCGCTGCTTTTACCCGAAACAACCTCCTTAATCCACGGCTTGGTAGAAACCGTTGCGGCGGCAAACGACTCAGCATATGGCAGCGCGTAAGGCGCTCCGACAAGAATCTCATTCGAGGACGCGGACGGCGAAGTCGCTTCCGAGCCATAACTTGCAGCCACACCAACGGAATAAACAGTCTGCTCACCTTCAGCAGGCAGGTCAATGTCTGCAAACGTGCCCGCAACCCCGGTTTTGAAAACTTTGCCTGACGACGGTTCAAAGACTGTATACCGAACCTTGTCGGAATCGACATATCCGCCATTCAGCCCCTCAGGCGCCGGAGTCCACGCAACACGCCCGATGCCGTTGTTATTATCCACAAGAAGCACGTCGGAAGGCACAGACGGCTCGTCGACTCCCACATATACCTCTGCCTCGGCAAGCTCGCCGTCACCATAAGTGTTTGAGAAATATGCCTCATACTTCACTGTCCCTGAAGACTGTATCTTATTGTCCGTTATAATCTTCGACTCTCCCGGGGCAAGCTTGCCTGAAAAAACATTGTCGTCACCACGCGTTATCGTCAAGTCGATACTCTCCGAGCCAAGTTCTTTTCCTCCCGCCGTAAGCGTGGGTGCGGTGATGGCAAGCGATGCCTCAAGAGCGCCACGAGCGCCTGCCGAAACTGTGAAAGACGAAGCCGCCGCAGGAACTGCCGTTGAGCTACCTGCCGACACGGCCACATTGTCAATCGTGAACGTGCCTTGTGACTTGCCACTTACCAAATGCAGGCCGATATAGTACCTGCCTGTCGAAGACGGCTTTATCGTTATTTTTTCATTTACTGCCGAACGGCTGTCGTTGGAATAGGACAGCGGCTCGGCATTGAGTACCTCCATATCGTCAGGCGACATCGAAGACCCTATAAGCACATCGACCACATTCACATACCTTGTATTAGTGCCGTAAGCGTCGAAGCTTAATTCGTAGCTATAGCCCTCGACAAGGGACATCGGAGGAAGGAACAGATAGTCGTCGGCAGCGGAGCTTGTCGATTGGCGATACTTGACCGACTTCACCGAATAATACCACGTGTTGCCATCCTCGTTGGCGTCCAATATGTCATAAAGCCCGAGCGAGCTTTCCTCATCGAAGCCTTCCTGATATGGCGGATTGACTGCAGAGCCGGTTATGATTGCCTCCGAACGGGCGGCATCGCCTTTCACATCACCATTCACTGCCTCTATCGTATAGTAAGTGCTACGCAGATTCTCGTCGGTAACAGCCTCGGTAAAAATCGTTTTATCGTGCGCCTCTGCAACTACTTCGCCCTCAGGCATACGAGTAATGAGATACCTTAGTTCGTCAGGCTTGAAATGGCCGTTGAAATGACCCGTCGACGGAGCCTCCCACTGCAATATATTGCTGCCATTCTCGTGCTTGAGTGATATGTTACCTACGGCGTGCATCTTTTCATAACCCACATATGCCTTGCTTTCAACGTCCGGCCCTGCAATATCACCCGCAGATGCCGCAACCGTCACAGCGACTTCTTCCGACTTGGCAAGTTCGAATGAAACTTCCACCTTGCCACCCGCATTTGCCGTTCCTTGCTTCTGCAGCTCGGCATCGGCGCCACGCACACATACGGTATAGTCCAACTGTCCGGCGATATCAGAGCCGTCATAAGCCTTTGTGGGCATATCAAACGACACTTTTAGCGTATAGGCAGGCTCTGCGACAAGGGTAAGATTCCCAACCGACGATGGAGCCGCGTCGACATACTCCGAGGGATTTATCGTAGCCGCCACAACCTCGTCGCCATTAGGCAGAGCGGACACAAGCTCCGCCTTTCCCGTGGCCAAGTCAACGGTGTACAGATTAGCGTCTTCTGTCTGCGTGTTGGCAAGCCAATAAAACACACCGCTATCGGGATTAATTACCGCAGACTGGTCGAAATAGGGCCTCACGCCCGTATCTCCTATCATCGTGAGTTCACCGGTGGCTTTGTCGACACGGACCAGAAAGCCGCCGTCGGCTGAAGTCTGCGACGAACTGGCAGTTATTCCCCACAACTGGCCGGTTTTATCGAAAGCCATGGCAATAAGCGACGCCTGCATATCTCCTATCGTGGTCTTGGTATCACTATCCAAATCCCAAATTTTAAGTTGGGGCTGCAAGGTCTTTTCTGCGGCATTGTATTCGTAGCCGCTCGAATAAACCACACCGTCGGCAGGATTTACCGCGCTCGATGTCGCGGCGTGGCCATACACCGTGGCCAAATCGTAGCCCATTGATTTCGATGATATTTCCTGCCCTGTATTTATATCATACACATAGTATTTGGCCGAACTCACATATCCGTAGTCTATCTGATAAGAAAAGGTATGGAGCTTGTCGGCAAACACCACGCTGCCGCCGTTTACATACACACGCGGCATAGCCCTTAGCATACGACGCTCGACGGGAGCCGTCACTGTGTAGGAATAGAGGCCCGTGGTTTCGACACTCTTGTCGTTGTCATACATCAAGATTCCCCTGATTCTCAGATTTTGCAACGAGGCCGAACGCGACGGAGCGCCCGGTGCGGCCACAGCCCAAGGTGCCGATAGAATCAGCACGGCAAAAAGCAAGATTAATTTTCTCATCGGATGGTTTTAGATGGTTTATTATCCGCAAATGTACGGAGAATATTCGACGGAACATAATAGCAAATGTCGGGCGCAGCCCGGTTTGCGGTCGCGAAGCGAATTATGTGAGTCAAATATACGGATAAAAGTAAGGAATCCACCCAAAAAGATGCACTATGCAGCGTTATGCTGCAATTTTGCCACCACGGAGATAACCAAACACTTCTTGCTGTATGCGGGAACCGAGCACTTTGTTTACGCCGAAGTACAGCAAAGCCCCAACTAATACCTCGACAAGCAATTTAAGCCACGCAAGTTCGACAAGCAAGGACGCAGCATACATAAACGGAACAATAACAGCTGTCTGGGCAAAATATGGCAGCATATCGCTTGCAAAAGACCACACTGTGGCTCCTACAGCCTTGACTGTGGCATAGAAAGAAAATGCCCACGTGACAAACGATGCCGCCACTTGCCCCCACAGTAGTATGGTGATACCGTACACGGGATTATCGGGCAGCGTAATAGCCATATAAGGGAATGTGAGAGCCAATGCGCCGAGTGCAGTGCCGTCGCGCAGCACCTCGAGCCGCACTATGGTTTTAGAATGCCCCAATGCAAGCAAAAAGTTATTATAGAGCGACACTGCCACAGTAAAAAGCCCTCGGAAAAGCAACAGTTGGAACAGGATTATGGAAGCGTCCCACTTATCGCCGAACAACGTATGGAAGATTGGACGGGCCATTACCATAAGCCCAATCAAAGCCGGGAACATAAGATAGGCCGTGAAGCGGCTCATCTTCGATGCCATGCGGCGAAACCGCTCCGGGTCGTCCTGAACCGAGGCCAGAGCCGGCACGAATGTGGAAGTAAGCACCTGCGTTATCGAAGTAACGCCCATCTTGCTCCATCTATCGGCCTGCGTGTAATATCCCAATGAAGCCATACCCACCCTGTTGCCTATGAAGAATGAATATATATTGAGAAACACCGTGTTGAGAAAGGAGGTGAACATCATTCTCGATCCGATGCCTAAAAAAGACTTCAGAGATGACAGAGAAAAACGAGCCAAAGGACGCCAGCGTGTCGATGTCCACAACACGACAGCCTTGCACACGGCCATAACGAGCGTCTGCCACACAATAGCCCACGCACCATAGCCTGCCAACGCGCTCCATATGCCTGCCACACCGCCCAAAGCAAGCCCTATGAAATTCGATACGGCAACCATACGCACGTCCATAGCTTTCATCAGGCGGTTTGTCTGCACTATCATCGACGCATTGACGATAAGCGAGAGAAACATCACCCTCGAGAGAGGCACTATCCGGGCATCGTTCTGAAACCATGCCGCAATCATCGGCGCCATAAGATAGAGGATAATATAGAGCACTGCGGCTGCGAACATATTGAACCACAGCACCGACGAATAGTCGAGCCTCGTAGGACGCTGCCGCTGCAAGAGCGCATATGAAAAACCGCTGTCAACAATCAGGGACGCAAAAGCCTGAAAAACGAGAACAGCCCCGACAATTCCGAAATCGTCCTGCGACAGCAGGTTGGCAAGCACTATACCCGTGAGGGCGTACAACACCTGCGTGGACAGGCGGTCTACCACGTTCCATTTCAGCGAATGCGCTGTCTTATGCTTAAGATTGCGGCTCAACGATATCGCTGTCTTCTTCCGATTTTGCCACGGCCTTGACGCCGATAGAACGGTTGGTTATCTTCTCAGGAACGGTGTGGTAATACACTTTGCCGCCACCGGCTCCAAGTACTTTGAGCGCACGGGTCGGCGCGCAGTCAACATTGCCCGAGCCGAAAATAAAGCAGCTTACCTCCGCCACTTCCAGTCGCGAGGCATCAATAGGGCCGTTGCTCACATTCTTGAATTTTGCCTTACGGGCCTTGCCCTCGACACACAGGGAGCCACGCCCGGCGGCAACATCTCCGTCGAACTCGTCGGCCTGCAAGCCCCGTATCTCGATCGAGCCGTTACCTATCTGCCGCGCCTTGAATTTCTGCACAGGCACACTCACATACACCCTTAGCAGTGAATCGCCTGAGTTCTCCACCGCGCGAAGCGAAGCAGAGTACACGCGAACCCTCGGCAGACCTTTGAGCGGACGGTCGTCGGCAGCACTCTGTATCCGGAGGTGCTCCTTGTTGTTGCTGAATGTGATTTTAGAGGCGTCGCCCGGCTCGGCAGAAAACACCACCATGCCGGCAGAGTCGGCGCAGCACACATAATCGACAGGCACTCCGTCGACCACCGTGAGTTCACAGAAATTGGCCACATTCAGGCTATAGTCGGCAGCCTGCGCCGACAGAGGCAGGCAGATAGTGGCTACCAAAGCCATCACGCCTGCAAATAACGTTTTTTTCATAGATTCGGCAAAATTTCGTATTCTATATTATCAAGTATGGCCTCCAGCTCGGCAAGAGTAGCAGCCTGAAGCATCGCTATCCTGGTAGGCCTGAAATTTGGTATGCTTTTAAACAAAGGCGACGCGGCCAGATGGCGGCGTATATGCAGTATACCCCTCTTTTCGTCGATACGCTCCACGCTTTCGTGAATCTGACGGCGAAGCAAGGCGAATTTTTCCGCCACAGTCACTTCCGCCACGGCTCCTTCGCGAAGCAGAGATGTCATTTCGCGGAAAATCCATGGCGCGCCTATCGACGCCCGACCAACCATCACTCCGTCCACGCCGTAGCGGTCGAAAGCCTCCACAAGCTTCTGAGCAGATGTAATGTCGCCATTGCCTATCAGCGGTATGGTGAATCGCGGATTCTCCTTTATCGCCGCTATCGTGGTCCAGTCGGCTTCGCCGGTATACATCTGCGAGCGCGTGCGTCCGTGTACAGTGAGAGCCTGAATGCCGCAGTCCTGCAACTGCTCCGCGAGCGTGGTTATAATTATATTGTTGCAATCCCAGCCAAGACGCGTTTTTACCGTCACCGGCAAATCGACGGCCTTCACCACCGCGCGGGTTATTTCCAGCATCTTGGGTATATCCCTGAGCATACCGGCTCCGGCTCCCTTGCCTGCGACTTTCTTCACAGGACAGCCGAAATTGATGTCGATTATATCTGGCTTGGCCTCGGCAACTATGCCGGCGGCCTCCACCATAGGCCCTACCTCGCGGCCGTAAATCTGAATAGCCGTAGGGCGCTCCCCTTCGGCTATGTGCAGCTTGCGCGTAGTCGCGGCTATATTGCGCACCAAAGCATCGGCCGACACAAACTCGGTATATGTCATATCGGCACCCTGCTCCTTGCAGATGAGCCGGAACGAGGCGTCCGTCACATCCTCCATCGGCGCGAGCATCACAGGGCGCTCGCCCAAATCCACTGTTCCTATCTTCATGCGCTAATAATTTGGCTACAAAAATACATAAAATACGGCGCATACAGAAGCGGGAGTGTAATTTTACTCTCCGTTATGGCAACACAGATGCCCGGCCAAACGAAAAAAACACTACTTTTGTTCTATGAAACGCTTTATCAAAATCTTCACAGTGCTGGCTCTGCTTACCTGCACATTCTCGGCGCCGGTAGACGCCGCTGCCGCCGATTACCGCTACTCGCGTGTACGAACTCTCGTAAACGAAGGCAGCCGATATGCCTCGCGTGCCGAAAGCTATCAGAACGAAGCCGAAAAATATTTCCGCGAGGCCGACAGAATGCAACGCGAGGCCGACCGCTATCGCCGCCAACACAAGCACAACCGTGCCCGCGACTACCAGCACCGCGCCGAGCGCAGCCGTGCACGCGGCCACGAGTCGATACGCCGCGCCCGCACCTCCCAGATAAAAGCAGCCGAAGCCTTCCGCCGCGCCGCCCACACCATCGAGCAGTAACTCTATTTCTAATTAGGAATGAGGAATTATGAATGAGGAATTATGAATGAGGAATGTGGTTAATGAGGAATTAGAAATGAGGAAGGAGGAATACTCCTTTCAAACTCACCGTCCCTCCTCCATAATCCCTAATTCATAATTCCTAACCACACATTCCTCACTCCTAATCCCACATTCCTCATTAACCACATTCCTCACTCCTAATCCCACATTCCTCATTAACCACATTCCTCACTCCTAATTCCTAATTAATTACGTGAGCGGTACTGCGGAAGGAGAGGCACGGGGAAGCGGCTGAAAAGTGTCTGCACTGCTTCGGCTATGCCTTTGAGATTGCGGAACTGTCCTTGCCCCGGCTCCATAATCGTGGCGACCGATGATGAATATAGAGGCTCTTTCTTATCGATGTTCACAAAATCCATAGTCAGCACTCCCTCTTTGTATATCCCTGTAATAATGCGCGCATTGGCATAGTAATTAGCCCAATAGTTCATTCGCGGATACACGAAGTACGGGTAATAACCGTTGTAGTACGGTCCTGCATACGGCACATATCCCGGCGGCAGCGCCGGCTCGGTATCTATCTCGCGATGCACGGTTATGCCTATGTTGATAAGAAGCGGCGAGGCCGGGTCTTCGGTAAACCCGCGCTCGTCCATCTGCTCGCGTATGGCAGCCGCTATATTATAGTATGTCACCATCTCCATACCCGGCGGCAGCTTGTTGCCGTCGGCGGGTGTGACTATGCGGTAGGTCGAATAATCGGCGAGATCAGCATTATTGTACGTTTCGCTGTTTACAAGCGCGAACGGGCTGCATGCGCCCAGCAGCAGCGACGAAAGCAGTAGTCCTAAGATTTTCTTCATAATACGCGGTAGTTCAGTGTAGTTCTATAAAAATAGAACACCGGCATACCGCGCTTGGTTTACTTGGAGGCTATGATGGCTATGGCGTTGAGGCGGTGCTCCAGCTCTGTGCTGCTCAGGCGCGTGGCAAGCTTTCCGCGATGGGCTATGGATATGTTGCCGGTTTCTTCCGACACCACTATGGCCACGGCATCTGTAGCCTGCGCTATGCCAAGGGCCGAACGGTGGCGCAGACCGAGCGTACGCGGCACGTCGCTGTCGTGGCTCACCGGCAGTATGCAGCCTGCCGCCACGAGGCGGTTGTGCGCAACGATCAGAGCGCCGTCATGCAAAGGCGAATTTTTGAAGAATATGTTTTCTATCAGCCGTGTGTTGATATTGGCATCTATCATATCGCCCGACTTTGCGTAATTATCGAGCGGCACGCTCTGCTCTATCACTATGAGGGCGCCTGTCTTGCTTTTCGACATACTCATACAGGCGTACACTATGGGCATCACCCACGACAGTGCCGCAGCGTCGAGTTCCTCCTTATGATGATGGAAGAGCTTGGCGAGAAAGCGCCACCTGCGGTGCGATCCAAGCTCCACAAGAAAACGCTTGATAGGCTCCTGAAAGATAATCACAAGTATGATAAGGCCTATGGCCATAAACTTGTCGAGAATCGTGCCTATGAGCCGCATGGCAAATATCTCGGAAGCCAGCACCCACAGCACTATAAAGGCGAGCACACCATAGAAAATATTGATAGTGCCCGACTCCTTCATAAGCCGGTAGATATAGTAAATCAGTACTGCAAACAGTACTATGTCGATAATATCCTTTATTCCTACATCAAACATATGGCTGCTGGTTGATTCGTGATACTACTTCCACGGCCTGCACCGCGGCTTCGACGTCGTGCACACGCAGTATGGCAGCGCCGCGCTCAAGAGCGATAGCGTTGGCGGCAGTCGTAGCCGGGAGCGCCTCCTCGGCAGTGATACCGAGCTCGCGGGTAAACATCGACTTTCTCGACACCCCTGCAAGCACCGGACGGCCTAAAAGGCCGAACGCGTCCAAGCCCGCCAGCATACGGTAGTTCTGCGCCGCGGTCTTGGCGAACCCGAAACCCGGATCTATGATTATATCGGCCACGCCAAACTCTTCGAGCTGCGCCTTGCGGCGGCTCAGTTCGCCTATCACATCGGCAAGCACGTCGGAATACTCCGTCATCGTTTGCATCGTGGCCGGCGTGCCGCGCATGTGCATCAGTATGTACGGGCAGGCCAGAGCGGCAACGGTGGAGAACATAGCCTCGTCGAGCAGACCGCCCGATATATCGTTGACAATATCGGCGCCCCACTCTCCTACGGCTTTCTCGGCAACTGATGCCCTGAAGGTATCTACCGACAAAACAATATCGCCTCCGACGGCATCGCGCACAGCCTTCACCGCGCATTCCATACGCGCCATCTCCTCAGTCTCGCTGACTTCGGCCGCACCGGGACGCGACGAATATGCCCCCATATCAAGCATGGCAGCGCCCGCCCCGACCATGGCTGAGGCACGGCGTGCTACTTCTTCCGCTCCGGCCACCCGCGAGGCGCCATAGAACGAATCGGGAGTGGCGTTCACAATACCCATAACGGCAGGCCGGTCGAATTCGACCAGCCTGCCGCGTATGTTGAGGCTGAAAGTTTTCATGGAGGGAGGGACTGAACCGATTAACGGTTGGCGCGCTTGCGCTCCGTTTCGTCGAGAATTATCTTGCGCAGACGGATATGGTGGGGGGTAACCTCCACATATTCGTCCTCCTTGATGTATTCGAGGGCTTCTTCGAGGCTGAATACCACCGGCGGCACGATACGAGCCTTGTCGTCGGCGCCTGAAGCTCGCATATTGGTAAGCTTCTTGCTCTTGGTCACATTGACGGGTATGTCGTTGTCCTTGGCGTTCTCGCCTACCACCTGCCCGGCGTACACCTCTTCCTGCGGGAAGATAAAGAAGCGTCCGCGGTCCTGCAACTTGTCGATGGCATAAGCATATGCCGTGCCGGACTCGATAGCGATAAGCGAACCGTTTGTGCGGCGCTCTATATCGCCCTTCCACGGCTGGTACTCAAGGAAACGGTGAGCCATGATAGCCTCGCCGCCCGATGCCGTGAGCACGTTGCTGCGCAGACCTATTATGCCGCGCGAGGGTATCTGGAACTCCATCTGCACACGGTCGTTTTTGGTACTCATGGCAACCAGCTCGCCCTTGCGGCGTGTCACCATATCGATCATCTTGGACGAACTTTCCTCGGTGACGTTGATAGTGAGCAATTCCACAGGCTCGCATTTGCGCCCGTCGATTTCACGGATTATAACCTGCGGCTGACCTACCTGAAGCTCGTATCCCTCGCGGCGCATTGTTTCGATAAGCACCGACAAGTGAAGCACGCCACGGCCAAAGACGGTCCACACGTCCTCATTGTCGTCCTTCACCACGCGCAGGGCAAGATTTCGGTCGAGTTCTGCGGTAAGACGGTCGCCGATGTGGCGCGAGGTCACAAACTTGCCGTCACGACCGAAGAAGGGGCTGTCGTTGATAGTGAATGTCATCGACATGGTAGGCTCGTCGATGGCTATGCGTGGCAGCGGCTCCGGATTGGACGGAGATGCCACCGTGTCGCCGATTTCAAAGCCTTCGATACCGACAAGGGCACAGATATCGCCGTTGTCGACCTGAGCCACCTTCTTGCGGCCCATGCCTTCAAAGGTGTGCAATTCCTTTATTTTCTGGCGGGTTGTAGAGCCGTCGCGTCGGCAAAGCAGTATTTCCTGCCCTTCGCGTAGAGAGCCGCGATGCACGCGGCCTATGGCGATACGGCCAACATATTTTGAAAAATCGAGCGAGGTGATAAGCATCTGCTCATCGCCTGGATTTTCCTCCGGGCCGGGTATGTACTCGATAATGGCGTCGAGCAGCGGAAGTATGTTATCAGTAGGCTTGCGGAAATCCTCGCTCATCCAGCCCTGCTTGGCCGAGCCGTACAGTGTGGGGAAATCGAGCTGTTCCTCTGTGGCGTCGAGGCTGAACATAAGGTCGAACACCATTTCCTGCACCTCCTCGGGGCGGCAGTTGGGCTTGTCCACCTTGTTTATCACCACCACGGGCTTAAGACCCATCTCGATAGCCTTTTGCAGCACAAAACGTGTCTGTGGCATCGGGCCTTCAAATGCGTCGACCAACAGCAGGCAGCCGTCGGCCATATTGAGCACTCGCTCCACCTCGCCGCCGAAGTCGGCGTGTCCCGGGGTGTCGATTATGTTTATCTTGTATCCCTTGTATTCTATCGATACGTTTTTGGAGAGAATCGTTATGCCTCGTTCGCGCTCGAGGTCGTTGTTGTCGAGTATAAGTTCTCCGGCATTCTGGTTCTCGCGGAAAAGATGGCCTGCAAGGAGCATCTTGTCCACAAGCGTGGTTTTGCCGTGGTCTACGTGCGCTATGATAGCTATGTTACGTATTTTCTGCATATTTCTTCGCTGTTACAAGGTGCAAAGTTACTAATTTCGGTGCGAACGACCGCTATAAAGCACAAATAATATGTTCTACAACATAAAAATAGTGTCCGGGCTTAACTTCACGATAAGCCCGGACACTATATTGCAAGTCTATTTTTTCTTTTTGGAAGGGTCGCAGGTAAGCCCCACGCCGAGCTTCTTGAATATCTTGTGGTCGACCTCGCCGAGCATCACCGTGGAGTGCATCTGGCAGCCATACAGTTCGGGCAGCTTTTCAAGCACGCGGCGGCAGTTGTCGTCGTGGGTGCTCAGCACGGAGAGCGCCACAAGCACCTCGTCGGTGTGCAGGCGCGGGTTGAGGCTGCGCAGGTAGTTGGTTTTGGTGTGCTGTATAGGCTCGATCATATGCTGCGGTATGAGCTTCACATCGTGGTCTATACCGGCAAGATGCTTCACTGCATTGAGAATCAGCGCCGCGCTCGGCCCGAGCAGATCGCTGGTTTCGGCAGTTATGATAGTGCCGTCGGCAAGCTCTATGGCAGAGCAAGGAACTCCGCTGCGCTCGGCGCGCTCCTTGGCCGCGCGTATGGGCTTGCGATAGGAGGTATCGATTTTCGCCTGCTTCATCAGCAGCGATATCTTGTTGACTTCCGCCTCGTTGCCGTCGCCCTGCGCGAGATTGTTCAGCGCCGTGTAATACCGGCGTATTATCTCCTGCTTGGCTGCGTCGCAGCACACCTGATCGTCGTTGATGCAGAATCCCACCATATTGACGCCCATATCGGTAGGCGATTTGTACGGATTGTGCCCGTAGATACCCTCGAACAGGGCGTTGAGCACCGGGAATATCTCTATGTCGCGATTATAGTTGATGGCCGTCTTTCCGTAAGCGTCGAGATGGAAGGGGTCGATCATATTGACATCGTTGAGGTCGGCGGTAGCAGCCTCGTAAGCGATGTTCACAGGGTGCTTCAGCGGCAGGCTCCACACCGGGAACGTTTCAAACTTGGCATACCCGGCTTCGATGCCGCGCTTATGCTCGTTGTAAAGCTGGCTGAGGCAGACGGCCATTTTGCCGCTGCCGGGGCCGGGAGCAGTGACAATCACGAGCGGGCGCGTGGTTTCCACATAGTCGTTACGGCCGAAACCGTCGTCCGAGTCGATGAGATCCACATTCGACGGGTAGCCGTCGATTGTGTAGTGGCAGTAAGTGGTAATCCCCATTCGGGCAAGGCGGTCGCGGAAAGCGTCGGCGCTGCTCTGGCGGTTGTAGTGGGTTATCACCACAGAGCTTACCAGAAAGCCTCGCTTCTGGAACTCTGTGCGAAGACGCAGCACGTCCATATCGTAGGTTATTCCAAGGTCGCTGCGTACCTTGTTTTTCTCGATATCGACCGCGCTTATCACTATCACGATCTCGGCATGGTCACTGAGCTGACTAAGCATACGAAGCTTGCTGTCAGGCTGGAAACCCGGCAGCACGCGGCTTGCATGATGGTCGTCGAAAAGTTTGCCTCCGAGCTCGAGGTAAAGCTTGTTGCCGAACTGGGCTATACGCTCCTTGATGTGTTCGGACTGGATTTTGAGATATTTCTCGTTATCAAAACCGTATTTCATAACGGACTACAAAATTAGATATTTTTGACGAAAACCGCCCACTCTTTGTTCTGTTTTTTTCAAAAAAAATTTTGCGCCACGCTCCGAAATAAAAGACACAGCCCTGCTGCGGAACCGCAACAGGGCTGTGCTATAGATAAGTGGCACTATTCTACTTTCACGGGCTGCGAAAGCTCCGATTCGGCATTATCGCGGTTTATAACAGACACCGCATAATTTCCGGCGCCGGGAGCAAGCCACGAAGGCTCGGCAAGCACGGCGGCAAGCTTGGCGTCCCACTTGCCCTCTACCGACGATGGCTTGACCGTATACACGGCATAGCGCATACCCGGCTGCTCTTTCCACGCAATCGTGCGCCCCTCAACGGCTATATCGCCGGGCTTGGCCGGCGCCGTTTCGGATTCCTTGCCTATGACGGGGATAAGAGCCTTGTCGGCATACACTTGTGCAAGCCTGCTGAGAATATTGATTTTATTCTCATTGAAGCATGTGGCATTGAAGAGGAAGCTTCCGCAGGTGTTCTTGTTGCTGCGGGATATGCGGAACTGGTCGCTAAGCTGGTCAAGCGTCTGGTAGGGCGCACCTTCGGCAGGCACGCCGAAGCGGTACAGCGCATGGCCGATGGCGAGCCTGGCTTCAAAACTGTTTGCATTCCACCACGTACACATCTTGGTGAAATTCATATTCACGTTCGAGGTCGAGGCATAGAGCTGCGGCACCACAAGGTCAATCCAGCCGTTCTGGCACCATTTCCGCACATCGGCATACAAATCATCGTAGTTCTGCAGACTGTTCGAGTCCGAACCTGCCACGGGGTCGCTCGCCTTGTTGCGCCACACGCCGTAGGGCGAAATCGAGAACACTATGCCCGGCTTCTTGGCCACGAGCAGATTGTGTACCTTCTCTATAACCTCGTCGACCTGCGCGCGACGGAAGTCACCCACGTTGCTGTATGCCGCGCCATACTTGGCATAATCGGCAGCATCGTCGATTTCCACACCTCCTTTTGGATAAGGATAGAAATAATCATCGAAGTGTATGCCGTCGACATCATATTTGCTGATAAGGTCGTCGACCACGTTCAGCAGGTGCTGCTTCACCTCGGGCAGTGCCGGACGGTATATCAGCAGATTGTCGTACTTCATAGTCCACTCGGGGTGGAGCTTCGCCGGGTGGTTGGCCGCACCGCTTGTTGCGAATGCTGCAGCGCTGTTGGATATTCGGTAAGGATTCATCCACGCGTGAAACTCCATTCCGCGCTTGTGGGTTTCCTCTATCATCCAGCCCAGCACGTCATAGCCGGGGTCTTTGCCCTGCTGCCCCGATATATACTCGCTCCACGGCTCGAGTTCGGACGCATAGAAAGCGTCGGCACAAGGCCTGATCTGCATTATCACGGCATTGGCGTTGTACTTGGCGAACTTGTCGAGATAGGTCAGGAACTCTTCTTTCTGCAAAGTTTCTACATTTGCCTTGGGCCAGTCCATACGCCCCACAGTCGCCACCCACACGCCGCGTATCTCTTTCGCAGGCATATTGTAGGCAATGATTCCCTGTTCGGGAGCCGGCGGTGTCACAGGTTGTTCAGGCTCCTCCGGCCCGGGCTTGGGCGCCGGGGTAGGTTCGTCGCCTCCGCAGGCATAGAGGCCCGATGCCATCAGCAGCATACTGCTTACAAGAAATGCTTTCTTCAAAATCATATTATTTAGAGGTATTATAATCAATGATTCGGTAAAATTTGAGGTTGTTCAGCCTTGGCTAAGCCGCTAACTGAGCCAACCGATGATTTATTTTCTGAATTATTTTGAGATGCGGAGATTTTCCGCAAGTCGAAATAATTGTTG
>CAJTSR010000022.1 GCA_910579035.1 uncultured Muribaculaceae bacterium | reverse complement strand
CCGCCGTACCGGCGCTGAGGCATGCCACGGCCTTGTCGAGCGGGGCGGCGCCGTCTTCGCGGCGGTTGACGAATGCCGCCAGCTCGTCCTCGAAGGCGTTCACGTTCGGTCCCATCGGCACGACCCAGTTCGAGTCGAAAGCCTCCTTTATGAAATCCATCTCCCGGCCGCTCATATGGGCCAGACAGAGGTAAATCCGCTTGTTCATTATCAATTATATGCCAAGTATTGATTTATATCGCTTTATTGTATCTATCGGCTTTCCGTTGTCATCAACTACTTTTACCCCACCGTTAATAATCGCAGTATGCCATTTTGTCGCATTGGGGAAATGTTTCAATGGGTCAAAAATGTATGGAGTGGGAAAAAAGCCCATTTCGTACACTCGGTAAAGACCTTGTGGTGTATACAGGTCTGGAAATGAGTTTTCTAACAATGCTATTGATTCTTTTGCTTCGGTATAAAGCTCGTTATATCGATAGTTTATATCGCAATTATCTGAAGTATTAAATGTCTTACCGAATGATTTCAAGGTGCGGTATTCTTTTAAAGCACCAAGTGTAATTTTGATACTGTCTTCGATTATATCGGGAGTTGCCAGACGTACAGCTTCGGAATAACTTACTACATGTATTATTTCTGGGCTGTTAGGATTGTCTGGCTCTATGTCATCCATCAATGCTGTTATTGCTGCAAGTTGAACTTTTGCTTTTTCTAGATCGGGAGAAAAATAGTCGAGTCCGGCTCGGCTTTGTAAGCTCACCATGAAATTTTCATCTTCCAGTTCTCTGACTAATTTAAGCATCGCACGTCCTTTGGCAAGGTCTTGGATTCCCCACGTATATTTAGGGGTGTTAAGCATGTTCTGTAAAATCAGATGTCGAATTCCATAGCGTTTTGCCGTTTTTGCTGCAATATATCCAGAGATAATATAAGTTACGTCATCTCCGCCTCTGAAAGAGAAGTGATGAGGAACGTTTGGTTCAAGTGGTTTGCCTGTAGATGCTATATACTTAATTGTTTCAATATGCTCTTTCAGATTCTCAAGTACAGTGTTGTTCCCTCTTCCGTCAAGCTTACAAAACCACCAGTATGACAGGGCATGCCATGAGATATTAAGACATCGTTCGTGCATTTGAGCCAGCCATGGGACATTCTTTGTACCAGCGTATGTGCGTACGAGCATTGGACGGGCTGCTTCTGCGATCTGCCGATATTCAAGTTCGGAATTTATAGGGACACCTCCTCCGTTGTGCAGACCTTCCCAGTTTTCGCTAAAATGTTGTTGTGTAAGTTGCGATGAACCGATTGAGAGTACATCAAGAAGGCGTGTTTTTGATAATTGTTCAGTCCAACTGATATATTCTTTGATAGCCTCGGTCCTATTGGGAGAATATGGGCCGGCATGGACGCGTATTAGAGGCAAAGATTTATGGCTCTTGCAGTATCTGAGTCTGTCTGCAAAGCAATCAATGGAAGTTCCGCAGCTGTGATATCCATAATGGTCTGGAGATGAAATTGACTGATATCTCTCAGATTCAATGAATTTTTCGGCGAAGTTCCATAGGCTTTTGTCGTATTCGTGTATAAAAGAAAAAGATTTTGGATATAAATGCTGAGGTACTTCGTATTTTTTCAAGGAGTCTATGTGTGATTCATCGCCATAAAAGTAGATTGCCTGATTTCCTAATGTTTTCTTGATCAATTCACATGAATCAGGCAGGCCTGCAAACGAAACTTTGTCGATTAGTCCTCCGTCTTTTCTGAGTAGTTTAAGGTCGGAGATCTGGTTGAAGAACGAACAGAAATAATTGCACCCTTCTTGAGGATCGAGTCGGTAGCTGAATCCTATAATGTTAATGCGGTTATCTTTTAGCCATTTTGCAACGAGGCTGCTGTTGTTGACTTTTTTTATGTCCTCGACAGCTTTCATTACCTCAGGAGGCGCAATTTTAACAGTGAATCCGCAATCTCTCAATATATTAGTTATAGTGGAGATGCCAAGTATATGCACGTCAATTTCGGGTTTGATAAACCCGAATATTGTATCTGAATTTATAGCAGTCATTGTATCGTTTTGATTATTTCCTCTACAGACAAGCCTTTGAGTCCGAGGTTCTTCAGTGTTCTGCCTTCAGCCATGAAATCTCGGTTAAGAAGTACTGAACACAGATTTATAAGAGAGTCAAAAATCGGTGTTTTCACTCCGGCTGCTTTGCCTAATTCTGATAAAGGAATGATTCCTGTAGGTATATCTTCAGTTATTTGCCTGCAGTTTATTGTTTTTGGTGCTAATATTTCGTAGTAGGCAGGATTGTTCTGCATACGCTCGCACAATGTATTCCCTTCTACTCCGTCATATGCGTATGATACCCAATCTTTGGCTGAGATAGGATTAAAATTATATGCCTTGGCAACCGATAGGCGTTCCTGATCTGTTTTTTCAATAAGATTGGCAAGTCCGTCAGTCATGTCGCGATAGAAATAGAATGGTATACCACGTTCGATTACAGCTTCGTTGAACAATACGACTGTGGGATGAAACATTGCTCCGATATTCTCAAAACTGGTTTGCAACACATTTTTAGCTGCAAAAAAACATCCGAATATAGGATTAAGTATCTCCAGTATGTGTTGTGTGTCCGAAGCAGGGAGTGCTGAAATAAGCACATGGCTTTTTACTCCGATTATATTTACCAGTCCTGTTTCTATCAGACGGCAGGCATATACCAATGTTTGAGCTTCAGATATATAGATACGTTTCTTAATCCCAGAGATGTCTATTATATTTTTAAATTCTAAAGCTCCGCCAGTCCTGCCGGGATTTAATACTATTATTTGGTTGTGCTCAAGGTGTTTCGCTATTTTGATGGCAATCTCCTTGTGGGCCGTGGCAGTTGTGGCAATCATAATTATGTTTGCAGCCTTGATGGCAAGGAGGATGTCGGTAGTCGCAAATTCGATTTGACCGGTAATATTTAATGCGCCAGTGAGTTCAATCTTTCTTTTGCGGTTGAGTTCAGATACTTTTTCGGCGGAACGGTCGTATATTCTGACTCTACATCCACTATATGCCATATATCCGGCCAAAGCCTGACCACCGTTACCTGCTCCGATAATTGATACTGTTATATTTGTTGGTCTGACGGACATGATTTATAGCTATTGATTAATTAAATATGCCGTGAATCATTATATCTAGTCCATTCTCATTGAGAATTCCTATTTCTCTGTCAATTAAGTTTATTTTTGCCTTTAAAGCTTCATCGTTGGTTGCTGTGACTAATATTCCAGCCGGACGATCAGAGCTATAATCTGATGATAAGATATTTGTACCATATGGCTTATACAGATACATTTCTTCAATAATACCTTCTTCAGATAGCTTTGTTAGATTTTTGAATCCTTGAAAGATGCCTTTTTGAGCATACAGGTAACATATTGCTGCTGATTCCTTGCTGGGAGATACAGTTATATCAGGTTCTTTTCCTTCACTGATATCAAGCAAATTCTCAATTATGTCGACACCGGTCATTCGACGAATAAAGAAAAGCTTTGATCCGCCACCTGTTCTTGGTGCGAATTCGATTACATTGATTTCGCCATCTGAGCCTACGATGAGTTGTATTAACAAGGGGGTATTGTCAATCTTGAAAGCGGAGCCTATTTTTTTTATTATTGCGAGAATACTGTGTTTCAAAGCATCAGATAGTTGAGGCACATATTGATTCTTGCAGATTGTAAAGCTGTTTCGACCTTCGATTTTTGTGTTCTGTGACGGAAAGACAAGAATAGGCTCACCATTTTTTATGAATGCTTCAATAGAATATTCGGTGCCTTCTTTGTATTCCTCCAAAATCAGGTCGCCTCCCATAGTGTACTTGCGGGATTCTGCGATAGCGGCAATTAGTTCGTCGTCGTTATATACTTTTATAACTCCTTTAGAGCCGTTGTTGTCGGCGGGTTTGACAACAAGCGGAAACTTCAGGCCATCAGTTTCGGGCTTGGACTTTATATTGAATCTATGATGTTTTGAGGTCGGAATACCGCTGCTTACCATAATCTCTTTCATCTTCCGTTTATTGGTAAGCAGTTCCGATTGCTGATATGTGAGATAGCATGGAAGGTTCAGCTTTTCAGATACGTAGGCCATAGTGCGTAGTGGTTGGTCGCCACAGTTGACTAAAATTAAATCAATCCCTTCCTGTTTGGCTGCCATGGTGACAGCTTCCATGTCCATGGTGCTTATTACAAGCATTTTGTCCGCATACTCTTTAGCGCGCACATTAGGATTTATGTCTACGAGAATGATTTCAATTCCATTGTATCTTTTGCGAAGAGATTTTATCAATTCTATTTGGTCGTTTCCACCGGCCAAGACCATTGCTTTTTTAAACATAATAACGTTTAATTATTTCCGTTAAAACCGATAGATCCAACAGTGTTATTTCCGGAGTTTATATCTTCTTTCATGAATACCTTTTTGATGGTAAGAAATATTATCTTCACATCAAGGAGTAATGAAAGATTTTTTACGTAGTATACATCAAGCTCAAATTTGCGTGCCCAAGAAATGTTATTTCTGCCATTCACTTGGGCCCATCCGCTTATTCCCGGTCTTACGTCGTGCCTTTTTGCTTGTTCGTTGGAGTATAGCTCAAGATATCTGATTGGTAAGGGGCGTGGTCCGATAATTGACATGTCGCCTTTCAATACATTCCATAATTGGGGAAGCTCGTCAATAGATGTGTTCCGTATGAATTTTCCTGCTTTTGTTATTCGTTGTTCGTTCGGAAGAAGATTGCCGTCGGCATCACGCGCGTCGGTCATTGATTTGAATTTATATATTTTGAATATTCTGGCGTTCTTGCCGGGGCGTTCCTGAAAGAAAAAAGCCCCGGCGCCTTTGTTGGCAAAGTGAAGCCATAGTGTCACAACGAGCAACAGCGGGCTTAGAAGCAGCAGGCCGCTTCCACTTGCTATAATATCGATAGCGCGCTTAAAAAAATGTTTATACATCTTGTAGTATTTCTTTATAGTATTTTTTCAGGCATTTGCGGACGAATGTCTGTTCAAAACGTGATTCTATCATTGTCCTTGCATTGTTTGCCATCTGTCGGGTTTGCTTGGGCGAAGCCATAAGCTGCTTCATAGCCGTATATAGATGCTCTGAGTCCCGTGCTGGAATGATGATTCCGTTTTCACCTTCTATAATAATTTCGCGAGAACCGTTAATGTCGGTCACAATCGCCGGTAGTCCCATTGCGCCTGCTTCGATTACCACGTTGGGAAATCCTTCGCGGTATGACGGAAAGACAAAAATATCGGAAGCCGCTAACCACGGACGCACGTCTTTTTGTTCTCCGGTAGTGATGATTGCCGGATTATTCTCAATCTCCTGTAGTGTTTGTCCTTCGAGCGGGTCGAGTTTATCCTCCCGTCGTCCAACCAACAGCAGGCGGGTTTTGGTATACTCTTTGTTAAGCTTTGCAAAGGCACCGACAAGTTCGTTGATGCCTTTATCGCGAACAAGGCGTCCTATGAATATGAAAGTTGTTATGTCGGTTTTCCTGATTTTTTCAGTCTCTTTTTCGACTTCGGCAGTTCTGTCAAAATATTTTAAGTCGATACCGCGGATATTGCCATATCCCAATACTTTCAAAGGTTTTGAGGTAATTTGATAATTTATCAAGTCGTTCTTCACACCCTCTCCTTCTGGCATAATATGGGTTGCGCAGGAGCATGTAAGGCGGTCGGTAAAGATGAGGAGTTTTTGTTTGAAACCTGTTGATGTTGGAAAAACAAGACCTGTAAATGTATGCAGTCGTACCGGCACACGGCATACCCATGCGGCCATCATACTCAGCAAGCCGGCTTTCGGTGTTATGGAGTGAACCATGTCAGGACGTTCCTTCCTGAAAACTTTTATAAGTTTCCATAGGCTTATTAGGTCTTTGACCGGTGCGATATGCCTCTCCATTGGCACAGGGTATACCTTGACGCCTTCGCGGGAAGCTATTTCGGAAAGTGCATCACCGGGCGAACTTACCGCTACTACGCTGTAGCCCTCGGACTCCTGTAATTCGTGAAGTAAATTACGACAAAAATTATTTAATGACCCCGGAACAGTTGAAGTCCGAACAATTTTCATCTGTATACGAATTTATAAAGTGATTTAAGGATAAATTGAGAAAAAGGTATTGGAAAAGTCTTTTCAATGATTGCCATTGCGCTCTTAGCCGACAGTCTATTTGCAAAGATGCTCTTCAGCGGTAATTCTGATTTAAGGAACTTTTTCAGATATGCTGCATCTAAATCTTTAGCTCTAAGACAGGCAAACGCCAAATCAATAGCACGTTGAAATATAATATGAGCGTAAATGGAATCGGTATAATTGTTTTTCAACCAATCGTAAGTGTAGCGCAACTGATGAATATGCCGCATGGTAATATTATTGGTGTAGCTGTTGCTGCCGAATAATCTACGGTAATGGTATAAGTTAGCCTTGATCTGTACGACTTTCGGGTTACCTCTCATCAACTTATAGATAATCAATGAATCTTCACTTAGATTAATATCGGGTGTATAAGAGGTCTTTGTCTTTGAGAAAAGAGATCTTCGGATTAGCTTGACCCAGGAACTGCCTGCGCCTTTTTTCAGGAAATCGTAATTATCGACCAATCCGTTTTCTTCTTTGAAGATTACCTGAGAAGGTATTGAGCGTCCGTCTTCGTATTCAGAGTAATATCCGCATACTACAATATCCGCATCGGTAGCTTTTGCGGCATCGTAAAGCCGATCGTATATGTCGGGTTCAATCCAGTCGTCTGAATCACAGACTATGACATACTCTCCATTTGAATTGTCCACTCCGCTCTGGCGCGCTACGGCCGAGCCTCCATTTGACTGATGTATAACTCTGAAGCGGGAATCTCGTGCTGTGAATTCATCGCAGATCCTGCCGGAATCATCTGTACTGCCGTCATCGATCAGAATGAATTCGATGTTTTGTGAGTGCACAGCCAGAAGTGAGTTTAGGCATTGTTCCAGATACCTGCTTGTATTATATATAGGCACGCTGACAGAAACCCTCATGATCGTCAGAGTCTATTTATAGAATTTATCGTAATTATATCGATGATCATATTCATTTTCAGAATGGATATAGTCACCTTCTCGAATACCGTTGGTGAAAAATGTCTTATATGGATAAATCAATACTCCCCATACGATTAAAATACGCATATAGAGTAAGATGCTCATTAAAATAAGAGTAAGTCCTGAAGCTGTCACTGCTTTTCCCGGTGCATACAGCTGTGAGAACAGAGCAATAAGTCCAATCATAAAATACCAGCTGATGCGACCGCCGTCGCTTGATGTGCAGAAGAAAGCTAGAACCATACAAAACATTAAGGAGCAATTGAGTAGTATGATTTGACGTTTGTCTGTACCAATACGCTTGTATGAAAAGAATATTAAAAACAGGAATAACAAGGATTCAATGATGTATTCTATCCTGATTTCTTTTATATTTTCGTATGTGGCAGTTCTTGCCTCGTTGTTAATAAGGCTGCCGAACAAATTAAATAGCTTACTATGGACTCCGGTTACCCCTATGAATAATGCTGAGATAAAACAGAGAAACACGAGCAATATATTGTATTTCCGGATAGGTATAAAATACATAATTGCAAAGATAATAGCGGAATTATGGAACATTGCCGCTAATAATACGGTTGATAGGAATCTTATTAACTGACGTTTCTCGATGAATGCCAGTGAATTCCAGAGAATGGCGACAGCAATTACCTGACGGAGATATGTGAATGTAAAGAAAAAGTACAGGCCAAGGAAAAGTATCAAGGCAAAGAGAGGATTAGATGTATTTGCGATAAAACTTTTATAGATAAGCCAATATATCAGGAGCGTGGTTATAAAAATAAAGATATATCGGTTTTGTGTTATAAAACCTATAAGGATGTTCCATATAAAATATGCCGGCTCATTTAGCCATAAGAATGCTTGCAGGCTTAGGGATCTGATATCTATGCCGTTGTGTATGGAAGATGATATTGAGTCGAAAGCCTCGCCGTAAATGTAGCGGTCGTAACCGCCTAACATATCTGAGCAACCTACAAATAGTGCTATCAGTATTATTTCGATTCTGAACAGTTGTTTACACAGTATCTCGTAATTTCGGGTGGCGAAATAGGATGAAATTACGATTATAAGCAACAGGATATACTCCAGCATCAGATATGTTTATATTGATATATGGTCTGCGATATCGCTCGCAGTTTTATCTTTTGAACCGCCTTACAGCATTTCTGAAAGGTATGCAATTCTTATACAGCAGCAGTCCGAACGTTGCCGCATAAATTGATGATGATAGAATGCCGGCAACGATGGATGGTAAATTCATATGGCGGAATAACGTGTTGAGCATATATGCGCCAGCAAACAATGCTCCACCTGATAATATATGGAATGATGCGAATTTTATATAATTGGTAAATTTTGTTTTTAGCTTTATTTTGAATAGGAAGAATGGCTTCCATAACATTGATATGATGATAAGGCTTATTAAGACTCCGGTCAATACTCCGTTAAGGCCGTATCGGATTCCGAGGACAACAGATAAGCCTATATTTAAAACGACTTCTGCTACGGACGCCCATACATCTCCGAAATAACCATATGCAGATAAATAATCATAGATTACGTAGCGGTTTACATATACAGCGAAAGTCGCGACCAATATTGCTAATGTGCTTTTACCCAGCAGATAATTTACGCCTAACCATAATTCTATAAATTGTTGCCCGAATATCAGTGTGCAGTATGAGATTACGGCAATAACCATAAAACGCAATGAATACAATTGTTTGAAAATTTCAATTGAGTATTCCTTTGACGTGCTTGCTACTAAGTTTCCTATACTGGCCAGCATTCCATCGAACATCGCTGCCATAAGACTTATAAGGCCGTTTATTATGAGCATATAATTACCATAAAGAGTGACCAAGTACAGATTTGATAAACCGTAAATAATCAGTGGACTCGTCTGAAACAGCACGTAACTGCTGATTTTTTGGACGAAAAGTCGTTTTATGTTAATTATTATTTCTGGGTAATCTTTGCTGAGATCTTTGAATGTTTCTTTGGTATCGACAAGAAAAGGATATGTTTTGAGTATAATCCTGTTCAGCACTATCGATCCGGCAATGGCAAACAGCATTTCTAACAGTAGCCACCATATATACGGGTCTTGAAAGTATTTTACGGCAATTATTTGGAAGATCAGTTTAATTGCCATTGACAGCTTGTAGGTGTATTGTACCTTATAATTTTTCTGGTCTGCCGTGAGAAGAAATTGTCTGTAGTTGACAAAATAACTTAGCAAGGAGCCAAAAAGTAAAATCCCGAAAGATGCATAAGCATACCATAGGGGCAATTCCATTTTTTTAAAAATCAATGGAAAAAAACACATTAGGACAAGTGATGCTAATATTATAAGCGTTGCGATCCTTTTGTATATGATGCCATTGAAAGTGATGATTCTACAGATGTCCTTATGGTTTTTATCAGCAAGTGGTTTATAGAGAGTAGTTGCAACAGCACTCCATACACCGAGTTCGGCCAGATTGAGGAACTGAAGCAGGTTTGTGGCTGTGGTATTGAGGCCGAGGATTTCCGTGCCTAGATAGTCGAGGAATATCTTACGGGAGAAGAATTGTAGCACGAGGTTGACGAAGTACATCGTCAACGCAACTGTGCTGTTTTTAAGGCTTTTGGCTGTGCGTGAAGTCGCTGCCACGAAAAATGTGGTTTGTTTGGAACGGGGTTAGGGGAGGGGGGTGAGGAGGGCGGCGGGGATGTAGGGGGTGGCGACGGCGCAGAGGCCCTGGAGGGCGACGACCACGCGGCGGTTGCCGCGCACGCGCCGCACGGTGCCTTCGATGCCGGCGAAGGGGCCGGCGGTGACGCGCACGCGCTGTCCCTCGGTGAGGGCGGGGCTGACGCTGTCGAAGTATTCGAGTCCGGTGGCTCCGGCGCTGCTCACCAGTATAAACATCTGCATCTCGGCGTCGGGGATCACGGAGAGGGTGCGGTCGGTGGAGCGGTAGAAGCGGAATGGTACGGGGCTGGTGGCTTCGAGGGCGAGGGCGTTGGCCGCCTCTGTGCGGGCGAACATGAGCCGCGGCACGGCAGGCCGTTCGGACACACGGCGGCGGCCGTCGGCGTCTTCGGTTGCGACACAGACGGTGGGCACGTAGGTTTCGTCGACCTGCGCGGACAAATAATCGCGTATTTGGAACACGCGGTTATAGTATACGTTGAGTGCGAACCAGGGCACTGTCGTTTTTGGTTATAAAGGGGCTTGGATTGGCGCCTGCCGTGGCAGGTACGCGTTTCTCTTTTCCGTGCTTTGCGTTGGCTGGGCGGCAGTCTGTGCCTGTTCCAAGCGTGGCATAGTACGGATTAAGACGGGATTCCACGGCTTTGGGCTTGAAACCAAGACTTAGCGGCCGGTTCCCGGCTGAAGGAGGGCGCGATTCGGTTCGCGCCTCGTGTATGTCCTTCGGCGTGGCAAAGATAGCCATTTTTATCCGTGCTGCAAAATTTTTTTGACCTCGCGTGCAATACTTTGCCATAAATCAGCCCCCATTCCCCTATTCCTTATTCCTCATCCCTCATTCCTCTTTCCTCATTCCTCATCCCTCATTCCTCATTCCTCATCCCCAACTCCAACTACTCATTGCCCGTAAGGTAAACCATCGATGTGCGGCGAACGTTTTAGGAAATGAGCGGTGCTTTTTTGTTGCTGTTTGAGAAAAAATGTTTAAATTTGCGCAAACATTAGTCTTTCAACGGTCTATCCCGCTTATGGCTCGGCTTTGTATGCTGCTGCCTATGATTGATTTTAGGAATGTATACACGGTAAAAACACAATAATTTGTACAGATTATCAAAACAATATATAAATAATTTACACATTAAAGCAGTCGGCGCGACGTCGGCTTCTGATTTATCCTCTGAATTAATAGAACTAACGAAACGCACAATCTAACACGCTGAAGATATGGACTCTAATTCCAACGAAAAGAAACCCAAACGCCCCCGCATAGGACAATCGTTCCATGCTCCTGCCGATGGCGAGCGCGAGCAGCGCCCCCGCTACGGGCAGCAACGCCCCGACGGTGAGGATGCCGACGGCGGCTATCGTCCCAAACGTCCCTACCAGCCCCGTCAGGGCGGTTATAACAACAACGGCGGCTATAACAACGGCCCCCGTCAGTATAATAATGGCCCGCGCCAGTACAATAACAACGGCAACAGTGGCGGTTACCGCCGTCCGTACCAGCCGCGTCCCGATTTCGACGCCTCAGACGCTTCCGAAAATGCGGCATCGCAGGGCGAGGGCGAAAATCAGGGATACCAGCGTCCGTATCAGCCTCGCCAGTATAACAACGGCCCTCGCCAGGGTGGCTACGGCAATGGTCCTCGCCAGTATAACAATGGTCCCCGTCAGGGCGGTTATGGCAATGGCCCCCGCCAGTACAACAATGGTTCTCGTCAGGGCGGCTACGGCAACGGCCCGCGCCAGTATAACAATGATTCCCGTCAGGGTGGCTACGGCAACGGTCCTCGTCAGGGTGGTTACAACAACGGTCCCCGCCAAGGCGGCTATAATAACGGTCCTCGTCAGGGCGGCTACAATAAGAATCGCCAGCAGGGCGGCGCTTTCCCGGCTCGCGGCAAGAGCTTCACTCCGCGTCCCAAGCCTGTGGAATATGAAATGCCACTCCCCGCTCCCGACGAGCAGATTCGCCTGAACAAATATATGAGTAACGCCGGCCTTTGCTCGCGCCGCGAGGCCGATGAGTTCATTCAGCAGGGCTTGGTGAAGGTCAACGGCCAGGTAGTGACCGAGCTTGGCACCAAGATTACCCACAGCGACGTTGTGGAGTATGATGAAAAGGTTGTGACACTTGAGCGCAAGTGCTATATTCTGCTCAACAAGCCGAAGGACTGCGTTACGACCAGCGACGACCCCAACGGACGTCTTACTGTGATGGATCTCGTCAAAGGCGCATGCAACGAGCGCATATATCCCGTGGGACGTCTTGACCGCAACACTACCGGCGTGCTTCTGCTTACCAACGACGGCGACCTTGCCTCGAAGCTCACCCACCCCAAGTTCGTGAAGAAAAAGATTTACCACGTGTGGTGCGACCGCGATATATCTGAAGACGATATGCAGCGTATTGCCGACGGCATAGAGCTTGAGGACGGCCCTATCCACGCCGACGCCATCAGCTATGCTACCGAAACCGACCGCAATCAGGCCGGTATCGAGATTCACTCCGGCCGCAATCGCATCGTGCGCCGTATCTTCGAGAGCCTCGGTTACCATGTGACCAAGCTCGACCGTGTATACTTTGCCGGCCTTACCAAGAAGAATCTGCCGCGAGGCCGCTGGCGTTACCTTACCCAGGAAGAGGTAAACTACCTCAAGATGGGCTCTTTTGAATAAAC
Organism: uncultured Muribaculaceae bacterium; assembly: GCA_910579035.1. Lineage (GTDB taxonomy): Bacteria > Bacteroidota > Bacteroidia > Bacteroidales > Muribaculaceae > CAG-873. The sequence continues at coordinate 32,034 of CAJTSR010000022.1, read as the reverse complement.
CATAGTTATGAAACGCACACAGATTTCCCATATCTTCGACCCTGCCCTGATAGGCTCCGAAGTGAGCGTCAAGGGCTGGGTGCGTACCCGCCGAGGCAACAAGAACGTGCAGTTCGTGGCACTCAACGACGGCTCGACGGTTCGCAACCTCCAGATAGTGTTTGACCTCGCGAAGTTCTCCGAGGAGCAGCTCAAACCGGTGACCACCGGCTCGAGCATACACGTCACAGGCCGTCTTGTAGAAAGCGCCGGCAAGGGCCAGACCTGCGAGGTGCAGGCCGACACCCTTGAGATATACGGCACTGCCGACCCCGCAAGCTACCCCCTGCAGAAGAAGGGCCACACCCTCGAGTTCCTGCGCGAGAAAGCGCACCTGCGTCCCCGCACCGCCACCTTCGGCGCCATTCTGCGAGTGCGCAGCGCCTTGGCTTTCGCTATCCATAAGTTCTTTCAGGAAAAAGGCTTCTACTACCTCCATACGCCGCTTATCACCGAAAGCGACTGCGAGGGTGCCGGCGCAATGTTCCAAGTGACCACCCTGCCTCTCGAAAAGCTTCCGCGTACCGAAGATGGCACCGTGGATTACAGCAAGGACTTCTTCGGCAAGCCCACGGCTCTTACTGTGAGCGGCCAGCTCGAAGGCGAGCTCGGAGCCACGGCTCTCGGAGCGATATACACCTTCGGCCCGACTTTCCGCGCCGAGAACAGCAACACTCCGCGCCACCTCTCCGAGTTCTGGATGATAGAGCCCGAAATGGCGTTCTACGATATTGCCGACAATATGGATCTTGCCGAGGAGTTCGTGAAGTACTGTATCGGCTATGCTCTCGACCACTGCCGCGACGATATCGACTTCCTCGCCGAGCATTTCGACAAGGAGCTTGTGAGCCGTCTGGAGTTCGTGCTCCACAACGACTTCGTGCGCCTTACCTATACCGAAGGTGTCGAGATACTCAAGGCATCGGGCCGCAAGTTCGAGTTCCCCGTCGACTGGGGCACCGACCTCCAGAGCGAGCACGAGCGCTACCTCGTGGAAGAGCATTTCCGCAAGCCGGTGATACTTACCGACTATCCCCGTGAAATCAAGGCCTTCTACATGAAGCAGAACGACGATGGCCGCACCGTGCGCGCCATGGACGTGCTCTTCCCCAAGATCGGCGAGATTATCGGCGGCAGCGAGCGTGAGGCTGATTACGACAAGCTCCTTGCCCGCATCGAAGAACTTGGCATACCGATGAAGGATATGTGGTGGTATCTCGATACCCGTCGTTACGGCACGGTGCCTCACAGCGGCTTCGGGCTCGGCTTTGAGCGCCTTGTGCTCTTCGTTACCGGCATGACCAACATACGCGACGTGATTCCTTTCCCGCGTACTCCCGGCAACGCCGAGTTCTGATATTACGCAATAGCTTACAGCCCCTGTGAACAGTATGTTCGCCGGGGCTGTTTCTTTCATAAGAAAAAACTTAATCCAAAATACAAGTATGCCCCAAGTATCGCATCGCGGCGAGGAAATGCCTGCCTCCCCAATCCGCCGGCTCGTGCCTTTGGCCGATAAGGCCGTGGCCCGGGGAATAAAAGTATATAGGCTGAACATAGGGCAGCCCGACGTGCCCACGCCGCCCGAAGCCTTCGAGGCTTTGAAGAAAATCGACCGAAAGGTGCTGGAGTACAGCCCGTCGGCCGGATTGCTTTCGCTGCGCCAAAAGCTGTGCGAATATTACCGGCGCTTCCATATCGATGTGGAGGCGGACGATGTGATAATCACCACAGGAGGCTCCGAGGCAGTCCTTTTCGCCTTTATGTCCTGTCTTGACCCCGGCGACGAGATAATAGTGCCGGAGCCGTCGTATGCCAACTATATGGCTTTCGCCATATCTGCCGGCGCCAAGATAGTGACTGTACCGTCGACCATTGACGACGGTTTCGAGCTGCCTCCCGTGGAGAAGTTCGAGGCTCTGATAAGCCCCCGTACCAAAGGGATACTGATTTGCAATCCCAATAACCCCACCGGCTATCTCTACACTATGAAGGAGATGTTGCAGATACGCGATTTGGTGAAGCGCCACGACCTCTTCCTGTTTTCCGACGAGGTTTACCGCGAGTTCTGCTACACAGGGGCGCCGTATATATCGGCTCTGCACCTGCCGGGGATAGAGAACAACGTGGTGCTTATCGACTCTGTGTCGAAGCGCTACAATGAGTGCGGCATACGTGTCGGCGCGCTCATCACCAAGAACGCGGCGCTGCGCAAGTGCGTTATGAAGTTCTGTCAGGCACGTCTGAGTCCTCCTCTTGTCGGGCAGATTGTGGCCGAAGCCTCAATCGACGCTTCGCCAGACTATATGCTTGCCACATACAACGAGTACGTGGAGCGGCGCAAGTTCCTTGTCGATCGTATCAACCGTATCCCCGGCTGCTACACGCCCATACCGATGGGGGCGTTCTACACCGTGGTGCGCCTTCCGGTGGACGATGCCGACGACTTCTGCCGCTGGTGTCTTGAAGAGTTCGACTACGAGGGACAGACCGTCTTTATGGCTCCGGCCTCGGGCTTCTATACCACGCCCGGGCTTGGCCGTGACGAGGTGCGCATAGCCTATGTGCTCAATCGCGAGGAGCTTGGCCGCGCTATGACCGTGCTTGAACACGCCCTTGCAGCTTACGCTGAATTGCACCCTCGCATCTGATTCCCTATAATAATATATAGCGAAACCGCCCGCTGGAAGTCCGGCGGGCGGTTTTGTCTATGTCGCGGTATTGTTATCGGCCGAAGTGCGCGGTCTTGTCGCGGAGATAGCTGGTAAATTCGGTGTGCGATGCCAGCTCGGCGATGGTGAGGTGCATGCGGTAGCGCCAGTAGTGCTGCGGATTGGCCGGCACGTTGATTATCTCGTCGTTCGGGTTTTCGCGGCGCAGGTTGGCATCGATGCTCAGCCAGTCCTGCAAGGGCAGTATGCAGAGCATCGACGGCGAGGCAAGGTGCAGGTCGACTATGCGGTCGCATACCCACGGCTCGGCGTAGTATGGTGCGGCGCCGTGCTCGTGGAGCACGTTGTTGTAGAAATCTCGGCTGCGGTCGCGGTCTTCCTCCCACCACTGGCGTATGCCGCCCATATCGTGGGTCGAGGTGGTGCATACAGAGTAGTAGGGGTAGTTCCATGTGTCGCCGAATGTCGATCCTGGGTCTTTGGGCATGCGCTGTATCTCGAGCGACAGTATTTCGAGCTGCTGCATCACAGCCGGAACACAGGCCGGAATCATGCCGAGGTCTTCGGCGCAAGTGAGCATGTTGGTCGAATCTATCAGCGGGGGCAGCTTCCACATTGCCTTGTCGTACCAGAACGAATTGTGGCGGTGGTAGAAGAAGTCGTTGTAGAGGCGGTTGAAGCACCAGCGTTCATAGTCGTTGAGCGCGCGGTATATATATGTGTACTGCGCCGAGATTCTCGGGTGGTACTTGCCTTTTTCAACGGGGTCTTCGATGAAGAGCACATTGTCGATAAGGCCGAGCAGGCCGTCGCATATGCGGGTGTGTTTTTCGTCCTTTGGCAGGGTGGCGAAGTGGTCGGCCACTTTGCGCTGGGTGTCGAATTCGGGCTTGAGCTTGTAGCGGCCGTAGCCTACACTGTTGCAGTAGGTGTCGAGCGCCTCGCGGGTGTACGGCCCGAAGAAATCCTCTACGAAGTAGTCCATTATGTACGGAGTGGTCTGGAGGTCGACATCGATCCAGAAGTCGTAGTTATTGCGAAGCTCGCTCTCGGAGAAAGGCAGTGCGGGATTGAAGTATCCGAGCAGGCCGTGTATGGCGTCCATGGGTATCTGCCATATGCGGAAGAAGCCCAGTACGTGGTCGATACGGTAAGCGTCGAAAAATTCTGCCATCTTGGCAAAGCGTGCCTTCCACCATGCAAAGCCGTCGAGGCTCATTTCCTCCCAGTTGTATGTGGGCAGCCCCCAGTTCTGGCCGAGTACTGAGAAGTCGTCGGGAGGCGCGCCGGCCTGGCAGTCGAGGTTGAACAGTCGCGGGTCAACCCAGGCGTCGGCGCTGGTGCGCGATATGCCGATGGGTATGTCGCCTTTGAGCGCTATGCTGTGGGAGTTGGCATATTCGTGCACATGGCGCATCTGGGCGTCGAGATGGAACTGCTGGTAGCACACGAAGTCTATCTCGGTCTGCGCCTCAACCTGCACTTTTGCCTGTACGTCGGCGGAGTACACGGCGTATTCGCCCCACTTGTTGAAGTCGGGTGTCCCGAAACGGTCGCGCAGCACGCAGAAAGCGGCGTAGGGCAGTAGCCAGTGGCCGTTTTTCTCAATAAATGCCTTGTATTCGGGCGAAGCCATGGTCTTGGCGCCGTCCGAGGCGAATATTTCGCGGCAGTATTCTGCCTTGGCCTTGTTCACGCGCTCGTAGTCCACTTCGGGCAGGGCGTTCAGCTCCTTGCGCAGGTTTTCGTAGTATTCGCGGCGTTTCTTGTCCTTGAGCTCGCCTATGGCTTCCAGACGCAGGAACATAGGGTGGAGGGCATATATTGAGTTGGCCTTGTAGGGATATGAGTCAACCCATGTGCCGGTCATGGTGGTGTCGTTGATTGGCAGAATCTGCAGGAAGGTCTGTCCGGCTGCGGCAGCCCAGTCGACCATCTCTTTGAGGTCGTAGAAGTCGCCCACGCCGAAATCTGATTCTGTTCTCAGTGAGAACACGGGTATGGCCGTGCCGGCGCCTTTCCATGGTGTCTGAGAGTTGATGAATCGCATTCCTGCAAGGATGGTGGCCGCGTTTTCGCGAGGCTCAACGCCTATGCTTCGGTTGTTGCCGCCTTCCCACGACACGACCCGTCCGTTTGCCGAGTCAACGATGAGGTATTTGTACTCTGTGGCCGCGTTCAGTCCGGCTGCAGGTATTTTGGCTTTCCATATCGGATATTCGGCAGAGTTCATGCGTATGGCGCGGTCCGGATTCCAGTTGCCCAGCGCGTCGCCCTCGCCGCTTATGGCAAGAGTGCAGCCGGGAGCCACCATAGGAGCGGCAACGCACAGCTCCACATAGCCCGAGGCCGGAAGCAGGGGCTTGGTGCCCGCGCTGTTGTGGCGGCATATACATTCGGTAAACGCAGCCGAGTAGAAAGGCTTGTCGAACGGCTGGTCCTGCCATCGGTCGTAGATGTCGTATTCATTTACACCTGCGGCAGGCCGGAAACAATGCCCTTGGCCCCATTCCTGTTTGGTGTCGCCTTGTTCGTTCTTGATAATGTAGCGGTAGGTGAACGCTGCCACGCTGTCGGGCAGTTCTACTTCGGCGTGCCACAGGCGGTCGCCGTCAACTTCGAGGCGTAGCGCGCGGGAGGTGTCGCCATTGCCAAGTAGCGCCGTGTCGCCGCACAAGTAGAGCGATTCGCCCCAGTTGGCACGATAATCGATACGGAATAAAAGCTTCATGAATGAAAGTATGATATATATTTGATATTCGGGGTATTAGGGTGCAAGGCTTTGGTTGGGGCCTTCTTTAAAAAACAAAAATATATAAAAATCGGCACAAATAGAGCGTTTTAAGAAAATTTTGCCCAAATTTGCCGTATGAAAGCATCTATCGTTATAATTGGCGACGAGATTCTTATCGGTCGCGTGGCCGATACCAACACCCCGGCCATAGCGTCGGCTCTTACCGCCTGCGGCTTCGATGTGTGCGGCGTGCGCACCGTTGGCGACAGCGCGCAGGATATACGCAGCGCCGTTGTATGCGCTATGTCAGAGGCAGATATTGTGATAAGCACAGGCGGCCTTGGCCCTACCCGCGACGATATAACCAAGTCGGTTCTTAAAGATATTTTTGGCGGCGAGTTGCGCCACGATGCGTCGGTGGCGCAGAACGTCGAGCGGGTGTTTGCCCGCCGAGGGCTTGCTATGAACGATCTTACGCGTACGCAGGCCGTGGTGCCGACGTCGTGCCGCGTTATTCAGAACACTGTCGGCACAGCCCCCGTCATGTGGTTTGAAAAAGATGGCAAGGTGATGGTTGCCATGCCCGGAGTCCCGGCGGAAACGCGCGCCATGCTTCCGACTGTGGTTGATGCCGTGGTGGAGCGTTTTCACCCCTGCATAGAGCGTATGAGGCGTGAGTTCACTGTGTCGGGAATAACCGAATCGGACCTTGCGGAGCGACTTGCACCGTTTGAAGACGCTATTCCCGGCGGTTTCAAACTTGCCTATCTGCCGTCGCCCGGGCGCATAGTGCTGCGGCTCGAAGGGCCGTCCTCGCTTTTTGAAGGACAGGCGGAGGTACTTTTGGCATACCTTGGCGACAAATTAGCCGGGGAAGGAGTGCTAAGCCCTGCCGAACTCTTGCTTGATGCGTTGAGAAAGAAAAATATGACAATGGCCACTGCCGAGAGTTGCACAGGGGGTAATATAGCCCATCTGCTTACATCGGTGGCCGGCTGCTCCGACGTGTTTGTAGGGAGCGTGGTGTCGTACTCCAACGACGTGAAGATGCGCGTGCTCGGTGTCGAAGCCTCCAATCTTGAAAAAGAAGGCGCGGTGAGTCGCGACACTGTGCTTGAGATGGTTCGCGGAGTCCGTAAGGCGCTTGGCGCCTCTTGCGCTGTGGCCACGTCTGGCATAGCCGGTCCCGGAGGCGCTACAGAGGGCAAGCCTGTGGGCACTGTGTGGATTGCCGCTTCGACGCCCGATGCTGAAACAGTGCGTCTGTACCACTTCGACGGCGACCGCAAGGCCGTTATCGACCGTGCATCGGCTACTGCTATCAACCTCTTATCGACATTGCTCCATGAAAACTGAAATAGACGCGCTTTTTGCCGCCAGCAGGCTGGACGAGGCCGAGCAGGCCTTGCTCGCCATGCCTGCCGACGCGTACACGCTGTATATGCGGGGGCGCATAGCGTGGAAAAGGGGCTTGCGACGCGAGGCCATAACCCTGTATGAGGAATCGGCTGAAATCGAGCCGGAAGGCGAAGCCGCCACGGCACTCGAACAAGCCCGCGCCATCATGGCCTTCTACAACAAAGACCTATACAACCCCTAATTCCTCCTTCCACATTCCACATTCCTAATTCCTAATTCCTGCGCCCTCCCGCGTGGGGCGGACGGTCACCGAAGAGTCGCGATATTAGATCGGGGCGGCCTATGCGGCGCAGAGTGCGGATAATGTCGGCGCGATATGCCGCGTCGTACCAGAAGAAGAACTTTCGCTGTTCGAGCTTCTGCTCCTGCGATGTGGCGGTGAACACCTGCTCGCCCGTATACGGGTGGTATCCTGTATAATAAATCTCGGTGGCGAGTGTCATCGGGGTTGGCGTGAAGTCCTGCACCTGCTCAAGGTGGAAGTTCAGAGCCTTTGTTTCTGCGGCGAGCTCGGCCATGTCGGCGGCGTGGCAGCCGGGGTGCGACGATATGAAGTAGGGTATAAGCTGCTGGCGCATTCCGGCGCGCTTGTTCGTTTCGTCGAAGAGGCGTTTGAACTCGTGGAAGAGAGCGAAAGACGGCTTGCGCATAAGGCTCAGAACGTTGTCGGAGGTATGCTCCGGCGCTACCTTGAGGCGTCCCGACACATGCTCGCGTATCAGTTCCTCGTTATAGCGGCGGTTGGCGCGGTCCACGTCCTCGCGGCCCGTGCGGTGCATCGACAGGTCGTAGCGCACGCCGCTTCCTATAAACGACTTCTTGACGCCGGGCAGGGCGTCGACGGCACGGTATATGTCGAGCAGCGGACGGTGGTCGGTGTTGAGGTTCGGGCAGGGCTTCGGGTGGAGGCACGACGGGCGCAGGCAGCGGCGGCACACCTCCTTGTCGCGTCCGCCCATGGCGTACATATTGGCCGAAGGGCCTCCGAGGTCGCTTATATATCCTTTGAAATCGGGCATACGGCTTACCTGGCGCGCTTCACGGAGTATAGACTCCTTCGAGCGCGAGGCTATGAATTTGCCTTGGTGCGCCGAGATGGTGCAGAAGGCGCAACCTCCGAAGCAACCCCTGTGCAGGTTTACCGAATGGCGTATCATCTCGTATGCCGGTATGTTCTTGCCGCGATAGCGAGGGTGGGGCAGGCGAGTGTAAGGCAGGTCGAAAGAGGCGTCGATTTCTCCCTGTGTCATGGCGGGCAGCATTGGATTGGCCCGGACTACGCGCCGGCCCGAGGCCTGCCATAGTGTCACGCCGCCGTCGAGGCGGTTGCTCTGCTGCTCGATATGCTTGAAGTTGAGCGCCTGCGAGCGTTTGTCGGCGAGGCAGGTTTCAAACGAGGACAGCACAATGTTCGCATCGTCGGTCTGCCGTGGCATCTCCTCCATGGGCCTTAGGACGACGCTCTGGGGCAGGTCGGTGATATCGCCTATTTTCTCGCCGGAGCTGAGCCTTCGGGCAAGGTCTATAACGCTTTTCTCCCCCATGCCGTAGAGAATCATATCTATGTCGGCATCGCATATTATCGACGGGCGCAGCATGTCCTGCCAGTAGTCGTAATGCGAGAAACGCCTCAGAGAGGCTTCGATGCCACCGGCAACTATCGGAATGTCGGGGTATAGCTCTCTGAGTATCTTTGAATAAACTATCGTGGGATAGTCCGGGCGAGCACCGTGGCGTCCGCCGGGGGTGTATGCGTCGTCGGAGCGGCGGCGCCTGTTGGCAGTGTAGTGGTTCACCATCGAGTCCATGGCGCCGGGGCTGATACCGAAAAACAGGCGTGGAACGCCGAACTTGCGGAAGTCGCGCAAGTCGTCCTGCCAGTTTGGCTGCGGCACTATCGCCACCTTGTATCCTGCCGCCTGCAGAGTGCGGCCTATCACGGCGGCCCCGAATGCCGGGTGGTCCACATAGGCGTCCCCCGAAAAAATCACAACGTCCACGCTCTCCCAGCCGAGAGCCTTCATTTCTTTGACCGAGGTCGGCAGCCAGTCGGTGGGGCGGAGCTTGCTATAGTCTATTTCTGTGTGTGTCATAGGTTGTTACTTCATCGATTCAAGACGCATCTCGAGTTTTATGATTTCGTCGCGCAGTCGTGCGGCAGTCATAAACTCCATATCCTTTGCCGCCTGCAGCATCTCGCTGCGCAGCCGGTTGATGGAGCGTTGCATCTCGTCGGCGTTCATATATGCCACAACGGGGTCGGCGGCGATGTCGACCGATGTGGAAAATTCGTTTGCATACGGCAGCGGAGTCTTGCGGTCCTGTCCTCGCTTCTGGCGTTTGTCCTTGGCGTTGAGCTGCTTCTCGGAGTGGAAAGCGCCGGTGGCCGTGGAGGTTGCCTCCATGTCGACTTCTTCTTTCTCAAGCCCTACGATGGCGTTGCGGGCCTTTACAATGGCCTGCGGCGTGATACCGTGCTCCTCGTTGTATTTGAGCTGCAGGGCGCGGCGGCGTTCGGTTTCGTCGATGGTCTGCTGCATGGAGTCGGTTATCTTGTCGGCATACATTATCACCTCGCCGTTGAGATTTCGGGCCGCGCGTCCCACTGTTTGCGTAAGCGAGCGGTGGCTGCGTAGAAAACCCTCCTTGTCGGCGTCGAGTATTGCCACGAGCGACACTTCCGGCAGGTCGAGTCCTTCTCGGAGCAGGTTGACACCTATCAGGACGTCGTATGTGCCCGCTCGCAGACCGTCGAGTATCTTTATTCGGTCGAGGGTGTCGACGTCGCTGTGTATGTAGGCTGTCTTTATCTTAAGTTTTTGGAAATACTCGTTCAGTTCTTCGGCCATGCGCTTTGTAAGGGTGGTGACGAGGGTGCGCTCGTCGCGCTCGATGCGCAGCTGTATCTCTTCGAGGAGGTCGTCGATCTGGTTGAGCGACGGTTTCACGCGTATGAGAGGGTCGAGCAGCCCCGTGGGGCGTATCACCTGTTCAACCACCACGCCCTCGCAGCGTTCAAGCTCGTAGTCGGCCGGGGTGGCGCTCACATATATCACTTGCCCGCTCAGCTCCTCGAATTCCTCGAATTTCAGAGGGCGGTTGTCGAGAGCCGCCGGAAGCCGGAAGCCGTACTCAACGAGATTGGCCTTTCGCGAGCGGTCGCCGCCGTACATGGCTCTTATCTGCGGGACCGTCACGTGGCTTTCGTCTATTATGGTGAGGAAATCTTTGGGGAAGTAGTCCAGAAGGCAGAACGGGCGGTCGCCTTCGCGTCGTCCGTCGAAGTAGCGCGAATAGTTCTCGATGCCTGTGCAGTAGCCAAGCTCTTTTATCATCTCCACGTCGTAAGTCACGCGCTCTTCGATGCGCTGCGCCTCCAGCTCGCGTGCCTCGTCGTTGAAGAATTTTATCTGTTTGCCAAGATCGAGCTGTATCTGCGCCACGGCCGAAGCCTGCCTCTGCGGCGATGTCACGAAGAGGTTGGCAGGGTAGATGTTGAAGCGGTCGTGGGTGCCGAGGTGGGCGTTGTCGTCGGGGTGGACGGTGATTACCGACTCTATCTCGTCGCCCCAGAACACTACCCTTACTATTATGTCCTCGTATGCGAGCCGAATGTCTACCGTGTCGCCCTTCACTCTGAAGTTTCCGCGCTGGAAATCGACCTCGTTGCGGCTGTAGAGGGCGGCCACGAGCTTTCGCAGGAAGGCGTTGCGGGTTATGCGCATGCCACGCTCCACAGTCACCACGTTTTCGTGGAAATCCTCCGGGTTGCCCATGCCGTATAGGCACGACACCGACGACACCACTATCACGTCGCGCCGGCCCGAGAGCAGGGCAGATGTCGTGGCGAGGCGCAGACGGTCTATCTCGTCGTTGATCATCAGGTCTTTCTCTATATACTTGTCGACCGACGGTATGTATGCTTCCGGCTGGTAATAGTCGTAGTACGACACGAAGTACTGCACGGCGTTGTCCGGGAAGAACTGCTTGAACTCGCTGTAGAGCTGTGCCGCGAGTGTTTTGTTGTGGCTCAGAATCAGGGTGGGGCGCTGCACTTCCTTTATCACGTTGGCCATGGTGAATGTCTTGCCCGACCCGGTGACGCCGAGAAGGGTCTGCGCCGGGCGCCCTTCGCCGACACCCTCGGCGAGCTGCCGTATGGCCTGTGGCTGGTCGCCGGTAGGCTTGTATATAGAACTGAGGCGGAATTCCATAAGTTTGTAGTTTAACCCACGAAGATACGATAAATTTGGCGTATGGCAATGCTGTGCGCGCTCTTGTCTGCGAGTTATTAACACTATTATATATTTCGGCTCCGCCATTTGCCTATCAGCGGAAAAATTGCCAAATTTGCGCCTTGAACCGACTTAATCGGTCTGTACACAATAAACCATGGCAAAACCGACAGCTTATTCTTATGAGGAGGCGTTCAGCGCTTCCTTGGCATACTTCGGCGGTGACGAACTCGCCGCTCAGGTCTGGGTGAACAAATACGCCCTGAAAGACTCTTTCGGCAATATATATGAGAAAAGTCCGGACGATATGCACCGTCGTATCGCCTCGGAGCTTGCCCGCGTGGAAGCTAAATATCCGTCGCCGCTGAGCGAGGAAGAAATATACGGATTGTTGCGCGATTTCCGCTATGCCGTGCCTCAGGGCAGCCCCATGGCGGGAATAGGCAATAATTTTCAGGTCGGCTCGCTGTCGAACTGCTTCGTTATCGGGCTGGACGGTAAGCCCGACAGCTATGGCGGCATAATACGCATCGACCAGGAACAGGTGCAGCTGATGAAGCGTCGCGGCGGCGTGGGACACGACTTGTCGCACCTGCGCCCGAAAGGCATGCCGGTGAAAAACTCCGCTCTCACATCTACCGGCCTTGTGCCCTTTATGGAGCGGTACTCCAACTCCACCCGCGAGGTGGCCCAGGACGGGCGTCGCGGAGCGCTGATGATGAGCGTGTCGATAAAGCACCCCGACAGCGAGGCGTTTATCGATGCCAAGATGACGCCCGGAAAGGTGACAGGAGCCAATGTGAGTGTCCGTATCGACGACGACTTTATGCGTGCCGTGGAGTCGGGGCAGCCTTACCGCCAGCAGTTCCCCGTGGATTCTTCCGACCCGGTGGTGGTGCAGGAAATCGACGCCGGGGCATTGTGGCAGAAAATTGTGGGCAATGCGTGGAAGTCGGCCGAGCCGGGCGTGCTTTTCTGGGATACCATACGCAGGGAGTCTGTGCCCGACTGCTATGCCGACCTCGGTTTTGAAACCATTTCGACAAACCCGTGCGGCGAAATACCGCTCTGTCCCTACGACAGCTGCCGCCTGCTTGCCATAAACCTCTATTCATTCGTTGAAAATCCGTTTACCCCTCAGGCACGCTTCGATTTCGACAAGCTCGCAGAAGTTACCGCCAAGTCGCAGCGCCTCCTTGATGACATAATCGACCTCGAGATGGAGAAAATAGATCTCATACTCGAGAAAATCGATGCCGACCCCGAGTCGGAAGAGGTGAAAGGCCCCGAACGGTCGTTGTGGGGCAAAATACGCGCCAAGACACTGCTCGGACGCCGTACAGGCCTCGGTACCACGGCCGAAGGCGATATGATTGCGGCCATGGGCTACCGCTACGGCACGCCCGAGGCAACGGAATTTTCGGTGAGCGTGCATCGCGCAGTAGCGCTTGCGGCGTATGGCGAATCGGTCAATATGGCCGAGCAGCGAGGGGCTTTTGAAGTGTACGATGCCGCCCGCGAGGCGTCGAACCCCTATATACAGCGCATAGCCGAGGCATCTCCCGAGCTTTACGAGCGCATGGTTAAGGTGGGGCGCCGCAATATTGCCTGCCTCACTATCGCGCCGACGGGCACCACGAGCCTTATGACGCGTACGTCGAGCGGCATCGAGCCGGTTTTCATGCCGGTGTACAAACGCCGCCGCAAGGTGAACTCCGCCGACAGCGGCGCGCGCATCGACTATGTGGACGACAGCGGCGACGCATTCGAGGAATACATCGTGTACCACCCCAAATTCCTTGAGTGGATGCGGGTGAAAGGTATCGAGGCCAAGCAGTTCACGCAGGCCGAGCTTGACGAACTTGTGGCAGCATCGCCTTATGCCGGAGCCACGGCCAACGAGATTGACTGGAACGAGAAGGTGACGATGCAGGGCAAAATACAGAAATGGGTGGACCATTCGATTTCGGTAACCATCAATCTGCCCGCCGATATAAGCGTGGAGGCCGTAGAGAGCCTCTACCGCCAGGCTTGGCACGCGGGCTGCAAGGGTTGCACGGTATACCGCGACGGCTCGCGCTCGGGCGTGCTTGTGGCAGTCGAAAAGAAAAAGGAGGAACCGCAGGCAAACGCTCCCGTGCTTGCCAAGCGTCCGATCGAGCTGGAAGCTGATGTGGTGCGCTTCCAGAATAACAAGGAGAAGTGGATTGCCTTTGTTGGGCTTGTCAACGGCGTGCCCTACGAGGTGTTTACCGGCCTTGCCGACGACGAGGACGGCATCTTCATACCTAAATCGGTAACTCACGGCAAGATAATAAAGGCCGTGGATGAAAGCGGCGCCAAGAGATACGACTTCCAGTTTATCAACAAGCGCGGTCATAAAACGACCATAGAAGGACTAAGCGACAAGTTTAACCCCGAATTTTGGAATTACGCCAAGCTGATATCGGGCGTGCTGCGCTACGGAATGCCCATCGACCAGGTGCTTAAACTCGTCGGAGGGCTTGAACTCGACTCGCAGTCGATCAACACATGGAAGATGGGCGTGGAGCGCGCCCTCAAAAAATACATGCCAAACGGAACGACCGCCAAAGGCCAGCGCTGCCCCAATTGCGGACAGGAAACACTCATATATCAGGAGGGCTGCCTGATTTGCACATCGTGCGGCACGTCCAAATGCGGATAAACCATCATAGAATCTGCCTCTTGAGGCGGCGCGGCGAAGGCTGGGTCGCCTCAATTTTTATCAAAATGTATGGACTGATGTGTCTTGTTGACGAAGTATGCGCGCGTGCGGGAGAGCAAAAACAAAATCACGCCATAATTTTAACGATGGTAAATCGCTGATATTCAGTGTAATTTTAAAAAATGTGCAAAATTCGCATAAAAAATAGTTCGAAAAATTTTGTGGGAGTAAAAAATCTTGCTTAACTTTGCAACCGCAAACGGGAAAAGACAGGCTCCCCGCTGCAAGAGAAAATTGAAAAATACGCCTCTTTAGCTCAGTTGGCCAGAGCACGTGATTTGTAATCTCGGGGTCGTTGGTTCGAATCCGACAAGAGGCTCGAAAGAGATTGCTTACGGCGGCTGGCAAAGAGCCGGGAGCAGGCGGAGGCTTTCCGCGAATACAAGGGCGAATACCAGAGTGGCCAAATGGGGCAGACTGTAAATCTGCTGGATAATTCCTTCGGTGGTTCGAATCCATCTTCGCCCACAACCAATTTTCTCTTATGCGGAAGTAGCTCAGTTGATAGAGCATCAGCCTTCCAAGCTGAGGGTCGCGAGTTTGAGCCTCGTCTTCCGCTCAATTTTTGTTTGCCTATGTAGCTCAGGGGTAGAGCACTTCCTTGGTAAGGAAGAGGTCGCGGGTTCAAATCCCGCCATCGGCTCTAAGTAAGAAGCCCCGGTAGTGCTTATTGCATTATCGCGGCTGATTGTTGAAGAAGTAACAACTAATAATTATAATAGCACAGTTATGGCTAAAGAGAAATTCGAAAGAACGAAACCGCACGTTAACATCGGCACAATCGGCCACGTTGACCACGGCAAAACCACCCTTACCGCCGCCATTACTACCGTTCTGGCTAAGAAAGGTCTTTCTGAAGTGAAGTCGTTCGATCAGATCGACAACGCTCCCGAAGAAAAGGAACGCGGTATCACCATCAACACCGCTCACGTAGAATACGAGACCGCTAACCGTCACTACGCTCACGTTGACTGCCCCGGACACGCTGACTACGTTAAGAACATGGTTACCGGTGCTGCTCAGATGGACGGCGCTATCATCGTGGTTGCAGGTACAGACGGTCCTATGCCCCAGACTCGCGAGCACATCCTTCTCGCCCGTCAGGTGAACGTTCCCCGTATCGTTGTATTCCTCAACAAGTGCGACCTTGTTGACGACGAGGAAATTCTTGACCTCGTTGAAATGGAAATGCGCGAGCTTCTCTCTGCCTACGAATACGACGGCGACGAAACTCCCATCATCCGCGGTTCTGCTCTCGGCGCGCTCAACGGCGAACCCCAGTGGGAAGAAAAGGTTATTGAACTTATGGACGCTGTTGACAACTGGATTCCACTGCCTCCCCGCGACGTTGACAAACCCTTCCTTATGCCTGTTGAAGACGTGTTCTCGATTACCGGTCGTGGTACAGTTGCTACCGGTCGTATCGAAACAGGTATCGTAAAGGTTGGCGACGAAGTTCAGATCATGGGTCTTGGCGCAAACCTCAAATCCACCGTTACCGGTGTTGAAATGTTCCGCAAGCTCCTCGATCAGGGTGAGGCTGGTGACAACGTAGGTCTGCTCCTCCGTGGTATCGATAAGAAGGACATCAAGCGCGGTATGGTAATCTGCCACCCGGGTGTAGTTAAGCCCCACAGCAAGTTCAAAGCTTCTGTTTATATCCTGAAGAAGGAAGAAGGCGGCCGTCACACTCCGTTCCACAACCACTACCGTCCTCAGTTCTACATCCGCACACTCGACGTGACCGGCGAAATCACCCTTCCTGAAGGTGTAGAAATGGTGATGCCCGGTGACCACGTGGAAATCATCGTCGAACTGATCAACCCCGTAGCTTGCGATCAGGGTCTTCGCTTCGCTATCCGTGAAGGCGGCCGCACAGTAGGTTCGGGTCAGATCACCGAAATTCTCGACTAATCCTCTGCAAAAGCAGTAGCGATATAAAAAACAGATAATGCCGGGAAAGCCGGTCGGTCGAACCGGCATTATCTAACATACGGGTTTAGCTCAGTCGGTAGAGCACTGGTCTCCAAAACCAGGTGTCGGGAGTTCGAGCCTCTCAACCCGTGCTAAAAAAGACAAAAATGAAGAAACTGAAACTACTGACGAATATACAGGAGGCCTACGACGAGCTTCGTTTCAAAACCTCCTGGCCTTCCAGAAAGCAATTAATCAAGTCGGCTATCATTGTTATGATAGCTTCCGTGATTATCGCTCTGATAATCTTTATCATGGATCAGGTGGTCGACAGATTGATGCACCTAATATACAGCTTGTAGTCTCATTTCTCTTTTAGTGGTAAAGTCAATGGCAGAGAACAAGAAAGGATGGTACGTGCTGCGTGCCATTTCGGGCAAGGAAGCTCAGGTTAAGGAAATCATCGAAGGCTCGATGAAACGCACTGACCTCGGCAACTACGTCTTTCAGGTATTGATTCCCACCGAGAAGGTAATGTCGCTCCGCAACGGCAAGAAAGTCGTTAAGGAAAAAAACCTTTATTCAGGCTATGTCTTTATAGAGGCTGACCTTACCGGAGAAGTGATTCACGAACTCACCAATACCACCAATGTAATCGATTTTCTCCGAGGCCGTGAGAAGAACTCCAAGCCGGAGCGTCTTCGCGAGTCCGAGGTGATGCGAATGCTCGGCGCGGTCGACGAACTTGCCGACCCCGACGGAGGCATCAACGACTATATTGTGGGCGAGAAAGTGAAGGTAGGCGACGGCCCCTTCAAGGGCTTCGAGGGCGTTGTCGAAACGGTAAACGCCGAGAAACGAAAGCTGACGGTGATGGTCAAGATATTTGGCCGAAAAACACCTCTGGAACTGGACAATTCGCAAGTAGAGCGTATATAAGGCCTTGGCCGGCGGCTATGTTACGGGTCGGCGGCTTTTGCTGTAATAACGCTATGTATAATTATTTTAAGTATTAAACCAATGGCTAAAGAAATTGCTGGACAAATCAAATTGCAGATTAAAGGTGGTGCAGCCAACCCTTCGCCTCCTGTAGGCCCCGCTCTAGGTTCGAAGGGCATCAACATCATGGAATTTTGCAAGCAATTCAATGCCCGCACACAGGACAAAGCCGGTAAGATTCTTCCTGTAGTAATCACTTACTACACCGATAAGTCTTTCGACTTCGTTGTTAAAACTCCCCCGGTTGCGATACAGCTCAAAGAAGCCGCCAAGGTAAAGAGCGGTTCCAAAGAGCCTAACCGTACCAAGGTTGCCGAAATCACATGGGAGCAGGTGCGCGCTATTGCTGAAGACAAAATGCCCGACCTTAACTGCTTTACCATAGAATCGGCTATGCGAATGGTTGCCGGTACGGCCAGAAGTATGGGTATCACCGTCAAAGGACAGTTCCCCTCTAACAACTAATAACTTCACTTGATATGAGTAAACTTACAAAAAACAAGAAGTTGGCCCTATCCAAGCTTGAAGCCGGGAGGACTTACACCTTGGCAGAAGCTGTCGAGCTCGTGAAGGAAATGACCTTTACCAAATTCGATGCTTCGCTTGATATCGATGTCCGTCTGGGCGTCGACCCCCGTAAAGCCAACCAGATGGTTCGTGGTGTCGTTACTCTTCCCCACGGAACCGGTAAGCAGGTGCGCGTGCTCGTGCTCTGCACCCCCGATGCCGAAGCAGCAGCTACAGCGGCAGGCGCCGACTATGTAGGCCTCGATGAATATATCGAAAAAATCAAAGGTGGCTGGACCGATATCGACGTCATCATCACCCAGCCCGCTATCATGGGTAAAATCGGTGCCCTCGGCCGTGTACTCGGTCCCCGCGGCCTGATGCCTAACCCCAAGAGCGGCACAGTGACTGTCGACGTGGCTAAGGCTGTCGAAGAAGTGAAGAAAGGTAAAATCGACTTCAAGGTCGACAAAAACGGTATCGTACACTCTTCGATCGGCAAGGTATCCTTCTCGCCCGAGGCTATGTGCGATAACGCCCGTGAGTTCATCAACGTGCTTATCAAGCTGAAGCCCGCTACCGCCAAGGGAACCTACATCAAGAGCATTTATCTTTCGAGCACCATGAGTCCGGGCGTTAAGATTGACCCCAAGTCGATTGAAGCCTAAACCCTAACAACACCGACAAAATGAAAAAGGAAGATAAAGCGATTATAATCCGCGAAATAGAGGAAACTATCAAGGCATACAACGGCTTCTACCTCGTAGAAACTGCCGGACTCAATGCCGAAAAGACCTCCGAACTTCGCCGTGCTTGCTTCAACGCCGACATCAAGTTGGTTGTTGTGAAGAACAAGCTCCTCCGCAAGGCTCTCGAAAACCTCGAAGGCGATTACTCCGAGCTCTACCCCGCACTCAAGGAGTCTACCTCTCTGATGTGCACCAACGTGGGCAACGCGCCTGCAAAACTGCTCAAAGACTTCGTTAAGAAAGGCGATACACTGCCCCTGCTGAAGGCTGCTTACGTCGAAGAAACCGTTTACCTCGGTGCCGACCAGCTCGACGCACTTGCCGCTATCAAGAGCAAGAACGAACTCATCGCAGACGTTGTGGCTCTGCTCCAGTCGCCCGCCAAGAACGTTGTCAGCGCTCTCCAGAGCGGTGGTAGCAAGCTCCACGGCATACTCGAGACTCTCTCGAAAAAAGAAAACTAATCAAAGAATAACAAACAAACAAAATACATACAAAAATGGCAGATCTCAAAGCTTTTGCTGAACAACTTGTTAACCTCACTGTCAAGGAAGTAAACGAACTTGCCCAGATCCTGAAAGAAGAATACGGCATCGAACCCGCAGCTGCAGCCGTTGCCGTTGCTGCCGGTCCCGCCGCAGGCCCCGCCGCTGAAGAAAAATCGGCTTTCGACGTAGTTCTCAAGAACGCTGGCGGCGAAAAACTCAAAGTCGTTAAGCTCGTTAAGGAACTCACCGGCCTCGGTCTTAAGGAAGCTAAAGAACTCGTTGACGGCGCACCCTCTACCGTTAAGGAAGGCCTCGCAAAGGCTGAAGCTGAAGCCCTCAAGGCACAGCTCGAGGAAGTTGGCGCTGAAGTCGAACTCAAATAATACACCTGTCTTTCAGGTAATTAGGTTAAGAATCCCCTTAGCGGGAGATTCTTAACCTTTTGTGTCATAAAATACTATACGCCGGCCGGGCTGTCCTTCTAAGGTCTGAACACACGTATATTTTTGCCCGCGCCATTGCTTTTGAAAGCTCCGAAATGTGTCGCTTCCCGTTTTTGAGGCCGGAACCGCGACTTAATATGGCACAAAAAAATCCTCAAGGAAACCCACCGAATACATTTCATAGATGTCAGTTTCGATAGATAAACCCCGCATTAATTTTGCCTCGGTAAAGAACCCGCTACCGTATCCCGACTTCCTCGAAGTGCAGCTTAAGTCTTTCCGCGACTTCTTCCAGCTCGACACTCCTCCGGAAAAGCGTACCAACGAGGGCCTTTACAAGGTGTTTGCCGAAAACTTCCCTATTTCGGACACACGAAATAATTTCACACTCGAGTTCCTCGACTACTACATCGACCCGCCCCGGTATTCAATCGAAGAATGCCTCGAGCGCGGTTACTCGTACAGTGTGCCTCTGAAGGCCAAGCTCAAACTGAGCTGTACCGACCCCGACCACGAGGACTTTGCTACCGAAATACAAGACGTCTATCTCGGTCCGATTCCTTATATGACAGACTCCGGCACTTTCGTTATCAACGGTGCCGAGCGCGTTGTCGTGTCGCAGCTCCACCGTTCGCCCGGTGTTTTCTTCGGACAGAGCACGCACGCCAACGGCACAAAGCTGTATTCGGCCCGCATCATCCCGTTCCGTGGCTCTTGGATTGAGTTCGCCACCGACATCAACAACGTGATGTATGCCTACATCGACCGTAAAAAGAAATTACCCGTTACCACACTTCTCCGTGCCATCGGCCTCGAGAGCGATAAGGACATTATCGAGATTTTCGGCCTGGCAGAAGAAATAAAGGTCAACAAGACAAACCTCAAAAAGGTGGTAGGCCGCAAGCTTGCCGCCCGTGTGCTCAAGACATGGGTGGAAGACTTCGTGGACGAGGACACCGGCGAGGTTGTGACCATCGAGCGTAACGAGGTCATAATAGACCGCGAGGTCGAACTTACCGAGGACGACATCGACGCCATCCTCGCGAGTGGCGTGCAGACAGTGCTCCTCCACAAGGAGATTGCCAACAGCAGCGACTACTCAATCATATTCAACACCCTCCAGAAGGACCAGTCGAACTCCGAGAAGGAGGCTATCCAGTATATCTACAGACAGCTCCGCAACGCCGAGCCGCCGGATGATGCCAGCGCCCGTGAAGTAATCTTCAACCTGTTCTTCTCGGAGAAGCGCTACGACCTCGGCGACGTGGGCCGTTACCGCATAAACCGCAAGCTCGGCCTGACCACGAGCATGGACGTGAAGGTTCTCACCAAGGAGGATATCATAGCCATTATCCGCTACCTCATAGAGCTAATCAACACCCGCGCCGACGTCGACGATATCGACCACCTGTCGAACCGCCGCGTGCGTACCGTGGGCGAGCAGCTCTACAACCAGTTCGGTGTCGGTCTGGCCCGTATGAGCCGCACTATCCGCGAGCGTATGAACGTTCGCGACAACGAGGTGTTCACACCCACCGACCTTATCAACGCCAAGACAATCTCGAGCGTTATCAACACCTTCTTCGGCACCAACGCGCTGAGCCAGTTCATGGACCAGACCAACCCCTTGGCCGAAATCACCCACAAGCGCCGTCTGTCGGCTCTCGGCCCCGGCGGTCTTTCGCGTGAGCGTGCCGGCTTCGAGGTGCGCGACGTGCACTACACCCACTACGGACGTCTTTGTCCTATCGAAACGCCTGAAGGCCCGAACATCGGTCTTATCAGCTCGCTCTGCGTGTATGCCAAGATCAACGACCTCGGCTTTATCGAAACTCCCTACCGCAAGGTAGAGGACTCGAAGGTGAACCTCGACAACAACGACGTTGTGTACCTCACCGCCGAGCTGGAAGAGGGCAAGATGATTGCCCAGGGCAATGCTCCCCTCAATCCCGACGGAACATTTATCCGCACCACTGTCAAGGCTCGCCGCGACGCCGACTTCCCCGTCGTTCCGCCGTCGCAGATCGAGCTTATGGACGTGTCGCCCACACAGATCGCCTCGATAGCAGCTTCGCTCATTCCCTTCCTTGAACACGACGACGCCAACCGCGCCCTCATGGGATCGAACATGATGCGACAGGCTGTTCCGCTGATGCGTTCGGAAGCCCCCATCGTGGGTACCGGCATCGAGGCTCAGCTTATCCGCGACAGCCGCACGCAGATTACTGCCGAAGGCGAGGGCGTGATAGAGTTCGTGGATGCCAAGGTGATCCGTATCCGCTACGACCGTACCGAAGAGGAAGAATTTGTGGCCTTTGAGGACGCCGTGAAGGAATACCGCATACCCAAGTTCCGCAAGACCAACCAGAGCACCACCATCGACCTCCGTCCTATCTGCAACAAGGGTCAGCGCGTGAAGGCCGGCGACATACTTACCGAAGGATATTCTACCGAAAACGGCGAGCTCGCTCTCGGACGCAACCTCAAGGTGGCATTCATGCCCTGGAAGGGTTACAACTATGAGGACGCCATCGTGCTTAACGAGCGCGTGGTCCGCGACGATATCCTTACCTCGGTGCATGTCGACGAATATTCGCTCGAAGTGCGCGAAACCAAGCGAGGCATGGAGGAACTCACATCGGATATCCCCAATGTGAGCGAGGATGCCACCAAGGACCTCGACGAACGCGGCATTATCCGTGTCGGCGCCCACGTCGTGCCCGGCGACATCATGATAGGCAAGATTACTCCTAAGGGCGAATCCGACCCCACACCCGAAGAAAAGCTGCTCCGCGCCATCTTCGGCGACAAGGCCGGCGACGTCAAGGACGCCTCGCTGAAGGCCTCGCCTTCGCTCAAGGGCGTTGTAATCGGCACCAACCTGTTCTCTCGTGCTGCCAAGAAGAAAAAGAGCAAGAGCGTCAACGCCCTCCTGCCCAAGCTCGACGAGGAGTACGAAGAACGCAAGGAACGCCTGCTCGACCGTCTTATCCAGAAGCTCCTCGTGCTTACCGACGGAAAGACATCCAACGGTGTTACCGACTTCCTCGGCAGCGAGATCGTGCCCAAGGGTGCCCGCTTCACTTCGGGAGCTCTACGCACTATCGACTACGACACTCTCAGCCTGAGCAACTGGACCGACGACGAACACAAGAACGACCTCATACGCCGCACTATTGTCAACTACCTCCAGAAAGCCAAGGAAATCGACACCGAGCTGCGCCGTAAGAAATTCGACATCTCTATTGGCGACGAGCTGCCCTCGGGCATCATGCAGATTGCCAAAGTATATATAGCCAAGAAGCGTAAAATCAGCGTGGGCGACAAGATGGCAGGCCGCCACGGTAACAAGGGTATTGTGTCGCGCATCGTGCGCCAGGAAGACATGCCCTTCCTTGCCGACGGCACTCCTGTCGACATTGTGCTCAACCCTCTGGGTGTGCCTTCGCGAATGAACCTCGGCCAGGTGTTTGAAACCGTTCTCGGCTGGGCCGGCCGCGAGCTCGGCGAGAAGTTCGCTACCCCGATTTTCGACGGTGCGAGCCTCGACGACCTCAACGCGTGGACCGACAAGGCCGGCCTGCCGCGCTACGGCAAGTCGTACCTCTACGACGGCGGCACCGGCGAGCGTTTCGACCAGCCTGCAACCGTGGGTGTGATCTACATGCTCAAGCTCGGCCACATGGTCGAAGACAAGATGCACGCTCGCTCCATCGGCCCGTACTCGCTTATCACCCAGCAGCCGCTCGGCGGTAAGGCCCAGTTCGGCGGACAGCGTTTCGGTGAGATGGAAGTCTGGGCGCTCGAGGCATTCGGCGCAGCCCATATCCTTCAGGAGATACTTACTATCAAGAGTGACGACGTGAACGGGCGCAGCAAGGCATACGAAGCCATCGTCAAGGGCGACGCCATGCCTACCCCCGGTATTCCCGAATCGCTCAACGTGCTTCTCCACGAGCTTCGCGGTCTTGGTCTGAGCATCAACCTCGAGAACTAATCCCGCACAGTCCCTCTCTCCCCAACTTTCCTTTATAAAAAGACACTTACACCATATATGGCTTTTAGAAAAGAAAACAAACCAAAGAACGTCTTCTCGAAGATTTCCATCGGCCTTGCCTCGCCTCAGGAAATACTCGAGAAGTCGAGCGGCGAGGTCCTCAAGCCCGAGACTATCAACTACCGCACCTACAAGCCCGAGCGCGACGGCTTGTTCTGCGAGCGCATCTTCGGCCCGGTAAAGGACTACGAATGCCACTGCGGTAAATACAAGCGCATCCGCTACAAAGGCATCGTCTGCGACCGCTGCTCGGTGGAAGTAACCGAGAAGAAAGTGCGCCGCGAGCGTATGGGCCACATACGCCTTGTCGTTCCGGTAGCGCACATCTGGTACTTCCGTTCGCTTCCCAATAAGATTGGTTACCTCCTCGGCCTGCCCTCGAAGAAACTCGACGCGGTGATTTACTACGAACGCTACGTGGTAATCAACCCCGGCGTTGCCGAAGGTGTGGAAAAGCTGCAGCTTCTTTCCGAAGAAGAGTATTTCGACATTATCGACGCTCTGCCCAAGGATAACCAGCTGCTCGAAGACGGCCACCCCGACAAGTTCGTGGCCAAGATGGGTGCTGAGGCTATCTACGAACTGCTTTGCCAGATCGACCTCGACTCCCTGTCCTACCAGCTTCGCCACCAGGCAAGCCAGGAAGGCTCGCAGCAGCGCAAGACCGAGGCACTGAAGCGTCTTCAGGTAGTGGAGTCGTTCCGTGCGTCGCGCCATCGCAACCGCCCGGAATGGATGATACTTCAGGCTGTGCCTGTGACTCCTCCCGAGCTTCGCCCGCTCGTTCCCCTCGACGGCGGCCGTTTCGCCACTTCCGACCTCAACGACCTCTATCGCCGCGTAATCATACGCAACAACCGCCTCAAACGCCTTATCGAAATCAAGGCTCCCGAGGTGATTCTCCGAAATGAGAAGCGCATGCTTCAGGAAGCTGTCGACAGCCTTCTTGACAACTCGCGCAAGTCGTCGGCCGTGAAGAGCGACGCCAACCGTCCTCTCAAATCGCTCTCCGACTCTCTCAAAGGCAAGCAGGGCCGTTTCCGCCAGAACCTCCTCGGTAAGCGTGTCGACTACTCGGCCCGTTCGGTTATCGTGGTAGGCCCCGAGTTGCAGATGCACGAGTGCGGTCTTCCCAAGAACATGGCAGCCGAGCTTTACAAGCCCTTCATTATCCGCAAGCTCATCGAGCGCGGCATCGTGAAGACCGTGAAGAGCGCCAAGAAAATCGTAGACCGCAAGGAGCCCGTGGTATGGGATATTCTGGAGTACGTGATGAAAGGTCACCCCGTGCTGCTCAACCGTGCCCCGACACTGCACCGCCTCGGTATCCAGGCATTCCAGCCCAAGCTTATCGAAGGCAAGGCTATCCAGCTCCACCCGCTCGCATGTACGGCATTCAACGCCGACTTCGACGGTGACCAGATGGCTGTGCACCTCCCGCTCGGCAACGAGGCCATACTCGAGGCCCAGATGCTGATGCTCGGTTCGCACAATATTCTCAACCCCGCCAACGGCGCGCCTATCACCGTGCCCTCGCAGGACATGGTACTTGGTCTGTACTACATCACCAAGCTCCGCCGCGGCGACAAGGGCGAAGGCCATACATTCTATGGACCCGAAGAGGCCACCATCGCATACAACGAAGGCCGCGTGACTCTGCACGCTCCCATCAACGTGATGGTAGACGATGTTGACGCCGACGGCAACCCCGTGCGTCATCTGGTGAAGGACACCTCGGTGGGCCGTGTGATGGTCAACGAGTTCGTGCCCAAGGAAATCGGTTACATCAACAACATACTCTCCAAGAAATCGCTCCGCGACGTTATCGCCGCCGTAATCAAGAAGTGCGGTATTCCTCGCTCGGCCAAGTTCCTCGACGATATCAAGAACCTCGGTTACCGCATGGCATTCCAGGGCGGTCTGTCGTTCAACCTCGGTGACGTGCTTATACCGGCTGAGAAAGAGCAGATTGTGGCCGAAGGCTACAAGCAGGTCGACGAAGTGATGGAGAACTACCAGATGGGCTTCATATCCGATAAGGAACGCTACCAGCAGATTATCGATATATGGACTCAGGTGAACCAGCGCCTCACCAGCATTCTGATGAAGCAGATGGCCGAAGCCAACCAGGGCTTCAACGCCATCTATATGATGCTTGATTCGGGTGCCCGTGGTTCTAAGGACCAGATTCGCCAGCTTGCCGGTATGCGTGGTCTTATGGCCAAGCCGCAGAAGGCAGGTGCCGAGGGTGGCCAGATTATCGAAAACCCGATTTTGGCTAACTTCAAGGAAGGTCTGTCGGTGCTCGAATACTTTATCTCTACCCACGGTGCCCGAAAGGGTCTTGCGGATACCGCTCTTAAGACCGCCGACGCCGGTTATCTTACCCGCCGTCTTGTCGACGTGGCGCACGACGTTATCATCAACGAAGAAGACTGCGGTACCCTTCGCGGACTTGTGTGCACCGCCATCAAGAACAACGACGAGGTTGTTGCATCGCTCGGCGAGCGCATACTCGGCCGTGTGTCCGTACACGACATCATCGACCCCCAGAGTGGCGAAATCATTGTGCGTGCCGGCGAGGAAATCAACGATGCCGCCGCCGACCGTATCGACGCGTCGCCCATCGAAAGTGTCGAAATCCGTTCGGTGCTCACCTGCGAGAGCAAGCGCGGTGTCTGCGCCAAGTGCTATGGCCGCAACCTTGCCAACAGCCGAATGGTGCAGAAAGGCGAGGCTGTCGGCGTAATCGCGGCGCAGTCGATCGGCGAGCCCGGTACACAGCTTACCCTCCGTACATTCCACGTCGGTGGTGTGGCAACCAATATCTCGGCCGTTTCCAAACTTACCTCCAAGTACAACGGTAAACTTGAAATCGACGAACTCCGCACTGTAGATGCCGAAGACGGCTCGAAGGTAGTGGTAGGCCGTCTTGCCGAAATGCGTATTATCGACAACAAGACCGGTATGTCGCTTATGACGGCCAACATACCTTACGGTTCGAAGCTCTTCTTCGACAACGGAGCCGAAATCAACAGCGGTGACGTGATTTGCGAATGGGACCCCTTCAACGCCGTTATCGTTGCCGAGGTTGCGGGTAAGGTACACTATGTGGACCTTATCGAGAACGTCACCTTCCGTGTCGACAGTGATGGCGGACATCAGACTGAAGACCGCGTGATCATTGAAAGCCGCGACCGCCAGCACGTGCCTTCTGTCGAAATCCACGGCAACTACGGCGAGGTGCTCGCAACATATTCTCTCCCTGTGGGCGCCCATCTTATCCACAAGGAGGGCGAGGAAATCAAGCCCGGCGAAACATTTGCCAAGATTACCCGCGCCACAGGCGGTGCCGGTGACATCACCGGTGGTCTGCCCCGTGTTACCGAGCTGTTCGAGGCCCGCAACCCGTCGAATCCCGCCATCGTGTCGGAAGTTGACGGCCAGGTCAAATTCGGCAAGGTTAAGCGTGGTAACCGCGAAATCACCGTGGTGCCCAAGTTTGGCGAGCCCAAGAAATATCTCGTGCCTCTGTCAAAGCAGATTCTTGTTCAGGAAAACGACTTCGTGCGTGCCGGCACACCTCTGTCCGACGGCGCTATCACTCCTGCCGACATTCTCAATATCATGGGCCCGACGGCTGTTCAGGAGTACATCGTCAACGAGGTTCAGGACGTGTACCGCATGCAGGGCGTGAAGATCAACGACAAGCACTTCGAGGTTATCGTGCGCCAGATGATGCGCAAGGTTAAAATCCTTGACGCAGGCGATACCAACTTCCTCGAAGAGCAGATTGTGGACAAGCGCGACTTTATGGAAGAGAATGACCGCATATGGGGCAAGAAGGTGGTTGAGGACGCCGGCGACAGCGAAACGCTGCAGCAGGGCCAGATTATCACCGCACGCCGTCTGCGCGACGAAAACTCGCTTCTGAAGCAGCGCGACCTTCGTCAGGTTATCGTGCGCGAGGCTCAGCCCGCCACTTCCGAGCAGATACTTCAGGGTATCACCCGAAGCGCTCTCCAGACCTCGAGCTTTATCTCGGCAGCATCCTTCCAGGAAACTACCAAGGTGCTAAACGAGGCTGCTATCCAAGGCAAGAGCGATACTCTCGAGGGTATGAAGGAGAATGTGATCTGCGGCCATCTGATACCCGCAGGTACAGGCCTCCGCGAATACGAGAGCATTATCGTGGGCAGCAACGAGGATGACGACGATATCCTCGCCGATTACAATACCGGGCGCACGCACCGCGAAGTGATTGATGCCGAGGTGATAAACGACTAATCCACCAACTCTATAAAACTGCCGGGGCGGCTCTGATTTTTTCAGGGCCGCCTTTTTATTTGGTTTGGATAGGAAATTTAGACCATAATTTGTGAAAATCTTGCCAATCGTTGCAAAATATTGTATATTTGCGGCTTCAAAGTATCGTTTGATATGCGTATTCCCGATTTGTAAATCATAGTGATGCCATAATTCGCTATATCATATTCATTTTTATAAACCTAAATCATATGAAGAAATTCTACACCCTGTTACTTTGTGGTGCCGTATGCCTGTCTGCTTCTGCCGATGGCCTGCGGTTCAAAACCAATCGTTCCAAAAAGCATTCGGCAAAGGCACGTGTCGAGGCCGCTGCAGCCCCTGTGTGGCGTGCTGAAAGCCAGACAGACTATGAATTCAACGGCGAAGGCTGGGACATGCTCGGCGTTGTGACATTCAAGTATGATGCCAAGGGCAACATTACCGAGGAAGTGGTAGATGCCGATGGCGAGCTTGACAAGACTGTGACCGTCTACAACGAATACAATATGCCGGTTTCGATGTTCAAAACCTATTCGGGCGGCGGCGAAGTATGGGAAAACAGCTCCAAGCGTTCCTATGTGTACGACCCTGTTGTGCATGGTTTCTACACCGAAAGAAAAGGCTACGACTGGATAGATGGCGAATGGGTCAAGGACTACTACTGGGAATCGAACGAAATCGTTCGCGACGATAAGGGTAATATCGCATCGCTTACCAAGTATGTGCCTCTGTTCGGCGGCGAACTGGCTCCCGCCTATAAGTCGGAATGGAAATACGGTGCGGACGGTAAGGCAACAGAATATGCCTATTACACCAACAGACAGGAACTTGAACCCGTTTGGGAGGTATACGGCAATGTGACATACAAGGATATCGTATGGGATAAGACCAACGGACAGATGACTATCCTCGGCGATCTTCTCGAACTGACAGAAGGCGAGAACCTGCTGAAATCTGCCGTTGTATACTACGATGGCGAAGTCGACGGTCATTACATAGTCGAGTATGCTGCCGACGGAAAGGGATATACTGTCAAGGAAACCGGCAATGATGTGAACGAGGTCTGGTATATGACCAAGTTTGAAGTTATCGACGACAATGGCTCTACCACCCTTACCTCTATCGAATACTTCGATGAAGATGGTATCGTGGACTATCCGGTTCATACATTGACCGAGTACGCTATCAAGGACGAGCATGGCAATTATGTGGAGAACAAGCTCATAGAGTCTACGCCCGGCTTTGAAGAAATGATAGACGGCAGCAAGGCCGAATATACCTATGATGCTCAGGGTAATCCTACCGAATGTGTGTTGAGCCAGTTTGACTACGACAGCCAGGAGTATTTCTACACTATGCGCACTGTGTATGGCGATTATGTTGATGTCACCACCGGCATTGAGTCGGTTGAGGCCGAATCAAG
Source organism: uncultured Muribaculaceae bacterium (assembly GCA_910579035.1). Classification (GTDB taxonomy): domain Bacteria; phylum Bacteroidota; class Bacteroidia; order Bacteroidales; family Muribaculaceae; genus CAG-873. The sequence continues at coordinate 3,301 of CAJTSR010000022.1, read as the reverse complement.
TGCAGTATGGTCGGTTGACGGTGATGCTGTAAGCGCTACCGCAAACACTCTTGCCGGCCTGAGCGTCTATACCCTTCAGGGTTCGCTGCTGATGACAGTTCCTGCAGTTGACGGCGCAGCGACTTTGGACGCCGCCGCTCTTTCTGCAGGCATGTACCTTGTTCATGCCGACGGAACCGCGTCGACCTATCGCCTACTGAAGCGTTAATAAACCGCTTATATGATACAGAACGCTCCGACGGCAGCCCGTCGGAGCGTTCTTCGTTATAATTCGCTTGGGCGGACACGGCGCAGCCGTGTCCATACTATGGTTGGTGCGTCGTCAGCTGAGCGATGCTTTGCGGAAGAGTATGATAGCTATCACGGAGTATAGCAGGTTGGGTATCCACATTGCCACAAATGCCGAGGTAAGTCCTGATATGGCGAATGTCTGGGTGATGGTCATAAACAGGATATAGCTGAAGCTGAGCACGAGTCCTATGCCGATATTAAGCCCCATTCCGCCCTTTGCTTTGCGCACCGAAAGGGTCATGCCGATGATGGTGAGGATAAATGCTGCAGCCGTTATGGCGAAACGGCGCTCGCGCTCTACCTCGAACGACTGGATATTGGCCACTCCGCGCTGTTTCTGCCGCTCGATGTATTTGTGCAGCTCCGGCGATGTCATTTTTTCGTGGTCTTCCTCCGATATCAGGAAGTCGCGCGGCTCAAAGGGGATAATGGTGTCGAGCTGTCGCCCGTTTCTTATAAACTCGCGGTTGTCCTTGAAATCGCGCACCACATAGTCGTTGACGCGCCAGTTGTACAGTGTGTCCCACTTTATGCTCTGGGCCGTGAGGCGCGACACGAGGCGTTTGTCTTCGTCGAAACTTTCGAGCGAGAACCTGTGGCCGGTTTTGCTGATGTTGTCGTAGCGGCTGATGTATGCTATCTGCCCCGGGGCTACCATAAGCATTATGTTGACGCCGTAGTCCACGCGCTTGTTTTTGACATATGTGTTTGTGTAATTGATACGTTTCACATTCGCCGGAGGTATAATGTAGGCGCTCAGGGCGAAGGTAGTGGCGGCGATTATGGCGGCAGATACCATATAGGGGCGCATAAGCCTGCGGAAACTCATGCCGGTCGACATCATGGCGATTATCTCGCTGTTGCCTGCCAGCTTGGAGGTGAAGAATATCACCGCAATGAAGGTGAACAGCGGCGAGAACTGATTGGCGAAGTAGGGCAGGAAGTTGAGAAAGTAATCGAACACTGTTGCCTTGAGCGGAGCCTTGACGAAGGAGTCGAACTTCTCGTTTATGTCGAACATCACCACAATTGCCAGCAGCAGCACTATGGCGAATACATATGTGCCGAGGAATTTGCGGATTATGTATCTGTCGAGTATCTTGAACATCGGTTTACAGTCGCCGCGAGAGTTTTTCTACCATTTCTGTTTTCCACTGCTTGAAGTCGCCCGCTATGATGTGGCGGCGAGCTTCTTTTACGAGCCAGAGGTAGAACGCCAGATTATGTATAGACGCTATCTGCATGGCAAGCAGTTCGTTGGCTATGAACAGATGGCGCACATAGGCTTTAGAGTATACCCTGTCGACGAGCGCCGGCCCGTCGGCCTGCAGGGGCGAGAAATCGTCGGCCCATTTGAGGTTGCGCATATTCATAGTGCCTTCCGGGGTGAAGAGCATGCCGTTGCGTCCGTTGCGGGTGGGCATCACGCAGTCCATCATGTCGACGCCTCGGTCTATGGCCTCTAAAATGTTGACCGGCGTGCCCACTCCCATCAGGTAGCGGGGTTTGTCGGCGGGCAGCACCTCGTTTACCACCTCTATCATATCGTACATCACCTCGGCAGGCTCGCCCACGGCGAGTCCGCCTATGGCGTGGCCGTCGGCGCCGAGGGAGGCGACGTGCTCGGCTGCCTCGCGCCTCATGTCGGCATAGGTGCAGCCCTGCACTATCGGGAAATACGATTGGTAGTGCCCGTAGAGAGGTTCTGTTTCCTTGTAGTGCTTCCAGCCTCGCTCGAGCCAGCGTTTGGTGAGGTCGAGCGAGCGCCTCGCATAGGAGCGGTCGGCAGTGCCGGGTGTGCACTCGTCGAGAGCCATCATTATGTCCGAACCGATTGTGCGCTGTATGTCTACAACGTTTTCGGGCGTGAAGAGGTGGAGCGAGCCGTCGATATGGCTGCGGAACTTGGCGCCTTCCTCGGTGAGCTTGCGGTTGGCGCTCAGTGAAAATACCTGGAAGCCTCCGCTGTCGGTGAGTATGGGGCGCTCCCAGCCGTTGAACTTATGCAGGCCTCCGGCGCGGTGTATGATGTCCATGCCCGGGCGCAGGTAAAGATGGTATGTGTTGCCGAGTATTATCTGCGCTCCTATGTCCTCGCGGAGTTCGTGCATATGCACGCCTTTCACTGTGCCCGCAGTGCCTACGGGCATAAAAATGGGGGTTTCTATCACCCCGTGGTCTGTCTGTATTGTTGCCGCGCGGGCGTTGCTGCCCGGCGCTGTTGCTTCGAGTGTGAATTTCATCGCTACAAAAATACGTAAAAAACGCGAAACAGCGCACCGTCCGCGTGCTACAATAGCCGAAAATTTGCCAAATGCTTGTGAGAGTGGCTGAAAATGCCTATCTTTGCAGCCGGTTTCGTAATCTCTGGCAGGACATGCAGCCTGCGAATATTGCGAGTAATGTTAACATTATAAATCATTTACTACAATGGATTTGATTAAAATTGCCGAAGAAGCTTTCGCTTCCGGCAAGCAGCATCCCGAATTTGGCCCCGGCGACACCATCACTGTGGCTTACCGCATCAAAGAAGGTAACAAGGAGCGTATCCAGCAGTACCGCGGTGTGGTTATCCGCATCTCCGGCGAAGGCTCGAAGAAGCGTTTCACCGTTCGCAAAATGAGCGAAAACATCGGTGTTGAGCGTATCTTCCCCATCGAGTCGCCGTTCATCGACTCCATTACCATCAACAAGTACGGTAAGGTACGTCGTGCCAAGCTTTACTACCTGCGCAAGCTCACAGGTAAGAAGGCCCGCATCAAAGAACGTCGCGTTATCAAGAAATAACACGAATTCCGGATTCGGAAACGAAAAAAAGCGGAAACAGCTTGCATACGGGTTGTTTCCGCTTTTTGCTTGCACAGTTGCTCGAGGTTTTGTAATTTTGAGCCAATTAAGAGGGTGTTTAATAATATCTGTTAAAGCACAGGCCAAAAAGTTTGAGATGGGTTTATATCTGAGCCGAAGGAGCATAGCGGTTGCTATGTGACTGAGGCGAAGGGATAAAGAC
>CAJTSR010000021.1 GCA_910579035.1 uncultured Muribaculaceae bacterium | reverse complement strand
CTTACTATGCGATGCGTATTCGTGCGCACTGGGGTATCGAGAACAAACTGCACTGGCATCTCGACGTGACGTTTCGGGAAGATATGTGCCGCGTACGCGCCAAGAATGGCGCTGTCAATTTTTCAGCGATGCGCAAGTATGGATTGGAAATGCTTAAAAAGCAGAACGATAAACTCAGCCTTAAACGAAGACGCAAAAAATGTATGTGGAGCACTGAATATCTGTACAAAGTCTTTAAGGATAGTTAAATCTCATGCGTCAGCCCTGAAAAAATCATTAAAATTATTTTACGCGCTTCAATGATATTCTTGACACAATGTCGAGTGCCGACGTTATGCTGTCGAGGCTTGTGCGAAGCAGTCCGTCGGAGCCGTCCGGGCTTGAATGGCCTATTGGTTTCAGCTCTATGATTTCAGAACTGTCTTCGACAAATATCGGCGCACGATATACTATGGCGGGCTGGCCGCTTCCTTCCTTGCCTCCGCTGTAAGAGGGAGTGCCGGGCAGCGCGTCAGCTGTGTAATATTGGTTGAAATCGGCTGAATGGTTTATCTCCGCGTATACGATTGCCGGTGACTGTCCCCGGGCGAAGCGGGCAGTGAAACTGCCGTGCGGAGTGGCTCCCGTCGCTGCTTCGGGTGCGTTGGCCGTAGGCATATAGAGGCTGTCCGGGGCAGCTATGCCGCGTCGGTGCGACCACAGCGGAAGAGCTTCGGGGCGTCGTGCGCCTCCGGCCATACGCCACCCCTGTGTCGCCGAGCGCTCGGTCACATAGACTGTGCTCAGGAAATTGCCGCAGGTGTCTTCAAGCCATATTGCCATTTGCGGCTCGTTTTCTATAGGTATAAAGTCCATGGCGTAAAAGGTATGGTGCCAAGCTTCCCCGGGTTCGATGCTTACCTCGTAGTCGCCGATGCCGTAACTCATATTCTGCCCGTTTTTCCCGCAGGCAGTAAGTATCGCGACCGCAATTACGCCGAGCGCCAAAATTGTAAGTATAAGTCGATTCATCTGCGTAACAGCTAAATTATGCGTAAATATACACAATTTCTATGGAATAATCCAAGCGCCATATTAATGACAAAAGCCCGGGAATACCGGGCTTTTGATATTAAGGGATAACGTGAGTGTTATTTTGAGCTTTTTTTGCGCCAGAGCGCTGTCATGTCTTCAAGGGTCTTTCCTTTTGTTTCGGGTACGAGGCGGTATACGAACCATGCGGCCACGATGCAGATAAGGCCGTAGAGCGCGTATGCGAACATATGGCCGAACTTATCGCCCATCGAGCCGAGGCTCATATTGTACATCGGCACGAAGGTGCTCGAAACAATGAAGTTGAATATCCACTGGAAAGCCACGGCGATGGCCACAGCGGCGCTTCGGATAGTGTTGGGGAATATCTCGGAGATAAGTACCCAGCATATCGGGCCCCAGGAGAACATAAACGAGGCCGAATATACCATGATACATACCACCGGCACAAGCGGGTTGACTTCCACAATGTTGGAAAGAGCCACGCCGAGCGCTCCGATAGCCATGCCGATAGAACCCCAGATAAGCAGAGGCTTGCGGCCAAGCTTTTCAACGGTGAATACGGCAACAAGGGTGAAAACGATGTTGACAATACCCATTATCACGGTCTGCACCATCGGGTTGCCCATTCCCATTGAGTCGAATATGCGGGGAGCATAGTAGAGCACGGCGTTGATTCCGACAGCCTGCTGGAATACCGACAGCATCACTCCCACGAAGATAACCATGATTCCGAAAGAGAACAGGCGTTCTGATTTTACTGTCACGGTTTCTTTGATCTGGCGCAGTATCGCGTCGGCGGCTTTCTTTCCGTTTATGCGCGACAAGATTGCCAAGGCGCGGGAGTCGTTGCCGTTCAGTGCGAGATATCGCGGCGACTCAGGCACGAAGCATACGAGGATCGTGAACACGGCGGCCACGTAGGCCTCGCTACCGAACATGTAGCGCCATCCCGTGGAGATGGTCCATGGGTCGGACGAGGGGTGGACGGCATAGAGCGTTTCGCCTATTTTCTCGATTACGGGATTGGTATGCTCGCCGAGAATAAGGAAGTTGACGAAGTACACCACGAGCTGGCCGAAAATGATGGCGAACTGGTTCCACGACACGAGCGTGCCGCGAAGGTTGCTCGGTGCCACCTCGGCTATGTACATGGGGCATATCGCCGAGGCAAGGCCGACGCCCACACCACCGATGATGCGATAGACATTGAATGCCACCAGCAGATCGAGCGACGGCTTGCCATAGGCGAAGAAGAAAAATTCAGGATAATACGAACCAAGAGCCGACACAAGGAACAGCACTCCGGCGCAGATAAGGGTAGGCTTGCGGCCCAGACGGGCGGCGAACCAACCCGACAAGGCGCTTCCGAGAATACAGCCGAGCAGGGCGCTGCTCGACGTGATGCCGTGTATGGCATCGGTGTACACGAAGTCGGTGGCGCCGAGGAAAAAGGCCTGCAGGCCTTTTTCCGCACCGGAAATCACCGCTGTGTCATACCCGAAGAGCAGTCCGCCGAGTACGGCCACTGCCACTATCGAGAACAAGTATAGCTTGCTGCCTTTGTCGTTTCCCACGGCTGCTTAGCAATACATGTTTACAATCGCTTCGTAAAGCTCCTGCTTGCCTGAGGTAGCGGCGGGTTCGCCGTGAGCCTTGGCGTAGTCCACGAGGTCGGTAAGCGACATGGCGCCTTCTTCAAATGCCTTGCCTTCGCCGCCGTCGAACGATGCGTAGCGGTCGGCGAGCATCTTCTTGTAGGGCGATTTCTCGAGGATTTCGGCAGCACTGAGCAGGGCGCGGGCCATGGCGTCCATGCCTGCGATATGGGCAATGAATATGTCTTCGAGGTCGGTGGAGTTACGGCGAGTCTTGGCGTCGAAGTTGGTGCCGCCGTTGCCGAGTCCGCCATTGCGTATAATCTGCATCATGGCCTGGGTAAGCTCGAAGTTGTCGATGGGGAACTGGTCGGTGTCCCAGCCGTTCTGGTAGTCGCCTCGGTTGGCGTCGATGCTGCCGAGCATGCCGTTGTCAACAGCCACGGCGAGTTCGTGCTCGAATGTGTGGCCGGCGAGGGTGGCGTGGTTAACCTCGATGTTTACCTTGAAGTCGTTTTCAAGACCGTGGGCCTTGAGGAAGCCGATGACGGTTTCTGTGTCTACGTCGTACTGGTGCTTGGAGGGTTCCATCGGCTTAGGCTCGATAAGGAATGTGCCGGTGAAGCCCTTTGAGCGGGCGTAGTCGCGGGCCATGCGCAGCATTGTGGCGAGATGCTCTTTTTCGCGCTTCTGGTCGGTGTTGAGCAGGCTCATATAGCCTTCGCGTCCGCCCCAGAACACATAGTTGGTGCCGCCCAGTTCGATGGTGGCGTCGATGGCGTTCTTGATCTGCACGGCGGCGCGGGCCACTACGTTGAAGTCGGGGTTGGTTGCTGCGCCGTTCATATAGCGGGCGTGGCTGAACACGTTGGCGGTGCCCCAGAGGTTCTTGATGCCGGTCTGGGCCATCTTTTCCTTGAGATAGGCAACGACGGCTTTCAGGTTCGACTCGTATTCTTCGATCGATGTGCCTTCCGACACGAGGTCTACGTCATGGAAGCAGAAATATTCGATACCCATTTTCTCCATGAATTCGAAGCCTGCGTCTACCTTGTCTTTGGCAGCCTGCACGGGGTCGGTGGCGCCGTTCCAGGGGAAGCTCTTTGTGCCGCCGCCGAACTGGTCGGCACCTTCGGCGCAGAGGGTGTGCCACCATGCCATGGCGAATTTGAGCCATTCTTTCATCGGTTTGCCGAGGACCACGCGTTCGGCGTCGTAGTAGCGGTATGCTAAGGGGTTGTAGCTTTCGGTTCCTTCAAATTTGATTTTCCCTATGCCGGGAAAGTATTCTTTCTGTGCCATTTTGAGTTAAATGTGATTTTGGTTTATTTTTCGGTTAACTGTGCTGCAAGGCGTGATTTCCACAAGGAGTATGCCTCGGCTACGGCCTTGCTGTCGGAGCCGGGGTGTATTTCGGACAGAACTTTGAGCGATGCGAATGCCTCGCGGGTCGATGAGTAGATACCGGCACCGATTCCAGCACCACGGGCTGCGCCCACGGCACCGTCGGTATCTACAAGCTGTATCGTGGCGCCCGATACGTCGGCGAGAGTCTGGCGGAAGATAGGGCTGAGGAACATGTTGGCGTGGCCGGCGTGTATGCGCTCGATTTCCATACCCATGCTCTTCATTATTTCCATACCGTACATAAAGGAGAACACTATTCCTTCCTGCGCGGCGCGGATTATGTGGCTACGGGTGTGTATATTGAAGTTGACGCCGTGTATCGAGCAACCTGCCTCGCGGTTTTCGAGCACGCGCTCTGCGCCGTTGCCGAAAGGCAGCACCGACACTCCGCAGCTTCCTGCCGGCACTTCGGATGCAAGCAGGTTCATGTCGGCATAGCTGATACCGGCAGGGGCTATATTGCGCTTAATCCACGAATTGAGTATGCCTGTGCCGTTTATGCAGGTCATCACGCCTATGCGAGGAGCCTCGGGGCTGTGGTTGACGTGGGCAAAATTATTGACGCGCGAACGAGGATCGTAGTCGACAGTGCCGTTGATGCCGTATACCACTCCCGAAGTGCCGGCGGTAGAGGCAACCTCGCCCGGTTCGAACACATTGAGCGATAGGGCGTTGTTGGGCTGGTCGCCGGCGCGGTACGTTATCGGGGTGCCTTCGGCAAGGCCGAGTTCGGCGGCTGCGCTTGCCGTTACACGTCCCTGTATCGAGAATGTGGGCTGCACGTCGGGAAGTATCGATGTGTCGAAGCCGAAATAATCCATCAGGAATCGTGCGGGAGCGTTTTCGGCAAAATCCCATAGCATGTATTCCGAAAGTCCTTCGGGATTGGTGCACAGGGTGCCCGTCAGACGCAGGGCGATATAGTCGCCGGGCAGCATCACCTTGTGTATTTTTTCAAACAATTCAGGCTCGTTTTCTTTCACCCACGCCAGTTTGGCGGCAGTGAAATTGCCTGGAGAGTTCAGAAGGCGCGGCAGGCAGGTATCGGCGCCGAGCTTGTCGAAGGCGTCACGCCCGTACGGCACTCCGCGCGAGTCGCACCATATTATGGCATCGCGCAGTACGTTCATATCTTTGTCTACTGCCACGAGTCCGTGCATCTGGTAGCTGATGCCTATAGCCTTTATGTCGGCAGGGCATACGCCCGATGCGGCAAGGACTGCGGCGGTGGCTTCCTTGAGATAGTCCCACCAGTCGGAAGGATTTTGTTCGGCCCAGCCGGGACGCAGAGCCTTGATGGGGGCTTCGGTTTTTGGAAAAAAATCGGAAGCCACACAGCGTCCGGTGGCCGCGTCCACTATCGCAGCTTTCACCGACGAGCTTCCTATGTCGAATCCTAAAAGGTACATTTGGTTTATTGTTGGTTCTGATGGCAAATTTAGCAAAAAAAGCTGTCGAGTCTTTTTGCCCTATACAATAATATTACGGCATAAAATGTACACACGCTTAACAATCGGCGTCCTTTTAACAAATCAGCCCCCATCTTGAATCATTTTAAATGAACAAATATTTGAATGCCCGAGCCTGCTATGGCGTGTCTGTCGCTAAGTTTGCCCATATCTTGTCTATGCCGAAAATTAGCAGTACCTTTGAGGCTCGAAAGCAGCACCAAAAAGATGAAGATTGACAAAATACTGATATACATAGCGCTTTTGTGGGCTGTGCTGGCTCTTCCCGGCACATTGAATGCCCAGAAAGCTATGGGCGATGATGCCTCGGGCCATAGCCATACGGGGCATCCCAAGAATAAGGTTGTGGCGCCGTCGTATGCGTGGAAGCTCATACAGCCGCTCGGTTTGCGCGAGGAAGCCACTATCGATACTCTTTTTACCAATTACAGCTTCCAGTCGGTGCCGTCGGCCGTTTCCGACGCGTGGGCTACGACAGGCAACCTCGGCGGAGAGGGTATGAATATGATTTTTCATGAAAGGCCGTCGATGAGCGATTTCTTCTTCCGCGACGCGCTTCGCCACTGGCTCCCGCTGGAGGACAAGATGAAGTTCTATAACACACGCATACCGATGACATTGCTGTCGTTTAACTCGTCGGGAGGACGCGAAACGGCTCAGGAACGTCTTCAAGCCACTTTCTCGGGCAATATCAACGCCAAGGCGCAAGTAGGCGCCATGCTTGATTATCTGTACTCTAAAGGCAGCTACAATTATCAGGCGGTCAAGGATCTGAACTGGGGCTTGTCGGGTTCTTATCTTGGTGACAGATACGAGTTTCAGGGGTATTTCAACCATTATAACCTTGTGAACAAGGAAAACGGCGGTATCACCGATATGCTATATATCACCGACCCGGCAGAGCTTCAGGGTGGTGTGACCAAGATTGACTCAAAGTCGATACCGACAAAACTCAAAGACGCGCACACACGTGTGAGCGGCGACGAGCTATATCTGAACAACCGCTACAAGGTAGGCTACTGGCACGAGGAAACAGTCGATGATACGACAACGGTACGCACATATGTGCCGGTGTCTTCGTTTATCTACACACTCAAGTACAGTTCGTCCAAGCATCTGTTTATCGACCAGTCGCCGACGGAAACGAGGGAATTTTTCGAGAATACATACCTTGATCCGAATATAACGCGCGACAGGACAACGTACTGGTCCTTATCGAACACGGTGGGTGTGTCGCTTCTCGAAGGATTCCACAAATACGCAAAATTCGGCCTTGCGGCATATATCACGCATCAGGTAAGACGCTACAATATGACTGCCGACACGCTCGACCGCTCCGACGAAAATCTCGGCCTGACTCCGTTTCCCGAAGGTGTGTCGATTGCGCCGTCGAAAACAGAGCAGCTTGCCTTTGTCGGAGCGCAGCTTACCAAGCAGCGTGGCTCCCTGCTCAATTACGAGGCGACTGCCGAGTTAGGCATTCTCGGCCCAGCTGCCGGCGACCTGAGGCTTGACGGAGCGGTGTCTACCCGCTTTCCGCTGATGGGCGACAGCCTTGCCATACGCGCGTTCGGCTCGTTCCATAACGAGGAAGCGCCCTATCTTACTAAAAACTATCTGTCGAATCATTTCGTGTGGCAGAACGATTTCGGCAAGGAGCGCACCGTGAACTTCGGTGGCGAGGTACACTATCCGCGCAGCGGCACACGCCTCGCGGTGAGTGTGTCGAACTTGCAGAATCATATTTATTTTGAATCGCCGGGCTACGTGCGCCAGCACGGCGGCAGCGTGCAGGTGCTCAGCCTTGCTCTTGAGCAGAACTTCAAATTCGGAATATTGCACTGGGACAATAGGGTGACATATCAGAAGTCGTCGAACAGCTCGGTGATTCCGTTGCCGGATATTGCGGTGTACTCCAACCTGTATCTTCTCGGGCGCATTGCCACCCTGAGATTCCAGCTTGGCATCGACTGCGATTATTACACCAAGTACTACGCCCCGAATTACCAGCCGGCTCTCGCCACATTCGCCAACCAGAATGAAATGAAAATAGGAGGATATCCTTTCTGCAACGCATACGTCAATATGAAGCTTGGCAAGACGCGTTTCTATGTTATGTTCTCGCATTTCAACCAAGGGCTTTTCGGCGGCAGCAGCTATTTCTCGCTGCCGTACTATCCCTTGAATCCGCGACGCTTGCAGATAGGTATTTCTGTCGATTTTGCCAATTAATCGGCAATAACGGGCTTTTTGTCGATAAAGCTTTTGCGGGCGATGCGCTTCGGGCTTAAATTTGCATATGATTATGCTGGAACGAAATAACGGTCGAGCGCCGCGTCGCGCCGCTACATTGCTTGCACATTTCCTGTTTATCGTCATTATTTTCGTACTTCCGGAACTGGTGATGATGGTGGCTATGCCCAACCGCCGCATTGTGGCATTCTATCCCGGTTTTTATATCAAGACGCTGATATATCTCTTGGCGTTTTATATCAACTATTACATCCTGGTAGACAAGACTATGGGTTCTACGAGCAAGCGCAGGATAGTGCGTTTCGTATTTTGGAATCTTGTCATACTTGCTGTCGGGGTGGCGCTGTGCTATCTTTCGAGTAGGGTGTGGTTTCCGTCGCCGTGGCGTGGTAACCGCGCAGCCACAGTAGGGCCGAGCCTGAGGCATATGCTTAAGTCGGCCTCGTTTATTATGCGCGACGGTGCCATGCTGATACTTACCATAGGCCTTGCCGTGGCTATGCGGCTGTCGGTAAAATGGAAAGATATGGAGCAGCAGCGGCAGGAGATGCTTGCAGCCCAGCGCAGTACCGAGCTTGACAATCTAAAGAGCCAGCTGAACCCCCATTTCCTGTTCAATACCCTCAACACTATCTACGCGCTTGTCGATGTTGATCCAGAAGATGCCAAAGGCGCAGTGCACCGTCTGTCGGGCCTCTTGAGATACATGCTTTATGAGAACGACGGCTCGGTAAGGCTCGGACAGGAACTTGGCTTTATAGAGGATTATGTGGCTCTTATGCGCCTGAGGCTTGGCAGCAGGCCGGTTTTTGTTGATATTGAAGCCGACGAGTATGCTGATACAATGGTGCCGCCGTTGCTTTTCGTTCCGCTTATTGAGAATGCCTTCAAGTATGGGAACACTGCCGAGCCTGCGCGGCCTATTTCGATATCGGTGCGTGTGGAAGGCCGCCACATAGAGTGCCGCACTACCAATGATTTTGCTCCGGCAGCAGCCGGCAGCGACAGGAGCGCCTCCGGCATAGGGCTCGCCAATCTCAGGCGGCGTCTGGTGCTGCTCTACGGCTCAAAGGCTTCCCTGCGCACATCGGTTGAGGGACAAACATATAAATCGAGCCTTAAAATACCTATAAACGAGAGCTATGGTTGATATTAAATGTCTTGTGGTTGACGACGAGCCTCTTGCAGCACGTCTTATAGGCTCCTATGTGGAGCGCACGCCTTTCCTCAGCCTTGTCGCTACGGTTAATTCAGCGGCAGAGGCTCTCGCTGTTATGGCGTCAGATACCGTCGACCTTGTTTTTCTCGACATACGTATGCCCGGTTTGTCCGGTATGGATCTCGCCCGGCAGCTCGGAAACGGCCCGAAGATTGTGTTCACTACCGCTTATTCCGACCATGCCGTGGAGGGATTCGCTGTCAATGCCCTTGACTATCTGCTCAAGCCCGTAAGTTACGAGGAGTTTATGCGTGCGGCAGGCCGTGCGCTTGCCGCCGTGCCGGGACGCACGGAAGAAAAGGCCGAACCTCTGCCGTCCTCAGGATTCATAACAGTGAAAAGCGAGTATCGCCTTGTGCGAATACCCGTGGCTGAAATAGACTATATAGAGGGGCTTAAAGACTATGTGAAGATAGTGCTTGCCGACGGAAGCCGCCCTGTGTTGACACTTATGAGTATGAAGAGCCTCGAAGAGATGCTCCCCGAGGCTTCTTTTATGAGGGTTCACCGCTCCTTCATAGTCAATATGGACAAGGTGAGGGTGATAGAACGCAACTGTGTGGTGATGGGGCGCCAGCTCATACCCGTTTCAGAATCGGCGCGCAAACGCTTTTTCTCCGCCCTTGGAATGTCACAATCCTAAGAAACTTTCGCTGACAGAAGCATAAAATGCACGAATAATTTCAGGCAATTCATACTCTTTGAAAATATCCTGATATGTGAGTAATTCGGAATGAATTTTCAATTTAGCGATAGTTTTCGATTGTGGAACGACTTCTCCAATGGCTTTCTTTATAATAGCCTCGTTGCGAAATACAGAATCGTATAGCCTTGAATACGAATCAAACTTTTTTTGATTGCAATTAAATATAATTGAAGCAAAAGTAATCTCTTCGGCATCTTCCAAAATTTGCCGGGTGTAAACCTTATTTGGGTTTGACTGAACTTCGGCCGGGCCAGTGGCAATTCCAAGTAAATGGCTGAATGCTTGTTTTATGCCACCAAGATAACGTGAAGTTCGAGGGCCTTCGTTCAAGCAATATCCATTATCGATAAAGCATGCTTTGAAGCCCGAAAGACCATTGCTCAATTTGAATAAAGCGTTGAAAAATGGCTGATATCGCTTGGGCGAGAGGTATGCACGCCCTCCGTCAAGATATTCTGTGAATTTCGATTCCAAGAAAAGGACTTTTGTTCTGTCTTCATTCAAAAGCATCACATCTATGTTGGAGGGCTTGCCAAGAGAAGAATCAATGACATCGTTTTTAACCTCGAACATAGGCTCTACATAATCAGTGTCTAAAATTCTGATTGGATTGGTATTGCTGATGTGGCTGAAACAGAGAAATGCCAGAAGAGAGGACGAATGGAGGGTCAGAATCCTTGAGAGCTCGTTGCCATCCCCCGATGTCGCTGCTTCAAAGTGGTTTTCGAGAATCGTGTCACGATTAAGTTTGAATACATTAACAAGGGCCGCCAACTCATTACCTCGTTTGCATTTGATGCTTTTGGACCAATCCGAGGATTTTTGTCTATTGACGGGAGTGCCGACAAGATAATCCTCACTTATTTGGGCTGAAAGTATTTTTGCAATTTCTTTTCGCGTCATAATATAAATAGTGGAGTTTATATACGATACGATAAAGCGATTTAATCAAAAGTTAACGAATGTGAATATGTGGCCGATTTGTGTTGTCCTTGTGTCTGTGTAAGAAGTTTAGATTCAGGTATAGAGTAAGATATGGTTTTGCAATTTTTAACAATATGTCGAGCGGTTAGGCTAAATAAAGAGGGCGTTTAATCGAATCAGTTAAACGCCCTCTGATTATAAAGTGGCGGCGCGGGCGCAGGCGGCCGAGAAAATCTCGCTCATCGAAGGGTGGGCATGCACCATCGAGAATGCGAGCTGCCTAACGGTGATCCGGCCTCGCATGGCCACAGCGGCTTCTGCCACGAGGTCGGAGGCGTGCGCACCGAGTGCGTGGCATCCGGCTATGAGTCCAGTTTCTTTTTCAACTATGAGTTTCAGTATGCCTTCGTCGTATCCTGAGGCGAGTGCCTTGCCGTTTGAACCGAATGGTATCTTGACCGAAGCATAGCGGTCGGCATCGTCGGCTTTTTCAGAAGTAAGGCCTACGTATGCACACTCAGGCTCGGTGAAAACCACCGCCGGTATGTTTTGGAGGTCTATGTCCTCGCCCATGGCTTTGCGGGCCTGCGCTGTCGCTGCGTGGGCGAGCATGCAGAGGCCGTTGGCGTCGCCTACGGCGTATATGCCTTCGACACTGGTTTCAAAATTGTCGTTGACGCATATAAATCCCTTGGGATTGTGCTCAATGCCGCATTCGCGCGCTCCGGGTAGCTCGACAGGAGCGCGACCTATGGCGGCGAGAACGCAGTCGCAGTTAACGGCAAAGTCCTTGTTTTTGGCCGAGTATCGAACGGTACAGCCTTCTTCTATGGCTGTGACGCGGGCGTTGACGGCAAATTTGACGCCACGCCGTCCCAAAAGTGTTCGCAGGCGCTTGGCGATGTCGCGGTCGAAGCCCGGCAGTATTTCAGGGCACATTTCCACCACTGTCACTTCAGTGCTGAAAGCATTCAGTATCGACGCAAATTCCAGCCCGATAACTCCTCCGCCGATTATCACCGTCGACTTGGGAACATAGTCGGCCTGTAGCATCTCGTCGCTGCTGCAGGCCAGTTCTATGCCGGGTATAGGCAGGTTTCGCGCCGGTTTGGAGCCGGTGGCTATAATTATTCGCGGGGCTGTGTATGTTTCCCTCTCTGCTTCTACAATGCGGTCGGGAAGCAGCCGTGCTTCAGCATGCACTATGGTAGCTTTTCCCAAGCATGCCTCGACATCGCCCCGAAGACGGTCTACGATATCTTCGGCGCGACGGTGTACGGCAGCATAGTCTGCCTTGACCGATCCTGCTTCGATTCCGAACTCTGCGGCTGTCTGTACTGAGCGCAGTCGCTCGGCAGAGGCGCAAAGGCATTTTGTGGGTATGCAGCCACGGTTGAGGCAGGTGCCTCCGAGGCGGTCTTTCTCGAAGATTATTACGTCAAGACCCTTGTCGGCGGCCTCGGCGGCTATTTCGTAGCCGCCGGGACCGCTTCCAATTACTATTAAATCTGCTTTGCGCATAATTGTCGGTATGTCACAACGGGGTTGAGGGCGGCCTCGTCCTCGTCGGGGTGCGATATTGGGGTGGTGTAGGGTGCGTTCTTCACCGTGTCGGGTTCGGCTGAAGCCTCAAGCGCTATCTTTCGCATGGTTGCGATAAAGGCGTCGAGCGTGGGGCGCGATTCGGTTTCGGTCGGCTCTATCATCAGCGACTCGTGGAAGAGCAGAGGGAAGTAGATTGTGGGGGCGTGGAATCCGTAGTCGAGCAGTGCCTTGGCAACATGCAGGGTGGTGACTCCGGTGCTTTTGTCGCGCAGGCCGTCGAACACAAACTCGTGCTTGCACGGCCCTGCTATCGGCTGCTCGTACAAATCGCTAAGCGAGTGCATGATATAATTGGCGTTCAGAGTGGCGAGCGGGCCGACCCTCATAAGATTCTCGCTGCCGAGCGACAGTATGTAGGCAAATGCCTTGATGTAGACCGTGAAGTTGCCGAGCCACGCACCTACACGCCCGAATGCGTCGGCGCCGAAGTCGATGGCCAGAGTGCCGTCGGGAAGCTCGCTCACACGCGGGTTGGGAAGGTATTCTTCGAGTCCGGCGCGCACGCCCACCGGGCCTGCGCCGGGGCCGCCACCGCCGTGCGGGGTCGAGAATGTCTTGTGCAGGTTGATGTGCATCACGTCAAATCCCATATCTCCCGGACGGGCGATGCCGAGCATGGGATTGAGGTTGGCGCCGTCGTAGTAGAGCAGGGCACCCGCTTTGTGCACCATTTCGGCGATTTCAGGTATTCCCTTTTCGAACATGCCGACGGTGTTGGGGTTGGTCATCATCACGGCGGCTATGGTTTCGTCGAGTTTGGAGTCGAGGTCGGCAATGTCGACTGTTCCGTCGGGCATGCTCTTCACTTCCACTATGTCGAATCCTGCCATGGCGGCACTCGCGGGGTTGGTGCCGTGAGCCGAGTCAGGCACTATGACGCGGCGGCGAGCTTCGTCGCCACGCGCCATATGGTAGCGTCGTATCACCATAAGGCCGGTATACTCGCCGTGGGCACCCGCAAACGGGTTTAGGGTAAATTCGGCCATACCGCCTATCTCGCTGAGAGCTTTTTCGAGCGTGCGGTATACCCGCAGCGCGCCTTGGACGGTTTCAACGGGCTGGAGAGGGTGGAGCGGCGCTATGCCAGCCATAGCCACTGCGGCTTCGTTGATTTTGGGGTTATACTTCATTGTGCACGAGCCAAGCGGGTAGAAGCCCGTGTCGACGCCGAAGTTGTTGTTGCTGCTGTTGGTGTAGTGGCGGACGGCTGAGGGTTCGTCTATTTCGGGCAGCGACGGCGGTGTCTGGCGGCGCAGGTTTTCGGGAAGTTCGCCCGCTGCCTTGCCGTAGTCATAGTGAGGAAGGCTGTAGCCTGTGCAGCCCTTCCGGGAAAGGTCGAAGACCAGATTGGAATACAGGGCTTTGTTCATGACTTCAATGATTTTACAGTTTCTGCACACAAGGCAATGTCGGCCGGTGAATTCATCTCTGTGGCAGCCACGAGAATGGAACTGTCGGAGAGGCGCACACCGGCAAGTATTCCTTTTTTGAGGCATGCGGCGAGAAGGGCGTCCGCGCTTAGCGGCTCGATTGTTTCAATGGCAAATTCGTTGAAGAACGGTTTGTCGGGGTACTTGAGGCGCATCATTCCGGTGTCGCACAAGGCGTCGGCCAACGCGTGAGCCGCGTTGTAGCTCAGCGTGTTGACCTTGCGTAGTCCTTCGGCGCCCATAAGGGCGAGGTAGAATGCTGCGTGCAGGGTCATTATGCCTTGGTTGGAGCAGATGTTGGAGGTGGCTTTTTGGCGGCGTATGTGCTGCTCGCGAGCCTGAAGTGTGAGCACGAATGAGCGCCGCCCTTCGGCATCGGTGGTGGCGCCGACTATCCTGCCAGGCATTTTACGGATAAGGTTTTCGCGACAGCACAGATAGCCTAAGTACGGGCCGCCGTAATTGAGCGGCATGCCGAGGCTCTGAGCCTCGCCGCAGGCTATGTCGGCACCCCATTCGCCCGGCGAGCGCAGCGCGCCGAGTGTCGAGGCATGGCAGTTCATAATCAGGAGAGCCTTGCTGCTGTGGCAGGTGTCGGCCCAGCCATCGTAGTCTTCCACTATGCCGTAGTAGTTGGGCTGCGACACAATCACGCCCGCGACATCGCCGGCTCCGAGCATGGCCTCGAAGGCGGTGCGGTCGGTCACGCCCCCGTCTTCGGGTATTA
Source organism: uncultured Muribaculaceae bacterium (assembly GCA_910579035.1). Taxonomy (GTDB): domain Bacteria; phylum Bacteroidota; class Bacteroidia; order Bacteroidales; family Muribaculaceae; genus CAG-873. The sequence continues at coordinate 39,242 of CAJTSR010000021.1, read as the reverse complement.
CCTCGATTGTTATGCCGGGCCCGGCGGCATATGTGGCAAGAACCTGCTGCACGGCAGGAGCCACAGTCGAAGCAACGAGTATGCGGCGCTTTTTGCGCACAGAGTTGACGGCCATAAGCATGGCTTCGGCGGTTGCCGTCGCGCCGTCGTACATCGACGCGTTGCTTATGTCGAGCCCGGTAAGCTCGGCCATCATACTCTGGTATTCAAATATGTACTGTAGCGTTCCTTGCGATATTTCGGGCTGGTAGGGCGTGTACGCGGTCAGAAATTCGCTGCGAGCCATAAGGGAGGGAATGGCGGCGGGGGTATAGTGGTTGTAGAACCCGGCTCCGGCAAAGCAGAGGAGTCGGCGGTTCTGCGACGCGATGTCGGCGAAGTACCTCTCCAACTCCGGCTCGCTCATAGGTGCCGGCAGGCGGTACGGCTCTTTAAGGCGCAGGGCGTCGGGCACGTCGGCGTAGAGATCGTCGAGCGTGGTGGCGCCGCAGCGTCCGAGCATAGTCTGTATGTCTTCCTCAGTGTGAGGAAGATAAGGATGGCGTGACATAGCTGTTTCTTAGTGCTGTTCGGAAGCGCAGAAAGCGTCGTATGCCTCTTGGTCCATCAGGTCGTCGAGCTGCGAGGGGTCGCTGATTTCGACTTTCATAATCCAGGCTTCGAGCGGGTTCTCGTTGATGAGCTTGGGGTTCGACTCGAGGTCTTCGTTCACTTCGAGAACGGTGCAGTCAACCGGCGCGAAGAGGTCGGACGCGGCTTTGCGGCTTTCGATGGCGCCGAATTCCTCGCCTGCGCCGAACTCGTCGTCGGCTTCGGGCATGTCTACGTAGGTGACTACGCCGAGCTGTTTGGCTGCATATTCAGAGATGCCGACATAGCCTGTTGTGCCGTCGGCTTTGATGTATTCGTGGGAGGAACGATAATAGATTTTTTCCATGGTTATTTTTTGTAATTAGGTATGTAGAAGCGTTTTTTTACCACTGTGGCAGGCGCTGTCTTGCGTCGTATGCGTACTTGCAGCTTGCTGCCGAGAGGGGCATAGCGGGCATCGATAAGCGCCATTGCGATGTTTTGGCCGAGGGTGAGGGAATTGTAGCCTGTGGTGACATATCCTATCGCGGCACCTTCGAGGTCGAGTACTTCAAAGCCGTGGCGGGCGGTGGCGGGGCTGTCGATAAGCAGGCCGACGAGTTTGCGGCGAGGGCCTTCGGCTTTTTGGCGGGCGAGGGCGTCGCTGCCGATGAAGCCTCCTGGTTTGTCGAGCTTCACAAACATTCCCAGTCCGGCCTCTATCGGTGTGATATCGTTGTCAAGCTCGTCGCCGTAGAGGGGCAGACCTGCTTCAAAACGGAGCGTGTCGCGGCAGCCGAGTCCGCAGGGCTGCACACCGGCCTCCGTCAGTCGTTTCCACATATCGACAATCGTTCCGGGAGCGGCGTATATCTCAAAACCGTCTTCGCCGGTATATCCTGTGCGGCTCACTATTATGTTGCCGGGCAGAATCTTGAAGGTGTAGAACGCGAGGTCTGAGCCGTCTATGCCGAGAACGTCGGCCATCACCTTCTCGCTGTCAGGTCCCTGCAGGGCGAGCTGGCCGCAATCTTCGGAATAGTTGCGGACGTCCACATCGTAGCCTTCCGTATGGCTTTTTACCCACTCGAAGTCCTTGTCGAGGTTCGACGCATTGACCACGAGCAGGAATTTCGACTCGCTGATGCGGTATACGAGCAGGTCGTCGACTGTTCCGCCGTCCTCGTTGGTCATCATGCCGTAGAGCACCTGTCCGTCGGCCATGGCTGCGGCGTAGTTGGTGAATACATGGTCGACAAATGCTGCAGCATCGGGGCCGCCCACATAGATTTCGCCCATATGCGAAACATCGAACAGACCTGCGCGTGTGCGCACGGCTTTGTGTTCCTCGTCGAGTCCGGTGTACTCGATAGGCATGTCATATCCTGCGAAAGGAGCCATTTTGGCCTCCAGCTCTGTGTGGCAGCCGTGGAGGCAAGTTTTTTTCATATCGTTTTCCATTGGTAGGTATAAGGATTCAATCTGTCAAAATGTTTAACAAGGATTCGGCGCTGAGTCCGGATATTACAGTGGCGACATTGATGCCTTCTAATGCTTGCCATATGGCATCTCGCTCATAAGTAATGTCTTGCAGTGCCGAGAATATCTCTTTGGCCGGATCGCCGAGCAGGAAAAAATCGCCGCTGAGGTCTACTGCCTCTATCGTGTTGTCAGCCCCGAGCTTTATGGCTGCGTCGAACTCGCCGGCGCCTTCTATCCGTCGATGACGGCGTATGATGGCTTTGTCGGGTATGTTTTCGCGGAGCGCGTGCCTGCCGTGGAGAAACTCAGGGCGGTAGTAATTCTGTTCGATAGCCTCTATTTCGGAAATATCGTCGGCTGTAAGCATATATCGGCTGTCGCACATATAATCGACGGCATATTTTTCAAACTCGGCAGGCGACATTGCAAGCCCCTCGTCGACGAGGCTGCTTACTCGCGACTGTACCGACTGCACGCCCTTCGATTCAAGCTTGGCGCGCGACGGCGTGAGCGCTCGCGACAGCACTTCAGGATCGTAGCGGTAGAGCATCGTGCCGTGGGCTATGCAGCGTCCCGGCAAGTGGTAGAAAGCGTTGCCCGACACCTTGCCACGGCCAATCATAATGTCGTTGCGACCGTTTGCCGAGGCTTTCAGCCCGAGGCTGCGCAGCATAGAGGCCACGGCGGTGGTGTACTCGGCAAAGGTGCTGCATATCTCGTTGCCGGGCACTATGTAGGAAAACATGAAGTTATCCATATCGGCGTATACGCAGCCACCTCCGCTGCGTCTGCGCACCACGTCGATGCCACGACTGCGGCAATAGTCCATATCTACCTCCTTGGCCATATCCTGATGCCGCCCGCATATCACAGTGGGGCGCACACGCCAAGAAAAGAAATAGCGGTCGGCAGGAAGGCTCGCAGCCACCCACTCCTCCATCGCGAGATAGAAGGGTAGCCGGCGTGTGCCCGTGTCTGGCAGGACGATATTCTTCATGGCATAAATTCTACGCCCCAAATATACGAATTATATTCGATGAAAAAACAATGTGATTTAACTTTTGTATGAAAAAGCGGGGCGGCTTGTGGGCCGCCCCGCTTGTGGTGTTTGGATTGTTCGGGTTATTTGGAGGGGAGGGTGATTGTGGCTGATTTCAGGAGGGGGGAGGTGAATGAGAGTGTTGCCTCGCCGGGGGAGGTGCGCTCGACGTACACGAGCAGACGGCCGCCCGACACGCGGCGTCGGTGGTCGCGCGGGTGGCTCATGTCGTGGTTGCCGGTGCCTTCCACTCCGAGTATGCGGGCGTTGCCGTCGATGCGGCAGGATACCATGTTGTCGGCGAGAGGCACGATGTTGCCGTCTTCGTCGGTAACTTCCACTACCACGTGTGCCAGCGGCTCGGTTTCGGATAGCTCGGCTATGTCGGAGCTTGCGCGCAGGGCATAGGGGCGTCCTGTGGTCACTATTTTGTCGGTGGCCGCGGTGCGGCCCTCAGCGTCGAGTGCTTCTACAGAGAGCGTGCCCGGGGTAAAGGGTATGTCCCATGCTATGATGCCCTTGGTGTCGTCGCGTTCCATAGCTGAGCCCACGGCCTTGCCATTGAGAAGCAGGCGAGCGGCGGGGGCGTTTGTATAGCATACCACGCGCACGGTCTGCCCCGGCTCATAGTTCCAGATGGCGGGAGCGTCGATGCTCAGGCCGGGATCGCGGCGGCCGTGCACTGGGTATGTGCCGAGGAAGGCCACCGGCTCGTCTACCCACAGCGACGCGCGGAATTTGCCGCGTGGTTTGGCGAATGAGCCGAAGTCAAGCAGACCTGTGCCGAGGCCTCGCGAGGGCCAGCGGCCCGATTCGCCGAGGTAGTCGGTGCCAGTCCAGAGGAACTGGCCGAAGATGTGGGGATTGTCGCGCACGGCAAGCCACTGCTGGTAGCCTTGGCCGTTCTCGCTACCGTATATCACGCGGTCGGGGTATGTACGGTGGTCGATGTCGTAGCGGTCCTCGGTGTAGTTGTAGCCTACGATGTCGACAGCTTCGGGATATGCCGTCTGGTTCGACATCACCACGCCTGCGAGCGCGCCTGTGACAGGGCGGGAATCATCGATAGCACGCACGATTTTCGACAGGCGCTTGGCTATCTCGCCTATTCGCATCGCATCGGGCGCCTCGGGGTTATATCCTCCGAAATTGGGCTGATTGATTGCCACGCTGTCGAGAACGGGGTGAGAATAGGGATCGTTGGGGTAGTCCACCTCGTTGCCTATGCTCCAGAAAGCGATTGAGGGGTGGTTGCGGTCGCGGCGCACCATGTCGGCCACGTCGGTATCGATCCATTCCTCAAAGAAGTCGTATGTGCCGTCGAAAGACGGTGTGCCCACGTTCCAGCCTTCAACCCATTTGCGCTTGGGAAACTCCCACTCGTCGGAGGCTTCGTCCATTACGAGCAGTCCGAGGCGGTCGCAAAGGTCGTAGAGAGCAGGAGCCTGTGGATTATGGCTCATACGGATAGCGTTGACGCCCAATACCTTGAGGTTTTCGAGGCGGCGTTTCCATACCTGGGTGGGAACAACGGCGCCGAGCACGCCGGCATCGTGGTGTAGGCACACGCCTTTCACCTTGGTATTGCGTCCGTTAAGAGCAAATCCGGTATTGGGGTCAAAGCTGAGTGTGCGCAGGCCTGCCGACGTGCTTGTCGAGTCGATAAGCTTGCCGTTTTCGAGCAGCGACACGTGGAGGGTGTACAGATATGGGTCGTCGAGGTTCCAGCGGTGGGGCTTTGCTACTTTGAGTGTGAGGTCGTTGGCATCTTTGGCCCCGTTTTTGGAGGCTTTGGCCACGGTGCGTCCGTCGGCATCGGTCAGAGAGGCTTCGATTTTGAGTCCTTTCACAGGATTCTCAACAGCCACATCTACCTTGATGTCGGCGCGGGAGTCGGTGATGCGTGTGGCCTTGTAGCCAACGCCCCATTGCGCGATGTGGGTTTTTGGGGCGCCGATTATATATACGTCGCGGTATATGCCCGAGCCGGTATACCAGCGTGAGTCGGCGTAGCGGCTGTGGTCGAGCTTCACGGCCAGCACATTGTCGCCGTCCTTGAGGTACGGCGTCATGTCGTACATAAAGGATATGTAGCCGTTGGGGCGTTTGCCGAGCAGGTGGCCGTTGAGGTAAACCTCGCTGCGGTTGTATGCGCCTTCAAAGTAGATATAATACTTGTCGGCGCCTTCGGGCTTGGCAAAGTGCTTGCGGTACCAGCCTATGCCGCCGGGCAGATAGCCTGTGGCACTGGCAAGCGAGGGCGACGGCGTTGCTTCGACGCTCCAGTCGTGGGGCAGGTCGAGTGTGCGCCATTTGGCGTCGTCATATCCCGGCGCGGCAGCCGTGGAGTCGGCTTTTAGGGAAAAACGCCAGTTGTCGTTGAATTTCTCGGGCTTCCCGAACGATACCTGTGCCTGCATGGCGGCAGCCGTGAGGGCGGCAGCGGCGAGAAGCAGATATTTGTGTATGTTCATCGGTATGTTCTTATTCGAAGGTATATACTATGGTCGTCACGCTTTTGGGGTCGACGAATACCTTGTCGGCGATATTGAATTTCTCTTCTTTCAGGTTTTTGTCTTCCGACGATGTGTAGCGCGACACTGTTTTGAGTTTTTTAGAGCCTGCAAAAGTGTTGTCGAGAGTCACACCACGGTCTTTCGACGTGTTGGTGTAAACAGCTACCACGGTGTTGCCGTCGGGCGAGGCATATGCCGAGCCGAAGAAGTCCTTCGTTTCAGTGGCTGAGAGGGCTATGCGCTTGTATCCGGGGCGAATGAAGAGGCTGTAGTTGCCGAGCACCCAAAGATTGGGGGTGGCTTCCACTGTGCCCTCGGCGGTAAAGTCGTTGCTGTAGTTGCCTCCTGCGGGAGTTGTCTTGATAAGCTCGAAGCGGTTCTTCTGGCTCCAGCGTTCTACCGACATGGCCGTCCAGTAGCTCCACGATGTGCAGCCGGCCACGGTGATGTCGTTGTGTATTATTTTCGACATGTAAAGGGCGATGTCGAATTCCGACACATTGTCGTAGCTGCCTCCGAGTTCCGACGGTTCTTTATCGAGCATCGACCATTCTGTCTGCCATACTCGCAGTCCCTTTGCTTCAGCTGCGCCGGCTACCTTTGTGCGCACGTTGCGCATATCGCGCCAGTTGTCGAAGGTCCAGTAGCTGTGGCCTCCTACGAGCTTGTCGACATGGGCGAGGTTGCCTACGTAATTTTCAGACGACGGATTGAAAAACGCTTCGATTTGGCTTGCACGCTCGTTTGCTTTGCCTTCGTAAAGATAGCCCCATGCGGCTGCTTCGGGTATGAGAATCTTGGTGGAGATACCTTTGGAGGCGATGGCTTTGTCGAGCTCGCGCACGAGCTTCGCAACTTCGCTGTTCTGCCAGCCGCTGCCTTCTTGAGCGTGTCCGTCCCAGTTGTACTGAGGTTCGTTGACAGGCGATATATGGCTGATATTGTATCCTTCAGAGTCGAAATGCTGGGCTACGTTGGCCATGTATTCTGCAAAGGCGCCGTAGGCTTCAGGCTTGATATTGGCCTTGTCGCCGTTGTCGGAGCGCCCCTGTCCGTTGAGTGTGTACTGCACCAGAGGCGAGTTGCTGAACAGCACGAACGACTCCACGCCGTTGTTCTTGGCCTGCTCCATGAAGTAACGCTGGCCAACGCATTTGTTGGTCCAGTCGTAGGTGGTGCCGTTGAGGTACGATTCGGCACGGTTGTTGGCATTGTCATTGTCGATGCCGCCCTTTTCACCTAATTCGGCAGTGCCTGCGCCGAGGTTTACGCGCCACATCGACAGGCCTATGCCCTGGGGCTGTCCCTTCGATATGTTTTTAGAGAAAAGCCAGCGGGCGAGTTGCAGGCGGTTCGAGCGCCAGTAGTTGCCGATCTGGTTTGGCAGCCAGCAGTCGGAGGCGCCGAAGCCCTCTATGGTCTGGAACTGCTTGGCGGGGTCGATGGAAGTCTTTTCGGTGTTGCAGGTGAACGACGGAACCGGCGACACGATGTCGCCCGATGGATTGTCGGGAGTCGGTTCTTCCGGCTGCTCGGGGTTTACCGGCTTTTTTGTCGATTCCTGCGGCTCTTCCGAACAGGCCGACAGAAGTGCCACGGAGGCAAACGCCGGGATAATTAATCTGGAAATTTTCATGGGGTTTGGTTAAAATGTAAGGGATAATCAGAAACTAATTATCCCTTACAGAAGATAGATATAAAAAAACCTATTGTAAAACGCAGTTAGCTTTTAATAGTGGCTTACCAACCGGGGTTCTGTTCGATGGCGCCGTTGGAGTGCTGTATTTCGTAGGTCGGTATAGGCCAGAGGAGGTCGCGGCTTTCTACAAAGCGGGTACCCTTGTCGCTGGTTTCGCCCTGGTTGTAGTGCTCGTAGATATCGGCGTTGGGGCCGAGGTTGTAGGTCACGAACGAACCGTTCGGGCCCATGATGTTGGCCATCACCTTCTTGCCATTGTCAGCGTCCCAGCGACGGATATCGTACAGGCGGCACTGTTCAAATGCGAGTTCGAGGCGGCGTTCGGCGCGGATAGCGTCGCGGAGAGCTGTACCCGAAGAGGTGACATCGGCAAGGCCCACGCGCGAGCGCACCTTGTTGAGCGCTTTGCGGGCATCGCCGTCGGCTCCTTCGGCGTTGCAGGCTTCTGCATACATCAGGAGTACGTCGGCATATCGGAGTATGCGGTGGTTGAGGGGAATTTTGTCGATGTTGTAGATTTCAGGACGCTGGTCCAGCGGCACGAAGTATTTGCGGATTATACGTGCGCTCTTGTGCTGGGAGGGGTCGATCACATAGCCTTCCTCATATACATCGTCGGTCCAGCCGAATGCTTCTTTATAGCCGAGGAATTTGGGATCGTTGAGGCCCTGAGAGAATACAGTGGCGTTGTTTTCGATGAATTTGTCGAACTGTGTTTCGCCTGCTATTTCCTTGCAGCCGGTCTTGATGATGGTCCAACGCAGACGCTCTGTATCGCCGGCGGCGATAAAGGCGTTTTCGAGGTCGGAAGAGGGCTGTCCCCACGACCAGCCGTCGCCCACGCCGTTGCGGCAGCCTGTTATGACTGTAAGGGCGCCACCGAGAGCGTACTGATCGCCGCCGTACATATGCTGTACCTCGAAGAGCGATTCAATGCTGTTGTTGTGTTCTACTGACCACACGTCGCCGAAGTTGGGCAGCAGGTCGTATTCGCCTTCGGTAATGACGGTGCTGAGCGCTGTTTTAGCTTCAGCGGTCTTGCCGTGGTAGAGGTATACCTTGCCGAGGAGGCCGAGGGCGGCACCGCGGGTGGCGCGGCCCATGTCGGTGGCTGCATATTCGCTGCGCTGGGGCAGTATCTTTGCCACGGCATCGAACTCTGTTTCGCAGAAGTTGTACACATCGTCGAGCGAGGCGCGGCCTATGCCTTCGGCGTTGCTGATAGGCTCGGTGATGAGGGGCACACCGCCGAAGTTGCGGGCAAGGTCGAAGTAGAAGAAGGCGCGGAGGAAACGTGCCTCGGCTATGCGCTGCTCTTTCAGTTCTTCGTCCATGGCGGCACCGGGAATGCGGGCTATGGCCACGTTGCAGGTGTTGATGCCCTGATAGCGGGCGCCCCAGAAGTTCTGTATGATGCCGTTGGAGGGAGCGTTGGGCATGAAGTGGGTTATATCCTGATAGCCGTCGTCCTGGGTGGTGTTGCCGTCCCACATGTCGTCGGTGGTCATATCGGACATGAGCCAGGAGTTCACTACCTGCCACCAGCCGTATTTAGTGATTTCGAAATAGCAGCCTCCGATGTAGGAGTTTACCTCTTCTTCGGTCTTGAAGTAGGTGTCGAGGTTTTCGCTGCCGCGCACATCTTCGGTGAGGAAGTCGTCGCAGGAGGCCAGAGAGAGGCCGAGGGCGACTGCGGTGCTGAATATTATTGTTTTTTTCATGAGTTCGTTAGGTTAGAATTTGAAGTCGAGGCCGAGAAGGAATGTACGGGGCGAGGGATAGTTGTTGTGGTCGATGCCCGTGGCGATGGCGCCGCCGTCGTAGAACGGACGTTCGGGGTCCATGCCGGTGTACTTGGTGATGGTGAAGAGGTTCTGGGCCGATACATAGAAGCGCAGGTTGTAGTCCTTCATGAAGCTCTTCGGCAGGGTGTAGCCGAGGGTGAGGAGCTTGCAGCGGAAGTACGAGCCGTCTTCAACGAAGAAGTCGGATACGCGGGTGTAGTTCTGGTTGAGGTCGTTGTAGGAAAGACGGGGATATTCGGCTCCGCAGCCTTCGCCGGTCCATGTCTGGTCGAGAGTGCCGGCAAACACGTTCTGTCCGCTCACGCCCGAATAGCGTCCGCGCTGGAGGTTGAAGATGTCGTTTCCGAATGTGCCGTAGAAGTTGGCAGAGAGGTCGAAGTTCTTGTACCAGAATCCGAGGTTAAGACCGAGTGTGAGGTCGGGGTAGGGGTTGCCGATGTAGTCCTTGTCGGCATCGGTGAGCTGGCCGTCGTTGTTGCGGTCGACGAAGATAAGGTCGCCGGGCTGTGCGTCGGGCTGTATCAGCTTGCCGTGCTCGTTGGTGTGGGCGTAAACCTGCTCCCAGTTCTGGAAGATACCTGCTGTCTGGTAGCCGAAGAAGCGCGAGATGTAGGTTCCGTCCTCGTTCTTGATGATGCTTTCGGGCAGACCGCTGCCGTCCCAGATGGGGCCGTCGCCGGTGAACTTGATGGCCTTGTTCTTGACACCGGAGAGCTGCACGCCGATGTCGTAGCGGAAGTCGCCAACCTGATCGTTGTAGTTGATAGAGAGTTCCCAGCCGCGGGCGCGCATCTGGCCGATATTCTGGGTGATTGCGCCCATCCATGTGGGCACGCCGAGGATAAGGAGGCTCTGCTTGCCGTAGAGCATGTCGTGCGATGTCTTCTGGAAGAGGTCGAAGGTAACGTTGAGTCGGCTGTTGAAGAGCGAGAAGTCGAGGCCGAAGTCGATGTCTTCGACAGTTTCCCACTTCAGGTTGGGGTTACCCATAGAGCCCATGATGGTGGCGGGGAAGCGGACGGGAGTTGTGCCGAACACATAGTTGACACCGTTGTTGAGAGTCGTCATGTAAGCGCCGTTGGCGATGGCCTGGTTGCCCACACGGCCCCAGCCGAAGCGTACCTTGGCGTTGTTGAGCCAGTCGCGGGTATCTTCCATAAAGGCTTCTTCAGAGAGGCGCCATGCGGCAGATACCGAGGGGAATGTGCCGTACTTGTTGCCTTTGGGGAAGCGGCTCGAACCGTCGGCACGTACCGATGCGGTGAGGTAGTAGCGGTTGTTGTAGTTGTACATCACGCGGCCGAGGAACGAAGCGAGGGTCTGGTAGGAAGCGGAGCCGGAAGCGAACTGGTCGCCTGTGCCGGCAGATACTTCGTGGAGAAGGTCGCTTGTGCCGGGAACGTCCTGGCGCGATCCTTTAAGCCACCAGTCGGCGTAGCGTTCGGCAGTGAAGCCGGCCAGCACGGTTAGGTTGTGCTTTTCGGCGAAGGTGTCCATATAGGTGATGGTGTTGTTCCATGTCCAGTTGAGGCCGTCGGAGTAGTTGCGTCCTACGGAGTTCTTTGTGTTCTGTTCGAGAGCGTCGATGTGGAAAGCGCAGTTGAAGTAATCGTTACGCTGATACCAGGCGTTGATACCGAACTGTGTGCGGATAGTGAGCTGCTTGATGGGAGTGATCTGAATGAAGGGGTTCATCAGCACCGAGCCTTTGCGGGTGTGGGAGTCCATACGGGCGAGAGAGCCGGCGGGGTTCCATTCCTGGTTGTTGTACGAACGCTGGTAGTTGTTCATCGGGTTGGCTGCGTCCCACTGGTCTTCGGGGCGGAACACGGGAGTGGTGGGGTCCATCGCCATGGCAGCTGAGAAGAGGTTGGGGGAATCTTCCCAGTTTTCCATATTGGGAGCTATGTCGAGACCCTCCTTGGGGGAATCTTCCCAGTTTTCCATATTGGGAGCTATGTCGAGACCCACCTTGAGGTACTTGTTGAAGTTGTACTCGGTGTTGAGGCGGAGGTTGATTTTGTCCCAGTAGCCGTAGTCGAACTGCGAGTTGTTGCGGAAGTAACCGAGGCTGAAGCTGTAGATAAACTTGTCGTTGCCGCCGCGAACGCCGAGAGAGTAGTTCTGGATAAGGGCGAGGTCGTTCACCACTTCGTCCCACCAGTCGGTGCCGTCAACATCGGCATAGTTTTCGTAGGGGCTGTTCCAAGGAGCTGTGCGGCCGTCGTTTTCGTAGCGTTTCTTGAATACTTTTTCGTATTCGCTTGCGCCTGCGATTTTGGGTTTGGCAATGTGCTGGAAACCTGCCGATGCGGCGAAGTCAACCGAGGTCTTGCCTGCCGAACCCTTCTTGGTGGTGATGATGATAACGCCGTTCGAAGCGCGGGTACCGTAGATGGCCGATGCCGACGCGTCTTTGAGCACTTCCATCGATTCGATGTCGTTGTTGTTGATGAAGTTGATGTTAGAGCTGTTCAGGGGCACACCGTCCACAACGTAGAGAGGATTGGAGCCGTTGACAGAGGTGATACCGCGTATGATTACCTTGGGGGTGGCACCCGGGCCGCCGCCGCTTGCAATCTGCACGCCGCTTACCTTGCCCTGAAGAGCGTCCATGGCGTTACCTGTGGTAACCTCGGTGATGGCATCGCCCTTCACGGTTGAGATAGAGCTGGTAAGGTCGCTGCGCTTCACCACGCCGTAACCTATGGCCACCACTTCGTTGAGCATGGTGGAGTTTTCGGTCATGGCCACGTCGATATTGGTGCGGCCGCCTACTTTTTCTTCAACTGGGGTGAAGCCCACGTAAGAGAATACGAGCACGGCGTCGGAGGGCACGCCTGAGAGGCTGTAGTTGCCGTCGAAGTCGGTCACGGCGCCGTTATTGGCTCCTTTCACAGACACAGACGCGCCTATGAGGGGCTCATTGTCGGTTTGGGAGATTACTCGGCCCCTCACCGTCAGGTTCTGTGCCATGGCCACAAGACCAATCAGAGCTGCGCACAGAAATAATATTTGTTTTTTCATAAAATAGTTGAAACGTGGTTAATGTGAAGGTGGTTTACATAGGGAGGATCTTGATGTGCTCGCTGTGCGCGTCGAATACAAGGCGGTAGTTGCCGGCCTTGGTGACGGTGGGCTTGATCCAGTTGTCGCCGATAAAGTTCTTGCGGTAGCCTTCGTCGCTCCACTTGCCTTCGTCGAACGGTCCTGCGTTGGGATACATAAATTTGTATTCCTCGGGGTCTACGTTGATATATTTGTATTCAAAGTAGCCTCGGGTACCGGTGAAGTGGTCGTTGTCGGGATATGCGTTACCGTAGTAAACACACTTGCTGGGGTCGGAGGAGTTGTCGACACGCCATGTGGTGAAGTTCCACCAGCCGTTGGAATGCCAGTTGTGGAGAATGAAGTTCTGTTCGCCTTCTTCGAGTTTCCAGTTGTCGATATAGAATATGTTGGGATTGTTCTTGTCTTGCTCCATACGGCTAAGAATTTCGCCGGGACCCTTTGCCGGGCCGAAATACCACTCCTGCCACCAGGGATCGGGCACATTCCAGTCGTTCCAGGTGTTGAGGTCGTTCTGGCCGTAGTGCATACCTGCCACGGGGTTTGTGGCCTCGCTTACGGGATAGTCCTCGAGGGTGAAGGTGCGGTCGTATGTGTTGACGGTTATGAGGTAGTACACGCCGGCCTTGTCGAGGGTGATGCGGCCTACTGCGTCGGGGTCGTCGCCGAGTACCTCGGCATTGTCAGCCTCAGGACCGAAGCAGATGGGACCGAAGTCGGTCTTCTGCGGCAGGAAGCATATCTTTGTTCCGGCGGCGGCGTTGTAGTAGCGCACGCGGTATTTGTAGGGAGCCACGTGGTCCATTGCCATAGGCACGCCGCAAAGGTCGCTGTTGAGGTCGGCGGCTGTTTCCACGTCGGCGAGGTAGAGCACGCTAAAGTCGGGCAGTTCCGATACCGACAGGGTGGATTCTACCTTCGACGAGCGTACTTCGTCTTCCTGTGCAGGCACGTCGTAGGCCGTGATGGTCATCTTGTATTCGGCGGGAGTTCCGGGCAGCGAGAGTGCCTGGGCAAATTCCACCTTGTTCTTTCCTTCGCCTTCGATGCGGATGGGGAAGCCCTGCACGCCGTCGACGTTTACGGTCACGTAGTCGATTTCTCGGTTGTCCTCAACGGTGAATTTGAGGTTAAACACTGTGTTGGCCTTGATAAGCACCGTTACCTCGCGGTCGGGGGCGGCGGTGAATACCGGGGCGGTGAAGTCGGCGTCGAGAGTCACAAGCACGTCGTGGCTCGTGGTCTTTCCGGCAACGTCGGTAACCTCTACCTTTACTGTGAAAGATTCGCCTTCGACGTTTTCCTGAATCTTGTACTCGTAGTCGAGTTCGTATTCCTTCAGGGGTTCGCCGTATATTTCGACGATGTTGATTGTTTTGTTCAGCTGGAGAGCCGGACATGTAAGATTGATAGCTGAGATACCGTCGGCGTCCTTGATTGTTCCGGCGATTTTAATCGAACGGCCGGCGACTGTCATCAAGTGTTCGCTGTCGATGTTAAATTCAGGAGCGGCTCCGTCGGCTACCGGCCATTTGTCGTCGTCGGAACACGACGCCAGACCGAGGGCAGACATTACGAGCAGACCCGAAAGGCACGCAAATTTAAGATTCATAAAAGGTGTCTTTAATTTAAGGTTATGTTGGATTAGTTTATTTAGTTACGTCTTGTATGAGGGAGGTGCTTGTGGGGAAGCAACCGTTTTTCGATGGTTTACGGCGCAAAGGTAGACATATGGTAATAGGTGGCGAGTCTGTTTTTCGTCAGCGATTGACTGTTATAGGTCATTAACACTTTCGGACGCTGCCAATGGCTTATATTCGGCAAAAATTGAGTAAATTTGTGAAAAACCTTAGTTCTATATCCCGGGTATGAAGTACAGAATACTCCTTATTGTTATGCTATCGGTTGCGCTCGCAGGCTTTGCCGAGCCGCGTATGCTGCATTTCGGACGCGAGCACGGTCTGAGCAACAATTATATAATGGGCATAGCGCAGGACGCCAAAGGGTATGTGTGGGTGTCTACCGAGTCGGGGCTGAACCGTTTCGACGGCAGTTCGTTCAGGGCGTTCCGCAAGGATTCGGCATCGCTGTCGGCAAATGCCTTGAACAGGCTGTATGCCGACCACTACGCGAACACGCTGTGGATTGCCACCCAGCGCTACGGACTCGACGCCCTCGACTGCGACAGCTATACGTTCCGACACTTCAGGCATAACGATGCCGACACGGCGAGCATAGTGGCCGACGCCGTGACCTCGGTATGCGATGCCGGCGACGAGCGCGGCTTGTGGGTCTGTACCTATACCGACGGCCTCGACTATATGGATAAGAAAAACGGGACGTTCACCCACTACAATACCCGCACTGTCGACGGCTGGCCCGACGACCGCCTGTGGGACGTCGATGCCGACGGTCTTGGGAATGTGTACTTGGCCCACGCCGATGCCGGTTTCAGCGTGTTCAAGCCGGAGGAGGGAACGATACGCAATTATCGCCACGATGCCTCCGACCCGTCGAGCCTTCCCGGCGACAGGGTGCGCGTGGTGTATGTGGACCGTGGCAACAACGTGTGGGTGGGCACGGACGGCGGTCTGGCGCTATTCAATCCGATCGACGGCACATTCACAAGCTTCAGGCATTCCGACTACGACAAAGGCTCGCTGATTTCAAACAATGTGCTCGACATAACCCAAAGCCGCGACGGACGTCTGTGGATTGCCACCGAAAACGGGGGCGTAAGCTCGCTCGAGGTGCAGAATACTATGATGCGTTCGCCGGGGCAGATCCGTTTTACCAATATCGCGGGCGAAACAGATGCCCGGCAGAGGCTGTCGAACAAGACCGTCGAGTCTGTGTTTCAGGACAGTTTCGGAAATGTGTGGTTCGGAACCTACGGCGACGGGCTGGACGTGCTTACCTCCCGCGACGCTCTTTTCGACCGCTATGACACGTCGACACGCCCGTTCGATACAAGCTACAATTCCATAATGGCCATATGTGCCGACGGCGATAGCATGTGGGTGGGAACCGACGGCAAGGGTGTCGACTTGTTCGGCACCTCGGGCAAGATTGCCAATTATCGTGATTTTGGCGATAATGCCGTACTTGCCATAAAAAAAGCGCGTGACGGCGCCATATGGTTCGGCACATACGGTGGCGGTGTTTACCGCAAGCCCCGCGGCTCATCGAAGATTCAGAAAATAAACATACCCGGCACAGGCGATGTGCGCTGCTTTGCCGACGAGGCTGACGGCTCTGTGCTTGTAGGCCACGGCAGGGGGATAGCCCGTTGTCGCCACGACGGGCGCATAGAGGAGCTTGTGGCCTCCGATAATTCGCGCGAGGAGCTTGTACGCACTCTGTGGGTCGATTCTCAGGGTCGGATATGGGTCGGCTCGTTCGGCGCGGGACTGGCCGTGTACGATTCAAAAATGAAGATGTTGGAGCGTTTTGCAACGTGGAACGGCCTGCAATCGAACACCGTGAACTATCTCCTGCCCGACAAAGACGGAAAGATATGGGCCGCAACGGGAGAAGGCCTTGCCCGCTTTACGCCTGATTTGATGACCGATACCGTTATCGGTGGCAAGGAAGGTCTTGCCGACAGTTTTATCGAGGCGCTTGCGGCCGACAGCGAGGGTAACATATGGATGAGTACCATGGGAGGCATATCGGTGCTGTATGCCGATGGATCGGTGCGCAACTATAAACACGACGACAAGGTGGGATTCGGCGATTTTGCGGCCGGAAGCGTCGCGGCAGGGCTGGATGGCTCCATATATTTCGGCTCGCACTACGGTGTGGTGCGTTTTAATCCCAAAAGCATGGACTCCGGAGTGGTTATGCCGAGGCCGGAGATAACGGACATTTCGGTATTCAAAGGCGGTTCTGACGGAGTGGCGGAGCTGTTTGCGCCGGCATCGCTGGTCAAGCTGCCGTATAGGGAAAACACCGTTAGGGTGGCTTTCAACGTGCTTGATGCGTCTTCGGCATCGGCTGTCGATTATTTTTATCGCGTCGAAGGTCTTGGCAACGACTGGTATCCGAGCACGGACGGCAACAGTGTGATTCTCGGCAACCTGCCGTCGGGTACGTATAAGTTTGCAGTCAAGGCCGTTGGACGCAACGGCGAGCCGGACAGCGAGCCTGCTGTGCTTACAATCAAGGTCGGAGCACCTTTCTGGGCCACCTGGTGGGCAAAACTGTGCTATGTCCTCGTGGCGGCAGCACTTGTGCTGTTCCTGATAAATATCTATAAGAAGCGTATAAAGCTGGAGTACGACCTTACTCTTGAACGACGCAACACACGCCGACAGCAGGAGCTGACTGCCGAGCGTATGCGTTTCTTCACCAATATAACCCACGAACTCCGCACGCCGCTCACACTTATAATAGGACCGTTGGAAGATTTGAAATGCGACCCGTCGATGCCTGCCAAGCAGGGCCGCAAAATATCGCTTATACACGGGGCGGCGCTGCGTCTTCTCGAATTAATCAACACCATACTCGAATTCCGCAAGACTGAAACACAGAACCGCAGTCTTAAAGTACAGCGGGCCGACCTTTCGGGTATGATACGCGAGCTTGGCAACCGATATTCGGCTTTGAACACTAATTCCAACCTGATTATAGATACCGACATAGAGCCGGGCGACTATCACATATGGTTTGACCCCGAAGTGATGAGTATGATTGTGGATAATCTGATGTCGAATGCCTGCAAGTACACCTCGGAGGGCAAGGTGAGCCTCAGGCTCTATCATACGGAGGAATCGGGTGTGCCTTTCACGGAGATTTCTGTATCAGACACAGGGCTTGGTATGGAAAATGAAACCCTCGACCATATTTTTGACCGCTATTACCGAAACCATAATGCCGAATCGTGCCTCGGAACGGGCATAGGCCTTGCCTTGGTGTACAACCTTGTGAAGCTGCACCACGGCGAGATATTCGTAGACAGCGAGCCGCACCGTGGCTCAGTGTTCCGTTTCAGGATACACTCCGAAAACTGCTACCCCGAGGCTTCGCGGCGAGAGGAGTCGGCATTGCCTGTGGCCGAGCTTGCCGACACTCATGACGTTGCGGTTGAGGCCGAGCATGAGGCTAAACCGTCGATACTCGTGGTTGAAGACAATGTGGATATTATCAACTACATAAGCGAGGTGCTTTCCGACAGGTATACCGTGGTTCCTGCTTATAACGGGGCCGAGGGCCTTGAAAAAGCGCGCCGTCTGCAGCCCGACATGATTATCAGCGATATAATGATGCCCGAGATGGACGGTATAGCCATGGCCAAGGCACTGAAAGCCGACGAAGAAACATCCTTCATACCGTTGGTGGTGATTACTGCCAAAACTGCCTCGGAAGCGCGTGTGGAAGCCTATGAGGCAGGTGCAGACTCGTTCATATCCAAGCCGTTCAGCTCCACCCTCCTGAATTCGCGCATACACAATATTCTCGATACCCGCCACAGGCTTGCGGCGAAGGCGGTTTCCGGGACAGCCCAAGCTGTCCCGGAAACCGCCGGTACGGCAGGCCAAGGCCGCCGGTACGGCAGGCCAAGGCCGCCGATTGTGTCGACAATGAGCGAGGCCGATGCCGAATTTATCGAAAAAGTGAAGGGCATTATCACCGCCAATATGGACAGTGCCGAGCTCGATGTGCAGTATATTGCCCGTGAGATGGCAATGAGCCACTCCACGCTGTACCGCAAGGTGAAGGCTGTGACAGGGCTTACTGTCAACAGCCTGATACGCAAGTGCCGGGCCCGCGAGGCGGGTCGCTTGCTCGAAACGGGCCGCTATACCGTGTCGGAAATATCCTATATGGTGGGCATCAGTTCTCCCGGCAACTTCAGGCAATGCTTCAAGGAGGAATTCGGTGTCAACCCCTCCGACTACCTCAAAGGCAAAGGCCGGGGACAGAGCGTATGAAAATCAAACTGATAGGAAAGCAAGCTGTCAACTTTTCTTGTTGGCGGCTTGTTTCTTTGTTGGCAAATGCCTAATTTTGTGTTGTAAAAACCTATATCTGTAATATCTTTGCGTAAATTATTACTCTTCAAGGCCTTTCTCTTATCGACGGTTTTCTGTGCATCAGCCCTCGATGGCCTTCATTATTCCACTGAAGCTCAACCGTCTTTCAGCAGTGGCGAGAATACGCCGTTCTGGCTTGTGAGCAACCACTACGGTTTGTCGTCGGTAAAGAAAAACAATGGTTATTTCCGTGCCGGAGTCTTCCGCTCCATCGATGCCGACTCTGCGAGCCACTGGGGCTGGGGTGCGGGCGTCGATCTTGCAGCCGCTTATAATTACAGCTCGTCGTTTATCATACAGCAGCTCTACGGCGAGGTGCGCTACCGCAAGTTCACACTGTCGATAGGCAGCAAGGAGCGAGAACCGTTTATGCTTGACCGCAGGCTCAGCAGCGGCGACCTCCTGTTTTCGACCAATGCGCGCCCCATACCCGAAGTACGCCTCGAAACACCGGATTACATAGTGATACCCGGCCTTGGCGGCTGGCTCGGCCTTAAGGGATATATATCCTACGGTATGTTTACCGACGACCGCTGGCAGCGCGACTGGGCGGCACCGGGCAGCAAGCGCTCCGAAGATGTGCTGTTTCACTCCAAGGGCGGTTTTGCCCGTGTGGGAAATCTCGACAAATTTCCTGTGCAGCTTGAGGTCGGCTTTGAAATGGCGGCTCAGTTCGGCGGCCGGAGTATAGCGGGCGAGCGCATTATCAGAATGCCTTCGTCGCTCAAAGACTTTATAAGAGTGTTCGTGCCTTCAGGGGGCGATTCGAGCACGCCGGCAGGCGAACAGTCCAATATCTATGGCAATCATCTGGGGCAGTGGTCGGCGCGGCTTGAGTGGCATGCTCCCGGTGGCTGGCGTCCGGCGGTGTACTACGAGCATTATTTCGAGGATCACTCTATGATGTTTCTCGACTTCGCATGGAAAGACTGTCTGGTAGGTTTGGAGCTGGGGCTGCCCGAAAACCCGTTTGTGAGCAAGGTGGTATATGAGTACCTTGGCACAAAAGACCAGTCCGGCCCGGTGTACTGGGACCACACTCCCGAGATTCCCGAGCAGGTGAGCGGCCGCGACAATTACTATAATCACGGCATATACACCGGTTGGCAGCATTGGGGTATGGGCATAGGCAATCCGCTTGTCATATCGCCCATATACAATGCCAGCCATATAATAAATTTCAGAGCCAACCGCCTTATAGGCCATCATATAGGCTTGGAAGGACAGCCATTGCCGTGTCTGGGTTATCGCGGGCTTTTCTCGTATAGCCGCACATGGGGAACGTATGGCGGCCCGCTTCCGGAGGTGCAGCGCAACATAAACGCGATGCTTGAGCTTACCCTGCGGCTTGAACGCTTCAAGGGCTGGAGCCTCAGCGGGGCTGTGGCAGCGGATATGGGAGGTCTTCTTGGCCGCAGCTGGGGTGGAATGGTTACACTTCGTAAAACAGGTATACTATGAAGGGGTTTATAATCAGCATAATGGCATTCGTGGCCTTGGCTCTTACCGGCTGCTTCAACCACCGCTATATCAACGGCGACCTCGACGGGCAGTGGCAGATAATGGAGATAGAGCTTGCAGATGGCGTCGTGGAAAAGCCTGCTCAGACATATTATTGCATTAATTTCCACACGGTAAACCTTACTGCTGTGGGGGCAAGCTCTGCCCCCGGCAATATGCAGTACGACAAAGACGCCTCAACCTTGTCGATGCAGTTTCCGTACAGCAAGGACGGTGATCTGAGGCGTTGGGGCATATCGGGCTCGGAGGTAGTGTTTGACATAAGGGAACTCAAACGCGACCGCTTGGTGTTGCAGAACGACGAAGCCACCATTACTTGCAGAAAATTTTAATTTCTCGAATCGTTTTTTTTCCGCGTGGACGAACAATTTCGTCCGCGCGGTGTTTTTATGGCATACGTTTCAATCATTAAAAAACGAATATCGATATGCTGAAAAAACTATTCGCAGTTATTGTGGCTGCTGCCGCAGTGATGGGAGCCAATGCTCAGAAAGCCGAGGTTCAGGTTTCGTATGGTGCCTACACACAGATGGACGCCACCAATATGCACGACGGCTGGCACGGCGTGAATACCGCGTGGGGCTCGCTTACGGGCGCCCTCAATTTCAAGGTGCATCCCAAGATCTGGATCGGTCCGTCCTATACCTTCTCGAGTACTTCTACCAAGGGGCCGGACGCGTCGCACATCGCCTACCATGCCGTGATGTTCAACGGCCGCTACCAGTATTACGGCAACAGCATCGTCAAGCTGTATGCCAAACTGGGTCTTGGCGTGGAATTTTCCTATATGCAGCCTCACGGACACGACAATTACACCAAGACGTACTGCGCGTACCAGATAGTTCCTATCGGTGCTCAGGTTGACCTTACACGCTCTGTGGCAATGTTTGGAGAAGCCGGCTTTGGAGCGCAGGGTCTGTTCCAGTTCGGATTCAGATTCAAGATATAGATTCAATATTTAGCAGTCATACGGCTGTATAAAAAACCGACGGAGGACGCGCCTTGGCGAGGGCGTTCTCCGTCGGTTTTTCGTGTTTATAGCCGGATTACATCGGGAACGGGGTGTCGCTCACGTACATGCGGAAGCGACCGATAGAGCCGGGTGCTCCGGTTTCCATTCGCGGAAGATATTGGATGGCCGACAATGTGCGTTTGCCGCCGAGGTCGAGCACGAGGTGATGCGGGAATTTGACACCTTCGACAGTGCCCCAGTATGTCGATTCCTGAAGGTCGAAAGCTTTGTCGGCCGAGCGGTTGCCCGTAGCCACGTCCTCGCTGTCGGCGTATACTGCCGTCCAAGCTTCGCGCACAAGGCGCTCGCCCTTGGCGTCGAGGAGGTACAGCTCGGCAGTGCAGGCCCGGTCGCCGCCGTCGGCTGCGTCGAGAGCTTCGATGCAGACGTATCGGCCTTTGGCGATTTTTCCAAAATCGAGCTGCTTCCAGCCGTTTCCGCCTTCAAAGGAGCCCTCAAACACCGGTGTGAATCCTTCGAGATTGAGCGTTTGTCCTTCCTCGCGGTGTGTCAGTGGTTTGGGCATGGCGAGATTGTCGAGCAGCGGTTCGCGAAGACCTTCCACGCGTGTTTCTTTCGGTCCTACGATGTCGAATACCACTATTTCGTTTTCGCCCTTGCGCAGCCAGCAGCCGGGCATATAGAGTGTCTGCTGCGGGCCGATGCTCCATATACGGCCTAAGGGATAACCGTTGACGTACACAAGGCCTTTGCCCCATGTGGAGAAGTCAAGGAATGTGTCGGCCGGTTTCTTGACATTGAATGTGCCCTTGTACACGCCGGGACCTCCCGCTTTGCCGTCGAAAGGCTCGAACGACATATTCTCGTAGAATGCGAGTTCGTCGGGAAGGTTATATACCTGCCAGCCTTTGAGTTCGTGGGTGAAGCTTCGTCCGTCGATTTCGGTGCTGATTGTCACCTTGTCGGTGATTCCTTTGAAGTCCTTTATGGCACGGCCGAAATTGATGCGGCCCATGGCTTCGACGAGAATGTCGAGCGTACCGCCCTCGGGGCATGCCGGCAGTTCGAGTTCTTTCTCGCCAAGGCGTCTGTCGAGAGTGCCTATGTACTTGTCGTCGAGGAATATCTGGGCGTAGTCGTGCGCTTCGTCAACCGTAAGCAGCGACGGCGATGCCAAGCGAGGCAACTGTGTGCGGTAGAGTATGCTTCCGAAACCTTGGTCGTATTCTTCCATCGTGCGGATATCTTCGTCGGTTTTCGGCTCAGGAAGGTTGGCGAACAGCGGTGCTGCCTTGGTAAGAGTGAAAGGAGCCACAGACGTCGTGGGATACTGCTTTGGCACAGCGGGAAGCTTGCCGTCGGCATACTTGGCGAGTGTTTTGCGCAATGCGTCGTACTTGGGAGTGGTGCGGCCCGATTCGCTGATAGGAGCGTCGTAGTCGTAGGAGGTGACGTCGGGGGCGAATCCCGGCGAGTTGGCGCCGGCCCAGTGTCCCCAGTTGGTGCCGCCGTGGGTCATATAGAGGCTGAACGATATGCCTTTAGACAGCATTTCGTCGATACCGGCAATCATATCGTCGGCAGGGCGTGTTTCGTGGTTGGCGCCCCATTTGTCGAACCATCCGCTCCAGAACTCCGAGCACATAAGCGGGCTCTGCGGGCGCAGTTTCTTGAGAAGTTCGAACTGCTGGTCGATATTGGCTCCTGTGCCGAAATTCATAGTCCATACGAGGTCGGGAAGACCGTTGAGGGTGAAATTCGACGACCAGTCGCACTGGAACAGAGTCACATCGCCGAAGTTGCGGCGTAGCATGTCGCGTATCTGTCCTACATATTCCTTGTCTTCGCCGTAGCTGCCGTATTCGTTTTCTACCTGCACCATGATTATGGGGCCGCCGTCGGCCACGGTGAGTCCTTCCACCTCCTTGGCTACTGCCTGCTGGAATTTATCCACGCGCTCGAGGAAGTAGGGGTCGGATTCGCGGAGGCGTATGTCCTTCTTTTTCAGCAGCCACCAAGGCAGGCCGCCCATTTCCCACTCGGCGCACACATAGGGGCCGGGGCGAAGTATAACGTTGAGTCCGTTGTCTTTGCACAGCTCCACGAATGCGCGCAGGTCGTTCTGTCCCGAAAAGTCGAACTGGTCGGGTCGGGGTTCGTGGGCGTTCCAAAACACATAGAGGCATACGGTGTTCATGCCGAGAGCCTTGCAAAGCTTTATGCGCTGATCCCAGTACTGGCGCGGAATGCGGGGATAGTGCAGCTCTGCCGCTTTCACAACATGGGGCTTGCCGTTGAGCAGGAAGGTGCCGTCGCCTGCCTCGAAGCGTGGCTGGTCGGCAGATTTGTCGGGGTTCCACTCGTTGTTCCACGCTATTGACGGCTTGCCGCTGCTGAAGTCGACAGGCAGCCATACGTACCTGGAGTCGGGGAGGTCGGTTTTGTTCCAACGGTCAAACATAGCCACGTAGAGGTCTTTCTTGCCGTGTACGGGCTGCACGTATGTGCTTTGGCCGTAGAATGTCTTGTCGGCATCCGGCCCTGTGCACGGGTTTCCGAGAACAGTCCATTTGCCGAACATCGAGTCGGCCACAGCTATTTGTGCCGCGTTCGGGTCCCAGCCGGTGCAGCCCGACGATAGTATGTAATACTTGCCGTCGTGCTTGAACACAGCCGGAGCTTCGCGTCCTTGGTTTATGAAATTGCGGGTATAGCGCCCGGTCGGCCTCAGGTAGTCGTCGGTAAGCTCCGATATGTACATGGTGGCGTTGCCTTCGGAGGAATAGACGTGGTATGCGCGGCCGTCGTCGTCGACAAACACTGTCTGGTCGCGGCTCATGGCGTTGTTGGGCCTGAAAGAGCCAAGGTATTTGAACGGTCCGGTAGGAGTGTCGGCCACGGCCACGCCGGCGGCAGCCTTGCTGTAGTCGGCGCTTTCCACGTGTGCCCACATCACGAATTTGCCAGTCTTGGGATTATAAACCACTTTCGGGCGTTCGAGCACCTTGCTCGGGTGCAGGTCGCTGTCGGGATCGTCGGGTTCAGCCGGAAGAACTATGCCCTCGAACTTCCATTCTTTCATATCGGGCGACGAGTAGCATCCCACACCGGTCACGTCGGTGCGGTAGCATTCCCAAGTGGCCCAGTCGGGCAGCACTGTCTTTCCTTTCTTATATTCGCCGTACCAGTAGTATCGGCCGTTGTGGTAGAGTATTCCGCCTCCGTGGGCGTTGATGGGGTTGCCGTCGGTGTCGAGCCATATCTCTCCGTTGACGGCCGCTGGCGCAGTCTGCGCGAAAGTGGCTGTCGCTGTCAGAAGGCATATTCCGATGGCGGCGATGAGCTTGTTTGCCATGATATCTGTAGATTGGTTTTTCTGAGTTCAAATTTACATAAAATCATTGGTTCGGGCATAGTCCGGCATACGCCTATTCGTTCAAAAAATGTATTAAATTCGTCATTGTTTGAAATGGCGCTGATTATGTGCAGACGATGCGACCAAAAAAGGACTTTGTTTGTTATCATAGGTATGAACGAGGGATTGATTGACAAACTGCGCCGTCGCTGGAACCGCCGGAGGCGAACATTGCCCGGGGAGTGGTTTCGCTTTGGTGTCCGTTTCGGCAGGGCTGTTGCCGGGGCGGGTACTGTTATGTCGGTACTCGTGTTTGTTGCCGCTCTCGCCGCAGTAGCGGGCTTGCTCATATACGGCGGTTTCGACAGCGGGTCGGTAAGCCGCAGCGTGCTGCGCAAGGTTCTTGCCGGGGCGCAGGTGACGTTTATAGCCGCGATATTGTTCAACTGGTGCTTGCGCTTCCGCCACACTTGGCGCCACAGCCACGCGGTGAAGCGTGTTGCCGATGTTCTGATGCTTTTCACTCTCATTCCTCTTTTGTGGCCTTATACCGACGGGTCAGCGGCGGGCATTCATTTTTTCCGCAGCCGCTATTTTCTGTATTTTGTGCTGGCGCTCTATTCGGTGGCGGAGCTGAGCTACGGTGTGATGCGCGCGTTGGCACGCCGCACCAATCCGTCCTTGATTTTGTCGGTAAGCTTTCTGTTTTTTATCTTTATCGGTTCGTTTGTGCTCGCCATGCCGCGGTGCACCAATTACCCGGTGAGCTATGTCGACTCGCTCTTTATGGCTGCGAGCGCCGTGAGCATGACCGGGCTGTGCACTGTCGACGTAGCCACGGCCTATACGCCTCTGGGTTGGCTCGTGATAGCCGTGTTGCTGCAGATCGGTGCCCTCGGCGTGCTTACGTTCACAAGTTTTTTCTCGATATTTTTCAGTGGAAGTCCAAGCATATACAACCAGTTGCTGATACGCGATTTTATTTACTCCAAGAGTATGGGCGCGCTCGTGCCGGTGATATTGTACATATTGGCATTCACTGTCACAGTAGAGATAATCGGGGCCGCAGCCCTGTATTTCAGTCTTCCTGACGATTTTCTGGCTTCGGACGCGGAGCGGATATTCTTTTCCTGCTTCCATTCTGTGTCGGGATTTTGCAACGGAGGGTTTACGACCTTGCCCGACGGCCTTGCTTCGCCGGCGCTGATGGCGCAGTCTGGCGCTTTCTATATCGTTATGACGCTTCTGATACTCGCGGGCGGTATTGGTTTTCCCAATCTTGTGAATTTTAAGGATATATTGTCGGAGAATGTCCGGCGCATACGGCTGAAGCTTGCCGGACACCGACTGTCGGGACGCCGGATGCACATATATGATTTGAACACCAAGCTCGTGCTTGCAGCCACGGCCATATTGTTTGTCGGCGGCGCCGTGGCATTTTTTATGCTGGAATACAACGGCGTGCTTGCAGGCATGCCGCTGGATAAGAAGATAGTGCTATCGCTTTTTAATTCGGCCACTCCGAGAACGGCCGGATTCGGAACGTTCTCGATAACATCGTTCAGCCACACATTTTTCCTAATTATGATGTTCCTTATGTGGGTTGGCTGCTCGTCGCAGTCGATGGGCGGCGGTATAAAGGTGAATGCCTTTATGGCGGTGGTTTTCAATCTGCGTTCGGTTATATCGGGTCACAAGGGTGTGACAGCTTTCGGCCGCAATATATCGCTTCCTTCAATAAGGAGGGCAAACGCGGTTGTAAGCCTGTCGATTTTTGCTGTGTTGCTTTATTCAGTGGTGATAATGACGCTGCAGCCCGAGCTTCCGATGGGCGCGGTGATATTTGAATGTTTTTCGGCCATCACGACGGTCGGATTGTCGCTCGGAGTCACACCGGAGCTTGGCGGAGTGTCGAAAATGGTGCTTGCCACGGCTATGTTCCTGGGGCGTGTGGGCATAATATCCGTGTTGTGCGGTTTTGCTTCGGGCAAGCCCGACACATCGCCTTATCTGCCCGATGATAATATCATAATTAACTGATAAAGTTGTTCTTGACTATGAAATATCTTATAATAGGACTTGGCATATATGGCGGAAACCTTGCCCGCGACCTTACCGATATGGGCCACGAAGTGATAGGCGTGGATTTGCGCCGGGCCAATGTGGAAGCCGTGAAAGATTATATATCGACGGTGTATGTGATAGACTCTACCGACGAGTCTGCGCTTGCGGTTCTTCCGCTGAAGAATGTCGATCTGGTGATTGTGGCCATAGGGGAGAATTTCGGAGCAAGCATCAAGACGGTCGCCCTGCTTAAAAAGGCCGGTGTGGAGCATATCTATGCACGCGCGATAGACAAACTGCACGAGTCGATTCTGGAGAGTCTTGAACTTGACCGCATAATAACGCCGGAGCAGCGCGCTGCTTCGGATCTTGCCCGCGAGATGGAGCTTGGCACAAGGATAGAAACCCTTGCCATCGACGAGGATAACGCTGTGGTGAAATTTGCCGTGCCGCGTTTTTTCGAGGGCATGAGTTATGCCTCTCTCAATCTTGAAAAGGATTACGGCCTTGGCCTCGTGGCTGTGACGCGGCCTGTGATAAGGCGAAACGTGCTCGGAATATCCCGTCCGGCTTACGAACTCGTAGATACCTCCTCGGGTGAAGCGGTGGTGCAGGCGGGCGACATACTTACGGTATTCGGTTCACGCAAGCGTTTCTATGAGCTGTACAAGAGTATTTCAAATGATTAGAACGGGTAGCCGACGGCGAAGTGGAAGTTGAAGTCGCGGCTCCATTTGGGGTGTAGCAGAGGCCATGCTTCTTGTCCTTTGGCTGGATTATGCGCCTTTATTCCGAGGTCGAAACGCAGCAGGAAATATGTGAAGTCCATTCTCAGGCCTACGCCGTAGGCAGCGGCTATCTGCTTGTAGAATTTATCGAACTTGAATACGCCGCCCGGCTGGTTCTCGTAGTTGCGGATTGTCCATATGTTTCCGGCATCGATGAATACGGCTCCTTCAAATACCCAGAAAAGTTTGGCACGGTATTCGACGCTTAGGTCGAGCCGGATGTCGCCGCATTGGTTTATGAAGTCGGTCACGGAGTTGCGGGCGTCGTATGCTCCGGGCCCGAGCGTGCGCACACCCCAGCCGCGCACCCCGTTGGCGCCTCCGGCATAGAATCGTTTTTCAAACGGCACCATCGACGAGTTTCCGTAGGGGAATGCTATGCCGAATCCTCCGTGGAGCGATATGGCGTTGCGTGAGTTGAAGTTGCGGGTATAGGTATAGTCGAATTCGCCTTTCACATACTGCGCGTACTGTATACCGAGCACTTTGTACACACCGTCGGAGCGTTTCTGCCCCACGAGGTTCGATATGCCGTACAGCAGGTTGCCCGCTGTTTCGGCCGATACTCGCATGCTGGTGATATACGGCTGTGTGGCAAAGGCGTTTGTGGTGGCGTTTGCTATGCGACGGTTTGTCTGGCGGTAGGTGTAGCCGAGCCGCATTATGAAGTGGTCCTCATAGCTGTACCTCAGCAGAGGGTTGGAAGGCGCTATCTGGTCGATGAAATCGATGGTGGAGTGGGGCAGCCTCACATAGTTGATGTCGATAAGGTCGAAGGTGTGGCGGCGCTGCATGTCGTAGCGCTGTTGCTGCCATTTCCATTTCCACGCCGCCCCGGCTATGATGCGGGTGTACTCGGGGCGTTCCTGATAGTTGAACGACAAGGCAAATTCGGTTGATGCCAAAAAGCGCTGTTTAAGGCTTTTGGATAGGAAGGGGCATTCAAACTTCGGGAATGTTATGCCTACTTCCGAGGCATATTCGGTGTATCGGTTGTTGACAAGGCCATCGAAGTTGCCCGAAAGACTTTCGTATGATGCGCGGAATTTTGCAGTGAGTGTTTCGGAGCCACGGGCGAGATTGCGGTGCTGGTAGGTAAGACCGACACCGAAACCGAGGTCGCCCTCGGAGTTTGTGCCTTCCACTTCCACGGCAACGCTCTGTTTTTTGTTTCGTGAAAGGTATATGTATGCGTCGAGCAGCCCTGTGCCGTCGCGCCGTCCGGCTGCGGCCATCTCTATGTTTATGAACTTCACGATGCTAAGACGTCCGAGAGCCTCGTAGGTACGTTCTACCGAGCGCGCGCTGTATGGCTTTCCGCTGTCGATATAGCACATTTCGTCAAGCAGCTTGGGCTGCAGGTATTTGTCGGAGCCGAATATGAATGTCTTTCCTTTGTATTCGATTGTGTCGGTTCGGTTTGGCTTTTCAGCGCTCGCGTCGCCGTCGACAACGAATATCACCCGGTTTATTTCATAGCGGTGATGGTGGCCGTTGACCCGCAGGAGGCTGTCGGCCAAGGCACCGAGAGCCGAGCGTGTGCCGCTGCTGCTGTTTTCGGCTGATGTGGCGCGTTCGTAGGGCGAATGCAGGTTGAGCGTGAGCCCTACGGCTTTGCTGCCTGCCACGGTGTCGGCAGTGTAGTTTATGTATTCGCGGTTGAACTCGAAATATCCGGCATTCCGCAGTATGGTTGCTATGCGTGCCCGCTCGTTGTCGAGAGCGGTGCGGTCGAGCAGCATGCCCGGGTGTATTTCGGCTTTGGAAGTGTCTGCCATTATGATATGCCTCACGGCCGGGTCGGCTATGTTGTAGTCGAGCGTGCCAATGCGGTGGGGACTGCCGGGTGTGATGAGGTAACGCACTTCCATGCGTTTTTTCGCCGGGTTGGCTATGGTGTCAGCGTTTACTTCGGCTTCGAGGTAGCCTTTATTGATAAGGGCCTGTTCGAGTTGTCGGCGCGAGGCGTCGGTAAGCGAGTGGTCGTAGAGCACGGGCGCCTGTCCTACCCGTCGCAGCCACCGGTTGTACCATTTGGTTGTGTCGGCGCCGGACAGGCTGTAGGTTGCCAGCTGCAACTTTGCGAATCCGAGAACTTTGTGGTTTGGCGTCTGCCGGAGGAAGTTTGTCAGCTCTTCTGTGCGGATATCCGTTGTGTCGTTGTCGATGCTTATGCTTACTTTGTCCAGAAGGTATTCGCCCTGCGGAACGTGCTTGGTGCTGCTGCATGCCGACAGTGCCGCCAGCATCGAGGCGGCGCCACATGCTATGGCGAGATTACGTATGCGCATCGGCTTGTTACTTTATCGGTATTTGAAGCACGAAGCGGGCGCCTCCGCGGTACCGGGTGTCGACCGTCACAGAGCCTTTCATAAGTGTGGCGAGAAGCCTTGATATATACAGGCCGAGTCCGCAGCCGGGGCTGCTGATATCGAGCTGGCGAAAACGGCTGAATATGGTGTCTTCCTTGCCTTTGGGTATGCCGATGCCGGTATCCGCCACGCTGAACGACAGTTTGCCTGCGGTTTCGTCGTAATCGTAGTCGAAAGTTATAGTGCCGGCATCGGTAAATTTTTCCGCGTTTTTGAGCAGGTTGATCAGTATCTGGGCCACGCGTTGTCCGTCGATGTCGACTATGTGGTCTTCCTTGCCTGAGGGGTTGAATATTAGCATCAAGCCCTCTTTGTCGGGCTTGCCGTTTTCAAACACGTTGTTTATGGCAAGCTCGCATATGGTGGATATGGCCACAGGGCGTTTTTCGAGCGACAGACTGCCGTGTTCGAGAGAGGCTATGTCGAGCACGTCGTTCACAAGCCGCATCACAAGCCTTACATTCAGGCGTATGATTGATGCGAATCTGTTCAGGTAGGCGTTCTGCTTTTCGGGTATGCAGTCGGCTATCAGTTGTGAGTATTCGGCAATGGCGGCCAGAGGAGTCTTTACCTCGTGGCTCATGTTGTTTATAAATTCGGTCTTTTGTCGGTCGGCGCTCTTCGCCTGGTCGCGTAGCACGATTAGTTCTTCGCGCGCGGCCCGTAGTCCGTCGCGTTCTTCGCGCAGGTTGTCGTTGGAGGTTTTGAGGCTTGCTGTCAACAGTTTGTTGTTTTTGTTCTGCTTCGCCAGAAGCACTACGAGAGTAGCCAGTATGGCCATCACAGCTATGCCTATGCCTATGACCCAGCTTTTGGTGCGGATTTCGGTTTGGTGGCGTTCGAGCTCGTATGTGGTATTTTCCTGTCGTAGCTCGCTCATGTCGTAAAGCAGTTTCAACTCTCTGGAGCGTTCTTCGCTTGTGCGTTCGAGTTTTTTCTGCAGTTCGTCGGCGAGTTTGTCGGAGGCTTCGAGCAGGGTGGTGTTGTCGCCTGTTTCCTTGGCGGCTTTTTTCAGCATTTTAAGAAGCTGGAGTCGGTATGGGGCGTGGACTTGGTTGTCGATTTGCCTTTTTATGATTTTGATGGCCTCCGAATAGTTGTTCGTAGCCATGGCATAGTACATTTTTGCCCGCTCAAAATTCTCCAGGTCGTATGCGATGTTTGGGTGTTCCTTGGCAAGGACGTTTATTTTGCCGTAGTATTCTTCGATTTGGTCGCGGGAGAGTTTGGAGTACGAACCGAGCATTCTTCGGTAGCACACATATCGGAAAGTGGGGGCGTTGTGGAACTGGCGGCCTTGCTCTGCGTAATAAATCTCAAGGCTGTCGATGGCTTTGAGGAGTTTTCGGTCCATTTCGAGAGCCCGTGGGTAGTTTTCGTTTTCATAAAATATGGGCGCGGCTCTGTTGTAGACCATGCGTCGCACGGCGCCTACGGGGAGTTTGACTTCTTCGACAAGTTTGTCGAGCTTGTCGATGTAGTCTTCGAGTAGCTCGCCCCTTGTTTCCACGCTCAGGTAGCGGCATAGGGCATAGAGAAGGTCGGCGCGTTCGTAGGTGTTTTCGGGTGGGTTGGTGGTATAGTGACGCACAAATTCTTTTAATTTTTCCGTCTGCTTGTCGCTGCTTTCAGATAAGAAGAAATTGTCGGTTTTGAGCATGCTGACAAACAGTTTCGAGCTGTTTAACTCCGGGGATTGCGGCATCCGGGCAAGCTCGGAATGCACATAGTCGAGCACGGAGTCGTTGCGCCAGTTTATGTTGGCTATGTGCCTGAGTATGTCGAGGCACACCCTTTGGTCGCCGTCTTTCTTGGCGAGGCCGTATATCTGCCGGGCAAGAGGCTCTCTTTTAGTACCGTAGCAGAGGTCGAATATGGCATATAGATTGGATATGCTGTCGGCGGGTGTCACTGCTGTTGCAAGCGTGTGCTTAAGGCTGTCGATGATGCCGGCCTTTGTGGCGCTATCGATAGCGGTGGCTTTTTCAGCCGGTAATATTATGATGAAAAGCGCCATCAAGGCGCGTATGAAATGCTTTGGCATGTTAAACACCATGTTTCTGTTATTTACTACAAAAGTACAATTTTTGGAGAGTATGGGCAAAAAAAAAGTCCTTAACTCGTTTCGGCAACGAGATGAGGACCTAAGCCATTAGGCATTTCAGATTCAAGTTCAGATGACTATTTGCATCTGATGTAGAGATTATATCATACTTACCTACTGTGCAACACCTCTCTACACGCAGTCCTACTGTCATCTCGACGTTGGCTTTCGCGGTATGCCTTAGCTTAGATTCTCTTTATTGATTTGACATGTAAATAATCGATGGCCTAAGCTCAGCAGGTGTTTTGATAGTGCAAAGTTAAGTATAATTATTTATCTCCGCAAATTTATCAATTAAAAATAGCGGAATGTAATATCTCTGTAATATCTATCAGAGTTCTTGGAAGTATAACGGACGATGTTTCAAAGCAAAAGCCTCGACATCAACGTCGAGGCTTCTGCGCTGTATGATAAGCTGTTATTTTATTACGTAATCCTCGGTTCAGTCCTTGGCATAGAGGAAAGCTATTCTTTACAGGTTGACGAAAAGATTGCTCATATTTAAAAGCATGATAATGAGGATTACTAAATTCGCCCCAACATTTTTGTCGTATAGTTACCTTAGATATGATTGATGCACAAAGATATGGAGTAGCTGCATCAATGTCCTCAACAAATGTTGAAAAGTGAGTCGTGGCTCAGCGATTTTTCCGTAAGCGGCTGAGATGTGTCGGAGTGATGTTCAGGAAAGAGGCTATGTCTTTGAGCGGAAAAAGTAAAAATAGTTCAGGGTGCTGCGAAATCAGGATGTTATATCGTTCCTTGGGCGTTTTGGTGTGTAAGTCGATATATCGGTCATAAGCAGTGGAAAACACGGCTTCGGTGCTTATGGTCACGATCTCCCTGAAGTCGGGGTCGTTTTTAAGCCGTTCGCTTAGGGCGGCAGTCGAAAGGCAATAAATATCGCATGGCGTTTCGGCAACGATGGAAATCCTCGCTTTTTGGCCACGTAGTGAAAAAGGATAATCGGCTACAAATTCATCGGCAAATTCAAGCCCGACCACATGCTCCGAACCATCTTCGCTGAAAGCCACATATTTCAGCGTGCCGGTTTTGATTAAGCCGATATACCGGCCAACGGTGCCGACAGAAACAAAGTTCTCGCCTTTGTCATAGTGGCGCAGCGTGCCTTCTTGCAGGCATAAGTCCCGCCAGTAGCTAATC
Source organism: uncultured Muribaculaceae bacterium (assembly GCA_910579035.1). GTDB lineage: Bacteria > Bacteroidota > Bacteroidia > Bacteroidales > Muribaculaceae > CAG-873. The sequence continues at coordinate 6,686 of CAJTSR010000021.1, read as the reverse complement.
GGCGGGCTCTCCATGTATGTGTTGAATTTGTTGCGCGCGTCCATAGTCGGCTATTCCCGCAGCTTTGAGTCGATTATGATGGTCACAGGACCGTCATTGACCAAGGCCACAGCCATATCGGCGCCAAATACTCCGCGCGCTACAGGGCAGTCTGTAATCGACTCAACCTCGCTGCAGTACGCTTCGTAGAGAGGCACGGCCAAATCGTGTCCGGCAGCCCGTATGTAGCTCGGGCGGTTGCCTTTCTTGGTCGATGCCGTCAGTGTAAACTGGCTCACGGCAAGTATGTTACCTCCAATGTCGGTGACAGAGCGGTTCATTACCCCTTTTTCGTCGTTGAATATGCGCAGAGAGGCTGTTTTGGCTGCAAGCCATTTCATATCGTCGGCAGTGTCGCCATGCTCAACGCCTACGAGTACGAGCAGACCGCGGCCGATTTCGGATACTTTTTTGCCGTCGATTGTCACTGAGGCTTCTGTGACGCGTTGTATTACCAATCTCATTGCTGTCGGGGTGTGTTTGCGGTTAGAGCCTTATTGTGTCGGCCTCGACGGCCGTTCCCATAAAAGCCGAGGCGAGATGGTTGAATTTGTCGGCCGTTTCCGTGGTGAGGTACGTCGCAGTGCCTCCGCGGCTTATGCGCTCGTTGATTTCGGGATGACGCTCAAGATAGTCGAGCAGAGATGCTGCCACTATCTCGCCCTGCGACAGTATTTCGACTCCGGCGGGTACGTACTGCCGTATCTTGGGAAGTAGGATGGGGTAGTGGGTGCATCCGAGTATGAGAGTGTCTATGTCGGGATTTTTGCCGAACAGGGCGTCGATGTCCTTTTTTACAAAATAATCCGCCCCGGGGTCGTCTGCCTCGAGGTTTTCGACAAGTGGCACCCACATAGGGCATGCGTGGGTATATACCCGGGTTCCCGGCGAGTGTTTGTCGATTTCGATTTCATATGAGCCGGACGCAACGGTGCCCGGAGTGGCGAAAAGGCCGACGGCTCCGCTGTGTGTGCGGGAGCCGACGGCCTCTACGGTAGGTCGGATTACGCCGAGTACCCGGCGGGTGGGGTCGATAAGGGGCAGGTCGCGCTGCTGTATGCTGCGCAGAGCCTTTGCCGAGGCTGTGTTGCAGGCAAGGATTACGAGGTGGCAGCCTTGCTCGAAAAGTTTCTGCACAGCCTGAAGTGTGAACTCGTAGACCAAGCGGAACGAGCGTGTGCCATACGGAGCGCGGGCGTTATCTCCCAGATATAGATAGTCTGCGTCGGGAAGCGCGCGGCGTAGCTCTTTGAGAATGGTCAGTCCTCCGAAGCCGGAGTCGAATACACCTATCGGACCCAAACTTGCTTGCAAAGTGTCAGATTTTAGCCTTGATTGCGGCTGTTTCTTCTTCGTAGCCGGGCTTTTCGAGGAGTGCGAACATATTGCGTTTGTATGCTTCCACGCCGGGCTGGTTGAAGGGGTTTACATCGAGTATGTAGCCGCTGATGCCGCAGGCTGCCTCAAAGAAGTAAATGAGCTGTCCGAGGGATTGCTCCGTTATGGCAGGCATCACTACCTGCAAATTGGGTACGCCGCCGTCGATATGGGCGATGCGTGTGCCGAGTTCGGCCATTTTGTTTACTTCGTCGACGCGCTTTCCGGCTATGTAGTTAAGGCCGTCGAGGTTCGATTCTTCAAAGGGTATGCGAAGTTCGTTGTCGGCTTTTGCCACAGAGATTACTGTTTCAAAAATTATGCGCTCGCCTTCCTGAATCCACTGTCCCATAGAGTGGAGGTCTGTGGTGTTGTCGACAGCGGCAGGGTATATTCCTTTGTGGTCTTTGCCCTCGCTTTCGCCGTAAAGCTGCTTCCACCATTCGCCGAAGAAATGGAGCTTGGGGTTGTAGTTTACCAGAATCTCTATCTTCTTTCCGGAGCGGTAGAGGGCGTTGCGGTATATGGCATATGTCATTGCGGAAGAGTCGCTGCCCGAAAGGGTGGCTTTTTCCATCTGTCGCGCACCTTCCACAAGAGCCTTGATGTCGAATCCGGCCACGGCGATGGGCAGCAGGCCTACCGGGGTGAGGACGGAGAATCGGCCGCCAACGTTGTCGGCTATCACATATGTCTTATAGCCCTCGGTGTTGGCGAGTGTGCGCAGGGCGCCGCGGTGTTCGTCGGTCACGGCCACGATGCGCTTGTTGGCTTCTTCGCGACCCATCTGGGCTTCGAGCTGTTCGCGGAGCACGCGGAATGCTATTGCAGGTTCGGTGGTGGTACCCGATTTGGATATCACGATTATGCCGAATTTCTTGTCGCGGAGGTATTCTTTAAGCTCGTAGAGGTAGTCTTCGCCTATGTTCTGTCCGGCGAAAAGCACTTTGGGGGTGTTGGAGGGGATATATGATGCAAACGAGTTTGAGAGAGCCTCGATTACGGCCTTTGCTCCGAGATAGCTGCCGCCTATGCCGATGGCCACAACCACGTCGCAAAGCTCGCACAGGCGTGATGCGGTGGCATTGATGTCGTCAAGGAGCTCGTCGCTTGTTTCGGTAGGTAGTTTTACCCAGCCGAGAAAGTCGTTGCCGAGCCCGGTGCCGTCGGTAAGTTTTGCAAGGGCGGCCTTGCCGTCTGGAACAAGGGCTTCGATACCCGAAGCGCTCACAAAGGCGGACGCGCCGCCTACGTTTACTTGAATCTTTTCCATGAGGATAAAATATGTTTTGATATTGAATTGCAAAGTTAGCCAAAAGCAGGCTTTCGCGCAAATTTTTCATATCGCGTTTTAGCTCATTTAACACGCGGCCCGTTTTTGAGTTTTGTTAAGAATTTTTGGCTTTTTATATGTTTTAAAACATAAATTGTTGCACGCCTCGGATAGTGGTTGTATATTTGGGGGGAGGAGGGGGCGCAAAGCCCCGGGAGAGTTATGGGTCTGAAGTGCTGTTGCGTCGTTTTGCGGCGGGGGCTGCGTGCCTCCGGGGCTGGGCGCGCTCTGGCGGCGGCGACCGTGGCGGCTGCGGCGGCTTGGTGCCCGGCGGGGCTGCCATGGGGCGGCCCGACGAGCACTACGAGCCGTGCTATTCCTTCCCGCCGGTTGAGACTTATCTCACGGCTTACGAGTGCGTGGCCAACAACATGCGGCATCCGCACGACACGGGCCGGAGGCTTGACTGCCAGCACGACATTGTGACGCTGGCGCTGCCGTGTCGGACCCTCACCCGGGTGCTGGACGCGACAAAGAGCCCGTACGAGTTTGTTGGCACGGGCGACGGGGAGTACTCGGTGGCGGCAGACGCGCGCCTTGACAGCATCACGGTGACGGGGCCGGACGGGACGCGCTATGTGTTCGGGGCGCCGTACGAGTATGCCTGCGACGGGAGCATAGATCCTTATGAGAACCGCACGGGGTGGGCGCTGCGCCGCATCGACCTTGCCTCGGGGCGCTGCATAAGCTTCAGGTGGGATCTGACGGGGAACAACTCGTTCACGATGACTTACATAGGCGGGGCTTCGTATATCGACAACCGCGACCCTTACCAGTTCTGGGGCAACAATTTCGATCCGGATTTCGAGAACACGGACATTGCCGACGGCGTGCTGAGCCGCGTCAATCCCGACGGTGTGTCGCTGTTGCTCAGGGGCATAGATTTCCCGGGGGGCAGCGTCGAGTTCGGGCTCGGCGGTCCGCAGAGGTGTTTTTACACTGATATCAGGGTGCTGTCGGGGACGTCGGTGGTCCGCTCGGTGTCGCTGTCGTACAGGGAAACGGGCTACTGCCGCGCGGTGCTGACGGGCATTGACACGGGCGAGGGCGCCCCTTACGCGTTCGACTACCACCCCGGGGGCGTGCACAACCCTCAGGCGCAGGACTGGTGGGGCTTTTACAACGGCAGGGACAACCAGTCGCTCGAGCCGCGGCTGTCGTTCCGCACATTGCTGCCGCATGCCGCTGACAACCGCCACCGCTACCACTCGCCCCTCGGCGATGCCGACCGCTCGGTCGACGAGCAGGCGATGCATGCCGACATGCTCCGCGCGGTGACCTACCCGACGGGCGCCACGGCGGCGTTCGAGTACGAGGCGCACCGTTTCGCGCCTGTCCGGACGGAGAACGACTCCAACATACGCCACGATTACGACCCGCTGCTGTCGTTCGGCGGGGGGCTGCGTGTGCGAAGCATAACGATGTCGGAGGGTCCCGGCGACGCGTCGCCGCAGGTTGTGCGCTACTCGTACCCCCCGGCGACGGTGCGCGCCGTGCCGTCGGCCTCGACCTTCGTCAACGTGCAGGACGCGGCGATGCCGCTGGGCAACTGGGTGAGCATTACGGACAAGTACTACTGCCCCGTGCGGCTTGTGAGCATACTGCCGGTGTCGGACTACATGCGGTACGACATCGGGGAGGTGCCGCTGTGGTACGAGCGGGTCACCGAGACGCACTCAGAGGGCAAGACGGAGTACCGATTTGCAGACATAAACCCGCGTCACAACCTGATAATAAACGATTTCGGGCGCCGCGCCATCGGCTCCCTGAACAGGGTGTTCAGCAACGGGCCGCAGCTTGTCGAGACCACGGTGTACCGCAGCGCGGGGTCGGGCTACGAGAAGGTGTCGCGGACGGCCAACCGTTACGGCCTCACGCCGGCGGTGTCGCTGATGTCGTTCCACGTGCTGCGCGACATGATACAGATGGGCACGGGGTCGGCCGCGTCGCCCGACCTCGACGGGGGCCGTTATTTCGACGGCGGGCATCACGGCTATATCGATCTGGGGTATGACTATCACGGTGAGCGGTTTCCCTACTCGGTGGTCATGTACGGCATCGTCGGGCAGGCCGAGCGGCTCGTGCGGACCGAGACGACGGTCTACCACGACGGTGACAGCATGACGACGGTGCAGTCCACGGCCTACCGGGGCGGCACGGGGCTTCCGGAGAGGATCACGACGGCGTGCGGCGACCGCTCGCGCACGGTCGAGGTGGCGTACCCCGAGGCGTCGCGCGGCGGGGTCGAGGCGGCGATGGTTTCGTCCGGCGCTGTCGGGGTGCCCCTGCGCGGGGTCACCACCCGCGGCTCCGCCGTCACCACGACCGAGGCTGAGTACGAGCATCTGTCGGGACGCCTGTTCCGCACGGCGCGCACGCGGCGGTGGCACACGGGGATGGCCGACACTCTTGTGTCGCCCCGTTATTTCTACAACGATCTTGGCCAGCTTGCGGGCCTCACCGACGGCGACGGCGTGCCGACGGCCTTCCTGTGGGGCTACGGGTCGACGCTGCCCGTGTGGCAGATACGCGGCAGCACCTACGCCGAGGCCGTCCGGCGCCACGGGCAGGCAGCCTCGCGGGGCGCCGCAGAGGGACTGGCGCTGGAGTCGTCGGCGTCGGGGCTGTGCACCCGGGCGCTGTACCGTCCCCTGGTGGGCGTGGCGTCGCTCACCTCGGAGTGGGGGAGCACCGAGGCCTACGCCTACGACGAGGCCGGGCGCCTGTCGTCGTCGGCCACGCCTCTGGGCACCTCGGCCACGTACTCCTACCGCGTGAGCCACGACGGCTCCAACCATGCCCGCTCCGAGCGGTGGCTGACGGCGGCGGGGCGAAAGCACACCGTCACCGACCATTACGACGGGCGCGGGCGCCCGGTGGAGCGGCGCGACCACCAGGGGGGCGCCACGTCGCCGTCGGGGCTGCCGTCGTCGGGTTCCGCGAGCGTGTTCACGGAGTACGACGCCATGGGGCGCGTGGCGCGGGTGTCGCGCCCGGCGCCGTCGCGTCCCGCCGCAGCCTCCGACTGGACCGACTACGGCTACGAGGCGTCGCCCCGCGGCCTGCGCACCTCCGAGCTCAAGGCCGGTGCGGCGTGGAAGGAGTCGGGGCGCCGCGCCACCGTCACTCGCGGCGTCAACAAGGCCTCGGGGGCGTGGTCCTGCCCCCGGCTCGAGGCCGACGCCTCGGGCGCCATAAGCCACGGCGGCGCCCTGCCTGCGGGCATGGCGTCGGTGACGCTCTCGGTCGACGAAGACGGCCGCGAGGTGTACGAGTTCGCCGACTGGGAGGGGCGCCCGCTGCTGCGGCGCGAGGGCTCCGCCGGCGACTATCTGGACACCCGCTATGTCTACGACCCCTGGGGGCGCCTGCGGTGGATACTGCCGCCGGTGATCGCTGACGGCGACTATGACGCCGGGGCGCAGGCCCTTGCCGACCACGCCTTCGAGTACCGCCACGACGGCGCCGACCGCGTGGTGTACGCCCGCGTGCCCGGCGGCGCCGCCTCCGAGTACGCCTACAGCCCCGGCGGCCGCCTCGCGGCGGAGCGCCTGCCGGCGATGGGCGACGGGCAGTGGCTGCTGCACTACCACGACGGGCTGGGGCGTGCCGCCGTGCGCGGCACTGCAGAGATGACCGGGGCCTCGCTGGAGGCGCACCTCGCCTGCTGCCGCGCCGACTTCTCGCCCGGTGCCAACGACTGGCACTATTCGGGCAGCTACCCGCCCGGTTTCGGCATCAAGTCCGCGTGGTACTACGACGGCCACGGCTTCGCCACGGGCGTCGACGGCCTCGCCTTCGTGCCTCAGGCCGGCTACGCGCTGTCGCGCCTCGGCTCGCCGTGGGGCCTGCCCACCGGCAGCCTCGACTGCGGCGACGACGGCATCCCGCGCCTCGAGGCCCGCTACCACGACGCCCTCGGGCGCGAGGTGCAGCG